>CAMOIJ010000106.1 GCA_946615865.1 uncultured Lachnospiraceae bacterium | reverse complement strand
AAAGGAGAAAAGCTATGAAAATCACATGGATCGGACACTCTTGTTTCAAAGTAGAAGAAGCCGGATACCGAATCGTATTCGACCCCTATGATGACGGCTATGTCCCCGGACTCGGTCCGGTCAGAGAGACCGCCGAAGAAGTTCTTTGCAGCCACGAACACGGCGACCACAACGCCCGGAAAAGAGTTACATTGGTTTCCGGAAGCAAGTCTCCTTTCACCGTTACGAAGATCGAGACTTTTCACGACCCGCTCAAAGGCGTTCTGCGCGGCCGCAATACAATCTTCATTCTCAGTGCTAATGGTAAGCGGATCGCCCACTTTGGCGACCTCGGCTGCAAGCTTCCCGCAGATCAGCTCGCACAGTTGAAAGATTTGGACATTGCCATGATCCCCGTAGGCGGTCACTACACGATCGACGCGTCCCAGGCTGCCGACCTTGTCCGCAAGATTGGCCCCGCCCACGTGATCCCGATGCACTACCGCGGCGACAACAACGCCTTCGGCTTCGACGTGATCAGAACTGTCAAAGAATTCACCAATTTAATGGATTCTGTTTCCTTCACAGGAAGCTGCACTGTAGATCTCGACAACTTGCCTTCTGAACAAGTGCTTGTTCTCACTCCGCAGAATGCTTGAACACATTATAAGAGCTGCCCCTGGTTGATTTTTCAGTCCGGGGCAGTTCTTTTTTTTGTGGGTTGTTCCATGTTCTTCGATGATTTGGTTCATGGACTTTGATGATTTGTTCCTGTATGACCAAACCGAGCCCTTACGACCATCTCTAAGGGCTCTATCACAGCAATCATCACCTAGCTTCTTCCTGCATGACCAAACTAAGGCCTTACAACCACCTCTAAGGGCTCTATCACAGCAATCAACATCTGGCTTCTTCCCATATGACGCAACTGAGCCCTTAGAGATACCTCTAAGGGCTCCATTACAGCAACCATAAACCTGGCTTCTTCCTGTATGACCAAACTAAGGCCTTACAACCACCTCTAAGGGCTCTATCACAGCAATCATCACCCGGCTTCTTCCTGTATGACCAAACTAAGGCCTTACAACCACCTCTAAGGGCTCTATCACAGCAATCATCACATGAATTCTTCCTGCACGATGCCGCTAAGCACTTCATACACTTCCTCGGCCACCGCAAGCTTATACATCAGCCGCGTCGGCTGCGGTGCAAGCTCCATGCTATAAGACACCACTCGGATTTCATCCCTCCGAACCGCTATAGCAAAATACACCTGCCCCGGCACCGAAGCCTCCGGATTTGCCGGATCAACATTTCCCATGGTGCCTGTGACTCCGATCCCGATGTCAGCGCTGTATGCCTGAAGACAAGCCCTCGCCATCGCAGCGGCGGTTTCTTCAGAATAGACCGTGTACTTATCGATGATCTCACGAGGAACGCCTTGCTGTATTTTGGCTTCGTTGGAGTAGGTAACGAATGCGCCCTTGAGGACGGCAGACGACCCTTCCGTATCCGTGATCAGTGAAGCAATCTGCCCCGATGTGGCGCTCTCCATGGTTGTGATTGTCAGATGCTTCCTGATAAGAAGCTTTGTGAGTTTCTCATAATTGGCCCGGATTTCCCGTTCCGAATAATCGGTCCGTTTCATGACTTGACTCTCTCGTTCGCTTTTTTCAGGACTTTCACGGTCTTCACTACACTCAATGCTTCTGCTGCTTCTTTTAATACTTCCATTTTTCCCTTTCCCGCAGTGAGATCTCCGCTGCGCAACAATTAAAGTAATGCTTCCCTCTGTGTCAAAATATCGCTCACATCACCGACAGCGCATCGATCTGTGCCAGTTCTTCCGCTGTAAATGTTGTATTCTCCAGCGCCTTGATGTTGTCGAGGATCTGCGCGGGCTTGGAGGCGCCGATCAGCACAGATGTCACTGCGCCATCCTTGAGGATCCAGGCGAGCGCCATCTCAGCGAGCGTCTGGCCTCTTCTCTTCGCGATCTCATTGAGGCCTCTGACGCGCTCGATCTTCTCCGCTGTCAGACTGCTCTCCTTGAGGAACCTGTTGTCCGTGCGCACGCGGCTGTCCTCCGGAATACCGTTCAGATAGCGGTCCGTCAGAACGCCCTGCGCAAGAGGCGTGAAGCAGATGATGCCCATGCCGAGCCTGGGGGCTGTTTCTTTCAGTCCGTTCTTCTCCACAGTGCGATCAAGGATATTATAGCGGTTCTGGTTGATCACAAACGGCACACGCATATCCGTCAGAATAGCCGCTGCCTTCTCCAGCGTCGGCCCGTCATAGTTGGAAAGACCGACATAAAGTGCTTTGCCGCTTCGGACGGCCTGCTCCAGAGCGCCCATAGTCTCTTCGAGAGGCGTATTCGGATCCATCCTGTGATGGTAGAAGATATCGACATACTCCAGTCCCATTCTCTTGAGGGACTGATCCAGGCTCGCCAGCAGATACTTGCGGCTGCCCCAATCGCCGTAAGGGCCCTCCCACATGGTGTAACCGGCTTTGGTAGAGATGATCATCTCATCCCTGTAGGGCAGGAAATTCTCTTTGAGGATCCTGCCGAAGTTCTTCTCGGCACTTCCCGGCTCCGGCCCGTAATTATTAGCCAGATCAAAGTGAGTAATACCGTTATCGAATGCTGTAAAGCAGAGCTTCTCCATATTAGTAAAGGAGCTCGTGTCGCCAAAATTGTGCCACAATCCCAGTGATACGGCAGGCAGCATCAGACCGCTCTTGCCGCACCGGTTATACTTCAT
>CAMOIJ010000105.1 GCA_946615865.1 uncultured Lachnospiraceae bacterium | reverse complement strand
TAGAGGTCTTGATAGGAGCAATATTTACATGCAGACATCGGAGAGTTTCAGGCTGAGTGCAATCCTTTCTTTTTCAGGAGGCTTGCAGGATGCATATACGTATAACGTCAGAGGGAGTGTATTCGCAAACGCACAGACCGGCAATGTTGTTCTGATGAGCCAGAATTTCATGATGGGAAACTGGAGCAATGCGATACACTATGTGCTGCCGCTGATCTCTTTTGCCGCAGGGGTATTTCTGACGGAACAGATAGAGTACAGGTTTAAGAATAATAAGAGGCTTCATTGGAGACAGGTTGTACTGATCATAGAGATCCTGCTTCTTGGCGCTGTCGGCTTTATGCCGGAGGAGCTCAATGTCGCCGCAAATATGATGGTATCCTTTTCCTGCGCCATGCAGGTGCAGGCGTTTAGAAAAGTACATGGGTACGGATACGCCAGCACGATGTGCATCGGGAATCTCCGAAGCGGAACGGAGAGTCTGTCGCACTATCTCAGGGATCAGGACAGGTCGTCTCTGATCAAAGCATGCCATTTCTTCGGGATCATTCTGTTTTTTGCGATTGGTGCCGGGGTGGGCGGTATTATGTCGAAGGTGTTCCTGGTAAGGACGATATGGATCTCGATGCTCCTGCTGGCTGCCGTTACGGTTATGATGGGGAGAGAGACGGTAGTACAGTAGTGAAGAGACCTTAGAGGTGGTGTGTCTATGACCATTGGTGCCTGGCGCCAATGGTTTGGTACCTGACACAATCTGACAAACCCTGACACACATGACCCGAACAATAAGCTGCCCCTGTCTGCGAGAGACAGGGGCAGCAAATTGCTGCACACTCGTCAATTATTTCTTCCTCTTTCGTGCCTCATGCGCTCCGCGGCTTTGCGGACGTCATTTCCGCTGATGAGAATGATCTGCGGCTTTTTGCCCTGTACCTGGGCCATCGCTTTTTCGTAGCTGTCAATGAAAAAGTCTATGCTGTCCTTCATCCAGGTCAGTGCGGAACTGTCATCGCTGTCTGAAACCATCAGGCGGTTTTCGGCCATCGCGTCCGCGTCGGCATGGCTGATCTTGTTGCGGACAAAACTTAAGTGGTAGTAGGCGAACAGAGCGTTTTGCAGCGTTTCCGTGCTGTCACAGGCGGAGAGACCCGTGACCTGAGAGGAATCTGTGTTTTCGAGGGACTTTGTCCTCATGGCCGCGTACACGCGCTGCGGATCCTCATCGCGGTCGCCCTGACCCCTGACTCCTCCGCGGTTGTAACTCTTGATGAAATAGTGGTCGATCTCATCCATCTTATAGTATTCATAGGGCTTGAGCTCCAACCGCTCGCGGGCGAACAGCTCCGTGACTTGCTCTCTTGTCTTCTCGTCACCGCAGTAATAGAAGATTCCCGATCTCACCAGATTCTCCGGAGCCCTGGACTCGATCAGGGTCAGGGTCTGCTGGTAGAACTGATGCCGGTAGGCCCATTTTACCAGCTCGATAAACGGGATATTGCCGTCGCCTTCGAGGAGCGAGCCGTAATCCTCCCGGATGCTTTCCGCGATCACGCTGAAAAGCATGCCGTAGTAGCCGGATTCTTTCCAGAATTCTTCGTCCCGGAAGAGCTTTCGCAGGCGGAGGATGCCGCTCTCCACCTCCGGTATGTTGCACATGGAAAGTCCCACATCCACATGCCGCATGGCATAAACCATTCCGGCAATGCTCTCATTGTGCTCATTGCTCTTTTCCCATATCTTCACGATCATATCCGCCTTGCCGTAATTGACAAAGGAATGAAGCGCGTGGAAAAGCTCGGTAATGCCAAAGACTTCGGTATCATCGCGGATAATACCCGCCATGCGGCCTTGAAGAACCTGCAGCGCGAAGACCTTTTTCAGACGGACCCGGCTCTCCGGCATCGAAGTCAGGATGTCAAGCACGTTAATGAGAATGAAGGTATCCGTGGCGTCGTCACTGCAAAGCGAAACATACAGGTTTATGTCTTCTCTGCCTAACAGGATGGAATTCTTCATCGCCATCATATTGTCGACCCATTTCCCGTTTCCTTCCATGCTGTCCGCGGGAACAAGGCGGACACAGGTTTTCTCGTTGACGGGCAGAAGCTCCAGTTTGGCAGAGGGCTTGAGAGCTTTGTAGAGATAATTCCTGATCCACCGGGCGCACAGGCTTTGGCAATCGCGGAGATCAGGATAGGCTTCAAAGAGCGCTTTCTCAAACTCATCGCAGATCTGATCGTTCTGCGAGAGCACATCAAAGAGCCGGTTGAATTTTATCTCCTTCAGTTCGGCGCTGCCCGCATGGAAATCCTGAATGAAGCCGGTCAGCTTTTCCCGCACATCTGCGGGAAGGAGTTCTTCTTCTTTCCGGTCCGATACCATCTCGTCCGCATATTGCGCGATTCTGTACATAAGAAGACGGAAGGTGGAGAAGGAAGCCTTGTCTTCGGAATACAGACTGCGTCCCTGCCGGAGCGGGATAGCAGAATCGGGTTTGTCCTTCCCGTCATAAGCTCCGTCTCCGCCGATCACGATGATCTCATCGATATCGTATCTGGCCAGTACGGCTTTTATGCCGGCCTCTGCGTCCAGAAGCGCATCGCAGTAATCGAAGCCGAATTCTTTCTGAAAGGAAAAATAACGCAGCGGCAGATCATTTCCCGCCGCGCTCAGAGAGGTCAAAAGAATATTTTGTGCCATAGATGTACTCCTGTATTATTTTTTCGAGTGAGGTGCCAGTGAGGTGCCTGACACCATAAAAAATTCATAAATGAGTTTATTGATTATTAATAGTGTCAGGCACCAAGGT
>CAMOIJ010000104.1 GCA_946615865.1 uncultured Lachnospiraceae bacterium | reverse complement strand
GACAATGTCGTCCTCAACGGCATCACACAGGATATCCGCAAGGGCGAGAAGGTCGTTATCATCGGCCCTTCGGGCTCGGGAAAATCCACTTTCCTGCGCTGCCTGAACCTTCTGGAAGTGCCCACCAGCGGCCATATCATTTTCGAGGGGACAGATCTCACCGACAAGGATACCGATATCAACGCGATCCGCAGAAAGATGGGAATGGTCTTCCAGCACTTTAACCTCTTTCCCAACATGACGGTCCGCAGGAACATCACACTGGCTCCCGTGCGCACCGGCTACATGAAACAGGAAGAGGCGGACGCGGAAGCAGAGCGCCTGCTGGCGCGTGTCGGCCTTCTCGACAAGGCTGACGCCTATCCCGCAAGCCTCTCCGGCGGACAGAAACAGCGTATCGCGATCGTCCGCGCGCTGGCCATGAATCCGGACATGCTCCTCTTCGACGAGCCCACCTCCGCTCTCGACCCCGAAATGGTCGGCGAGGTTCTGGAAGTTATGAAGGAGCTGGCGGAATCGGGTATGACGATGGCAGTCGTCACGCACGAGATGGGATTTGCCAGAGAAGTGGGAACCCGCATCCTCTTCATCGACGAGGGAATTGTCAAAGAAGAGAACACCCCGCAGGAGTTCTTCTCCAATCCCCAGAACCCCAGGCTTCAGGATTTCCTGTCCAAGGTTCTGTAAACATGACACTTGAGACCTCTGGGGTAGTTTGTGGACAGGTGTCCACAAACTACCCCAGAGGTCGATTTTTGTCTACAAACCACCCCACTACAAACCACCCCAGAGGTCCCGATTTACGGCGTCAAAAAAGCCTTGCAGCACTGCAAGGCTTTTTTATTTCATGATTTTCCCGCAATCTCTTCCAGAAAAGCCCGGGCTTCCTTCGCGCCGCCGCAGGCGCGAAAGCTGTCTGAAACCAAGACCGCGTTTTCCTTGTAGGACGGCACTGTCAGCACTGTATTCAGAGCCTGCAGGATGTCTTCCTCTGAGATCGACTTCAGCATTATGCCGGCGCCGAGTTCTTCTGTTCTCTTCGCCACCGCGCCCTGCTCAGGCGTCTGGGGGAAGAGGACAAGCGGCACTTGGAAATACAGGCCTTCTGAAGCGGAGTTCATACCGCAGTGGGTGAGAAACGCATCCGCGATCGAGAGCACCGCCATCTGATCGACGGATTCATGGATCTCGATGTTCTCCGGTACGTTGTCGAAATGCTCTGTGTTTGTTCCCATGGAGATGATGACCTGCCAGTCCGTCTGTCCCAGGACATGGATACAGTTGCGGTAGAATTCTCTGTTTTGGTTAACCGTTCCCATAGAGATGTACACGGTCTTCTCCGCTCTTTTCTCAAACGGCTCCTTGATGGGCCGGATGGAAGGCCCGATGAAATGATAGCGGTCGGAAAAAGTGTCTGAACAGGGCTGGTAATATTTTGACGTGTAGACGATCGTGTTGGTATCGTTGTCGTTCTGCACGATATCCAGGATTCCTTTCACAGGATAGCCTTTCTCCTGCAGGCGGCGGATCTGCTTGTTGATCTTGGGCATGGTGAAAAGCATCTTCGCGATGTCCCATGGCGTCTCTTTCATATACTTGGACGAGTAGCGGTTGAAGGCGAAGGTCGTGGTCGAGGAAACATAGGGAAGCCCGTGCTTCATCGCCACAAGTTTGCCCCAGAAAGCGACCGAATCCGAGACGACAATATCCGGCTGGATCTCCCGGACCTTCTCCGTGGTCATCTCATCGAGGGCCAGCGTCGAGGAGACGAGGAGCTCCGTGGCAAAGGCCTTGTCTTTGCCGACCCGATCAGCGTTCTCCTTGTCCTCCATCTCGAAATCATAGCCGTCGCAGCCTATAAAGGCCGCGCCTGCCTGTTCGATCTTCTCCCGGAACATCTCAAAAGAGAAATAGTAGACCTGATGGCCGGCGGCGGTCAGCTCTTTCACTATACCCAGTGTCGGATTTGTGTGCCCGTGGGCAGGTATGCAGAACCATGCAATCTTCATTTTCTTACCTCCCGGATGCTTCTGTGCTTAAGACCTCTGGGGTAGTTTGCATCTCAATACAGATTTTACCATGAAAAGAGACCTCTGGGGTAGTTTGTCCACAAGTGGGGACAAACTACCCCAGAGGTCGATTAAGCTCACTTCAGGCAGATCATCGAACCGTTGCGCCCGGTCACGTGATGATCGCCCCTGTAGGAATGGTATTCTTTATGGCCGCACATCGTGCACACGCCGCTCAGGAAGATGTTTTCCTTCGGAATGCCCAGCTCGGCCAGAAGGTCCCTGTTGACTGCAGTTGTGTCCATGAAATACTTCTGTCTGCCGTCGACTATGCGGTCCTTGCGGCAGTATTTTGACACATCCACTATACCGGCGAACTGAGTGACCACATCCTCTTCGATCTCAAAACAGCATTGCAGAATGCTGGGATTAATGTAGATCTCGATGTCCTGCGGCCTGCTGCCGTAGTGATCTATCATGATCTGCGCCGCTTTTGGAGCGATCTTCTGCACGGTTCCCTTCCACCCGCTGTGCACGTTTCCTACCACGTTTCGCACCGGATCATAGAGGAAAACGCTCTGGCAGTCCGCCGTGTGGATTTCCAGCGCGACTCCCTTAAGGTCTGTGAGAAGGCCGTCAGCCGGTCCGGTCTCCTCGTTCAGATTCTGCTCATCCACAATGACTACTCTGTCACCGTGAACCTGTTTGGTACACTGCTTAACTGCGCGGAACTTATATCCGAAATCGGCCTCGATAGACTCGATCAGCTTCTTTCTGCCCTCGGGTTCCAGTGCTGCGCCGCCGAAATCGATTGGTTTGCGAGAATAAAACGATAGGATTTTCTCGTTATTGATCCTGTCAAAGGTAAAATAGTGATTCATTTAATGTCCTCTCTTTCAGTGAGG
>CAMOIJ010000103.1 GCA_946615865.1 uncultured Lachnospiraceae bacterium | reverse complement strand
AAGAGTGGGTAGCAGGCGGCATGCCCATCACCAAGATGATGAACATCGAGCGCAGGAACGGCGAGGACAAGCCGGTCATCAGGAAAGCTCTCGTTGAGCTTGACGGCGCGCCCTTCAAATTCTTCGCGGCGAACAGGGCTAAATGGGCAGTCGAGACTTCCTTCGTCTATCCCGGCGCCATTCAGTACTACGGACCGACAGAGGTCTGCGACGCCACCACCAAGACGCTGGCGCTGGAGCACCAGAAGTAAAAAGACCGGGGAGCGGAAGATGATCTGCTCATTCGGTTCTTAGTTCCGATCCGGGAGACTGATCGTTTTCTCATTTGTTTTTTCTATTACCAGTTCGAGATCGTCCCCTCCGGCTATGCTGTGGGGGACGATCTTTGTTGTATCTGCTGAAAGGATATTCTTTATGAAATCGATACAGTATACGGTCAGGAATCCCCTCGGGATCCATGCCCGTCCCGCCGCGCTGCTCGCGCAGGCATGCACGAATTTTAAAGAGCTCAGTCATGATCGAATGCAACGGAAATACCGCTTCGGGTGACAATGTGCTTCAGATCCTGGCGCTCCACGCTGCCAAGGGCTCCGTTCTGTACATCACCACAGACGGGCCCGATGAAGACTATGCGATCACGAAGATCGAGGAAGTCCTGGAGGATCTCTCTCCAAAGGCCCAAAAGATCGAGGTCCTCAAAGTCGCGTTCTTCGGCACCAAGGATTACGACCGCTTATTCTTCAGCCAGCTGTCAAAAGACAAAGGAGAGGGCACCTACAACGTCGACATCAAATACTTCAACAGCCGTCTGACGATCGAATCCGCCGCTCTTGCCAAGGGCTTTGACGCGGTGTGTATTTTTGTCAATGACGAGGCGCCGCGCGAAGTCATTGAGATCCTGAGCGAGTGCGGTGTCAGGCTGATCCTTCTGCGCTGTGCCGGTTTTAACAATGTTGATACCAAGGCTGCCGCGGAGTACGGGATCACGGTGCTGCGCGTTCCGGCTTATTCTCCCTACGCAGTCGCGGAGCATGCCATGACGATCCTGCAGGCGGCCAACCGCCGCATCCACAAGTCCTACATCAAGGTCAAGGACAACAACTTCGCTCTCAGCGGTCTTTTGGGCCTGGATCTGCACAATAAAGTGGCAGGCATCATGGGAACAGGCAGGATCGGCCAGATCATGGCGAACATCTGCAAGGGCTATGGAATGACCGTGCTCGGCTGGGACGCGTTCCCCAACAAGAGCCTGGAAGAACAGGGCCTTCTCAAATACGTCTCCAAGGAAGAGCTGCTCAGGAAGGCGGACCTGATCTCGCTCCATGCGCCGCTCGTCATGGGGCCGAACGGGACCTATCACCTGATCGACGACGAGGCGATCAGCATCATGAAAGACAAAGTCATGCTGGTCAACACGTCCCGCGGACCGCTTGTGGATCCGGAGGCGCTGATCAGGGGCCTGAAAGCCGATAAATTCCACTGTGTCGCGCTGGACGTGTATGAGGGAGAAGATCCCAATGTCTACAACGACCGCTCCGATGAGATGATCGATACGGACATCGTGGCAAGGCTCACCATGTTCCCGAACCTGATCCTTACTTCCCACCAGGCATTTTTTACAAGGGAGGCGCTGCAGGCTATCGCGGCAGTCACGATGGAAAATGCAAGGAACTTCAACGAAGGTCTTCCTTTCGGAATGTCGGAAGTGAAGTGATGTAAGCGGATCGGCATGCCCTTCTGAATCACATCGAATATTACTTTATATGGAGGCTCACTATGCTGGAAATCGGAACGAAAGCTCCGGCATTTACCCTGCCGGATCAGAACGGAGAAATGAGAAGTCTTGCAGATTATAAGGGACAGAAGGTGATCCTGTACTTCTATCCCAAGGATATGACGGCGGGCTGCACGAAGCAGGCCTGCGCTTTCGGCGAACTGTATCCGCAGTTCCGGGAGAAAGGTGCAGTTGTTCTGGGCGTGAGCAAGGACAGCGTCGCGTCCCACAAGAAGTTCGAGGAAAAATACGGCCTGCCCTTCACGCTCCTCTCCGACACGGAGAAAGAAGTGATTC
Organism: uncultured Lachnospiraceae bacterium; assembly: GCA_946615865.1. Lineage (GTDB taxonomy): Bacteria > Bacillota > Clostridia > Lachnospirales > Lachnospiraceae > CAG-791. The sequence continues at coordinate 861 of CAMOIJ010000103.1, read as the reverse complement.
AGGCTTACGACGTATGGAAGGAAAAGAAGAATTACGGCAAAGTCAGTATGGGCGTCGTAAGGACAACGTATCTGATCGATGAGAAAGGCGTTATCGTTAAAGCCTTTGATAAAGTGAAGGCCGCTGATAATCCGGCGCAGATGCTGGAGACGCTGGAGTAAGGAAGAAAATGGGATAGCCGCACCGGAAAATGTGATTTTCCGATGCGGCTGCCTTGCTATTTGTACCTTTGGGATTGGGGTCCCGGCTTTGGCTCCTGTTATGAAGTGACCTATGTCAAGAAAGTAGTCTTGTGAAATATCCCGCTGTGCCTAATTTCGCTGAAATTTGCGAAAAATCAAGAAAAAGGCTTTGCTGTACCTAAGCCCCTCTTGACAGCCCCCCTGCCGGCACTGCCACAGATGAAGCCATGCACTCTGGAAGGTCTGGCTGTAAAGGGATGGAGGTGGAGCTTGTTGCCACATTCCCACTAAACTCAAGAATTAATGATTCTGAGGGGTGCATTTTCAGGTCCTCCTTCCTATCAAAATCATTATTGGGTCCATCTGGTAGGAAATGAGATTCCCATCAGATGGAGCTGTTCTTGTTTTTGATGGGAGAATATTCCCACCAGAAGCTTAAAAATGCAAGTTTGAGAGGAAAGGGGCTTCCCACTATTTTGACAGATAGCTTGATCTGATGGGAAGAGACCCTGAAAAATCGCCCCCTCAAAAACAGAGATTGATGCAATTAGTAGGAAAGCCGGAAGAAGGCTGGAAATCATCAGCCCCCCAAGAACAAGAATTTGTTGAATTAGAGGGAACTTATGATGGCGCCGGCAACGCCGGCATGAGGTTTAGGCACAGAAGCCAGATTTGAAAG
>CAMOIJ010000102.1 GCA_946615865.1 uncultured Lachnospiraceae bacterium | reverse complement strand
TGACCGCGTAAGCGGCACGAAGCCCCCGCCTCTTAGCGATTATGCGTAGGCGGTGTGTAGTTCACTTAAAAACATAGGAGAAAGACTAAAACATATTGAGATTTGGCAGATTATGTGATATAACTCATCAATGAAGCTTTTGGGGGAGAGTTTCATCTAATAATGATAAATTTTTAACATAGTATGCGGGGTAGGTGTCGTGTCAAGTGAGGGAATGTTCAAGAAAATAAAGAACAAATCAGTCGTGCAGACTGTTGTGGACAGCATTACAAAGGCTATCATTGCAGGGGAGCTCAAGCCCGGAGATAAGATCCCGACAGAGCTGGAACTGGCTGAGAGTTTCGGAGTCGGAAGAAACTCGATCAGAGAGGCCATAAAGATCCTTGTATATTACGGCATCCTTGAAATTCGCAGAGCAGAGGGAACTTTTGTATGTAATGGCTTTAATAAGATCATGATCGACCCCATGGTATATGGCGTCATCCTTCATCAGAGTCAGGATTATGTCAATCTGATGGAACTGAGGGAGATGATGGAAGTCGGAGTCATGAGGCTTGCCATTGCTAAATACAATGAGGAAGACATTGAAAAACTCAAGGGGAAGCTTGATATCCTTAAAAAGGAGATCGGGAAGGGTCCTGAGAATATTGAAAACGTTTTTATCGCGGATAATGTATTTCACGACACTGTCTCGGAAATGGGCCACAATCCGATCGTCGACAGGATCAACAACGTAGTCAGAGAGATGACCTATAAGATGCGCTATCGTTCAGTACTGAACATGCTCGAATCCGGAAGAGGAGAAGAGCTCTATGACGCGCATGAGAAGATTTACAAGAAGATCCTGAGCCGGGATCTCACAAATCTCAACGAGGATATCCGCAGGACATATTTCCCGGAAGAGGCTGATATGGACAACCCGGACGCGGAAGACCTCTGAAACTGATCTAAAATGTAATTTGAACAGAATATAATATGAAATTGAGAACCCCCCGCAAAGGATTATCGCCTTTGCGGGGGGTTCTGCTTGAGGGTATAGAAACACAGTATATCAGAATAAAAGCGCAGGATGCATATTATGGAATGAGCAAGGGAAACGCATAATTACCTGCGCTTTAAACTGTGATTTGGTAAGCCTTGCCTGTCATCATCGTCAGATGTGTTATAATGCGTTTTGACAGATGATCAATATCGCAGTGCGAGCGATCGTGCTGCGATATTTTGTTAAAAAGGAGGACTTATGAAAATAGTTGTACTTGATGGTTATACAGAGAATCCCGGTGACCTGAGCTGGAAGGGAATGGAAGCTTTTGGCGAAGTAACGGTTTATGACAGAGTCTCTTATGTGGATTCACCCGTAATCGCGGAGAAACTGGGCGACGCCGAGGTGGCCGTCGTCAATAAGACTCCGATCACGAAAGCAACAATGGACGCGTGCCCGAACCTGAAGGCGGTCGCTGTTTTGGCTACCGGATATAATGTCGTCGATACTGCCTATGCAAAGGAAAAGGGCATTGTTGTCATGAACGTCCCTACTTACGGAACACAGATCGTGGGACAGTATGCTGTGGGACTCCTTCTGGAGATCTGCGCGCACTACGGGCACCATGACCGGACTGTCAAGGAAGGCCGCTGGCAGAACAATATTGACTGGTGCTACTGGGACTATCCGATGATCGAACTCGCGGGAAAGACCGTCGGCGTGATCGGACTTGGGCGGATCGGCCAGACATCGGCCAAAATATTGGGCGCGCTGGGTATGCGTGTCATTGCCTATGACAGTTTCCAGAGTGAAACGGGCGCAAAACTCGCGGAGTATGTGGACCTCGACACTTTGTTTGCACAATCGGATGTGATCTTCCTTCACTGCCCGCTCTTCCCGTCCACAGAGGGAATGATCAACAAGGACAGCATTGCGAAGATGAAAGATGGTGTGATCCTTATCAATAACAGCCGCGGGCAGCTCGTGGTCGAGCAGGATCTGGCTGATGCCCTGAACAGCGGCAAGGTATTTGCTGCGGCGCTGGATGTTGTGTCAACGGAACCGATCAAGGCAGATAATCCGCTTCTTACGGCAAAGAATTGCCTGATCACACCTCACATTTCCTGGGCAGCCAAAGAGGCGAGACAGAGAATCATGGATATCACAGTAGATAATATCAGATCTTATGTGGAGGGTGACCCGAAGAATGTCGTCAACAGATGAGAGCCTGCTTGCGGGAGGGGGAGAGAGTAGTCCCGCAGACAGGATTCATGCAGAAGACGGGGCAGCAAAAACAATTGATGAGAGAGAACGGGATCGACGCGCTGGTGATCGCCGGCGGAGTCGGTTGTCATTCCTGAGACTTACGACTATAATGAAGTCAAGATCATGAAGACCATTGCCAAGCATCGTGAGAACGGAAACTTCGTAGATTACGATGTGGACGAGGCGCTGAGCATGAAGGGCGGAATGACCGAGGGCCTGAAGTATATGTATGAGATCCTTGAAGATCTTTCGGTCTGATGATCCGGACAGAAACAACTTAGGGCATAATCAGTGTGTAAAGGCGGCTGAGATACTGGGATTGCGGCACATCATCGTAAACACAGCTGCCGGGAGGTTAATATGAAGATTGGATTTGGAAGTGACCACGCTGCGATCGAGCTTAAATCAGTTCTGTTGGAGCACTTGAAATCTAAGGGATATGAGTGTGTGGATTTCGGCGCTTACAGCCCTGACCAAAAGGTGGATTATCCTATCGCGGGCAGAAAAGTAGCTGAGGCGATCCGCCGCGGCGACATTGACAAGGGAGTTCTGGTGTGCGGCACCGGCGTAGGCATTTCTCTTGCGGCCAACAAGGTCCCTGGCATCCGCGCGGGCGTCTGCTCGGACTGCTTTACGGCCAAGATGGTCAAGGAGCACAACCACTGCCAGATCATCGCCATGGGACAGCGCGTCGTAGGCACAGAACTGGCCAAGATGATCGTTGACAATTTCTTTGAAGCGGAAGAACTGGGCGGCCGTC
>CAMOIJ010000101.1 GCA_946615865.1 uncultured Lachnospiraceae bacterium | reverse complement strand
GGCGAGGGATACAGGCTGTAGTCCACCGCTTCGTAAGGCTCGTCCGGAATAGCCGGTTTAAATGCTTCCTCACTCGTATCTGCACCGGCTTCTCCTGCGGCAGCATCCGCTGCCGCATCCTGGTCTGTCTGTGCCGGTGCACTGCCTGCACCGCCGCAGGCAGCCAGAAGCAGTGACACTATGAGAAGGAACGAAAGCAAATTTTTGTGTTTCCGCATTTGTATACCCGCCTTTCTGAAAGCGGCAGAATCATCTTTCCTGCAGACGATATTTTGTCACGGAAAACTCCGCCTCTCCGTCCGCGAAGAAGGAGATCCCGTCCGCGCGCACATCCGTATAGAATGTGATCGTCATGGTCTTTTCCCCGCCGTTCACAAAGATCTCGGCGCTGAAGCGGTCCAGAATGATCCGGAGCTTTAATACGCCGTCCTTGGGCTTTGCGTAAGTTCTCCTCTGGTGGATGATGGCCCTCCTTGAGCCGGAGAACTTTCGGTCGACCTTTAGTGTCGATTCCGCAGGACGGAAACTGATACCGGTGTGGAAGCGGCTGTCCCTGGCGAAGTGAATAGCGAATTTCTGGAAGGGATAGTGCCCCTCTTCGTCATCCTCCATGACCTTCAGCTCCAGTTCCATGTCAACGAGCCTTCCTCTGATCCCGTCCAGTTCGATCTCATCGTCCCGTACACGGACATTCTCGTAGTGTACCTTGTCCCGTCTCATCGAAAGAAGCTCGCGGATCGGCCACTGGTAAAGCCGCCCGTCCTTCACGGACAATTCCCTGGGCAGAGTCATCTGTCCAAACCAGGGGATACTCTTCGTGTGCAGGTTGCAGGTATCCCAGTTCTGCATCCACGCGATCATGATCCTGCGTCCGTCGGGTGCGAGGACTGTCTGCTCCGCGTAGAAATCAATCCCGTAATCCACGCTCTGATCCGCCTCGGAAACAAATCTTCCGGTCTCGGGATCGTACTCCCCAATCAGGCAGAAAGTCCCGTTGCCGTTGTGATATTCCAGCCCGTCAGGCAGCATATCCATCGCGCTGGCCAGGATAACCTGTTTGCCATCCAGTTCAAACAGGTCCGGGCATTCCCACATTCTTCCGATCCGGTACCCGTTGACCGCAAGCTTTTTCTCGAATTTCCAGTGGTAGGGATCCTGTGCCGTAAACAGCAGGATCTGTCCGCCCTCCTCTTCTTCCCGGATCATCGTGGAAGCCAGAAGCCTGTCCGAATTGTCCGAATTGCGGTCGTGCAGCACTTCCTTTTGTTTTTTCAGAGAATAGCTCACCGCCGCGGCCTTAAATGTTCCGTCTTCCTCCTGCCATATGCGTGGATCGCGAAAGTCGTATTTGCTGCACTCCTCCGGCAGGTCCTCAAAGGAAAGAACGGGGTTGCCCGCGTACTTCGTATAATTCTCGCCATCGCCGAAAGCAATGCACTGTGTCTGCGTTTCCCGGTTCCAGTCGCCCGGCGCCGCCTCCTTGCATACACCAGTGTACATGAGCATATGCGTGCCGTCCTTCATTACCAGGGCGCCGCCGGAAAAGCAGCCGTCCCTGTCATAGGGCATATCCGGCGCCAATGCGGCAGGCAGGTATTCCCAATGCAGAAGGTCCCTGCTCACGGCATGTCCCCAATGCATAGGCCCCCAGTGTGAGTCGTAAGGGTGATATTGGTAAAAGAGATGGTACTCCCCTTTATAAAGGGAAAAACCATTGGGATCGTTCATCCACCCGACGCGGGACGACAAGTGAAAAGCCGGCCTCTCTTCCGGCAGGATCTCCTTCTCGAACTCATCTTCATATCTTCGGGCATCTCTGAGTGCCTGACTGCTCATTTATAACCTCCCTGTCGGATTTAAATATACTCCGCATTTCCTGCTACTAACAACAGAGCAGGCGCATTACGCCTGCACTGTTAGTAATACATCATTCTCTGCTTTTGCTATAGACTGAGCCCTCGGTAATCTTTAGAACTCGAGGTTTTTATCCGTCTCTTTAGAGAAAACATGTGCGACATTACCGGAGAAAGTAAAGTGAACAAGATCTCCGTAGTTGTAGCTGCTCTCCATGTCAAGAGTCGGAACAATGATGATGACATCACGGCCGTCAGCGTCGACATGCAGGTGCACGGAAGATCCCATCATTTCACTGACATCTACTTTGGCAGGAACACCGGTATCCGAGATATTTGTGTGCTCGGGACGCACACCAAGTGTAACCGGCTGGCTTTGAACATCATTCTTCAGCAGGCGGGCTGTCTTTTTCTCATCCAGCTTAACCTTTACACCGCTGAGCACAACAAAGAACTCGTTGCCTTCACGCTTAAGCTCTGCATCGAAGAAGTTCATAACGGGCATGCCGATGAACCCGGCGACAAAGAGATTTGCGGGATGATTGAAAACTTCCTGCGGCGTCCCGATCTGCTGGATGTAACCGTCGCGCATGATAACGATACGGTCGCCCAGCGTCATAGCCTCCGTCTGGTCGTGGGTGACATACATGAACGTTGTGTCAATACGCTTACGGAGCTTAATGATCTCGGCGCGCATTTCGTTGCGGAGCTTCGCGTCCAGGTTGGACAGAGGCTCATCCATCAGCATCACCTTCGGTGCACGGACGATCGCACGACCGATCGCGACACGCTGACGCTGGCCGCCTGACAGAGCCTTCGGTTTACGTTCAAGATACTGGGTGATGTCAAGAATCCTGGCCGCTTCGCGGACCTTCTTGTCGATCTCTTCCTTAGCAGTATGACGCAATTTCAGAGAGAAGGCCATGTTTTCATACACTGTCATGTGCGGGTAAAGAGCGTAGTTCTGGAAGACCATGGCGATATCGCGATCCTTGGGAGCCACATCATTCATTACCTTGCCATCGATGATCAGCTCGCCGCCGGAAATTTCTTCAAGGCCGGCGACCATGCGCAGGGTGGTGGATTTGCCGCAGCCGGAAGGGCCTACCAGCACGATGAACTCCTTGTCCTTGATATCAAGGCTGAACTGCTGCACTGCTACAACGCCTTCATCTGTGATCTGCAG
>CAMOIJ010000100.1 GCA_946615865.1 uncultured Lachnospiraceae bacterium | reverse complement strand
ATTGGCGCCGCAGTCGCAACAACAGGAATGATCCTCCCGTCTTTTCTGATCATCTACCTGGTTGCGAGATTTCTGGACAGCTTTCTGGAGATCAGCTGGATCGCACACGCCTTTGAAGGGATCAAGCTGGCTGTCGGAATACTGATCATCGACGCCGGAATTAAAATGCTCAGACAGATTCCCGCCCGCATGATACCCCGCCTGATTCTGGCGTGCGCCTTCGCAGCTATGCTGCTGATCGATATTTTGGCACTGCGCATTTCTTCCATCGCACTGCTCCTTATAGCGGCGGCGGTGAGTCTTGTGCTGTTCACGATCAGCCAAAACAGCGAAAGGGGGAATGCATGATGATCTTCCTGGAGTTGTTTGCAGGCTTTTTGAAGGTTGGTCTATTCTCCTTCGGAGGCGGATATGCGTCGATCCCGCTCATTCGTGACGTGGTGATGTCATACGGGTGGCTCAGTGAAGATATGCTGACTTATATGATCGCTGTGAGCGAGAGCACGCCGGGCCCGATCATGGTAAATCTGGCAACTTACGTCGGTATCACACAAGGAGGGATGCTCGGAGCATTTGTGGCGACATTTGCCGTCGTCCTTCCTGCATTTTTCATTATCATTGCAATCGTGGCGTTTCTGAGCAGGGTCATAGAGAACCCATATGTCGCGGCAGTCATGCAGGGACTTAAGAGCTGTGTGACGGGCATTATCCTGGCCACCGGCGTGCACATGGTGATCCGGAATTGCATGATCAGTAAAGCCATGGCGGAGAGCGGCGCACCTGCTGCAGGAGCGGGCGGTGCTTTCCCGGTGGACATTAGAGCCGCCATTGTTACCATTCTTCTGGCAGGTATCTATTACGGCAGCAGAAAACTAAAGCGTACAGCCGGAAAAAGAAAAGGTCTGACGCCTATACAGCTGATCGCGGTTTCGGCTGTGCTGGGGATGATCGTGTACAGATAGCAGAAAATGACCTGTGAGGCGGCGCTGCACCTCACAGGTCATTTGTCGTAATCCTTAACTGATTGCCGTCAATTTCCTCTGTAAAAACCCTCCTGGCTATATCTTTTCCAAAGGAGATACATCTCTTTATAGTTTTCTTTGATGAAGAGCTGGATCTTGCGGAGATCCCGGTCGGTCAGCAGTCCTTTCTCTGCGATTACAGTCTCTCCGTCTTCCTTTACGAACAGTTTTGCAGACCCCGCTTCGGTAAGCTTTCTATCACTTGCATGCGCGTGCATGCATTCGATCACGCAAAAAGAAGTGAAATACAGATAGTATCCTGAGACTTTGAAGTCATAGTATTTCGGCATCTCAATCCTCCATGTATTTCAAGGCCTTATTGAAATACTCTCTGGCAACAGAGAGTTCCACATCATTCATATTGGTTTCGACCAGTTGTCCATCCTCGCGAAAGACAGAGCAGCTTCCGAGATCATGAAGATTGATCACCCGAAAACCAAAATCACTTCTGCTGACGGCATAGCCGCAGATGATCACTTCTGCCTCTCTGGCCATTGTTTCCATATCAGTCATAAGATACCTCCACATTGTGTATAGGACGTAAGAATTTATCCTTGTCAATTACCAAATGGTCCAAAATCGGCGCCAGATCGATATACTCATCGATCAGATGATCGAGGTGCGAATATTTCGTCAGAACAACCAAATATCCGTTGTCCCACTCCTTAACCCTGTCATATCGCTCCAGAGAGTACGGCGCAATAAACTTGAGGCGGCTTTCTCTAAAGCGAAAAACAGTATACCTTCCAATATTGCTCAGATAAGCGGTATGAGACAACTTATTGATGGAGGGTTCTCCGACTACTTGAGCAACCTTACCGGCTGACATGTTTTTGGGGAGGCAAAGCCCCTCCAGCCGCGTCTTGTATTCCATCAGACGAAACAGATATTCCGGCATTCTGCGATTACCAAGTTCCCAGTCTTGCAGGGTCCTGTAGGGGATCTCAAAATATTTCGCAAATTCCTGTCGACTCATTCCTGTGCTCTCGCGCAAGCTCCGAACTTCATCTTTTAATTTCATCCCGATTACCTCACATATAATATCTACACGATACATTATAATGATAGCACGCATTGCGTACAGACTCAACATACGCTTTTTGGTAAAATGATTGTAATGTAAAGAAGAAATAAGTGTGTTGCACTTGTTGGAGGTGAATGCGATGGATAGACCAATACTCTTCATAAATGCCTGCGTGACAGGCTAGTCTCCGAAGGTAGTTTTGACAATCCTGTGTTTGATCTCGCGAGGCAGTTTTCCGAGGCGGAAACGATCGTGATCGCAGCTCCCTATTGGGACCTGTCCTTTCCCGCTTCGCTCAAGCAATATTTTGAACAGGTGAATGTGGTGGGGATCACCTTTCGGTATACGGAGGAAGGTATTCCTGTGGGCCTTTGTAAGGCAGACAGGATATTCTATGTGTCTACAGCCGGAGGAGGTTATGTGCCGACGGAATTCGGCTTCGGATATGTAAAAGCGCTGGCGCAGGGGTATTACGGAATCGGGGATGTACGGCTGATTGAGGCGGTCGGACTGGATATTTACGAAGCAGATATCGAGGCAATTCTGGAAGAGGCAGAAGAAACAATAGAAGACATAGAGGTGGTGTAATTGGCCGGCACATGATACGGATGGAAAGATGACGCCGCCCCTGCTGATTAATCAGCAAGATGCGACGACCCTTTTTCCTTGCTTACCTGACAGTCGGAACGGGGTGATTCCCCGGTGTAATTCCGAGCTCTTTGCAGGCCAGTATATACACCAGTCTGTTTGGTGCAAATCTCTGGTGTGTCAAAATAGTGTCTGAACCGCCCCTGAATTTCCAGATTGCTGACGCAACTGCCGCCGACCTCGAAGTCCCCTCATAGCAGTGCACGACAAGCCTGTCACAACTCAGCTGTACGACAAACTCTTTAAGACCATTTAAATCTTTTGACTTCGGCAGAGGGCGCCCGTAAGGGATCCCTTCCTCGTCATACTCTTTTTCCAAATCGTTGAACCTCAGGTGAAGAACTCCGCAGAGGTTCTCTTTGCAGTCGAATTCCACGTCTTTCTCATCCGATGATACGATTGAAATGACCGAGACAAGTTCTCCTGGCTGCATATTTGTCACTTCTTCGAGCGCTCTGTTTTGGCTGCAGATCTCAATGATCATGGATGGGCCTCCTTACCCGCGTTTGCCTTTGATTTCTTTAGTCAGTTTATCATAATGCCGGCGCTTTCAGTAAAGCTTTTGAAAA
>CAMOIJ010000099.1 GCA_946615865.1 uncultured Lachnospiraceae bacterium | reverse complement strand
GCGGTAGTGTATGTTTCATTTATGGTGGTGCCGGGACTCCAGCATTGGGGTTTGGGTACTGTGCCCAAATCCCGGAATCCATGGGGAACATTTCTGTCAATTTCCGCTCTTGTGCCCAAACGTCCATGCCTGGCGTCCATGCCCGGCGCTCCGGGCACCACTATAAATGAGACCATGCACCCCACGGCTTACCGCACAAAAAAAGGCTGTGCAGCCCGAAGTCTTCAAACTTCATTGCTGCACAGTCTCTTCTTTAAAATTCAAGCTTTATTCTTCCGTCTCCGCAGAAACTCCGGGCTCCTGCCCGTTCTCTTCGGGCTGGTCGAATTTGCGGCGGTTATCCTTGGATCCTTTGTATCCGCGGCCGCCTCGTCCGCCTTTGCTGTTCCTGCCTCGTCCGCCTCTTCCGCGGCCGCCCTTCGAAGGGATGTCTTCCCCGAGAAGGTCTTCCCCGTTCTCATCCTTTTTGAGAGCGACGATGACTTTGCGGTAGGGCTCTTCGCCTTCGCTGTAAGTCGTGATGAACTTCTCGTTCTGGAGCGCGGAGTGGATGATCCTTCTCTCATAAGGATTCATGGGCTCGAGAGCGACGGACTGTCTGGTCCTCTTGACCTTGAAAGCGACGTTCTTGGCAAGATTTTCCAGTGTTTTCTTTCTTCTCTCGCGGTAGTTCTCCGTATCGGCCTTTACGTGGATATAGCCGTCGATACCTTTGTTCACAACCAGTGATACAAGATACTGGAGGGAATCAAGGGTCTGTCCGCGTTTTCCGATCAGGACGCCCATGTCCTCACCTTCCATATTGACTGTGAGGATGCCTGTATCCTTCTGGTAGTCCTCGCTGATCTCCACATCCATATCCATCGTCTTGAAGACGCCTTCAAGGAAATCATGCGCGGCCTTTTTGACCTCTGCGATCTTCTCATCTGTCAGCTGCGGTACAACTGCTTTTTTCTTAGGAGCGGGCGCGGCCTTTTCCTCTGCTGCAGGAGCTTCCTTAACTTCAGCTTCCCTGCCTTCGGTCTCCGGCGCGTCGGCAGGAACTGCGGCAGGCGCTTTTTTGGCTGCCTGTGATTTTTTGCTCTTCTTCCTGCTGTTCTTCTTTACTTCCTTGTCTTTTTCCCTGACATCTTTCTTTTCTGCCTTGGCCGCCTCTTTCTTCTCTGACTTAGAGGCCTTTTCAGCCTTTTTCTCAGCTTTTTCCGGGGACTCATCCTTAACTGCAGTCTCCGATTTTACTGAAGGCTCCGCTTTGGCCGGAGAAGCCTGTTTTTCCGCGGGTCCTTCCGCTTTCTTACCTTTCACAGAGCTTTCCGAACGGATCTTCTTCTCCACGTTCGAGATCACATCGTTGAGGATCTCCTGTGCCGCGTCAGAAGCACCTTTCACCCTCGCCTTGATGATCGCGGGCTTGGCTCCGATCCCGAGGAATCCCGATTTTTCCCTCTGGATCACTATATATTCCAGGCGATTGCTGGTCACAGACAATCTCTGGCAGGCTGTGGTAATGGCATCGTCCACAGTCTTCTCTGTAATTTCGATATATTCCCGAGACATATCTTATCCTTTCTTCTTGGAAGTGCGCGGATCCGCCTCATTAAAACTGCTGACCATATTAGCTTTCTCCGCAAGAGAGCCGGCCTTATATTTTTTGCCGTTCGTCTGTCTGGCCTGCTGTGCTTTTCTTTCCTGTTCCTCGCTGACAGCAGTGCTGGACCTGTCTTTCATTCTTCTTGTATTCATGGAAGAATAGGTATTCATCGTGCTGCTGCTGACGCGGTTCTTGTCCTTCTTTCCCTCTTTTTCCTCTTTTTCTTTCATCTTCTCGAGGTTCTTTTCGATCATCGCGTCCACATCCATCTTGTCGATGTGCTTGTTGATGAGGACCTGCTGGATGGAGCGGATCACCGCACCCGCGATCCAGTAGATGCCCATACCGGAGGGAAGGCTCCAGCAAAATACAGCTGACATGAGGGGCATCATGATGTTCATGGACTTCATGGTGTTCGCCATCTGGTCATTTCCGTCGTTCTGAGGCGCCTGCGGCATAAGAGCCACGTTCAGGTACTGAGTGACCGCCGCGAGGACCGGAATGATAAAGGAGATCAGCACAAAGGCATAAGTCTTGTTGGCCATTGCTTCCCTGAACACGGCAGAAGGTGAGTTCGCGATATTCAGTCCGAGGAAATTATTGTATCTGGTCAGCTTCGTGACTGTGTTGGTGATATCGCCCGCAAGATCCGAAAACTGCTCGCTGAGAGCCGCCCACTCGGTGCTGCTGAATTTGTTGAGGACATCGATGAACGTGTTCTGAACATATTCGACCACGCCGCTTGTGAAACTCTCATTCGCGAACTGCCTTGCATAAAATCTCGCCGCGTTGGTCTCCTGCAGGAAAGCGCCTGTGGGGTCAGCAGCGATCAGCTTATCAACGAGAGGGAAGAATGCCTGCTTCACCATGGGGACGTAAGCCGGAATATTGTAGAATACGCGGTACATCGCGAGCAGGATCGGCATCTGGATGATCAGCTGCACGCAGCTGCCGGTCGCAGAGACGCCGTACTTGCCGTACACTTCCTTGATCTCCGCCTGCTGTCTCTCCATCGAGTCGGGATCCTTGCGTCCCTGGTATTTCTTGTTGATCTTGTTGAGCTCCGGCTGCATCTTGCGCTGCAGTTTCGAGAACTTCTGCTGCTTGATGGTGAGCGGCAGCATTGCCATGTAGATCAGAATGGTCATGATTATGATCGCCAGACCGATACTGGGGAGCCCGATCGTGTTGAGGACCGAGAAGATCCCGTTCATGAAAAATCCAAGAAGACTTGCGATAGGTCCGATGATCATTCCGTTATACTTGGTAAGTAACATTAAAATCCTCCTTCGGGATTGGGTCAGGATACTGTCTCAAAGGGCAGTATCAGGGTACCGGGTCATAACCTCCGTGAGAGAACGGATTGCATCTTATGATCCTCCACAGGGCAAGAAGCCCCCCTTTGAGCGCTCCGTATTTCTCCACCGCTTCGAGACCGTACTCGGAACATGTGGGAATATAGGGACATTTCGTGCTCTTAAGCGGAGAGAGATATTTCCTGTAAAATTTAATCATCCATATCATCAGATCTTTTATCATAGATTCCAGCCTTTCCCGCCAATTTGAGAAGCGCGTCCTCTACCCTGTGATAGTCGGCATCCCTTGCCCTGGACCGCGCCACGACCACCATGTCCAAACCACTATTGAACATCTGCTCATGCAGCCGATAACTTTCGCGGATCAACCTCGTGATCCTGTGCCTGACGACGCTGTTCCCCACCTTCTTGCTCACAGAAAT
>CAMOIJ010000098.1 GCA_946615865.1 uncultured Lachnospiraceae bacterium | reverse complement strand
AAAGGATAAGCCCAGACCCTGTATATCTGGGGCTTAGGCTTATCATACGAGGAGATATATTATGAAAAACCTGAATAAAACACTACTCATCCTGCTGTGCGCAGGCAGCATTGGCCTGGCCGGATGCGGGAATTCTGCCGGTGTGTCAAAAGATAGCATGGCGGCAAAAGACAGCACAACCATAGCAGATACTTCAGACTCCGGTGAAAGTTCGATCCTCATGGCAGATGCCTCTGTCAGCTATCTCGGACCGGCCGGGACATATACAGAAGAGGCGGCTATGTTCTTCTTCCCGGAAGCAAAGACTATGATGCCAAAGGGAACTGTGGACGAAGCAATCGCCGATGTCATGAACGGAACAGCGGACTACGCAGTGATTCCGCAGGAGAATACACTTGGCGGTGCGGTGACAAACTATGTGGATGCGCTGATCAAGCAAAATGACGCTTTTGTGATTGGGGAGGTCATCCTCCCGATCAGCCAGACGCTGATGGGAGTGCCCGGAGCCGCGATTGAAGATATCAAGACGGTCTGTTCTCACGCGCAGGGAATTAAGCAGAGTGAAACATGGCGTAAGGAGCATCTTCCGCACGCGGTCACAGAAGAGAAGGCGAGCACTGCAGCTGCAGCTGAATATGTCGCCGAGCAGCAGGATAAGTCAATAGCCGCGATCGCGGCGCCTGGGGCGGCAGCGCTTTACGGGCTCGATGTTTTGGCAGAGAACGTGCAGATCACAGATGCTAATAAGACCAGGTTCTATATTCTTTCGGCAAAAGAGCCCCAAGGCGAAGAGTTCCCGCGGGCAGTCTTTGTGGCGACCTGCAAGGCCAGCCGCATCGATGACATCATCGTCGAGATCCATGATTCCGGCGTCGAGCTCGTGACACTTCATGACCGGCCTGAGGGAAGCGAGCTGGGATCCTATTATTATGTGATCGAAGTGGAGAGCGAAGGTGGTATCACACAGGAGCAGCTCGACAGGATCAGTGATATCGAGGAAGTCCGGCTGGTAGGGAAATTCCGGTCGGTTGAGAAAAAGTGACCTCTGGGGTGGTTTGTTCCATCCTACCTGAGCAAAGAAACCTCTGGGGTAGTTTGTCCCCATGTGTGGAATAACTGGGTGAAAGCGACCTCTGGGGTAGTTTGTCCACAAGTGGGGACAAACTACCCCAGAGGTCATTTGTGGTGTAGAATAGAGATAGATCCCAAAAGCAAAAATGGCGATGGCCTATATAAGATCGAGAGTATGGATACCGAAACGATTCCGGTCGTTTCTGGTGAACATGATTTCAGAACGAGGTAAACGAGAGTATGCATAGAATTCTTACAGAATTGGAGCAAAAGATTCAGGAATGTCTGCGCACATATCTTCCGGAGGTGAAGGCATCAGAGCTGGAAGAGAATGGCACAGTCTACTATATGAACGGCAAAAACGGGACAGAATTCGACTGGCACGTCAACGACAGGCTTTCTGACTTCATGGTGTTCTACGATGACGAGGACAAGCTTGGCGCTGTGAAAGCGTCCCTCTACTGCGACGGCGGGCTGCTTATTTACATATACGGCGATCAGGGCAAGAGCGTTAGACAGGAGATCAGGGATCTATATTTTGACGTGACTGAAGAGGAGATGCTGAAACTGGCCGTGAGGCTCAGAACTGCCGCTGATGACAAAAGAATCTGGGACGCTGCGATACGCGGGATTGACACGGATACGGAGCCTGACAGCTCTGAGGTGGAGGAATTTGTCTCCAACGATCATTATTACGGAGCGATCAGGCGCAGGAAGGACCTTCTTAGAAAAAACGCATATGTGTCACGGAAGATTGCCGACGAGGGCTGGATCGTGGGCTACATGTGCCGCGAGGAGGCTTTGAACGAGAATGACAGCGGGTGGTCTTTTGTTGCCGGGAACGAAGATGACGAGTATATTAACGACTACAAAAATATTGTTCTAATGCCGGTCGGGGCGGTGTATCAGCGGGATCCGGCCATTTTCCCGCATGTTGACAGCCCGGTCGGAGCGAGGTTTGTCAGGGTTACTGCCGACAAGTTTGAGCCGGACGAAGAGGGCATTGAGATCTTTATGGAGCAGAGGAGACCTCTGGGGTAGTTTGTCCCCAGGTGTGGAAAAACTGCCTCTGGGGAGCCAAACGACCTCTGGGGTAGTTTGCACTCAAAACGGGAAATAGTATGGGAAAGATCAGAGATTTATTTACGGCGAATGATATGACGGTTGGGACGCCGTGGAAGAGTATAGCGCGGTTTGCCTTTCCGATGCTGATCGGGAACTTCGCGCAGCAGCTCTACAATACGGTCGACGCGGTCGTTGTGGGCCGCAGCAAGTGGGGCTACACTGCGTTGGCGTCGGTCGGCAACGCGCTGCCGATCCTTAATCTGCTGCTGGCGCTGTTCGTAGGAATTGCTACCGGTGCCGGTATTCTTGTCGCGCAGTTTTTTGGGGCAAAAGATAGAACGAGCCTGGAGAAGACGATAGGAAACTGTATCTTCATTTCCTTTGCGGCAGGTTTGGTAATCATGATCGGGGGGCCTCTTTTGACAACGCCCATGCTCCGTGCGATGAATACGCTGCCGGAAATGTTTGACGCCTGCAGAGACTACCTGAATATCTTCTTCTGGGGCATTTTCGGATTCATGTTTTACAATATTTTCGCCGGGATCCTGCGAGGGCTGGGAGATTCATTCTCAGCCTTGCTATTCCTCATTATCTGTGCCGGACTCAATGTGGTCGGTGACCTGCTGCTGGTTGGAAAAATGGGCGTCGCAGGGGTCGCGCTGGCAACGGTGATCGCGCAGATGATTTCGGCTATACTTTGCCTCATTAAGCTGATGGGAATGACGGATATTTTTACACTGCGGGGGGAGTATATCAAGCCGGATGCGGGGTATCTGCGCAGCATTATCCGGCTCGGCGTGCCGTCGGGCATCACGCAGGCGATCATGAGCGCCAGCATGCTGATCGTGCAGGCGCTGGTCAACAGTTTCGGCGACGCGATGCTGGTCGCGGCCAACGTGATGGTCATGCGGGTGGACGGCTATGCGATGCTGCCGAATTTCAGCTTCGGGCAGGCTATGGGCACTTACGCGGGGCAGAACGTCGGAGCGGGGAGGCTGGACCGGCTGAAGCCGGGAACCAGGCAGGGTACGGCTATGACAGTGCTGACAGCACTCGTTCTTGTGCCCGTTATTATCTGGTTCGGGCCGGCGCTGATGGACCTCTTTGCACCCGGAAATACGGAACTCATTAACCTGGCGATGGGAATGATGTACATTCTGGCGGTGGGATACATCGCTGTCGGCGTCACGCAGAGCCTTCAGGGAGTGATCCGCGGCGCAGGAGACACGACTTCACCGATGTGGATCACAATTTTCACTACAGTTTTCCTGCGCATTCCGCTGGCATACGGCCTCGTCGCGCTGATGAGATCGATGGGTGCGCCGGTGCTCACCCAGGAGAAAATGATCTTCGTCTCGCTTCTCAGCGTGTGGGTCATGGGCGCCGTGATCACGACGGTTGTCTACTTCCACGGCGGGTGGAGGAAGAAGATCCCGACTTTCGGAGGGCAGGAGCAGTAAAAGCGACCTCTGGGGTAGTTTGTCGTAAAACGACCTCTGGGGT
>CAMOIJ010000097.1 GCA_946615865.1 uncultured Lachnospiraceae bacterium | reverse complement strand
CCCATAAAATCAAGGCTTATGAACTAAAAACAGGTAGTGAACTTGACACTACCGCGAATTTTAAGGAGGATTTAAAATGAATATCATTATTGGAATTATTGTCGGCGGAATCGCAGGCTGGCTTGCAGGTCAGATCATGGGAAGCAAATTTTCCGTACTGGGAAATATCATCATCGGCGTAGTCGGCGGATTCGTCGGCAGCACTGTACTGAGGTTCGTAGGGATCTACAGTTACGGCACGATCGGAAACATCATTGTCGCGGTGATCGGCGCGTGCATCTGCATTGCCGTCATGAGAATGATCAAGTAAAAAAGGAAATTGCAAGTTGTAATGAGTCAGGTGGAATAGTCCACCTGGCTCAATTTACTTTTGGGGGATAATAGTTCATAATAATTGCAGCATTGCGCAGACGGCGCCTCCGGGCGTCTGATCACACTGTAAGGGGGTACTATGAAATACCGCATTGACCAGAACAACTATCATACTTTTTCTACTTACGAAATCAACAAAATGCCCGGCAGGAGCTATTTTATCCCTTATCCGGACAGGGCTTCAGCTGACGCCGTGACGCCTAAGGAGAAGAGATATTCTTCCTCCAAGGTGGTGTGCCTGAACGGCAGGTGGGATTTCAAATTCTATGAAAGACCGGCGGAGGTGCCGGAGACCCTTGATACGGAGAACACGGAGTTCGATACCATCGACGTACCCGCCTGCTGGCAGTTCAGGGGTTACGATAAGCCGTTCTATATCAATATCCGCTATCAGTTTCCTTTTAAGCCGCCGGTGATCCCCACGACCGATAAGGTTGGGAGAGTCTTCTCCTGGGTGGGCGTGGACCAGAAGGTCTCGCCGCGCTATAAGGATCCGGGCGAGGAGTACAATTTTGTCGGTATTTACCGCAGGGATCTTGAGATCGATGACCCTGGCAAGAACTACGTGATCTCTTTCCTCGGAGTTGCCAGCTGCATGGATCTCTATGTCAACGGCCGCTTTGTCGGCTATTCCGAGGGCGCTCATAATACCGCGGAGTTCGACCTCAGCGGAATGCTCAGCGCCGGGACCAACGAGCTTGTGGTCGTGGTGCACCGCTGGTGCAACGGAACTTATCTTGAGGACCAGGATATGTTCCGCAACAACGGTATTTTCCGAGATGTACTGCTCAGGATCTCCGACGACAGCGATATCTGTGAGATCGACGCGCATACGGAGAAGACCGGAGATACCTACAGCCTCAAACTCAGTGCCCAAACACTCAAGCCTGCCGATATCACCTTCACAATTGAGGGACACGGACTTTCCCGCACCAAGACTGCCAAGGCAGCCGAGTGCATGGTCTCTGTGACTTTCGAGGATCTGGAAGTGACAGAGTGGAACGCGGAGGAGCCCGTTCTCTATAATATCTACTACGAGACAGAGAGCTGCTGCGTGAAGGAGAAGATCGGATTCAAAACCGTTGCGATAGAGGGCGATCTATTTCTTGTAAACGGCAGAAAGATCAAGTTCCACGGAGTAAACCATCACGACACCAGCTGCACAAACGGCTACACAATGACGCCTGATGAGATCGAGAGAGACGTCAGGATCTGCAAGGATTTCAATATCGACATGATCCGCACGTCCCACTATCCTCCGGATCCGCTGCTTTTAGAACTCGCTGACGAATACGGCCTCTATATTGTGGACGAGAACGATCTGGAGACCCACGGGACTTTTGCGATGCAGCTTCCCGCGACCTACAATACTATCAGCCATGACCGCAAATGGGAGTCTCACTACATCGACCGGATCAGCCGACTCTACCAGCGCGACAAGATCCACAGCAACACATCGATCGTGATGTGGAGTCTTGGAAATGAGGCGGGCGGCTACCATAATACAGACGCGATGTACGACTACCTGAAGCTCCGCTCGGATCTGCCCGTACACTACGAGAGCGCTATCCACTGCAAGAGGATCGCTTATGATGTCGGCAGCGAGATGTACCCTTCTGTACAGATGGTCCATGACGCCGGCGAGCACCGCCGCAAACAGAAACAGCTCAACGACAGGCCCTATTTCATGTGCGAATACGCGCACGCCATGGGAGTGGGACCCGGCAATACCGAAGCCTACTGGGAAGAGATCTATAAATACGACAACCTGATCGGCGGCTGCGTGTGGGAGATGGTCGATCACGCGGTTCTCCACGAGGATGGCAGCTACACCTACGGAGGAGACCACGGCGAGTGGAGCCACGACGGCAATTTCTGTGTGGACGGCCTTTTCTATCCCGACAGGACTCCTTCCGCCGGCGCGAAGATCATCAGATTCATCTATCGTCCGATCAGGGTCAGACATATTTCGGGAAGTACCTTCGAGGTGTTCAACACAACAGCTTTTTCGAAAGGCAGCCGCTATCAACTGACCTTTACCTGGAACGATGGCAGCGTGACCGTGATCACGCCTGACGCCGGACCGCTTCAGAAGTCTGTTGTTATAGTACCCGAGCCGGAAGCTGTAGAGGGGAATCTCTCTGTCATCGTGAGCGCGAAGGACCTTCGAACCGGCAAAATAGTGTCGGAGGAACAGATCGTGATCAGACAGTGTGTTCCGGGCGAAGAGGGCGGCCATCTGCTTCCCGAAGAATGCACTTTCCCGAACGGACACTTTGTGCTGGAACTGCCGGGTGGGGAGAAACTAAGAAGCAACTCGGAATATACGATCCTTTACCGCGCGCCTACAGATAACGACACGGACCTGAAGTTCAGCAATTCGATGGAACCCTATATGCACCAGGAGGAGACTGTGATCTCGTGCAGCAGGATCCTCAACGGGTACCGCGTCGAAAGCGAACTGGTCAACAAGAGCGGCAAGTTCAATGTGATCGACAGCTACGAAGGCACAGAAGACGGGATCCTGGTCACCAGCACGCTCCATTGTGTCTCCGGCGGTGATATTATTCCACGCTTTGGCAAAACATTCCGACTGGACTCCGTTTTTGACAACGTAAGGTACACGGGAAGATGCGGCGAGAGCTACTGTGATATGAAAGATCAGTTCCCCATCCGCACTGTGGAGTGCAAAGTGGCCGATATGACAGAACCCAACATCAGGCCGCAGGAGAGCGGAAACCGCTGTGACTGCACAGAGGCCAGCGTGTCAAACGGAAATGCAACAGTCACTTTTAAAGCAGTGGACAGGCCTTTTGAACTCGGCATCAAGCCATATTCCGACTGGTCGCTCTGCAGGATGAAACATCGGGAAGATGAAAAGCGCACCGGCACTTATGTGACGATCCAGGCTTTCCAACAGGGCATCGGTACGGGAGCCTGCGGACCTGGTGTTATGCCGGAATATCAGTATAGTGCTAAGAAAGACTACACCCTGAAATTCCTGATCCGTGTGAAGGAAGACTGAGACAGGCCGGAAACGGAAGCGTTATTAGACGGTGAATCTCTTGACAACACCCGGAAAAGTGCCTAAAATAGCGTTTGTTACGGTTTATAAAGGAGTATTCTTTTAAACCTGACAGGCGGATGCTGAACATGTGTCAGTAGCAGGCCGATCCCGTACACCGACAGAGAACCCGTTCACCGGCTGAGAGACGGGGGTGCGCGCGGCGCTGTGAATTTCAGCATGGGAGTCCTTCGCGAGGCGCTTTAATAAAAACGGCGATAAGCGGATGCCGCTGCGGCAGCGACGAGCAGCGATCAATGAGAGCAGGTGGC
>CAMOIJ010000096.1 GCA_946615865.1 uncultured Lachnospiraceae bacterium | reverse complement strand
GATAAGCGGATGCCGCTGCGGCAGCGACGAGCAGCGATCAATGAGAGCAGGTGGCAGGAAGCCGTCTGAACGTGGGTGGTACCGCGGGAATTTGTCCTTTCTCGTCCCATATTCGGTTTCGTAAAGCGAAGCCGGATATGGGACTTTGTATTTGCACAATAATAATATTTATAAAAAAGGAGAAGCTATGAGCAGGTTTGATGAGATCCGGGAAAAATTCCTGGAAGAAGCCAAAGGCCGCACTGACTCCCGCAGCATCTATGAGCTTCGCAAGAAGTATCTGGACCGCAAAGCGGGCGAAGTGAACGCGCTGATGAAGGAGATGCGCAACATTCCCAAGGATGAGAAGGCCGATTTCGGTAAGAACGTAAACCTTCTCAAGGACTGGGTGCTTGAGAATCTTACCAAAATGGAAGAGAAGGCCAGAGAGGCCGAGCTGCAGCACCGCTATGAGAGCGAGAAGATCGACGTCACGATCCCTGCCGACAAGGATCCCCGCGGCAATCTTCACCCCATCACGCAGATGAAAAACCAGATGGTCGATATTTTCGCCGGAATGGGTTTTGAGATCTATGAAGGAACAGAGATCGAGAACGATTACTACAATTTCACGGCTCTGAACACTCCCATGGACCACCCGGCCAGAGATATGCAGGATACTTTCTATCTGTCTCCCGAGTATCTTCTGAGAACACAAACCTCCGCAGGCCAGATCCATGTCATGGAGGCCAAGAAGCCCCCGATCAAGATCCTGTCCCCCGGCAAGGTTTTCCGCTCTGACGACGACGCGACTCATTCCCCTATGTTCAGCCAGATGGAAGGCCTGGTAGTAGATAAGGGCATCACTCTCTGCGACCTGCAGGGCATGCTGGATGAGTTCGTACAGCAGGTATATGGCGAGGGAACACGCACAAGACTGCGCCCTTCCTTCTTCCCCTTCACAGAGCCCAGCGTAGAAGTTGACTGCAGCTGCTTCGCATGCGGCGGCAAGGGATGCAAGCTCTGCAAAGGCACCGGCTGGATCGAAATCCTCGGCGCCGGCGTAGTCAACAACAAGGTCCTTGAGAACTGCGGCATCGATCCCAATGAATACAGCGGATTCGCTTTCGGTATCGGTATCGAGCGCGCGGCAATGCTCAAGTACGGCATCAACAACATCAAGCTCCTGTTCGAGTCCGACCTTCGCGTCCTTGAGCAGATCAACGATGCCTGACGCGGGGAAAGGAGGATACAGATTATGATCACACCACTTAGCTGGTTAAAAGAATATGTAGAGATCGACTGCACTCCCCAGGAGCTGCAGGACAAGCTTTTCTCCTGCGGTTTCGAGGTAGAGGAGCTTCATGAAGTGGGAGAGGATATCTCCGGCGTCGTAGTAGGTCTTGTGGAGACCTGTGAGGCTATTCCGGACACACATCTGCACGTTTGCACAGTGAACTGCGGCGCGCACGGCACTTTCCAGATCTGCTGCGGCGCGGACAACGTCGAGGCGGGTAAGAAGTTCCCTGCAGCACTGGTAGGCGCGACCGTCTACGCCACAAGCCGTGACCACACTACGGTTGAAGGAACCATGACCATCAAGAAGGGGAAACTCCGCGGATATGAGTCCCAGGGTATGCTCTGCTCAGGAGTTGAGCTGGGCGTCAGCGAAGATATGTATCCCGGCGCAGGCTATAACGGACTGCTGGTACTTCCCGATGACGCTGAGGTCGGCGCGGATGTAAAGCCAATCCTGGGCCTTGACGACTGGCTCTTCGATATCGCGATCACAGCCAACCGCCCTGACTGCCAGAGCATCTTCGGCATCGCGCGCGAAGTCGCTGCAGTCCTGGAGAAGCCTCTCAAGATGCCTGCTCTGGACTACACAGAGACAGATGTGAAACTTGACAACTTCAACATTACTGTTGACGCACCGCAGCTGTGCCCCCGCTATATCGGCCACTATGTCTATGATGTCAAAACAGGCCCGTCCCCCGCTTGGATGCGCCGCCGTCTGGCACTGGTCGGAATGAACGCTATTTCAAATATGGTTGATATTACCAACTATATTTTGACAGAGCTGGGCCAGCCCATGCACGCCTTTGACTATGCGTATCTGCGCGGCAACGGCATTAATGTCCGCACCGCGAAGGATGGAGAGAAGATCGTTACTCTTGATGAGCAGGAGCTGACACTGAACAGCTCCAACCTGGTTATCTGCGACGGCGAGCGCCCGATCGCGCTGGCAGGCGTTATGGGCGGTCTCAACTCCGAGATCCTTCCCACAACCGAGTCTGTCATGTTTGAATCCGCGAAGTTCGCGCGCGATAACATCCGCCGCACATCCAGAAGCGTCGGCAAGCGCACAGACGCGAGCGCACGCTATGAGAAGGGCGTCGACGAGTACGCGACCGTTATGGCAATGAAGCGCGCCCTGCACCTCGTCGAGGAGCTCGGCTGCGGCAAGGTTTCCTCCACTCACTTCGATGTGAACACAGGAAACAGCGTCGAGCCCCGCGAGATGACCGTCGAGATCGACAAGATCAGCGGCGTTCTCGGCATTACTGTTCCGGATGAGGATATCGTCCGCATCATGAACAACCTCGACATGAAGCCTTCGATCAGTGAGAAAGACGGCAAGCGTATGCTGACCCTCCAGGTTCCCGCATACCGTGACGATATGGAAGGCTATCAGGATGTGGCTGAGGAAGTCATCCGCATGTACGGCTATGACAAACTCGTTCCCACTTTCCTCAAGAGCGCGGAAGTCACTACCGGCGGCTGGAATCCCGTTCAGCGCCGCGAGATGCGCGTCAAGGAGGCTCTGTGCGGACTCGGCGCTTACGAGTGCATGCACTATTCCTTCTTCTCGCCCTCCGATCTGGACCTGCTCCGCTATCCTGCAGATGCTCCGGAGCGCAATGCGATCCGCATCATGAACCCCATCAGCGAAGAGCTGTCCCTGATGCGGACCACGCTGACGGCTTCCATGCTCCATGCAGTCGTGCGCAACCAGAAGAACGGCCGCCTCGACGGCAGACTCTTTGAGATCGCGAAAGTCTTCGTGCCCAAGGCGCTTCCTCTTACCGAGTATCCGGATGAGAGAGATCACCTGGTCGTCGCTTTCTGGGGAAAAGGAGAGGATTTCTTCACTGTAAAGGGCGCTGCTGAGACAGTAGCGGATACGCTGCATGTGAAATTTGCATACAAGGCTGCAACCCGAAGCTTCACACATCCCTACCAGACCGCTGACGTGATCTGCGAAGGTCAGACTGTAGGATATATAGGCACTCTTGCATACGACATCGCTGAAGCCGAGAGCATGCGCACAAACCTCTATCTGATGGAGTTGGATCTGGCTGCTCTGTATCCGCTGTGCGGAAATACACCGGCCTTTGAACCCCTGCCGAAGTTCCTGGATGTCTCCCGTGACCTCGCGCTTGTCATGGACAAGAACATCACCTGCGCGCAGGTTGAGGATCAGATCAGGGCAGCCTGCAAGTACGTCCGCGACATCAGACTCTTCGACGTATACGAAGGCGTTCCGATTCCGCCCACTATGAAGAGCATGGCCTTCACCCTCACTTTCAGGGCTGGCGAAGAGGAATTCACTTCAGAAGATCTTGACAGATATGTGGCCAAGATCCTCAAGAAGCTGGATGCAGTGCTCGGGATCACACTCAGAGCATAATCATTGTAATAATAAAAAGCCGCAGTACCGGGATCGTCCGGTGCTGCGGCTTTATTTGAT
>CAMOIJ010000095.1 GCA_946615865.1 uncultured Lachnospiraceae bacterium | reverse complement strand
TCACTGCTCAATTTCCTCACCGGAGAAGAAAGGGCGATCGTCACCGAGATCGAGGGCACGACGAGAGATACACTGAGTGAGACGGTAAGAGTCGGGGGAGTCCTCCTTCATCTGACGGATACAGCAGGCATCAGGGATACAGAAGACAAGGTGGAACAGATCGGCGTTCATAGGGCGCAGCAGGCGCTGGAAAACGCGGACCTGATCCTGTTCCTGATCGACAGTTCCAGGGAACTCTCCCAGGAAGACGCACAGATCGCTGAGAGGATCACAGCCAGATTGGATGAGGGGACAAATTGTATTATCCTGGTTAATAAGACAGACCTCTCTTCTGAAGTTACGGAAGAACAGGTGAAAGCACTGTTCCTCTCCCGCGGCAGAGAGTGCCCTCCTCTCCTCTTCTGCTCCCTGCAGACAGGAGAAGGGATCAGAGAGCTTACCGAATATGTGGCTGATCTCTTCCATACCGGAGAGATCGCGGAGAAGAACGAGATCTTCCTGACCAACCTCAGGCATATGGATGCGGTCAAAGAGGCGCGCGATTCCATCCGCCTTGTCAAAGACAGCATTGAGAGCGGAATGAGCGAGGACTTCTTCTCCATCGACCTCATGAATGCCTACAGGGTACTGGGAACGATCCTCGGTGAAGCGGTCGAGGACGACCTGGTCGAGGAGATCTTCTCGAGGTTCTGTCTGGGAAAATGATGAGGATCCGGAACATGGAAGAACAATCCGGAAACACTTGTCAGCCCATGCGGAATTTAGGTTAGCACTCAACCAAACACTTGTAATAAACGAATATAAAAAGTATTATTATTTAAATAGTAAAACATATGTTCGAGGAATCAATTATATGAACTACACGATCGACACACAGGTCTGCGTGATCGGCGCGGGCCATGCGGGCGTGGAAGCGGCGCTTGCCTGCAGCAGGCTGGGACTTAAGACGGTGATCTTCACCATGAATGTCGACAGCATTGCGATGATGCCCTGCAATCCGCATATAGGAGGCTCTTCCAAGGGGCACCTTGTCAGGGAGATCGATGCTCTCGGCGGAGAGATGGGTAAAAATATAGACAAGACCTTCATCCAGTCCAAGATGCTCAATATTTCCAAGGGGCCGGCGGTTCACTCTCTCAGGACACAGGCAGACAAGGCGGAATACTCCAAAGCCATGAGGCAGGTCCTCGAACAGCAGGAGAACCTGACGATCCGGCAGGCGGAGGTCACTGAGATCCTTACAGAGGAAGGGAAAGTCACCGGCGTTAAGATCCATACGGGGACAGTCTATCGCTGCGAGGCGGCGATCATCTGCACGGGGACCTACCTGAACGCGCGCTGTCTTGTCGGAGAATCCATTACGGAGACGGGCCCGAGCGGAATGCAGCGGTCGACAGGACTCAAGGATTCCCTGAACGGGATAGGGATCCCGCTCCGCAGATTCAAGACAGGCACACCGGCCAGAATGGACGGAAGGTCCCTGGACTATTCCAAGATGACGATCCAGGAGGGAGACAAGGTCGTAATACCCTTCTCCTACTCCACGGACCCGGCAGATGTCCAGATCGAGCAGGTACCCTGTTTTTTGACCTATACCAATGAAGAGACGCACGACATCATCCGTCAAAATATAGACCGCTCTCCGATCTACGCGGGGATCATTGAAGGCACCGGGCCCAGATACTGCCCTTCCATTGAAGACAAGGTGATCAAGTTCTCAGAAAAGACGAGGCACCAGGTCTTCATTGAGCCCGAAGGAAGAGGGACCAACGAGGTCTACGTGGACGGAATGTCTTCTTCCATGCCGGACGACGTCCAGCAGAGAATGTACAGAACTGTCCCGGGACTCGAGAACTGCGTGATCGTAAAGAACGCCTACGCGATCGAATATGACTGCGTCAACGCGAACCTCCTCAAACTGACTCTGGAGACCAGGGACGTGGACGGGCTTTTCTGCGCCGGCCAGTTCAACGGAAGCAGCGGATATGAAGAGGCAGCGGCACAGGGACTGATGGCAGGGATCAACGCCTCGATGAAGATACTGGGAAGAGAGCCGCTTATCCTCAAGCGGTCCGAAGCCTATATCGGCGTCCTGATCGATGACCTTGTCACGAAGGACAACAGGGAGCCGTACCGCATGATGACGTCCCGCGCGGAGTACAGGCTTCTCCTTCGCCAGGACAACGCGGACCTGCGCCTTCGGAAATACGGGTACAGGGTCGGCCTGATCAGTCAGGAGCAGTATGACCATGTCTGCCGCAAGGAAGAGATGATCGATAAGGAGATCCAAAGACTGAAGGGCATACGGATCGGAGCGGCCAGGGAGAACCAGGAGTACCTGCGGGCACACGGTTCCGCGGACCTCAAGACGGCCTGCTCTCTTGCTGAACTCATGTGCAGGCCGGAACTCGGATACGAAGAGGTGGCAGGACTCGATCCCGGGAGGTCCCCTCTTCCGAAAGAAGTGACGGAGCAGGTCGAGATCAATATCCGATACGAGGGGTATATCGCCAGGCAGAAGCGGCAGGTCGAGCAGTTTGAAAAAATGGAGAACCGCAAGATACCTGCAGATATAGATTATAATGATGTCGGCAGTCTGCGCCTTGAGGCGAGGCAGAAGCTCAAACAGTTCAGGCCCTCTTCCATCGGTCAGGCTTCCCGCTTATCCGGCGTTACACCTGCGGATATTGCTGTTCTTCTGATCTACCTGGAAAAATACAGAGCGCTTCTTCATGGAGGAAAAAGTGAATCATAGCGATATAATAAGCGAATTTCAAAAGAATGCGGCAGAACTTGGCGTCACCATAGACTACCGCATGCTCTTCTCGTTTGAACTCTATTACAAGAATCTGATCGAATGGAACGCAGTCATGAACCTGACGGCGATCACGGAAGAGAAGGACGTCTACGAGAAGCATTTTCTCGACAGTTTGACAATAATTAAGATTGTTTCACGTGAAACATTGGAAAAAGGGTGTACAATCTTAGACATGGGAACCGGTGCAGGATTTCCCGGACTCCCCATAGCTATTGCATTTCCGGAAACGAAAGTCATCCTGATGGATTCCCTGAATAAGAGGATCCGTTTTCTGGAGGATACGATCGGAAAACTCGGGATTACCAATGTCAAAGCGGTCCACGCAAGGGCGGAAGAACTGGCAAGAAATAAGAATTACAGAGAAAAATCGGATATATGCTGTTCCAGGGCTGTCGCGAACCTGGCTACTTTGTCCGAGTACTGCATGCCATTTGTCAAAATAGGGGGCAGCTTTATCTCCTACAAGACCGAACAGGTACAGGAAGAGATCGAACAGAGCAGGAAAGCTGTCAGGATCCTGGGAGGAAAGGATCCTGAGACTGTATTCTTTACTCTTCCGGGAACGGATTATAAGAGATCGCTGGTTAAGATCAGAAAAATATCCCCTACACCGGCCAAGTATCCGAGAAAAGCCGGAACACCGTCGAAAGAACCGATCGTTTAGATTGGATGTGTTCAGAGGAGAACCGGATAAGAACCGGATAATAATTCATAGTGTTTCACGTGAAACATAGTATAATGATGTCAGGGTCAAAAGCTCATAAGACGATCATGCTCGCGTGAATCGGCTTATGAGTTTGGGACCCGCCGAACATGAGGAAGCAGCGAATTTCCTGAAAAACTCAGGAAAATCAGCGGATTCCGAATGTTCGTAGGAGCGCGAGAGCTGCTGAGAAGCGGAGCGATCCGTGGCATCATATAGCTTAACAGGAGGTGCCGCGGAGGTTATGAAAAAGCAGAGGTTCAATAAAAAGGAGGACGTGGAATGAGATCATTGTGGAAAAAAAGTCTGGTATGTCTGATGATCATGGTCGTGCTTATATCTGCAGCCGGCTGCGGAGGAAAAAAGGAAGAACCAAAAGAAGCTGAAGCACAGAATACGGAAGAAACTGTTCAGGAAGAA
>CAMOIJ010000094.1 GCA_946615865.1 uncultured Lachnospiraceae bacterium | reverse complement strand
AAAAAAGTTAGTTAAAACTAATTGACTTCCATTTTCGGCAACCCTATAATTTTTTACAGATGGGATGAGCAATTCCCTGATAGATCGTAACGGTCGAGGTCTTGCGTCCAAATGCCTTGCATAAAGAACTGTAGGCATTCGGAAGTTTCGACCTCAGACAAAAGCCTTCTGTTAATGCGAAAGGAGAACACATGAGAGACTATTTACAGATCGAAAAAGTATACGGAAGACAGATCATTGATTCCAGAGGCAACCCCACGGTTGAAGCTGAAGTTACTTTGGCTGACGGCACTGTAGGAAGAGGAGCTGCTCCCAGCGGCGCTTCCACGGGCGAGTTCGAAGCCCTCGAGCTCAGGGACGGCGACAAGTCTCAGTACGGCGGAAAGGGCGTCACAAAGGCCGTTGCCAACATTAACGAGATCATTGCTCCCATTCTGCTCGGTATGGATGCTTCCGATACATACGCTGTTGACGCAGCTATGATCGCTGCAGACGGCACGCCTGACAAGTCCAAACTCGGCGCAAATGCCATCCTCGCAGTTTCCATCGCCGCAGCGAGAGCTGCATCTATTTCACTGGATATTCCGCTTTATCGCTTCCTTGGCGGCGTGCAGGCCACAAAGCTTCCCGTTCCCATGATGAACATCCTCAACGGCGGCGCTCACGCTGACAGCTCTGTTGATACACAGGAATTCATGATCATGCCCGTCGGCGCGCCCACTTTCAAGGAAGGCCTCCGCTGGTGCACGGAAGTATTCCACGCGCTGCAGAAGATTCTCAAGGCTAACAAAGACGTCACTGCTGTCGGCGACGAGGGCGGTTTCGCTCCCATGAAACCCGAAGGCGACGAAGGCGCTATCGAACTGATCCTTGAGGCGATCAAGGCTGCCGGCTATGAGCCCGGCAAGGATTTTGTCCTGGCTATGGACGCTGCTGCCTCCGAGTGGAAGAGCCCTAAGGGGATTGGATTCTATCACCAGAAGAAATCCGGCAAGGACTTCACAACTGATGAGCTGATCGATCACTGGGCAGCGCTTGTTGACAAGTATCCCATCTACTCCATCGAAGACGGCCTGGATGAAGAGGACTGGGAAGGCTGGAAGAAGATGACCGAGAAACTCGGCGATAAGGTCCAGCTGGTAGGTGACGACCTGTTTGTTACCAATACCAAGAGACTGTCCAAAGGTATCGCCAACGGAGCTGCTAACTCCATCCTGATCAAGTTCAACCAGATCGGATCCGTATCTGAGACCCTTGAGGCCATCAAGATGGCTCACAAGGCCGGATACACAGCAATCTCTTCTCACAGATCCGGTGAGACCGGAGACACCACGATCGCAGATCTCGCAGTTGCTCTTAACACCTGCCAGATCAAGACCGGCGCACCTTCCAGATCCGAACGTGTTGAGAAGTACAACCAGCTGCTCAGGATTGAAGAACAGCTCGGAGCCGCTGCAACATATCCCGGAAAGGCCGCGTTTAACTTCAAAAACGCGTAAAAAATAATTTCTGCCAGGGACAAAATTTGGAAAGAGATGACGATGTATTCAGAAGAGGCGGAGAGATTAGTCCCTCCGCCTCTTTGTCCTATCAGGTGTGATATTGATAGATCCGCACGCCGTCAAACTTTCTCATCAGTTCAGAGCTACCGCGAAATCATGAATGTGAAGGAAGCTGCTGCCGGAGAGATAGATTTGCTTGATCCCCCTGTTCACCGGTGCTGTGTCACATACAACCGTGATCGGAGCAGCGGCAGTATCGACAATCTGTTCAATATTTCTATGAAATTACGGCGCTCACGGCAATCCAGCATCTGTATCAGATCAATCTCTATTCCTTCCATCATTCGAATACTCCTTATTTTTGTCAAAACATGTGCGGATTCAGTCTTCGAACGCAAAACGCATATTCCAGCTCTCGCGCACTTCATCCAGAAGCCGAAGTACCGCGACGCTGTCTTCGGGTTTGAAGATATCGCTGTGAGACCTGCCTTCCCTCACACACCGGGACGATTCACGGATCTCGTACTCGAAGCCGTTGACGTCGGGAGTAATTGTAAATCATTTCAAATCTCCTGTTTGCGGCTCACTCCATGTATAATTATAAACGGATGAGCGCCGTTTTATCATCCTTTTTTAACTATTGTCTGCTATGGATGATCGACTGCAGCCTGCAGGGGCGGACCAGGATCAAAGGAGATCTGAAAGAATGCTGAATAATCTGCTGATCAATAGTGTTATGATCAACTGGGACAAAATAGACGAGGCAAGTTATATCCGGGACATTCCGGCGATCAGCGGAACAGACCGGATCGCATTTACGCGGCCGGTCACATTCTTTGTGGGTGAGAACGGCAGCGGAAAGTCGACGCTTTTGGAGGCGATCGCTGTAAGTTTCGGCTTCAATCCCGAAGGTGGGACCAGAAACTACAATTTTTCCACTTATGATTCCCACTCGGAACTCTGCGGCGCGATCCGGCTTTCAAGGGGCGTCCGCCGCGCGGGAGGAGGCTATTTCCTTCGCGCGGAGAGCTTCTATAACGTGGCGACGAAAGAAGAGGAGTACAGCAGGGGACCCGGCGGCAGGCCTCAGCATTACCATGAAAAATCTCATGGAGAGAGTTTCCTGGCCCTTGTGCAGAACAGTTTCAGGCCGAACGGACTCTATATTCTGGACGAGCCGGAAGCGGCCCTGTCCCCGCAGAGGCAGCTGACTCTGCTCGTTGAGATCGACCGCTGCGTTAAAGAGGGATCGCAGTTTATAGTTGCAACACACTCGCCGATCCTGCTGGGACTTCCCGGGGCGCAGATCCTTAGTTTCGACGACGGGGCGATCCACCCCTGTTCCTATGAGGAGACAGACAGTTATCAGGTGACCGCCCTGTTTATCAACAACAGGGAACAGCTCCTTGGGAGACTGTTGGAGGAATAGACATTTACATTAACAGCGCGTCATGTCAATATTAATAGCAAAGGAAAAACCTGACGCAGCGGAGGAAGCTGCGATGACGAAGGATAAAAAAGTCAGATAAGGAGAAAATCATGGAAACAGAAAAGGTAGTAACTGAAGACATTATGGCTTCTTCAGCAGAGGAAGTGTCGGTTGCGGCGCAGGAAAATCCTATGCCTGCAGAGCCGCCGGTCGAGCCTCCTGTGCCGCCTGCGGAACCTCCTGTGCCGCTGGAAGTGCCGGATGAAAAGCAGCGGAAGTCTTTCCTTCGCGCGTGCGCAAGCTGGACAGATATCTTCGTGATCGCAGCTATGCTGTCTGTCCTGCTGATGTTATTTGGAGATCTTCTGAGCCTTATCCTGAACAGATGGGTCATACCCGCGAACCAGATCGGTATGAATCTTCTGGGCGATGCGGACAGCGTGGAGTTCCTTCTTCAGTATTTTAATTTCTATGGAATCTGGATCGTATTCATGCTGGTGATCCTGCTCTTTAAGAGCAACTGGCCCATGTGGAAGGCTTTCCTCTATAACCGACACGGCAACAACCTCAAGGCAATTCCGGCAGGTATTCTGCTTGGATTCGGTATGAACGGATTTTGTATCCTGATGTCGGTCATCATGGGGGATATCAAGCTGTCATTTAGTGGGTTTGATCCGAAGCTCTTCTTTATCTTCCTGTTCTGCGTGTTGATCCAATCGGGCGCGGAGGAGATCATAGACAGGTGTTATCTGTACCAGAAGCTTCGCCGTCGTTATCGTTGGCCGGCCATCGCGGTCCTCGTGAACGCATTGGTCTTCATGGCGCTGCACATGGGAAATCCCGGAGTGACGAATCTCGGCCTGCTTCAGGTATTCCTGATCGGCGTTCTGTTCTCGCTGATCGTCTATTACTGGGACAGCCTCTGGACGGTGATCTGGGCCCACACGGCATGGAACTTCTCCCAGAGCATCGTGTTCGGCCTGCCCAACAGCGGCATTGTGTCAAAGTATTCTGTCTTCAAGCTTGAAGCCGCTTCGGCGCGCGACGGCATTTTCTACAACACGAGTTTCGGCGTGGAAGGAAGTATGGGCGCCAACGTGATGATAGCAGCCACCATTGTTATTGTCCTGGTCTACGGGCTTGTTACGAAGCGCGGAGAGAAGATGGATCACTGGGCGGAAGCCGAGAGAAGAGATGCCGGAAAGAACCATTATTGGGAAGCAGTAGTACTGACCCTGATCGTGGCGGGACTCACCGCAGCGAGCATGTTCGGCGCAAAATGGATGAACGATCATGCGGATGAAATAAATCAGTATTTTGAGAGCCAGGGCATCAAGCCGACCGAGAGCGGAGAACCCGTACAGGTTCTACCGAGTGAGAGCGGGGAGCCGGCGCAGACTCAGTAGAATTTAAAACTAAA
>CAMOIJ010000093.1 GCA_946615865.1 uncultured Lachnospiraceae bacterium | reverse complement strand
CGGGCGGATTCGGGACTTTCACCCGTTGGAAACGTGCGCCGCCGGGCGCACATCATTAAAGCCGGTCCGGCCGCCCGCGTTCTTTTCCCGCGCGGGCGGCCGGACCGGCTTTATTCATTTTATAGCAGAACACCCCGTCCACTATGTAAATCGAAAGCGACGGGCAGTTCACCTTTTCAGTACTTCCGTCGACACAGGGAAGTCAAAATATGTATCCGGGAAAGGCTCATCTCTCAGCGTAAAATGCCACCACTCGCAGTCGTACGGCTCGAACCCTCCGCGGACCATCATATCCTGCAGGAACATTCTGTTCTCATACTGTTCTTTCGTAACTCCTTTATAATCGGGGTGAGAAACCTCGCTGAAATAGTCGAAAGGACTCCCCATGTCGACCTCTTTGCCTGTCTTCATATCAAGAAGCGTCAGGTCGATCGTGCTGCCCCTGCTGTGACTCGACTTACTGGCAATATATCCTTTTCTGAAGAGTTCCTGCTTCTCCAGATCCGGATAAAAGAAAGGCTTCATGCGCAGGTCCAGATCATCCACACCCCACAGGGTAAAATGTCTGACCGCAGCCGCCGGGCGATAAGCGTCAAACACCTTGATCCGGTATCCCATCACATTCAGTCTGTTGCTGATCTCTTTGAGGGCTCTCGCAGCCTCTTTCGTCAGTATTGCGCAGGGCTGCTCGTATCCGTCGACCCGGTCCCCCACAAAATTATATGTGGAGTGATAGCGGATCTCCTGTATGACAGCCGGCACATAGTCTGATACCAGCACAAAGTCTGACGCGTTCAATTCCACTTCTCTCTGATAATCTTTCTCCATACTCTTTTTCCCATTGTCAATACTGCAGTATTTGATCAGTGTCTTTTCAGCCAGGCTACGGATACCGCCATTACCAGCTCCAGGGCAGATAGGCGGCGAGCACCGCCAGCAGCACTGCCGGCAGCATATTCGCGACGCGCACTTTTTTGCCCCAGACAAGGTTTACGCCCACACAGAAGATCAGGATCGAGCCGATCAAAGAAAGATATGCGATCGCCATATCCGTCATGATCGGTGCGATCAGTCTCGCGAGCAGCGTTATGCTGCCCTCAAAAGCCAATACCGGAATAGCGGAAAAAGCACATCCTTTTCCCATGGACGACGTCATGACCGCCACAATGATGAAGTCCAGCACCGATTTTACCGCAAGCGTGGAGTAATCACCCAGTATTCCGTCCTGAATAGCTCCGACGATCGCCATCGCTCCGATGCACACTGTCAGCGATGTCGTCACAAAAGCATTGACGAACTGCGCGTCGCCGCTGTTCCCTGTCTTCTCTTTGAGCCACTCTCCGAATCTCTCAAAGCCGTTTTCTATCCCGATCAGTTCCCCTATGATCGTGCCTGCTGCCAGACACAGCACGACCAGCATGGATTTTCCGCTGGCGATCGCACCGCCGTCAATTGCGAGCATTCCCTGCATGGCCCCTGCTATGGCAATAAAAATTACGCTTATACCGCAAGCTTTATTAAGTGATTCCTGCTGATCCTGTTGAAATAATTTCCCGGTAAAATTGCCAAGGAGCCCGCCGCCCACAATTGCGGCGCCGTTAATGAGTGTTCCAAGTCCTATCATTTAGGTTTTCCTTCAACAAATCTATTGCTTATTGAGTTCTGACTCCCTGAAGTCAGATGTCGATCTCCATGGTTCTGACTACATTGGTGTCAGATTTCGATTTCCAGCAGGATCGGCGTATGATCCTGTCTGGGACCGGAGTCGATCATCTCCGATTTTTTGACCTGCTCTTTAATGCGGTCGCTCACCAGGAAATAGTCGATTCTCCATCCCGAATTATTGATCTTGCTGGTCCGGATCCTCTGTCCCCACCAGGAATAGACGCCCTTCACATCTCCGTGAACGAACCGGAAAGTATCGGTGAAACCCTTGGCGAGCAGATTTGTGAAGCCTTCTCTCTCCTCATCGGTAAAGCCGGCCGACATATGATTATTCTCAGGGTGAGCCAGGTCGATCTCCGTGTGCGCCACGTTGAAGTCGCCGCATGCGATAACGGGCTTCTTCTGATCCAGCTCCGCCAGATAATCGGCGTAGAGCCTGTCCCATTCCTGCCGCTCGCTGAGCCTCTTAAGCCCATCGCCCGCGTTCGGCGTATACACATTCACAAAATAGAAATCATCACTTTCAAGGACGATCAGCCTTCCCTCGTCGTCCATCGTGTCGGGCGCCCCTATCCTCGGAACGATCTTCTGAAGCGCGAGCCCCTCTTTATAGAGGATCATAGTTCCGGCGTAACCCTTCCTCGCCGGCGGCTCCGAGCACACCCATTCGGCCTGATAGCCGGGAAAGTAATCTTCCAGCGCCTCCACATGCTTCCTGGACGGACCCGCCGCAGGCAGCTTCGTCTCCTGGATTGCGATGATATCGGCGTCTTCTCCCTTCAGTGTATTCAGCACATCCCTGGACATCTGCGCCCTCGGCGACGCCGAGGTCAGAGCCGCGTTCAGTGAATCTATATTCCATGATATCAGTTTGAGCATAAGCTTCTCCTTTTTGTAAATTGACTTTTCTCCACCCTACCACAGTTCTCTCTTTTTTGCCACCGGGTGGTCAAATGTCTTGATTATTGGCGACACAGTAATCAAAATATTGTTATCAGCACACAACAGCGGCGCTGCACATTCGCGGCGGCCGAGGCTCTGAGGATTCCGCGGTCACAACTATTGGAATTCCGCGGTCACAGCAAAGGAGTAAAACATGCCTTCAACATATGCACATTACCGCTTCGGACAGGACGTCCTGAAAGCCCTGCCGGAGAAAACCAGAAATATTCTCCTTCAGGAAGAAGATCTGTTCAGCATCGGCCTTCACGGCCCGGACCTGCTCTTCTACTACAAGCCCTTCTCCCACCACCCGCTCCACGCGGAAGGCGGTCGGATGCACCGCCTGACCGGGAAAGACTACTTCACGCAGGCCGGCCGGACATTCCTCGCCCGCGGCGCCCGCAGAGCAGACTACGCCTACCTGTGCGGCTTCCTGTGCCACTTCGCCCTTGACTGCGCCTGCCACGGCTACATCAACGATCTCGCCGCCCGCGGCCGGGTCTCCCACGAAGAGATCGAAAGCGAATTCGACCGGATCCTTCTCGAAGAAGACGGCCTCGACCCGATCCGCCGGAACCTTGCTGCCCACATTCACGCATCCCGCAGGTCAGCATCCGTAATCGCGCCTTACTTCCCCGGAGCTGTCAAAAAAGAGATCTACAAAGGCATCCGCTCCCTCCACGGTTTTAACGTCCTCCTGACCCTTCCCGGCCACATCGGCTACCGCCGGGTCGACCGAATCCTGCAGCGCCTGCCTTCCTACGACTTCATCCACGGCCACATGATCAACCTCGATCCGGACCCTCTCTGCGAACAGAGCAACCGGGACCTGCGCCGGATGTATGAACCCGCGATCGCAGACGCCGTCCTCCTCATCCGCTGTTTCCTGCCGGCCGTCCACGGCAAAAAGCCGTGGCCTGCCCTCATGGATCATGATTTTGAGTCTTGCTGAGTCTCTGAGTCGGTTGGTTTGTTAGTTTTTTAAAACCTTCGTTTTTTTGGCACGCCCCTTTTTAATTGCGAAGAAGAATTATGGGCTGGAATTAAGAAATGAACATCAGAAAATGGATGGAGGGAAAAATACCAGTCCTGCATGAACTCTCCATCCACTCTGGCTTGCTGCCAAAATTCGATGGGGCTCGAAACGACAGTCTGACTGTACTTCTACATCCATTCCGCTTTATTGCCATATCCGATGGTCTGTAAAGAATTTCTTACCACAAATCACTCCAACTTATATGACCTTTCCTTTAATCCGATGTAGGTTTCATGCAAGAACGACCAAAAAGGCTCCATCCATATTGGAACTTAATCAAGTCCGATGGAGGGTTCATGCAGGAGCGGCCAAAAAGGCTCCATCCATATTGGAACTTAATCAAGTCCGATGGAGGGTTCATACAAGAATGCCTTAAAGAACTACATCCTTTTTTTGCCCTGCTCAAATCGGATGGAAACGGACACTCTTCAAGCGAACAGGATATCACAGAGCCCTTACAGGTACCTCTAGGGGCTCTATCACAGCAATCTTAACTTGATTTCTTCCTCGGCCGCCAAATGCATCTTCGTGCAAGCTCGAGATGCTCTTGGCGGCTTATCGCACAAAAAAAGGCTGTGACCGCCCCAAAAGCTCATGTCACAGCCCCAGTCTTATAAAATTCTCACTTCAAATCGTCCTCAATTGACTTCGCTCTCTGCACCACTACACCGCGCTCCCTCAGCGCCCTGAGTTTCGCCTTCTCCGACTCCGGAAGCACCGCAAGCTTGCCTCCCCGGACAGGCTCCATGACCCAGATCCCGAGACCGTGCTTCCTGATGATATCACATTTCTCTTTGGCGTCCTGCATTGTCCAGTCCAGATAGTTGAGCTGGATCTGCACGAAATCAAACACTCCTTCGTGCCTTGTCAGGAATGCGTCGAGCATATCCGGGCCCGCATGGCAGGAGAAGCCGAAGTACCGGATCTTTCCCTCTTTTTTCATCTGCAGCAGATCCGGGATAATGTGGTACTC
>CAMOIJ010000092.1 GCA_946615865.1 uncultured Lachnospiraceae bacterium | reverse complement strand
TTCGGAATCTGTTATCGATAGAGTGCACGGCTGACACCGCTTCCATCGGGTCGAGACTTTGCCATCCGAGTCCTGATCTCATAGTTTTTCTCCTCTTCTTTGCCGCTCCGCGGCATTAGTGTGACAGAGGAACCGTCCCCTTGACACAATTGGTATATATAGACAAGAAGAAAAAAGCACGACAAAAGTGCTGACAAATAAAAAACTGAGGATCCGTACACTTCCTTAACGGAATTCGGTTCACTCTCATTCATTATTTTTGTGCAGTTCCGTCCAGTCATTCCGGTTCAAAAACTCCTGATCCGGCGCTGTACCGGAGACGCCGTAAACATCTCCGTAACGGTCCTGGTAGACGTGGTCTGCCGTCACGCTCACATCGACGTTCTGCCCATAAGTGGTCTGGTAACTGTTGACGCCCCGGATCGCCTCGGAACGGGCCTGGGAAATTCTGGCGTCGGAAGCCTGCTTCTGATTCCACGAGTCCATGATCATGTTCGACATGGCCTGTGAATTCTGCGCCAGCGTCTGTGCCAGCCGCTGCTGGTTCATCTGCAGGCTCTGCATATTGGCTCGCGCCATGCTCTGGAAGCGCGCCGTCTCCTGCATGCGCATCTGGATTCTCTGAGAAATCTGCTGATAAAACTGATTCCTGAGATGGGGATCCATGTGGAAGGTCTGGACAAATTCCATGAAATCCACTAAAGCTGCTCTTTCATGTTCTTTGGGACAAACCAGAAGGAACTTGTTTTTGGCGCCCCAGTCGATCGCGTCGCAGGGGCTTCCCTGTCCGAATTTCTTTGAGCTTCCGGCGGCCTGTTTGTTCTTTACCGCCGCGCCCAAAAGACCTGCCAGAGGGTTGATCGCGCCCAGCATGGACGCTTCCGAATAGTATTCGATCCCGTTGTAGTCCATTCCTGCAACTACTGTGCAGGCAGCGCCGCTCTTCGCGACTCCGTCATATTTGCGCATGAAGGATTTTACCAAAATATTGTTAGCCCTGGTCGGCGTGCCAAGGGACGCGTCCCTCTCAAAAGAATCCTGATAGAGGGCCATGAAGTCATTGAAGGCCTGCTGCTGATTTTTGCCGCAGATACTGGGCAGGTCCGCCTTCCCGACGGCTTTGATCGACGGCATCCCGGACAAAGCCGCAGCAAATGTATCCAGGTACACCTCCGGCTCAATGAAGTCTCTGATGGAATTCCACTTTACGTCGCTCATGGCCTTCAACGTCATCTTGATCATCTGATTCTTATATGTGGTATATTTCTCGTCAGTCAGGCCGTATATGATCGCTTTTGTTTCCGGGTTGACCGCGTGGACAGTGACAAAAAACGGAACGGATTCATGCTGGAAACCGTTCACCAACGATCCGCCGATCTGATACCCGTCCGGTATGGCAGCGTGCGCCAGGACATAACCGTTCTGATCTTTAAAATCCTTAATCGAACTCATAGCGGCATCTCTCCTTTCATACTAAACCTGCAATGACTTATTAGTTATGCTTGGGCTTTGCGATGCGAAGATAACTGTATCAAAATTATTATACCAAATAGAGTTGTAATATGACACAGAGGCTGCAGCCACAAGATTGCAGTCTTTTTATTTATGTGAGTTGAAGCCTTCAGAACCGAATGCTAGAATCAGATTATCAACGCAATTACATACCGGTAATTCAGGAGGATGATCAAGATGGCTTTGAGAAAACTGTTGGGAACACTTGGGGCGATTGTTCTGGCGGCCGGGCTTGCGGCAGGATGCGGCAAGGCTGATACAGTTCCAAAGGAGGCACAATCTCCCACTGCTGAGGAAGAAAGTGTTGATGCGGGAGCTGAAGAGGCAGAAGCGGACGGCAAAGATGCTGCAGCAGAGGCAGAAGGCAGCGATGCGGCAGCAGAAGCAGAAGGCAGCGATGCAGCGGCAGAAGCAGAAAGCGGCGGGCAGGAATCAGATGCCAAGGAAGCAGAAACCGTTGCCGCTAAAGTGGAAGTTTTTCCGGAAACAGTTCTTATGGATCAGGACGGCATCAAGGTGACTGTCAAAGGCTTTGATCTCGACGAATACGGTGAGAGAAATATGACCGTCACTATGACTAATGATACTCCTTCCGAAATCGAGGCTTATGGGATCGAGATGATCGCAGACGGGCGCTTCGTTATAGGGCAGGGGAGCATTGTTGTACCGGCCGGCGCAACCGTATCAGAAAAGTACACTCTGAGCGACAGTGATCTCAAAAAGGCGGGAATCATCTCCATCCATGATCTGTCCATGAGATTGGAGATCAGAGGCGATGGTTTGAGCGACTCTCCCCTTTCAACCGATACAGTTTCTGTTGTCACAGATACAGAAAGCGAAGTCGCGGAACGCGATATGAGCCTGTTTCAGGAACTGTATAACGAGGATGGCGTCGTCGTATGGCTTGAATCCAAAGCCCACCATGACGAGTTCGGAGACACCGAGTCCCTGATCCTGGTACAAAACAGCACCGACAACACGCTGTTGATCGAGCCAATACTGAGCCGCGAGGATGGACGAACCACCGCCGGTTATAACATAGTCCCCCCTCATGTGGAGTACACGATTTCTAATTATGTGAACGAGGGAGACACGTGTTATGTCAGGATTTCTCTTGTCCGCAGAAAACATGATTTTGATGAGCTGTATGAAACTGATGAGATTGATATAAAAATGCCTTAAGGAAGGAAATTCACTATACAGAGTCATGAACGCCTCGGTTAGGGCGTAAAATGGAAAAGACCCGCGGATCGCATCCGCCGGGTCTTTTTCTCATTGTATCAGTCTTTTTCCCTACTAATCAATTTTGAGTTCTTCACGGATAGCTTCAGTGACTTCCCGAAGATCTTTGAGGATCGGCTCCAGCGCTGTCCGTGTAACGATAAGAGTCTCGCGGTCACAGGAATAGACCGGGTGATCCTCTGCCATCGCGATAACGGTCCGGAGTGCCTCCAATTCCTCAACTGCTTCTTTCAACTGCTGCAAACTGTCTTGAATAGTAATGTTCATCGCGCTGTCTTCCTTTCTCAAGATAACGTGATTCTAGCACCAGTTGAGGCATTAGAAAATGCTCGGGAAGAACTAAAATACGAAAGTGGCCATTCTTGTGATTTTCGCACAAATAGTGTCATGGGGACAGTCCCCCTGTCACACACTACAGGTGTCAGAAGCGGGTGTCAGAGGGACTGTCCCCATGACACATACCACCGCTCCGCCTGCTCCCTAAATTCCACCAGAGACGGCTTGTGCATATAGATCATGTGCCCCGACGGATAATAAGTAAACTTGAGATTCTTCTCATAGCCCTTGTTCAGGAACACGTGATCATACACCCACTCTGCGGCAAAGAACGGCGTCGCCATGTCATAATACCCGCAGAGCACCCAGATCTTCAGGAATTTGTTTTTGGACATCAACTCGTAAATGATCTTCTCCTGGGAAAAGCCGATCGGCGAACCCGGATAGGTCCATTTTTCATTGACTTCCAGCGAAAGCGGCTCGTAGGGCTGATCCGTGTGAAAGTTCAGCTCATCATTGATATACTGGTTGACAGCCGTGCCAAAGACATCCCCCAGCGCCGCCGCAGAGGGGTCGGAATCGCCGCTTCCCATGTCGCCGCCCGTCGCCGGACCGGTATAGCGCCCGTCGATGCGCCCGATCACCAGCTTCTGATCCTTGAGCAGCTTCCCGCAGAAATCCACGTACGGAACACGCAGGTTGGCCATCAGAACATCCTGCTCATCAAGGGCAGTGTACGCGGCGATGCGCGCCGCCACTTCCTTCTGCTTTGCCTCCCCCAGACGGCGGCCGGCAAACAGTGCGGACAAGAACTCTCCTCCTGCAAAACAGCGCACTTCCGCAAGATAATCCTCGAGCTTCATATCCTGATACTGCGGCGCCAGCTTCCCGTGATACCATGCATCCGCCGCATAAGTCGGCAGGTAGAGAGCATAAGTATAATCACTCGGCGTATCCTCCATCATAGTAGTAAAGTCATTGATGGAAGAGACGAGCATAATCCCATTCAGCCCCAGCGAATATTTCTCGGACAGATACTTGCCGAGCCCAATAGCGCGGATCGTGCCGTAGGACTCGCCGGATAGATATTTTGGCGAACCCCAGCGGCCATACCTTGTGACATAGAGACGGATGAAATCTCCCACCGTCCGGTTGTCATTATCGTAGCCGATGAAATGCGCTAACTCCGCGCCTTCCAGCGGCCGCGAATAGCCGGTTCCCACCGGATCAATGAACACCAGATCCGTAATATCCAAAATCGAGTATTCATTATCCTCGATCACAATCGGAAACTGCATCGCTTCCCCGTTGTCATCGCACGCGATGCGGCGCGGCCCGAAAAATCCCATGTGCATCCACTCCGAACTGGATCCCGGCCCGCCGTTGAAAACAAATGTCAGGGGGCGGTCTGATGCGCCCGCGCGATGCGATGAGCTCGGGCGCCGGCTGGTGTCCTCAGCCTCTCCTACTGTATAAGCGGTGAAGAAAATCTCGCATTTCTTGCCTGCTGTCTCCACCACCATTGTGCCCGCGGTCGCGATATAGTCCAGCTTCTGCCCGCGGATCACTGCGCTGTGCTCGGTTGTGACGATGTG
>CAMOIJ010000091.1 GCA_946615865.1 uncultured Lachnospiraceae bacterium | reverse complement strand
GCACAGAAGTATATACCCTGTCTGGAACGACTTTTCACGGACGGGGAAGTACCTCAATAATATTAAAGAAGAGATGGCGCCATCGTGCCATCTCTTCTTTATATTATTTAATATTATCTTCCCCATCCGTGAAACCGGAGTGAAAGACAGGATATATACTTCTGTGCTAGGTTTTCTCTCTCCTTACTTCCTATGCACCTCATCATACACGCTCAGGACTGCCTTAGGCGGCGCCGGAGTCATGTTGCTCACAATGACGTTGACCGCGAGGCTGATCAGGAATGCGGGAAGAAGCTCGTAGATCGCGAGCCATCCGCCGATGGGAGCGATCAGGAACTTCCAGACAAAGATCATGATCGCGCCGGCA
Source organism: uncultured Lachnospiraceae bacterium (assembly GCA_946615865.1). GTDB lineage: Bacteria > Bacillota > Clostridia > Lachnospirales > Lachnospiraceae > CAG-791. Next base: position 4,316 of record CAMOIJ010000091.1, on the reverse strand, counting down.
GTCATGCCTGCGATCGCGCCCTGTCTGTTGGAGCGTCTCCAGAACAGTGCCAGAAGCATCTGCGGTCCGAAGGCCGCGCCGAAGCCTGCCCATGCGAAGGATACTACGCGGAAGACGGAGCTGTTGGGATCCCATGCAAGGATCACCGCAACACATGCGATTCCGATAACGGTAAGTCTCGCCGCTCTCATCTGCTGACGGGTGGTGAGCTTAATGCCCATGAATTCCTGAACAAGGTCCTGGGATACGCTGGAAGCTGCCGCGAGGAGCTGGGAGTCAGCGGTGGACATTGTGGCTGCCAGGATTCCCGAAAGGATGATACCGGCAAACAGCGCGAAGATGAATCCGTGCTGGCTCATCAGGTTGGCCATCTGGATGATGACTGTCTCAGATTCGGAGCTGGTGGTAAGCATCGGGATTTTGCCGGCGACAGATACGCTGTAGCCGATCACACCGATGAAGACAGCGATACCCATGGAGAGCACAACCCATACGAAGGCGATCCGGCGGGACAGTACCAGTTCTTCCTCATTTCTGATTCCCATGAATCTGAGAAGGATGTGCGGCATGCCAAAATATCCAAGACCCCAGGCCAGAGTTGAAACAATGCTGAAGAATCCGAAGGATCCTGCCGTTCCGGTGGATGCGACATATCCCTGAGTGACATTGAGATAGCCGGGAAGTGCGCGCGCGTTGCTCATAACTGCGCCCATTCCGCCCGCCTGGTTGATTCCGAAGAAGACGATGATGACCAGCGCGATCGTCATGAAAATACTCTGGACAAGGTCAGTTGTGGAAACAGCCAGGAAGCCGCCCATAGTCGTGTAAGTAATGATGATCAGCGCTCCGACGATCATAGCCACGTGATAGTCGAATCCAAAAAGGCTGTTGAACATAGTTCCTACTGCCTTGAAGCCGGATGCTGTATAAGGAATAAAGAATATAAGAATGGTCAGTGCCGCGATGCAAGACAGTATGTGTTTCTCATCTTTATATCTTCTGGAAAAGAAATCCGGAATTGTAAAAGCACCTACTCTCTCGGAGTATCTGCGAAGTAGTCTCGCCACAAGAAGGAAGTTTAAATAGGTGCCGATCGACAGCCCGACCGCCGTCCAGGTAACTTCCGCAAGTCCCGCGATGTAGGCGAGTCCGGGAAGGCCCATCAGAAGGTAGCTGCTCATATCCGAAGCCTCAGCGCTCATCGCCGTGACCACGGGTCCGAGGGAGCGGCCGCCGATGTAGAAGCCGTCGGAAGTGTTTGTCGCACCTTTTCTGTTAAACAGAATACCGATGCCGAGCATTCCCGCCATGTACAAGATAATAGTTACAATGATCAAGATTTGTGCTGATGTCATAACAGTTCTCCATTTCCCCTGCGCCCTTCCGGCGCTTTTTTCTTTTTGATCCGGCCCTTTATTGGTTCAGACCGAATCAATTACGAATTATAGCACAATATATAACAGAATAAAATACAGAACGGTGTATAGAATACATTCTATACACCGTGTATTTAAAATATCAATAATTGCTTTATTTATAGGTAATTTTGGCTGTACATAATAAAAGATCAGATTCAGATTCTTCATTAACGCACGTTTCCCGGCTTCTTCAGCCGGAAGCTTTCCAGGAACATCGGAGTCATTTTGTCCGCGTAAGCGACCAGGGAATACTCTCCTCCGCAGAGGCACCAGTCGTACATAAGCGCCCTCTCCCACAACGCGTAGGCCTTGATGACTTCGCTGGCTGTGCAGTCGCCGCGGATCTCACCTCTCTTTTGACCCTCCGTTATGATCTCACGCAGTATGCGGAAGTATGTCCTGTTGCGGTCCAGCAGATGTTTCTCACCCTGCGCCTGCAGCTGCGTGGAAAGGAGTCCCGACAGCAGGTCTCTCGAGATGCTGTCCTCGATCATCACGAACAACTCGTGGTTAAGGAAAGCAAGTTTGTCCGCCGCGTTCCAATCCGGGTCCAGAGTCTTCCTGAGTTCCTCATATTTTTCGTCGAAGACATAAGCGAGAGTGCCCAACAGGGCATCCTTTCCTTCAAAATAGTGATAGAAGGAACCCCTCGAAGTCCCCGAAGCATAAATGATGTCCTCAATGGTCGTCGCGTCATATCCGTTCTCATAGAACAGTTTCCACGCCGCCGAGATGATTCGACCTTTTGTATTTCTTGTGTTTTTCTTGGGCATAGTACACCTTCATCTGCTCTGCTTGCGTTTTCCCCGTTTTCAGTGTATCTTTGTTGAGAACCATTTTACTATAGATCGCGCTGAATAGGCGATACATTTGAGGAGCAGAAATAATTATGTGGATTGCGGATTCCTGGAAAGACTATCAGGTACTGGATACTTCTGACGGAGAGAAACTCGAGCTCTGGGGTGGCTACAAACTGATCCGTCCGGACCCGCAGGTGATCTGGAAGACTCCCCGCGGAAGAGAATGGAGAAATCCCAACGGCCATTACCACCGCAGTCACAAAGGCGGCGGTGAGTGGGAATTTCGGGATCTGCCCGAAGAGTGGACGATCCACTACAGGGATCTCTCCTTCCGTCTCAAACCTTTTAACTTCAAACACACCGGTCTGTTCCCGGAACAGGCCGTCAACTGGGACTGGTTCAGCGGGATCATTCAGAACGCCGTGTCCTCGGGGCGCAAGGTCAAAGTATTGAACCTCTTCGCCTACACCGGCGGCGCGACAGTCGCGGCAGCCAAAGCCGGCGCCAGCGTCACTCATGTAGACGCAGCGAAAGGTATGGTAACCTGGGCGAAAGAAAACGCGTCGATCTCAGGACTCTCGGGCGCACCGATCCGCTGGCTGGTAGACGACTGCGGCAAATTTGTGGAGCGCGAGATCCGCAGGGGCAATACCTATGATGCGATCATTATGGATCCTCCCTCATACGGGCGAGGCCCCAAGGGCGAGATCTGGAAGATCGAAGAAAGCATTTACCCTTTCCTCATGAACGCCTGCAAGCTTCTCTCCGATGACCCGCTCTTTGTTCTGGTCAACTCATATACCACAGGCCTTCAGCCCGCAGTGCTCTCCTATCTTCTGCACACAGCACTGGACGGCAGACACAAGGGAACAGTCGAATCCTCTGAGATCGGACTTCCTGTTAAAGGAAACGGACTGATCCTCCCCTGCGGCGCAGCCGGCAGATGGACCGGTATCTGACCGTTTCTTATCTTCATACGATATATAAAACCCCTTCTTCGGCGGAATTCTCCGAAGAAGGGGTTTTGTTCAATTCTTTCTCATAATTCTGACGCCTGCGGAAGCGGGTTCGGACTCTTCAGCAATATCCTCACTGCGCTCGATCCTCTCCCGGATCTGCAGCATGCGCCTGTCAAGCTGATTGATCAGATCCGCGCTGTACCGCAGCTCCTCCACGATGATCTCCGCATTACTGATCTCTCTCTTATATTTCATTTTGTGTTCGACGCTTGCCCAGAAGTCCATCGCAATGGTGCGGAACTGCACTTCAACATTCATGTACTTCTTCTCATTGGCAAGGAAGATCGGAACCCTGAGGATCAGGTGAAGACTCCTGTATCCGTTTTCCTTCGGTACTGAAATATAATCCTTTTCCTGCAGGATCTCAACATCATCCTGTACATCGAATGAGTCCCTGATACTGTAGATATCATCGATAAAGGAACAGATCACTCTGATCCCGGCTACGTCGTTGATCGTATTCTCAATGTTCTCGACTGTGAAAGGCACCCCTTTCACCTTTAATTTTCCATAAATGCTGCTGGGAGATTTGAGTCTGTACTTTATATATTCAAACGGATTTCTCTTATTCTTAAGCGCCATCTCCTTGTTGAGGATCTCAAGTTTGGTCCTCATCTGGGACATCGCGCAGTCAAAATACATCATCAGTGTCTCAAATTGTTCCGCCTGCTCTGTGATCTGCAGGATCCGGCCCACGTCTTCATCGGTCATGGTGTCAGCTCCGTAGTAACCGATGTCATATTTCTCGTCACGTGTCAACCCCTGTTCCTCCTTCATTATGACAACCCCGGCACAAGGCGCAGATTGCTCCGCATTTATGCCGCCTACTGATTATATCAGACCATGGATTGATTTTGAAGAAAAAATAACCAAAATAATGATCCCAAATCATTAAATATTCGTAAACCTACACAATCTCCTTCGAAGGTTTACCATATAAAAAACCCGGCACTCTTGCGAGCGCCGGGTTAATTTCACTTGATCTTCAGACTGTATTGTCCGATTTGACTGTTTTGATTAGTCGATAACGGTAGCAACACGGCCGGAACCAACAGTACGGCCACCTTCACGGATAGCGA
>CAMOIJ010000090.1 GCA_946615865.1 uncultured Lachnospiraceae bacterium | reverse complement strand
TCTGTTTTCCGCACCATGTACTTCAGCCCGCAGCTGACTTCCATGGTCGTCATCTCTGTACTGTGGACGGTTTTGTATAACTCCAACCCCAATACGGGACTGATCAACTCCATACTGGTCGGCCTGGGGATGCAGCCGATCAACTTCCTGACCAATGCCAAAACAGCGATGAACGCCATTATCTTCATGTCGGCATGGCAGGGCGCAGGCTACCAGATGATGATCTTTCTGGCAGGTCTGCAGGGTATTCCCAAAGAGCAGTACGAGGCGTCTTCAGTCGACGGAGCCAACAAGTGGCAACAGTTCTGGAACATCACGATCCCTAACCTCAAGGGCACGATCAAATATGTCATCATGATCACGATGATCCAGGCCATGAAGCTGTTCACGCAGCCTTATGTCATGACACAGGGCGGCCCCAAGAATGCGACCAAGACAATGGTGTATTACATCTACACGCAGGGCTTCCAGAAAGGTAACTTCGGATATGCCTGCTCTGTTGCGGCGGTATTCTTTGTCATCGTCGTCGCTATGTCATTGATCCTTCAAAAGATCACCAACGCGGACTGAGAAAGGAGGAGAAGACAATGAAATCCAAAAAAGGGTCAGCAATGCTGGGAAAATTCCTTTTCTATTTTGGCAACACACTGATCGGTATCGTATTCGTCTCGCCTCTGATCTGGATGATCTCCGCTTCCTTTAAACCGGAGGCCAAGATCTTCGCGAACATGAACTCGCTGACTACCTTCCTCCCGGTGGATCCTTCCTTTGACAACTATATCGAGGTATTCCGCCGCATCAACATGGCCAATGTATTTAAAAATACACTTTTGTACATTGCCCTGATTCTTGTTTTTGATCTGATCATCAACTCGATCTGCGGCTATGCGCTGGCCAAGTTCGATTTCAGGGGACGCAAGCTGATGCTCAGCTTTATCGTGGCGCTGATGGTGCTTCCCATGGAGGCGATCCTGCTGCCGCTGTATATCGAGATGTCGCAGCTGGGATGGGTCAATACGCTCAGGGCGCTGGTCATTCCCTTCATCGCCAAGTGCTTCTCGATCTACATGTTCTACAATTTCTTCCATGACATCCCGGACGACCTGATCGAGGCGGCCGCGATCGACGGAAGCTCACCTGTGCGGACGTTCTTCATGATCGTGATGCCGATCTCCAAGACGGTCTACGCGACGGTCTTCATCCTCGACTTCGTCGCACACTGGAATGACTTCATGTGGCCTTTCCTGGTCATGACCGGAGAGGACAAGCGGACGATCCAGCTGGCCGTGCAGTCTTTCTTCAGCACGAGCCCCGTACATTACAGCGCGATCATGGCAGCCCTGGTTGTCTCTGCGATCCCGATGATCGTTATGTTCATCTTCATGCAGAAGTACTATGTGGAAGGTATCGCATCTTCCGGAATCAAGGGCTGATCACTTTAGCTGACGTGTGAATTTGAATTATTGATCGTATAACTGTATTATATTCGTAGGATGTGCTTCCGTATGCGCTTTTCGGCACCTGAATCGAAATGTGCATATGGAAGCAATCTTCAAATACAATACAGGAGCAGGATTTATGACAACGATACAGGATGTGGCGAGACATGCGGGGGTTGGCGCGGCGACAGTATCCCGGGTACTCAGCGGAAAAGGGTATGTCAAGCAGGAGACCAAAGAACGGGTAATGCAGTCGATCGAAGCCCTCAACTATACACCGAATGAGATGGCGAGAAATCTGTTTCACGGAAAGAGCGGGATCGTCGCAGTGATCATTCCGGAACTCGCGCATCCCTTTTTCTCAGAGCTGGTCAATGCATTTGAGGTCTCTCTGTGTAAAGTCGGCTATCAGACGATGGTATGCAATACCTTTTATGAGAAAAACTATGAGCTGCGGTATCTGGAGATGCTAAGGCGCCAGAGGGTGGACGGGATCATTTTCGGCGCGCACACTTCGCTGGCCTCGGAGCAGTACCAGAGTCTTCAGCGCCCGGTCATCGGACTGGACAGGAAACTGGCCGAGACGATCCCTTACGTTGCCGCGGATCACGAGGAGGGAGGACGCATGGCGGCGCAGGAGCTGATCCGAAGCGGCTGCCGGAATGTTGTGCAGTTCGGCGAAGTGGAGGACAGTGTCATCACGCCGTCGAGCCAGCGCCACTTTGTGTTCCGTAAAGTTGTAGAGGCACACGGAATAACGTGCAGTTCCTACCCCAAACAGCCCAATTACAGTGCCTATAATACCTACCAGGAGTCGGCAGCGCGTCTGTTCGAGGAGCATCCGGATGTGGACGGCATCTTCGGCACGGACCTCTATGCGGCAGCTTGTCTGCAGTATGCGCAGGCTCACGGAATTAGAGTCCCCGAGGATGTAAAGATCATTGCCTATGACGGGACCTATATAACGAAATTTCTCCATCCGGAAATGACCACGATCTGCCAGCCTATTCAGGCGCTGGCGGATGAGGCGGTCAGAATGATCACGGAAATGATCAAAGGAAATGAAGTCAAAGAGAAAAAGGTCATACTGCCGATCAGTATCCGGAGAGGAAACACAACTACTGCAGATCAGGAAGGAGAACCCGATGACTACGGACCTGCTGGCGAAAGCCAGAGAATATGAGGCAGAAAACGGAAAGCAGATCACCGAGGAGGAGAGACCGGTCTATCATGTCACACCGACGGTCGGCTGGCTCAATGATCCCAACGGCTTTTCCTATTTTGACGGGAAATACCATCTGTTTTATCAATACAATCCCTACTCCACAGAGTGGGACACCATGCACTGGGGGCATCTGATCTCCGAGGACCTGATCCACTGGGAGCGTCTGCCTGCAGCGCTTGCGCCAAATGAGAAATACGACAATTTCGGCGTTTTCTCGGGAAGTGCGATCACGGCGCCGGATGGCAGGCATCTTCTGATCTACACGGGCGTGGAAGAGTTTGAGAACAAGGACGGGGGCAAAGAACTCCGGCAGACGCAGTGCCTTGCCTTTGGGGACGGCGTTGATTATGTGAAGTACGAAAACAACCCGGTCATTACGCCGGAAATGCTTCCCGAGGGGAGCAGCACGGTGGATTTCAGGGATCCTAAGATCTGGTATGAAGAAAAAGAGAAGTGCTATTACTGTGTGATCGGCAGCAGCACGATTACGGACGGCGGCACAGTGGTCCTGTTTTCAAGTCCGGATCTGTACAATTGGGAGTATGTGTCCACGCTGGACAGAAGCCGCAATGACTATGGCTTTATGTGGGAGTGCCCGGACCTGTTCCGGCTCGGAGATACGGATTTTATCCCGCTCCTGCCCATGAAGATGTTCGCCAAGGGTCTTGAGTTTCACTCAGGCAACAACGCGGCATACCTGGCCGGCGTCTACGACAGGGAAAAACACACTTTTGCCCGCAGGGGAATCTTTTCTCTGGACTACGGCATCGACTTTTACGCGCCGCAGAGCATGGTCACGCCGGACGGCCGGCGGGTCATGTCCGCCTGGATGCAGACGCCGGAGACTAAACATGCCACACCGCAGGATGCAAAGTGGTACGGCCAGCTGATCTTTCCAAGAGAGCTGTCGGAGAGAGAAGGCCGCCTGATCCAGCGCCCGATCCGGGAAATCGAGACTCTTCGAAAGGACGCGGTCTTCTATGAGGATGTTTGCATCAAGGACCGTACAAGGCTGCCTGGCGTAGCGGGGCGCAGCGTCGATCTCACAGTGCAGGTCCGGCCCGGCGGGGGTACGATGTATCGGAAATTTACGGTGAGAGTCGCCGAAGATGAGGAGCTGTTTACCTCGATCACTTATGATCCGGCGGAGAGCATCCTGTATTTTGACCGGTCCTACTCGGGATTTATGCATTACATATTATCCGAGAGAAAAACGCATGTGCGGTACCGCGGTGGCGAGATCACGTTGCGGTTTCTGATCGACAAGTTCTCGGTCGAAGTTTTCGTAAACGACGGCGAGCAGACGATGTCGAACACGATCTACACGAGGCAGTCGGCGGACGGGATCTCCTTCGAGGCGGACGGCGGCACGGCGGTCATCGATGTGGAGAAATATATGATCGAATTATGAGGGTTTAAAAACGCGGCCTTTGAGGCCGCGTTTTTTATGTGCGCTGGTCGGTGCATGCTGCCTTGGCGCATGCACGTTACCTTAAAGGTCGCGTGCATTTTTCTTCATCATATTAGAGATAATGATCGCGCAGAAAGCGTCGCCCGTGATGTTGAACGTCGTGCGCCCCATGTCAAAAATCCTGTCGACGCCCGCGACCAGCGCGATGCCTTTGATCGTTTTGGCGGCCTTCTCGCCCAGCAGGATGATGGCGAATCCGATCAGCAGAGCCATGACAATGACCTGAAGCATGTTGGATTCTGTGACCGGCGCCAGGAAGTTGGACGGGAAGATGCCGACAACCACATCCATCGGCTTGGCCGCTTCCGGCGCTTCATAGGAGAGGCCGCCGGTCGAGAGGACCGAGTAGAATCTTTTGAACACGTTGGCAAAAAAGAGACCAATCGCAGTCGCCACCGCAGTCGCCGACGATGAATTTCACCAGATTCAGGAAGATCGTACCGAAGGGTTTGATGTAATCTTCTGCAAATTGAGCGTGATCCTGCATCAAAAGCCCGGCGATGACAGCCAGGATCAGCGCGATGAAGATCTTCATGGCGAAAGGCAGGGGTTTCTTTTCTGTCTTTTTATCTGATACATGTGGCCGCGATGATTTATCTTGTCGCAAAGAAGAAAACA
>CAMOIJ010000089.1 GCA_946615865.1 uncultured Lachnospiraceae bacterium | reverse complement strand
CGTATGCCTTTTCAAAGCCGACGGACATGATATTACCGACGGACATGATGAACTGAATCAGAACTGTGTCCTTGATGGCAGGCCATTCGACAGCCTTGATCTGCTGGATGATGTTTGCTCCGTCGATCACAGCAGCCTCCTTCAATTCCTTACTGGCATTGGACAGTGCAGCAGTATAAATGATGGATGCCCAGCCTGCGCCCTGCCAGATACCGGAGGCGATGTAGATCGTACGGAAGGCAGAAGGCATTGTCATGAAGTTGAAAGAAGTACCGAGCAGCATGTTCACCATGCCGGTAGGTGCCAGCAGAATACGTACAATACCGCAAAGGACGATGACAGAGATAAAGTTCGGCATATAGAGCACGAGCTGTATTTTCTGTTTTGTCTTTGCGCTGAGAATGCGGTTAAGCAAAAAAGCCAGCAGGATCGGAGCCGGGAAGCCCCACAGTAATCCGAAGACACTCAGCTTCAACGTGTTTGCCAGATACCGCATGAAGTCCGGAGACGAAAGGAAACGACGGAAATGCTCGAATCCGACCCATTCGCTTCCGAAGATTCCCCGGATCGGGTTGTATTCCGTAAATGCGATCGCGATACCGCCCATCGGAATGTAGCGGAAGATGATCGTCAACAGGAATGCCGGCAGCATGAAGATCACATACAGCTGCCAATGCTGCCGAAAATACACTAATGTGTTGTGCAGTTTGGAATTTCCGCTGCTTCCGGCCGCAGCGGATTCCGGAGTTTTTTTCATTGAATTACCTCCCTTCCTCAAGTAAATGCGTGGTGCAAAAAGATCTTGGCGTGTGCGCACACGAATTGATTTGATGCATTCGCACCTTTGACAGTGAAATTGTAATCGTAATGATGCGATATGTCAATTTAGATTTGTGCATTTGCACACTTTTCGGCAATTCCGACAAAGATAAAGTGCTGTTTTTTATGTTTTCTACATTTCAAATACTGCAAACAGCACAATCAGAATATTTACATTTGCACATTTTGGATAGTGACAATTATTTGACCGTTGTACTTTTGCCATGGTATAATTACACGATGCTTTCTTAGTTCAGGAATCACATTCCGGTATTCTTTGGTCATCGGGTGTTATTCATTCAATCAGAATAGAAATCGGAGTATTGTGAGGAGTAATGTGATATGAAAAAAGTAACTCTACAGGACATTGCCGATGAACTCGGCATTTCCCGCAACACGGTGTCCAAGGCCATCAATAATTCAGAGGGCATAGCGCCATCTACGCGCGATAAGATCCTGCAGAAAGCTGTGGAAATGGGGTACAAACAGTTCTCCTATTTCAGTTCCGATTTAGGATCCGACGATATGATTTCCTTACCCCCCTCCCAGAAATACCAAGGGGAAATCGCGCTGATGACCTCTTCTTTTTTGACACAGTCGCACTTTGCCTCCACAATGCTGGACAAATTCCAGCGCGAGATTTCACAGGCGGGCTACACGATGAACACGCACCGTGTCACAAAAGAAAATCTACGAACCATGACATTCCCATACACGTTTCGCAAGGATCTTGTGAAAGCTGTCATCTGTATTGAAATGTTCGATTATGACTACGACGACATGCTCTGCGATCTGGACGTCCCCGTCCTCTTTGTGGACGGTCCTGTCAAGAGAGATGGCTGCTCCCTTCCCGCCGATCAGCTTTATATGGACAATACGACCGAGATCACCCGTTTTGTCAACCTTATGCTTGCCGCCGGGAAAAAACGCATTGGCTTCGTCGGAAACTATAATCACTGCCAGTCCTTTTACGAGCGCTACACCGCATTCAGGATGGCTATGCTGATGGCGGATGTCCCGGTAGAGGATCGCTATGTATTCTGCAATAATCGTGTCGATGAGATTATCGAGTCGATCTCTGAGCTGGAAGAACTGCCGGAAGTGTTTATCTGCGCCAACGACTTTATAGCCGGCGACCTGTTCCGCGGCTTATTCACCATCGGGAAGTCTGTGCCGGAGGACGTGATGATTCTTGGGTTTGACAATTCGCCCGAGTCGCGCATGCTCCGCCCTTCTTTGAGCACGGTACACATTCATACGCAGGTCATGGCCATCTCCGCCATACAGCTGCTTTTATCCCGCAGAAATGAGCCATCCATGGACGCCCGTACTGTTCATACCGAAACGGAACTGATCCTCCGCGATTCGACACGACTGGATTGAAAGGACCTTTCCCATGAGATTTTTTTCTTATGACAGCAAGTTCAGCCAGCTGCTTCTGAAACTGAGCTGCAGTTGTTATCTCAATATACTTTGGTTTATCTGCTCTCTGCCCATTGTCACCATCGGTGCCTCCACGACAGCGCTTTACTACGCGTGCCTGAAGGTCATTCGCGATGAGGAGTCCCACGCATGGAAACTGTTCTTCCATTCCTTTAAGGAAAATTTCAAGCAGGCAACACAGCTCTGGCTGATCCTTCTGGGGGCAGGCCTGTTCCTGGGTGCTGACGGGTACATCCTCTACCATCTGCGCAAGAGTTCGACCGGCGTTATGCCCGTGATCTGGACGCTGATCCTGGCATTGGTGATAGCAGCATCGATCATGTATGTGATCGTGCTTCTATACATCTTTCCCCTTCTGGCCAGCGTGCACAACACCAACGCCGCCATGATCAAAAACGCTTTTTTGATCGGCACGCACTACCTCTTTGCGACAATCCTGATTTTCGCTGTCCATTTTGCCATGTTTTTTGCCGTGGTCGCGGTGTTTACGCCGCTCATCATATTCGGCATGGGGCTGGTTGCCATGATCTGCTCCTGGATCCTGAACAGCCTCCTGATCTCCGTTTCCGGTACGCCGGAAGACTATGCGGAGGATGTCCCGGAAGAGGAAGAGAAGGCGGGGGATTATGCGGCGGATGCCCCGGGGGAGGAAGAAGCGCCGGAGGAACGGCCGGTCAATGCACCTGATAACAGCTCGGAGGAAAATGACTGATGGTCAAATTGTCTGAAAAGGAAAAAGCCGCCCACAAGGCGGCTTTTCAAGCAATGAGCCCGGCCCAAAAGGCAGAGCATATATTTACCTATCACAAATGGACGATCCTTCTGGTCCTGCTGTCCCTGATCGTTCTCGGTTCCATCCTTCACCGGCAGCTGACACAGAAAAGGCCCGTACTGTATCTGGCTGTGATCAACACCACCTTCGGCGAACAGGTAGAAAAGAGCCTGACAGAGGACTTTCTGACCGCAGCAGGCGGCGACACACGCAGGGAGGAAGTCTATCTCTACCGCGATCTGTACCTGTCGGAGGACGCTGACGCCCTCAATCACGAATACGCCTATGCGTCCAAGGTAAAACTGGGCGGCGCGATCAGCGCCGAGAAGCTGGACCTCGTACTGATGAATCAGGAAGCTTACGATATCTTCTCGCGGCAGGGATATCTCTTGGAACTGACCGCGCTTCCGGACGCGCTCTCTGCGTCTCTTGTAGAGAACGAGGTCATTCTCTCCGACAATTCCGTGGATTATCTGCTTGGAAATGCGGCGCAGGAGCAGGTCATTACGAAAACGGTCCCCAATGCGCTTGCCGTTTCTTCTCTTCCGCTGTTTCGTGATGCCGGATTTGACGGCGCTCTCTACATCGGTGTGATCTCCAACAGCCCTCGCCCGGAGGAAGCAAAAGCGTATCTTCGATACCTCTTTGGCCTTTCCGGGGACTCGTGAAACCGTTTAGGTGGCCCAAATAATATGCGTCAGGTTATAGTATTATAGTCGAAAGGAGTGCCGTCATGACAATTTCTCCGAAAATACCCGTACCTTCTATCATAATTCCAAACTGTTCTCTTTCAGCAGAAAATCCCAGATACTCATGGTTGTAAAACCGTCTTCATCCCGTTTCACCTTAATCGGATTCCCTACAATAATGATTTTCTTGAAAGAGTCATTGATTCCTCGAAGAGAGGCTTTTTCCTGCTCTTCTTTTTCCTTGTCAGGCATTTCAAAAGCAACCTGAATATAGTAGCGCCGGCTTCCCTGATTAGCCACGAAGTCTACTTCCCGCTGAACTTTGACTGACTTCGATTTCTCCGGCACCCTTTCATAAACTTCCACTACGCCGACATCAACATTGAATCCTCGGAAACGCAGCTCATTATAGACAATATTTTCCATGATGTGGTTCTCCTCCTGCTGGCGGAAATTCAGCCGTGCATTGCGAAGTCCCACGTCTTCAAAGTAGTATTTCAGAGGCGTCCCTATGTATTTTCTTCCCTTAACATTGTAGCGAAACGCCTTATCGATCAGGAAGGATTCCTCCAGGTATGAAATAAAGGCGCTGACGGTATTCTGTGAAATACGATTCTGCTCTTCTGAGGCGAAGGTATCCGCTATGCGCTTCGGATTGGTCAGAGTGCCTATATTGGATGCGAGAATATTTATAACGCTTCCAAGCTCGTAAGCATTACGGATCTTATTTCTGTCAATAATATCCACAAGATACGTTTCCTGGAACAGGTTCCTTAAATATGCCGCTTTCTGCTCATCGGTTTTTTGTGAGAGGATCAGCGGCAGGCCGCCGTATGTGTAATAATCTGTCCATCCCGTAAACTGATCTCCGTCGTAGGCCTCCATATATTCCGAGAAAGACAGCGGATAAACATGCACTTCGTCTCCTCGGCCGCGGAATTCGGTCAGGACATCCTTTGAAAGAAACCTGGAATTGCTTCCTGTCACATACAGATCTACGTTACGCAGTTTAGATAAACCATTCAACACACTGTAGATCTGTATGGTTTTTGTTTTTCCCGAGAGCTCCTCAGCGCTGATCGCCATCTGTATTTCATCCAGAAGTATATAATAGGTCTTTGAAGCTTCTGTTACCCGCTCTCTCACATACTTTGACAGGGCTTTCGGGTCACGATACTCCTCGTTTTCATCATCATCCAGAGACAGTGTGATGATCTGGTCTTCCGGAACATTGTTTGC
>CAMOIJ010000088.1 GCA_946615865.1 uncultured Lachnospiraceae bacterium | reverse complement strand
CGACCAGGATCTCAGGAAATTCCTGTACCATATTCTTGATAACGTCTGCTGCCGCGGCAGTGCGGAATGTGACCTCTGCGCAGGGAAGTCCGCCTTCCACCAGCGCTTTCGCCAGAGGGGCAGCATCCTTCGCGTCATCCAATACCACTACGGGAACAATACCGATCTTTCTGAATTCAGCTTTAAAATCTTTCATTTTCCTATACATCTCCTTTTACATACAAGCTGACGTATCTTTAATTAATACCATTTTATCTGCTCTGAAATCGGTTGTACATAGACAGGTTCATACGAAAATATGGACAGTTCGGTGACAGTGGGGCTGCCGCATTTGAAGAATGAATCTCCGGATCATTTCTTCTCAGTGCGACAGCCCCACTGATTCTCCCGCAGGCTCTATTTTGACGTAATGATCGTCTCAAGCCTGCTCGTCAATTGATATTTTCCGGTCGCATCATCCTGCTCAACATAGCCGAGGTAATGGAGAGAACGCAGGATACGATGCGTCGTGCTCTTATTAAGACCCAAAGCTGTTGCGATTTCTATCAGACCGGAAGGGCCGTTGGCAGCAAGGTATTCAACAGCGCCGAACAGCCGGTCCGCTACCTGTATCGGGTTTTTATTCTCCATATTCCTCCCTATACTGAATGATTCCGGAGATCACTTTCCGAAACGGCTGTAGTCCAGATATGCTCCCTTCATTGGGCTTGCCGCCAGTTCGCTGAACAGGCGGAGCACACCGCTCTTATACTTGCGCTCTTTCGGCACCCATGCCGCGCGGCGTTTTTCGAGCTCTGCATCCACTTCTTCGGGCGTCTTTTTCTCCCCTTTGATTCCGACGATATTAAGCTTTCTTGCAAAAACATCAAGCTCGATCAGGTCGCCTTCCTCCACGAGAGCAATAGGGCCGCCTGCCTGCGCCTCGGGACTGCAGTGTCCGATGACAGGTCCTGTGGAGGCGCCGGAGAAACGCCCGTCAGTGATCAGCGCAATGCTTCTGCCGAGTTCTTTATCCGAACTGATCGCCTCGGAAGTGTAGAACATCTCGGGCATGCCGCTTCCCTGGGGGCCCTCATAACGGATAAATACAGCGTCTCCCTTATTGATCCTGCCGTGCAGGACCGCGTCGAGGCATTCCTCTTCGCTGTCAAAGGGGCGGGCGTACAGAAGTGCCGTGTACATTTCCCTGGGGCAGGCGGTGTGTTTGATGACCGCCCCCTCCGGCGCCAGGTTTCCCTTGAGGACAGCAATGCTCCCGTCGGTACCGATGGCATTGTCAAAGGGACGGATGATGTCTTCCTTCGTGATATTGATCCCGTACTTTTTGTTGGCTTCCTCCAGCCATTTCGCGCAGCCTTCATAGAAGCCGTTCGCTTTGAGCTCATCCAGGTTCTCGCCCAAAGTCTTCCCTGTGACGGTCTTCGCGTCCAGATGAAGGACATCCCGGATCTCTTCCATGATGGCAGGCACGCCGCCGGCATAGTAGAAGAACTCAGCCGGCCACTGGCCTGCGGGGCGAAGGTTGAGCAGATAGTGCGCTCCTCTGTGCAGCCTGTCGAAAGTATCGCCGTCAATGGTAAGACCGTATTCGCGTGCGATCGCAGGCAGATGCAGGAGCGTATTTGTGCTTCCGGAGATCGCGGCATGTACCATGATGGCGTTCTCCAGGGAATCCATTGTCACGATATCAGAAGGTCTGATACCTTCTTTTGCCAGCTCTACGGCCCTTTGGCCGGCACGATACGCGTACTTAAGAAGGTCCGGGCTCGTCGCGGGCAGCAGGGCGCTGCCGGGCAGGGAAAGGCCCATGGCTTCCGCCATGATCTGCATCGTGGACGCAGTGCCGATGAAACTGCATGCGCCGCAGCTGGGGCATGCATTTTCCTTGGCCCAGTTCAGTCTCGCCTCATCGATCTCGCCGCGCTCATACTGCGCGCTGTACATTCCGAGCTGCTCCAGTGTCAAAAGCTCAGGGCCGGCACTCATAGTCCCGCCCGTGACCACAATGGACGGAATATTGACGCGCGCCATACCGATCAGATTGCCGGGCATTCCTTTATCACAGCTGGAAATATATACTCCTCCGTCAAAAGGGGTCGCATTCGCATGGATCTCGATCATATTGGCGATCATCTCGCGGCTCGCGAGTGAGAAGTTGATCCCGTCCGTACCCTGGCTCTCGCCGTCGCAGATATCCGTGCAGGCATAGCGGGCGCCGAAACCGCCGGCGTCGAAAACGCCCTTTCTTACTTCTTCCACCAGAATGGGAAGATGGCCGCTTCCGGGATGGCTGTCGCCCGAAGTGCTCTCAATGATGATCTGGGGCTTTGCCAGATCTTCCTTTTTCCACCCGCATCCCAGACGAAGGGGGTCCATCTCCGGGGCAAGTGTTCTCATTTTCTGACTGATTAATTCCATTTTTCCTCCTTGTCGAAGCGCTTTGTTATGATATTACAAGGATCAATGTCCGATAAACAGTGAAATGATAAATGCGACTATAAAACCGCTCAGGCCTACCAGCGTCTCCATGACAGTCCAGGTCTTCAGCGTCGTTGTCTCATCCATTCCCACCAGGGATTTCACCAGCCAGAAACCGGAATCATTGAAGTGGGAAAGCACTGTCGAACCGCCAGCGACCGCACAGACGACACAGGCGCGGTAGAGGGGAGACAGGCCCTGAACTGCGGGCATAGCTGCCACGATACCTGCCGCCATTGTCATAGCGACTGTCGCGCTGCCTACGCAGATACGGACAAGCGCCGCGACAAGGAAAGCCACCACAACGATCGGCATGTTGATGGAACCGACTGCATTTCCGATCAGGTCGCCGATCCCGGAATACTGCAGGACATAGCGTAGAACGCCGCCGCATGCCGTGACCAGAAGGATGAGGCCCGTGGGCTCCAGCGACTTGGTCATGATCTTCTCAAGCTCGGGCATTGTGTAGCCCTGCCCCTTGCCGAGGACGATCATGGCGAAAATAGTGGAGATCAGAAGGGCTACGAAGGGCTCGCCGAGGAAGCTGAACAGCGGCATGACGCCTGCCATGGCAGGGATAACACCGAAAACGCTCTTCATAATAATGAGAACGAGCGGGATCAGGATGATACCGACGATGACACTGAATTTGGGCAGCTTGGACTCATCGAACTCTTCCTGGTTCATGACATGGTCAGGGACCTGAATAAAATACTTCTTGCCGCAGATGGAACCCCAGATCGGGCCCGCGATGATCATTGCGCATGTTCCGCAGAAGATACCGATCAGGATGACCCAGCCGAGGTCTACGCCGAGCATCGTCGCCACGAGTACAGGCCCCGGTGTCGGGGGGATGAAGGCGTGTCCTACTGCCAGACCTGCCAGCAGGGGGATCGTATAGAACAGGGCGCTTCTGCTCGTCTTCTTGGCCAGTGAGAAAGCAAGCGGGATCAGGATGATCAGGCCTGCGTCAAAGAATACGGGCATAGCGACGACCAGGCCGGTGATGCCGAGTGCCCAGGCTGCTTTTTCATCCCCGAACTTCCTGACCATCGTGACCGCCAGCGTTTGCGCGCCTCCCGATGCCTCCAGTATCGCTCCGAACATCGATCCCAATCCGACCAGAAGAGCGATTCCTTTCAGTGTGTTACCAATACCGTCATTGACAGCTGTGATGATATCCGCCAGCGGCATTCCCGCGACAATGCCGATCGAGATCGCGCCGACCAGGATGGCCACCATCGCCTGTACTTTAAATTTAATGATCAACAGTAGAAGAATGACCAGACCGATTAAAGCTCCCGCGATCAGTCTTGAGGGCTCCAGAACTACGCCTTCACTCATTTGTTCCTTTCCTTTCTTCCGGACCGCGGCATACCGCCGGTTCCGGAACGGTGCCTTCCCCTGAATGATTTATCTGTATTTTGACATTATGACTGATCCCGGGGAAAGATTTGCTTGTTTACATAAGACGTCTGATGTATTATGTGTAGATTATATAATACGAGCACAAAATTTACAAGTCATCTGATGTATATTCCGCCTTTTCAGCAATTTAGACAAAAAAATATGGGATTCCAAACGGAATCCCACTTATTATTTGTCCAATTCACCAGTGGCGCCCCTTAACTCTCTGTTTTTCCAGCGTTCTGTTCCTCCAACATACGCACAATCATCTGACGATTATAGGTCAGATGCATGATCATTGCGCATCTCGCCCCGACCTGGTCGTGGGCGGCGATCGAATCCACAATCGCCCTGTGTGTCTCGATCGTCTCATCCATCAGCTCGCGGTGCGTTACATTTGCAAAGGTGTGGACTGCCGAATCGATCAAAGGGACCAGGATCTCCACAACGCGGTTCTTGCTGCACTGCGCGATCATTGTGTGCAGTTCTATGTCCTTGGGCACATGGTTCTTGCCGCTGAGGTAGACCGCCTCCACCTCGCCGCACAGTCTGTTCAACTCCTGTATTTCCTCTTCCGAAGCGTTCTTGGCCGCATACGCCGCGATCTCCGGCTCGATCATCAGACGTACTTCAAACAGTTCAAGCGCCAACTGATACTTGTCGTCATACCGGCCGAGTCCCAGCGGATCCTCTTCCGCCGGATAACTGCTGATCACATAAGTCCCGGAACCGCGGCGCACCTCCAGCATTCCCCGGGATACCAGGCCCTTGACTGCCTCACGGATCGTGCTTCTGCCTACGCCGAACTTCTCTGCCAGTTCAAATTCATTGGGGATCTTATCGCCGACCGGGATCGGCTCTTCCTGGATATATTCGATCAGCTGCTCTTCGATCCGGCTTCCCAACAGCTTTTTGTCTTCTTTTATAAACTGATACATATCATTGAACTCATTTGTCATAATTCCGGCTCCTGGTGCCCGCTTTTGACAGTACATGCAAGCGGGCTCAGAAGCATGTCCGTTAATAATAGTATACGTTTCTCATTGTGAAACTACAAGTTAAGATTTTCACAAGAAGCAAAAAGCATATTGATCCCGCTCACATAAATCACAGTAATAGTTTATCATACATCTGATGTATTTTGCGTATTTTAGTATTTTTTACCGATTTTAGCAGATATCGTCTGCTCATTCTGCGCCGGCAATCGAGTAGGATGCTCCT
>CAMOIJ010000087.1 GCA_946615865.1 uncultured Lachnospiraceae bacterium | reverse complement strand
TGGGTCAGTATAGCTGCCCCGGTTACAACACTTTTGGACCGTTTAAGCTGATCGGAGGCACTGCGAAGGGGCATCCGACCAAAGAAGAACTCGATGCGGCGGTTGAGTTTTATAAGGGACTATAAATTGTTGTTCTTATAGGGAAATTTGATATTTGACCTGGGTGAGCATGAGGCTTGCGGTGCATGATGTAGCCATCGCAGAACCTCAGGATTTTTTGGAGTAAACAATGGTTGGTAAGTACAAGGTGATCACCCTTTGCGGGAGCACGCGCTTCAAGGATGAATTTCTGGAGGCGCAGAAGCGGCTGACGCTGGAAGGAAACATTGTGATCAGCGTGGGGCTGTTCGGTCATTCCGGGGACAATGAGGTGTGGACGGAAGGGACTAAAGAAATGCTCGACGACATGCACCTGCGGAAGATCGATATGGCGGACGAGATCTTTGTGATCAATGTCGGCGGCTATATCGGATCAAGCACACGGGGAGAGATCGAGTATGCGAGGAAGACCGGGAAGGTCGTGAGGTACCTGGAGGAAGGCTGACTGGTCTTGCGAGATGTGGTCGGCTACGAATAATTATGGACGGGAGAACTGGATTATGTCTACTGAGGAAGTAAAAATCTACACAACATTTGATTCTTTTGAGGCTGATCAGGTGATATCCACGCTGGCCTATTACGATATTCCGACGGTGAAAAGAGTGGAAGGCTCCGGGCAATATATCGGAATTCTCATGGGGCATATGACGACGCATGAGATTAATATATTTGTGCCGGATGAGGCTGTGGATCAGGCGATTGAGATTCTGACGGAGACCGGGTTTCTGGAGGAGAAGCCGGAGGAAGAATGAGTTGACGGAGAAGGGGCTTCAGGGGGACATTCCGGAAGAGTTGACTAGGGCGTCTGGCTTGCTGAGGCATATTGGAGACAGTAGAGATAAACAAAAGCTTGCTGAGCGGAGGTGGATTACCTTCGTCCAACAAGCTTTTTCTGTCTTAGGCAGTGTGTGAAATCACCGATTCTTCAGTATCCCCGCAAGGATCGCGCCGGAAATGTTGTGCCACACGGAGAAGATCGCTCCGGGGACGGTCGCCATGGCCATGTTCGGGAAGGCGGAGCCGGCGAGGGAGGTTGCAAGGCCGGAATTCTGCATGCCGATCTCGATGGCGACTGCTTTTTTGCGGGGGAGGTCCATCTTGAAGAGGACGGCGACCAGGTAGCCGCACAGATATCCGAGCAGGTTGTGAAGGATCACGACGGCGAAGATGATGAGGCCGGTGGACAATATTTTGGCACTGTTGTGGGAGACGACGGCTGCGACGATGAGGCAGATGGCGGTCACTGAGACAGTGGGCAGGAGGTCGGTGATCTTCTGGGTGTATTTGCCGAAGAATTTGTTGATCAGAAGGCCGAGGCCGATGGGGATCAGGACGACCTGGATGATGGACAGGAACATCGACTTCACGTCTACGCTGACGGTGGTGCGCAGGTAGAGGTAGGTGAGTGCGGGCGTCAGGAAGGGCGCGAGCAGGGTGTTGATGCTGGTCATGCCCACAGACAGCGCCGTGTCGCCGCCGGACAAATATGTGATGACGTTGCTGGACGTGCCGCCGGGGCAGGTTCCGACCAGGACTACGCCGACGAGCAGTTCGTCGCTGAGGCCGAAGATTTTGCCGAGGCCGAAAGCCAAAAGAGGCATGATCACAAATTGTGCCACGCAGCCGGTGATGACATCGCGGGGCTGTTTGAAGACGACTGTGAAATCAGCCAGTTTCATTGTCAGGCCCATGCCGAACATGACGATCATCAGAAGGTAGTTGATCCATTTGGTCTGTATCCAGAGGCAGGTGCCCGGCAGGAAGAGCGCGAGGGCGGCTATGATCAGGACGATCCAGGCCATGTATTTTCCGATAAAATCACTGATTTTTTTCATTTGGAGAAGTTCCTCCTTATGGGATTGTTATGGGGACGGTTCCGCTGACAACTAGTATATTTCGTTTTGCGTGAAGAAGCAATTGAAATAAGGCGCTCCGAGAGGAGCGCCTTTAAGGTGTCAGGAGAACCGTCCCCGTGACAACTACGGTACAGAACGGTATTTCCGGGAAATTATCGTCCATGGAAGATCTTCAGGATGACTTGTGTTGTTTGATTTGCTGGTTGGGCGTCGAAGAATTCGGTATAGAAGCTTGATTTAAACATATTCTCGTCCCTCGAAAACCATGATTTTCGAGAAGATGATTAAGAAACTCTAATATTTGGGAGTATTCGAGAGTGTTCATGGACGATTTTTTCTGAAATTGATGCTTCTGTACCGAAAAATGTGAGGATAGAGTCTTGGCCGGCGAGAACAAATCAATCGAAACCGTCCTGCAGGGACGAGAGTAGAGGAATAAGAGGCTTCTGTGCCGAAACCGGCAGTTGGCTTCTCGGCCGAAACAGAAAAATGGCTTCTATGCCGAACCAGGCAGATAACAATCCGGACACACAAAAGGAGAGCCACCCCTGTTGACCAAACAGGGGTGACTCCCTTTTATTTCATATCTTCTTAAAATCAATGCTGCACTGACGACCAGAAATCTCAATCGGGACAATATCTTCGAAACTATACTGCTTCGGATCGTATTCTTCTGTATCGAAATAGTGCACCGTCACTTTGTTGAATTTAGGATCCACGATCCAGTATTCTCTGACGCCGGCCTGTTGGTACTTGAACAGTTTCAGAAGCATGTCCTTGGAACGTGTAGCGGGAGAGAGGATCTCAATGGCAAGATCCGGTGCTCCCTCGTAGCACAAGGCATTCCTGTCATACTCGCCGCATATTACGAATAGATCAGGCTGAACCATTGTATAGTCGTCTTTGTCGAGCCTGACATCGCAGGGGGCGATATAGACTTCACAAGCCTGATTGTGTTCTTTAATGCACTCTCTGAATTGTATTGCAAGGCTCAGCAGAATGCTCTGATGTCTGAGTGAAGGAGCCGCCATATCGTAAAAGACGCCGTCGATCAGCTCAGCCCTGCGCTCTTCAGGAAGAGCATAGTAGTCTTTCAAGGTGTGAGGCTTCTTCTGCCTGGGGGATGTGCCATAGTCAGAGGAAGGCTCCTTTACAGATTCTGGAATGGATTCAATCTGTTCATAAGCAGCACCATGATGATAGCCAGAAGCATCTTCACCATGATTGTGTTCGGCCTCACCAGCGCTATTCAACACTTTGGCAATCGCATCGATCGTCAGCTTTCTCGGCGCTTTCGTCGCGCCGCTGAAGATCTTGCGCACAGTACTGACCGGAACGCCGGACTGATCCGCGATCATCTCTGATGTAAGTCCCAGTTCCAGTTTCTTTTTCTTCATCTGTTCAATCGTCATGGCCGGCCTCCACACAAAACTCATTGTTGTCTTACATTAAGTATAATAACTCTGAGCCTATGTGTAAACCATAAAATATCCTCTAATTAACCATTATTATTCCAAATGGATAATCGGGTGTCATGGGGACGGTTCTTTTGACAACTTTTGGAAAAAGGTGTCAGGAGAACCGTCCCCGTGACAACTTAAAACAACTATAATAATATTAAGTAAACAGCGGTTTCAGGCAGCGCACATGAGAAAGGGAGGCGAAAGAGTGGAGCACAGGATCACAGATATTCACTGCCCGCAGTGCGGGGCGCCGGCAGATTTTGACATAGTGAGGCAGATGTACGTGTGCGGTCACTGCGGCGGTACGGTCGGCATCAGCGAGGCGCAGAAAGAAAAACAGGGATTCCGGAAATTGCAGAGGGAGAAGCTCAAGAACTCTGTAAAGAAATACCGGCTCTTCAGTACGTCCTGCAGCGGATGCGGCGCGGAAGTGGTGTTTGAGGAGAATGAAGCGCTCTCGGGGTGCCCCTTCTGCGGGCGGAGTCTGGTGCGGACCGACTATTTGAGTTCGAAAAACATGCCGGAGAGTGTCATTCCTTTCGGAATCACGCAGAAGGAGGCGTGCGAAAGGCTTGAGGACTGGTGCAGGAAGAACCGCGGTAAGCAGGAAGCTAAGCAGCTTCTGCCGCTGATTTCGGAGCTCAAGGGATTCTATCTTCCGTATGAGATGGTCCGCGGGCCGGTTCACATGCGGGCATCCAGGATGGATGCGGAGAGCGTCTATCGCTGCGAGGGATTTATGGAGAATGCTTTTGTCAACTGCTCGAAGCAGCTGGACAATCTTTTGCTCGATGGGATGGAACCGTTTGACATGGATGGACTCACGGAGTTTGAGTTCGGATATGTGGCAGGACACCATGTGAAGACGCCTGACATTAATGGAAAGGATCTTGAGCAGCGCGTCTGTCAGGAAGTGGAGGAGTGTTACATGCCTGCGGTCAGGAAAACTTTGGAGACAAAGGCGGTCAGCATCAAGGCTTCTGCGGAATCGGCTATTACGATGCCGGTCCTGCTTCCGGTCTACTACATTTGCAAGGGAGACCTGATGGCAGCGGTCAACGGCCAGACGGGCAAAGTCAGCGTCCGCGCGCTTAAGGAGTCACACTACTATTTCCTTCCCTGGTGGCTCAAAGCGATCTTTGCGACGCTGGTAATAAGTGGCGCAGCTTTCGGCGGAATGTATCTGCTTGGAATGAACCTTGGCGGGAGCCTTCTGATCACTGCGGTGCTCGCCTTTTATTTCTTCATTGTTTTATTCTGTTATTACAGCGACACGACCAGAAACAGCTTCTCGGTCGAGGCGGGCAGAGAGATCTACACTTCCGGGGATGCTACCTTCCACCGGGAGAGGGGGAAACTGGTCCAAAGTGACGAGATCCTTGAAAGAAAAACCGTCCCGCCCGTCTTCTTCAGCCGCATTAACGGAAAAGACCAACCGGTAGTAATGAGATTTACAACTCCTTTCAGAGTTATCAGGATGATCCTGCTCAGCATTGTCGCCCTGTTCCTTCCGGTTATCGTCGCACTGTTCCTGACCGGCTTCGACTTCCAGAAGATCAACCTCGGAGGCTCCGCAGTGTGGTTTTGCATTGCGGTTCCGGTCGTTCCGATCTACCTGCTGAAATTCGGCATTGTGGAACTGCACGACAGGCCCTGGATCTATGTTTTGTCAAAAGATGGTAAGAAGAAACGTTATCGCCCGAAGCCGAATCCGGATGATGTTAAGGATTTTCTGATTGGGTTCCTGCGGGCTTTGATCATCCCGCCGATCAGCCTTGCGGTTTGGTTCGGGATCATCAGCTTTTTCGTGATGGTTTATCTTACGGCGGGAGGAATGTGATTCAGAACACTTTCGTCGTCCACTTAGTGCAGTCCCACTCCTCTGTCACGATATCCTGATAGAAATCCGGCTCATGGCAGACCATGAGAATGCTGCCCTTGTATTCTTTAAGGAGATATATGTATGTACATCGCAAGCGACAAAAGATATGTGAATATGAAGTATAACCGGTGCGGCAAGAGCGGTCTGATGCTGCCTGCCGTATCACTGG
>CAMOIJ010000086.1 GCA_946615865.1 uncultured Lachnospiraceae bacterium | reverse complement strand
TTATCAATATTTTGACATGGCCGGTCACTTCACCGTCGCCTCGAAGTAGGCGTCAATGCCGTTTAAGAGGCCGTTAACCATTTTTTCTTTATAAGCGGAGGTCTGCATGAGCTGATCTTCTCTTTCATTGGTCATATAACCGAGCTCCACCAAAGTGGTGGGGACTTTGCTCCAGTTGTTCGCGATCATGTCATCCCGCTCCCACACGCCTTCGTTATAGCAGCCGACTGCGGCGACATAGTTATTTAAGATCAGATCGGACAGGAGCCGGGACTTTTTATACATTGCGGGGACAAAATCGTTATCTTTGGTGATGCAGATCGTCATAGCGCCGTTCTTGGAGTGATCCTTGGGCGCCGCATTAGCGTGGACCCGGAGAAAGAGCGCCGCGTTATTGTCATTTGCGACTTTCGCGCGGTCGACGCAGCTGTATTTGCCGCTGTTGGTCGTGCGGACCATGACAACCTTGTAGCCTCTGGCTTCCAGCTTGTCCTTGAGTCTGAGGGAGACGTCGAGGACCAGCTCGTATTCATGGAGGCCGTTCGTCACACTGACGGCGCCGTAATTGTCAGCGTCTCTCATTTCGTCAGAACCGGGTCCGAGAGGAACCTGTCCGTCCGGGATCTGCGAGGAGTGGCCGGGATCGATAACGATCACATTTTTCGAGGCCCAGTCTTCCTTCAGCGCTCCGTCTGAGCCAAAATAGCAAGCTTTGCCGTTTATAATGCGGAAGCCGTCTGCCATGTCGCCTGACGGATTGAGATAATAACGCTGACCGCCGATCTGCTGCCATCCGGTGAGCATTGCTCCGTCAGACCTGAGGTAATACCATTTGCTCTGGTCATAGAGCCAACCTGTTTTCATAGCGCCGGAGCCATCCAGGAAATACCACTTGCCGCCGACATATTGCCAGCCTGTTTTCATAGCGCCGGAGCCGTCGAGGAAGTACCACTTGCCCCGGTCATAGAGCCAACCGGTCTTCATAGCGCCGGACCCGCTGAGGAAATACCAAGTGCCCCGGTCGTTGAGCCAACCGGTCTTCATAGCGCCGGACCTGTCGAGGTAATACCATGTACCCCGGTCGTTGAGCCAACCGGTCTTCATAGCGCCGGACCTGTCGAGGTAATACCATGTACCCCGGTCGTTGAGCCAGCCGGTCTTCATAGCGCCGGACCCGCTGAGGAAATACCAAGTGCCCCGGTCGTTGAGCCAACCGGTCTTCATAGCGCCGGACCTGTCGAGGTAATACCATGTACCCCGGTCGTTGAGCCAACCGGTCTTCATAGCGCCGGACCTGTCGAGGTAATACCATGTACCCCGGTCGTTGAGCCAGCCGGTCTTCATAGCGCCGGACCTGTCGAGGTAATACCATGTACCCCGGTCGTTGAGCCAGCCGGTTTGCATGACGCCGGAACCGTCAAGGTAATACCATGTTCCATGATCATAGAGCCAGCCGGTATGCCTGCTTCCGTCCGGATCATAATAGTACCATCTGCCATCCTTATACTGCCAGCCCGTTCCGGCGGCGCTCATCACAAACAGATGAAGAGAGGAGTCAACCTGTGCCGCTGATAGTTCAGCAGCGGCGTATGCGCCGCGGGCAGGCATCGCGGTCACACACAGGAGAAAGAGAACGAGAAGCAGGATCCTATATTTTGACTTCATAAAAATCCTTTCGAAACATCTTGAGATCACAACTATCTTATTCTACAACAATTTATCGTCCCGTGCACAGGGTAATCAGATGTTATATACTTATATACAGGAACAAGGCGGGGACGATTCAGAAACGGAGAAGTACGGATGAGCAGAACAAATCTGGTCCTTATAGGGATGCCGGCATCAGGAAAGAGCACGGTCGGCGTTATTCTTGCAAAGGTGATCGGTTATGACTTCATAGATACCGATATCCTGATCCAGAAGGCGGAGAAGAAGCGGCTTTCCCGGATCATCGAGGATATCGGCGTCGACGGTTTTCTCGAAGTGGAGAACAGGGTGAACGCGGCAGTCGAGGCAGATCACTGTGTGATCGCGACGGGAGGCAGCGCCGTCTATGGGGAGGAGGCGATGCGCCACTTTAAAAAGATCGGACATATCATGTACCTGAAAACGGACTATGAGACGATCAGCAAGCGGCTTAAGAACATCAAAAGGAGGGGCGTAGCGCTCAAAGACGGGCAGACGCTGCGAGACCTTTACGATGAAAGAGTAGTCCTGTATGAGAAATACGCGGACACGGTCATTGAGGAGACAGGGGACGCGGAGGATGTAGTCGTCAAGATCCTGACAATCCTTGATAAAGGCTGATGCGGTGAAAGAAAGGGCCGGCTCCCATACGGAAGCCGGCTCTTTAATTTGTTCTGAACAGCTGGTCAGCGGATCTTCTGCGCATGTTCCGCGTTCGTGTCGGAAATGATGTAGTGAGGCCTGTGCTTGACCTCCATGTAAGTCTTGGCCAGATACTGTCCGATGATCCCGAGACAGAAGAGCTGAAGACCGCCGATGAAGATGATCACACAGATCGTTGAGGCCCAGCCCGCAACGGGATCTCCCCAGATCAGCCGGCGTACAACAATGAAGATCAAAAAAAGGAAGGAGACGACAGTCATCAGCATACCGAACCACGAAGCAATGCTCAGGGGAGCATTGGAAAAGTTGATAATGCCGTCAATGGCGTATTTGAACAGTTTCCAGAAGTTCCACTTGGTCTGCCCCGCGACGCGCTCGACATTCTCATAAGGAAGCCAGTAAGTCTTAAATCCTACCCAGCCGAAAATGCCCTTAGAGAAGCGGTTGTATTCGCTCATGGAGAGAATAGCGTCTTTCATGTCCCGGGTCATCAGCCGGAAATCTCTTGCTCCGTCTACGATATCCGCATCGGAGATTTTATTGATCAGGCTGTAGAATCTGCGTGCAAACCAGCTGCGAACCGGCGGTTCGCCGGCTCTGTCCGCGCGCCTTGTCGCGACGCTGTCATATTCGCCCGACTCCAGTATCCGCACCATTTCGGGGAGAAGAGACGGCGGGTCCTGCAGATCGGCGTCCATAACTGCCACGTAATCGCCCCGGGCGTTGCAGAATCCGGCGTACATGGCGGCTTCTTTACCGAAGTTTCTGGAGAAGGAATAGTAGAATACGCAAGGGTCAGCGGCAGCCAGTCCCTTCATGACGGACAGAGTCTTATCCTTTGAACCGTCGTTGACCAGAATGAGTTCATAATCGCAGTCCATTTCTCTGAGGACCGATGTGGTCTCCCGGTAAAAGAGAGGGAGTGCTTCCTGCTCGTTATAGCAGGGGACGATTAGTGATAAGAGCATGATCTTGATTCCTTTCTTTTGTCCATAGTATCATTTTTAGCCCAAAAGAGATAGAATGAGAATGGAGCAAAATCAAGTTTTAGACAGAAGCAGCATTACAACCGGCCTCTTTAAATGGCCTTCATGGAAAGCGGTGTTACTTTAATGAGCGAAAACACAGATTATCAGAAAATGGATAGAGACGCGCAGCCCAGCTGCGTAGTTGGAATAGGGGCTTCGGCAGGAGGATTGGAAGCGCTGCAGCAGTTTCTTACCTTCCTTCCCGGCGATACGGGCATGGCCTTCGTCATCATTCAGCATCTGTCGCCCGATCACAAGAGCCTTTTGGCGGATATTTTGAGCAAGGACACGGCTATGCCCGTGGTGGAAGCGCAGGATGGAATGCGCGTAAAGCGCAACCATATCTATATGATCCCGCCCAAGTACAATCTGGAGATCGTCTCCGATGTGCTCCGCCTAAAAGAATATAACCACAGGAATATCAATCATCCGATCGATGTCTTTTTCCGTTCCCTGGCTGCGGCTTATGAGAACAGAGCGGTAGCGGTCATCCTGTCCGGAACGGGATCAGACGGCACAAACGGGATCCGCTCTATAAAAGACAAAAACGGCGTTATCATCGTGCAGGCGCCGGAGAGCGCCAAATTTGACGGTATGCCGAGAAACGCCATCGCCACCGGTTTTGTGGACATGGTCCTGACGCCGGACAGCATCGCGAGAGAGATGAGACACATCGCGGCTTCCACGGTGGATGCAGGCAACAGGCTGCAGCTGAGCGACGGCGACCTGATGGTGCAGGTATTCTCGATCCTTCGCAATGTCACAAATGTCAATTATACGTATTACAAACAGACTACGATCCTGCGCCGCATAGAAAGGCGTATTGTGGTCACTCATAACCGGAACCTCCAGGAATACGTGAAGTATCTGTCCAACAACCCGGACGAGGCGAGGCTTCTGGCCAAGGAAGTCCTGATCGGCGTGACCAGTTTCTTCAGGGATCCTGACTATTTTGAAGTGCTCAAAGACCGGGTGATCTACGATCTGGTCAAAAACGCGACGCCGACAGACCAGCTCCGTGTCTGGGTGACGGGCTGCTCCACAGGTGAGGAAGCCTATTCCATTGCGATCCTGTTCGCGGAAGTAATGGATGAGCTCGGCGTGCGAAGAGATGTGAAGATCTTTGCCACAGATCTGGACGCGGATTCCATTGCTGTGGCAGGCAGAGGCATCTACGGCGACAACATCAGCGAGGATGTGAGCGTGACGCGCCTGAGCCGCTATTTCAGCCGCAAGGGAAACCGCTATGTCGTCGGCCACGAGATCCGCAAGATGATCGTGTTCGCGCAGCACAATGTTTTTCAGGATCCGCCTTTTGGTAAACTTGACTTGATCAGCTGCCGGAACCTGCTGATCTATTTCCAGAATATACTTCAGAGAAACCTGTTCGCGATCTTCCACATGGCGTTGAACGACAGAGGATACCTGTTCCTTGGAAGAAGCGAATCGGTGATCGATTATGACGACGTCTTCAGGGTGGTATGTGCCAATGAGAAGATCTTTGTGCACAACGCGTCAGGCAAGGCGCCCTCCCATGAACATATTACCTATACGATGCAGGAAGTGGAGAAGAATATGGGTTCCGTCGGGATCCTGCACAATGTGACGGAACCGGATCTGACTTATAATTCGGCAGAGCTGGATACCCGCATCCTGGAGATGCTGATGCCGGCGAGCGTCCTGGTGGATGAGAAGAACCAGCTCGTCCACACGTACGGGAACTGCAAGGAGTTTATCACGCTGCCGGTCGGAGCGGTGACTTTGGATATTTTTGATCTCGTAAAGCCGGAGCTCAAGATCGCTGTTTCCAAGGCACTCAAGGAGTCCAGGGAGAAGCAGGAACGGGTAGCCTACGAGGGAGTGCCGGTGAAGATCGGGGAACATCGCGAGACGATCTCTCTGGTGGGACAGCCGCTCCGCGACCGGATGGGCTCGGAAACGAGGATGACTGTTATCGCTTTTCTGCGCACGAATGAGCAGCCCAGCGAGATCAATCCGGAGAAGTATAAGGTCGATACCGCAGCCTCGGAGAGGATCACGGACCTGGAGAAAGACCTGCATGTAGCGCAGGACAACCTGAAAAAGACTGTGACGGAACTTGAGAGCGTTAATGCGGAGCTGCAGGCGGCCAACGAGGAACTCCTTACGGCCAATGAGGAACT
>CAMOIJ010000085.1 GCA_946615865.1 uncultured Lachnospiraceae bacterium | reverse complement strand
AATGACTTTGTTTTCCTTACTGAAGAATCCGCCGGCTGCTCTCGGATAGACGATTGTGAGATACCGGCGCGTGGCAGGAAGCAAAATGTATTCTTCTACCGAAGCCGGAGTGGGCCTGCCGATTTTAAAACTGCCATATTGTTCCTTGTCCCAATTGTCCTGCATTATTTGTTCCAATTCCCGGAGCGTTAAGGGCTTGTTAATAAGGATGACTTGTCTGCCGATCATTTCGTTCCCTCTCTGGCATATGCGCCGATCATGCTGTGAACAACTTCTTCCAATCCTTGTGTAATTGCAATGAGGTCCTTACAATAAGCATAGCATAGGAGAGTGTGGATATATACTGGAAATGGAGGAGCCTCAATGAGTTTTTTGCTCCAAAATGGCGACATTAATGTTAATATGTAGTAGGGATCTTAAGTATTCCTATAGATGGAAGGGCAGAACTATTCAACTGAATTGAGAGGGGAACAATAAGATGGGGACAAAAGAGAGCACACAGGAAATGACAGAGACACGGGAATTTGATCTTCCGCAGGACGGATTTCAGCTGAAAAACCATCCCTGGCTGGCGGCGGATGTCACTGTGGAAGATGAGATCAGGTATGCATTGGATGAGATCAGGCTGTAAAGCGTTGTGAATATCGGGGTCAGGCCACTCTGGGGGGTCTGACCCCTTGTTGCTGATTCATTGTTATATTACAACTCTATGAAGTTCTAATAGTTTTCTCAGGACTCGGCAGCCGATTTCCTTTCTAGATAAAACATCTGACGTATGCTAAGATAAACACATACATCTTATGTTTTCAACACTATCTGTGACCGTCAGGATAAGTTTGCTTGCGGTTTCATAATGAGAAACGTATACTTGTAATTGACAGACATGCTTCAGCGCCCGAAGGCATGATCTGCAGGGGGCGCTTTGGAGTAAATATTATGAACAGCGAGTTTGATGAGATGTATCAGATTGTGAAAGAAGATGGGAAGCTGTTGGGAAATCGGATTGAAGCCCAATTGATGCGGTATATTCAGGAGGAACCGATCCCTGTCGGTGAGAAGATTCCAAATGAGTTTGAGCTGGCGGAGAAATTTGGCGTCGGACGCAGCACGATCCGTGAGGCGGTAAAGGGGCTCGTTTCACAGGGCATGCTGGAAGTCCGTCGAGGTTCGGGAACGTATGTGGTCAGCGCGTATCCCGCGGAAGAAGATCCTCTTGGCCTGGGAAGGTATGATGATAAGTACCAGCTTGCTTTGGAATTGTTCGATGTACGTCTGATGATTGAGCCGGAGATCGCCGCCTATGCGGCTA
The DNA here is from genome assembly GCA_946615865.1 of uncultured Lachnospiraceae bacterium. Classification (GTDB taxonomy): domain Bacteria; phylum Bacillota; class Clostridia; order Lachnospirales; family Lachnospiraceae; genus CAG-791. The sequence continues at coordinate 4,254 of CAMOIJ010000085.1, read as the reverse complement.
TGAATGCCACTGAGGGGGATGTCGCGGAACTCCACAGGCTCTGCAATGAAGTAGAGGAGATATATCGCAGCGGAGAGAATCATGTCCGCAAGGATATTGAGCTCCATACAGCGATCGCTCGGTGCAGTAAGAACAGGGTTGTCGAGATCCTTGTACCGCTGATCGATTCCGCAGTGCACACATTTGCCAATGTGACACACAGAGAGCTGATGGAAGAGACCATTCATACTCACAGGGCGGTTGTGGACGCTATTGAAAGACACGATCAGGTGGGAGCCAGATGCGCGATGGTCATGCACTTGACCTACAATCGTCAGATGATTGTGAAGATGCTGGAGCAGGAATTAGAAGAGCAATAAGAGAAATTTTGTGATAATAGACAAAAAAGAGGACCTGAACGATGTTTGGGTTCTCTTTTTTTTGGCAAAAACGCCGAAATCAAATTAAATACATCAGATGTATTGCAATATTTACAGGCGGAGATATAATAAAACTAGTTAATACATCAGACGTCAGATGTAACAAGAGGAAATGCGGCCCGGCAGAAAGAGAAAAGACAGAAGAGATAGGCTTAGCAAGGTAAACAGCAGATCATAACGATACAGAGGAGGAAATAAAATGAGTGAAGGTGTAGTTCTTGATCCCTCAAGGCTTGTGGCCGGAGCACTGATCGGACTTATTATTCTGTTAGTATTAATCATCAAATTTAAAGTTCAGGCAATGGTGGCGATTCTGGTTGGCGCGATTTCCATCGGAATCATTGCAGGAATGCCCTTGGCAGACATTGTAACAGCCGTTAACGACGGTATTGGCAACACTCTGAAAGGTATAGCGCTCTTAGTCGGCCTTGGATCGATGTTCGGCGCTATCCTGGAAGCTTCGGGAGGCGCGCAGACGCTGGCTGTCACAATGGTCAAAAAGTTCGGTGACGAGAAAGCCGCATGGGCGTTGGGCATCACCGGCCTGGTCGTAGCAATGCCCGTTTTCTTCGACGCAGGTCTGATCATTTTGATCCCTCTTGCATTCTCCCTTGCGAAGAAGACCCAGAGAAGCGCACTGTATTATACGATTCCGCTGTTGGCAGGACTTGCGGTCGGTCACGCTTTTATCCCTCCTACACCCGGTCCTGTTCTTGTGGCTACAATGCTCGGCGTTGACCTCGGATGGGTCATCCTGATCGGCGTATTCTGCGGCACACTTGCCATGATCGTGGCAGGTCCTGTCTGGGGATCTATCTGCGGCAAGAAGTATTTTATCCCCGTTCCTGATCACGTAATGAATCAGGAAGAGTTTGATGAGTCCAAGCTTCCCAAGTTTGGCACAATCGTTGGGATTATCCTGATCCCTCTTGTACTGATCATCATGAAATCTGTATTCAGTGTACTTCCGGCGACCGAATCGATCAGACCGATCTTCAACTTCCTCGGTGAGCCTTTTGTAGCCCTCCTGATCTCCACGATCTTTGCAATGATCATTCTGGGTCTTAATCATGGCTACACAATGCCGGAACTTGAGAAGATCATGACCAAGTCCCTTGAGCCCACAGGTCTGATCCTTCTTGTAACTGCATGCGGCGGCGTTCTCCGCTATGTCCTGCAGTATTCAGGAATCGGCGATCTGATTGGAAATGCAGTCGGCAAGGCACATCTTCCCATCGTAGTCGTAGCATTTATTGTTGCAGCTCTTGTAAGAATCTGCGTAGGCAGCGCGACAGTGGCGATGACAATGGCAGCCGGTATCGTAGCGGCAATGCCTGCGATCCAGGGACTTTCTCCCTTGTATCTGGCTTGTGTAGTTGCAGCAGTAGCCGGCGGTTCCACCGTCTGCTCCCACTTTAACGACTCCGGTTTCTGGCTGGTCAAGTCTCTGGTGGGCATGGACGAGACGACAACACTCAAGACTTGGACGATCATGGAGACTCTTGTTGGTCTGAGCGGTTTCATCGTAGCACTGATCATTTCCCTGTTCCTTGGATAATGGTCAAAATATCGTTGATATCCGCTACAATAGAACCAGAATTATAGAAAGGAAACGGTGGTAATTATGGAACTGACCAGTCAGAAAATGAGAAAGCTTGCACCGGAGATGGATCCGCTGCGCATCGGCTGCGGATGGAATAAAGAAGATCTTTCCAAACCACAGATCATGATTGAGAGCACATCAGGCGACAGCCATCCGGGCAGCGCACACCTGCCGATTTTAGTGGAAGAGGCGAGAAGAGGTATCTTCGAAGCGGGCGGATTCGGCGCGCGATACGCCTGTACAGATATCTGCGACGGTGAGAGCCAGGGAACGGACGGAATCAATTTCTCTCTGGCAAGCCGGGAGATGATCGCCAACATGATCGAGATCCACGCCAACGCTACGCCTTTTGACGGAGCTGTATACATTGCAAGCTGCGACAAAGGAATGCCCGGCAACATGATCGGCATGGGGAGAGTCAACATCCCTTCCATCGTTGTGACCGGTGGAACAATGAGTGCAGGTCCTGAGCTGCTGACACTTGAGCAGCTTGGTATGTACAGCGCAAAGTTCGAACGCGGGGAGATTGGCGAAGATAAGCTCGAATGGGCCAAGATGAATGCCTGCCCGAGCTGCGGAGCATGCAGCTTCATCGGAACCGCTTCCACAATGCAGATCATGGCAGAGGCTATAGGAATGGCACTTCCCGGCAGCGCTCTTTTGCCGGCCACGAGCCCTGACCTCAAAGATTATGCGTACAAGGCAGGGAAGCGTATCGTTGAGCTTGCTTTAGAAGGAACCCGGCCTTCGGATATCGTAACAATGGATTCTATAGAGAATGCGATCATGGTACATGCGGCAATCTCCGGAAGCACTAACACCTTGCTTCACCTTCCCGCGATCGCGAGAGAATTTGGCATTGAGATTGACGGAGATACTTTCGACCGCTTACACAGGGGCGCGCATTATCTGCTGAATCTCAGACCGGCAGGAGAGTGGCCCGCAGAATTCTTCTACTATGCAGGCGGCGTGCCCGCGATCATGGAGGAGATCAGAGATGTTCTTCATCTCGACGTTATGACCGTGACAGGTAAAACGTTGGGTGAGAATCTGGATGAGCTCAAGGCGAACGGCTTTTACGAGAGATGCCAGAAGTGGCTCGAAGAGGCGAATAAAAAGTACGGGATCAGCCTTACTAAGGAAGACATCATTAAGCCTTACGATAATGCAATAGGAACAGTCGGCAGCATCGCGATCCTCAAGGGCAACCTTGCTCCGGAGGGCGCAGTCATCAAGCACACAGCCTGCCCCAAAGAGATGTACAAAGCCGTTCTGTATGCTCGCCCGTTTGATAGTGAAGAGGAGTGCCTCGATGCAGTCCTTCATCACAAAGTCAATAAAGGTGACGCAGTTTTCATTCGATACGAAGGACCGCAGGGCAGCGGTATGCCTGAGATGTTCTATACTTCCGAAGCAATCAGTTCTGACAAAGAGCTCGGCCGCAGCATCGCCCTGATCACCGACGGACGTTTCTCCGGAGCATCTACCGGCCCTGTCATCGGACACTGCAGCCCCGAGGCGCAGACCGGCGGCCCGATCGCATTGGTGGAAGAGGGAGATCTTATCGAACTCGATGTTTTTGCCAGAAAACTGAACATTATCGGTATTAAAGGCGAGAAAAAGACGCCGGAAGAAGTGGATGCAGAGCTTGCAAAGCGCCGCGCCGCATGGCAGCCTAAGCCCAGAAAATATAAGAGCGGCGTGCTCCGTCTGTTCAGCGAGCTCGCGGCAAGCCCTATGAAGGGGGCATATCTGGACTACAGCCGCTTTGAGAAGTAAGAAGGGAGAAAAAGATACAGTGAAGGAGGAAAACTGCCTTGGAGACAGAGAACAAAAATCCGATTCAGGTAGCAGACAGATTATTCGGAGCGCTTGAGTTCCTGTCCCAAAGGAAAGCTTCAGGACTTATGGAAGTCGCCAGGGCTCTTAGTCTCAACAAAAGTACAACGCACAGAGTACTCCGGTCGCTGATCTGTCTTGGATATGTTCAAAAGGACGGTGATACAGGACAATACAGACTGACGTCGAAGATCACGGATTTGGCCGCTGATAGTCAAAAGAACAGATAGAGTCATGTCTCTCCTTTAAAATTCGGGCCTTGCGGTCAACTGATAAACAGGTGACCGCAAGGCCCGCTTGTAATTATTCACTGCCGGGCTGCAACCTCGTGATTGCAGCCTCTTCGCCATATTATATGCAGTTTTCTAACGTAAAGGTACCTGGTACCTTTAC
>CAMOIJ010000084.1 GCA_946615865.1 uncultured Lachnospiraceae bacterium | reverse complement strand
GAGCTGGTGATGAAGAAGATATCGTGGGGAAGGATCTCCTCGATATAGTCATAGCGGATCGCCATGTATTTCTCAGTCTTTCGAAGAACTCTGTAGACGTTCTGAACGACGGTCTTAAGGGTCTCGATCGAGCGGTCCTCTCTGGTGATGATCTTCTCCCAGTCCCACTGGTCCACGTAGATGGAGTGGATATTGTCTGTGTCTTCGTCGCGGCGGATGGCCACCATGTCGGTGTAAAGCCCCTCTCCAACGCTGAAACCGTATTTGCCGAGGGCGTAGCGCTTCCATTTAGCAAGGGAGTGGACGACCTCTGCCATCTGCCCGGATTCCCTGATGTCAAAAGATACCGGGCGCTCCACTCCGTTGAGGTTGTCGTTAAGTCCCGACTCGGGGCGGACAAAGAGGGGGGCGGAGACGCGGCGCAGGTTCAGCCGCTCTGCGAGGAGATTCTGAAAGAAGTCCTTTACGGTCTTGATGGCGATCTGGGTCTCATGAAGATCCAAAGATGACTGGTATTGCTCGGGGATGATTAGTTTTTCCATAGCAGCCTTTCCGCCGGCCGCGAAAGGAGCACGGCCTGCATTTAATAATCAGGATATTATATACTTTGTAATGATTCAGCACTCATTGTCCCGGGTGCTGAATTAATAATTCATTATTTAATCGCAAATCTGAAAAAATTGCAATAACGAATGAAGAAAGGGATGCTATACTGCATAGTATGGGCAAAGAGATAAGAATATCGGTCCGGGATCTGGTGGAATTCGTGCTGCGCGCGGGAGATCTGGACGAGCGGTCGGCCGGCGCTCCCGAGGATGTAATGCTCGAAGGGGCGCGGATGCACAGGAAGCTGCAGAGAGAAGCGGGACCCGATTACATGGCGGAAGTGCCGCTCTCCGTTTATTATCCTCTTCCTGACTGCGGGGAAGACGGAGACGCTTTTGTGCTTGTGGAAGGCAGGGCGGACGGCGTTTTCCTCGGCTGTGATCCGGAGAATCCCATTTTCGGAGAAGCCTGGACCATTGATGAGATCAAAACGACATACAGAAAGCTCAGCAAAATGAAAGAGCCTGAACCGGTGCACCTGGCTCAGGCCAAGTGTTATGCATATATATATTGTGTTCAGAATCAGCTGGACACAGTACGGGTCAGGATGACTTACTGCAGCCTCGTGACGCAGGAGATCAGGCGTTTTACGCAGGAGTATACGGCGCAGCAGATCACAGAGTGGTTTGAGGGCCTGATGAAGGAGTATTCCAGATGGGCCGGAATGGAGATCCGCTGGGAAAAAGTGAGAAATCAGTCGCTGTCAGCGCTTACCTTCCCTTTTTCTTACAGGGAGGGACAGAGAGAACTCGCGGTGCACGTCTATCACACGATCTGCCATGGAAGGAAACTGTTCCTGGAGGCGCCCACCGGCACCGGAAAGACGATTTCGGCTGTATTTCCGTCGCTGAAGGCGATAGGAGAGGGAAAAGCGGACAGGCTTTTTTATTTCACGGCGAAGACTGTCACCGGGCAGGTGGCTTTGGAGACTTTCTCGATCCTTCGGGGTAACGGACTGCGCCTCAAGAGCGTGCAGCTGACTGCGAAGGACAGGATCTGTCCGATGGAGAAAAGGGCCTGCAACCCGGACGAGTGCCCGCGGGCGAAAGGACATTATGACAGGGTCAACACGGCGCTGTTCGATCTTTTGACACTTAAGGAGGATATCCGAAGGTCTACGCTGGAGAAATTCGGGGAGCAGTACAATGTGTGCCCCTTTGAGCTGGGGCTCGACGCCTCCCTCTTTGCGGATGCTATAGTGGGAGACTACAACTACCTGTTTGATCCAAGGGCGAAACTGAAGCGCTTTTTTGCTGAGGGAAAAGGGAAGTACAGATATCTTTTCCTGATCGACGAGGCACACAATCTGGTGGACCGCGGGCGGGAGATGTTCAGCGCTTCGCTCTCGAGCGAGGAGATGAAGAGCTTCAGGAGCGAGGTGAGAGCGCTCTATCCGGCGCTGTGGAAGAAACTCGGAAAGCTGGTCAGCGCCTTCAGGCCCTATAAGGAAGCTTTTGAAGCGGGGGCGGAAGCCGGATTTATCCCCGAAGCGGAGCCCGGGACTGCTGGAATGCAGTTTATGCAGACGCCGGGCTGCAGGGAACACGTGCTGCTTGTGGAGGAGATCGATGCCCTGGCTGACGCCTCGTACAAAGTCATGGAGGAGATGCAGTCCATACTGCAGGAGCAGCGGCGGGGAACAGCAGCGGCGGAATCAGCCGCGGCGCAGCAGGTTCAGGAGAATATCATGAACGCCTACTTTGCCCTGTCCCGGTTCCTGACGGCTTACGAGGGCATGGATGGCGAGTACCAGATCTATATACAGAAGTACGGCAGAGACCTTGAGGCGCGGCTTTTCTGCGTAGACCCTTCCGGCAAACTGGCGGAGTGCCTGGACAAAGGAGCGGCGAGTGTGCTGTTCTCCGCGACTTTTCTGCCGATCCGCTACTACAAGAGGCTTTTGGGCGGAACGGACGAGGACTACGAGGTATACGCCAGGTCGTCTTTCGACCCGGAAAGGCTCGGCCTGTTCATAGCCGGCGACGTGACAAGCCGATATAGGATGAGGGGCGCGGATCAGTATGGCAAAATAGCGTCCTGCATCTACAACTCGGTATCGAGAAGGCACGGCAATTATATGATCTTCTTCCCTTCCTACAGCTTTATGGAGCAGGTGTTGGAGCAGTATACGGCGCTGTATCCGGAGGATGAAGAGACCTCTTTCGCGATTCAGAGACCGCAGATGACAGAGCAGGAGCGCAAAGATTTCCTTGACCGTTTCGAAGAAGTAAGAGATGATAAGAGTCTGTTGGGCTTTTGCGTGCTGGGAGGAATCTTCAGCGAAGGGATCGATCTGCGGCAGGACAGACTGATCGGTGCGGTCATCGTGGGGACGGGATTTCCCCAGGTGTGCGCGGAGCGGGAGATCCTCAAGCGATATTTTGACGGCAGGGGAGAGAACGGGTTCGATTACGCGTATCGGTATCCGGGCATGAACAAAGTGCTTCAGGCGGCTGGAAGAGTGATCCGTACGGCTGACGATGTGGGCCTTGTAGTGCTTATGGATGAGCGGTTTAAAACGAGCTCTTACAGGAGGATTTTCCCCGCGGAATGGAGCGGAAACAGGGTCACAGACAGCCTTGAAATTGGGGATAAAATCTCGAGATTTTGGGACGAATGGCTATAAAATGTGGATAACTTTGTGGACAGTGTGGATTTCTTCTAAGAAAATAGCGTTTACCTATTGCAAAATAGATAAAAATATGGTATTTGAGGATCCCGTTCAAGAAAAGGAGGATTTATTATGTGGGCAGAAGAAAGTGTGATCTATCAGATTTACCCTCTGGGCATGTGCGGAGCGCCCTATGAAAACGACGGCGTGCAGGCGCACAGGATCCTGGAAGTAAAGGAATGGATCCCTCATCTTACAAAACTGGGGATCACCGCAGTCTATTTTTGTCCCGTATTTGAGTCGGATACGCACGGTTATAACACGAGGGACTATAAAAAGATCGACTGCAGGCTGGGCACCAACGAGGATTTCAAGGAAGTCTGTGAAGACCTCCACGCAGCGGGGATCCGCGTGATCCTGGACGGAGTGTTCAACCATGTCGGCCGCGGATTCTCGCAGTTCCAGGATGTCCTGCAAAGAAGATGGGAATCCCCCTATAAGGATTGGTTCAATGTCAGTTTCGACGGAAATTCCCCTTACAACGACGGCCTCTGGTACGAGGGCTGGGAGGGCAATTACGACCTGGTCAAGCTCAATCTCAGAAACGAGGAAGTCATCGCGCATATCTTCGACGCGATCAGGTACTGGGTGGACTATTTTGACATAGACGGACTGCGGCTGGACGTCGCTTACTGCCTCGACAGGGACTTCATCAGAAGACTCCGGGGCTATACGGACTCGCTCAAGGAGGACTTCTATCTGATCGGCGAGATCCTCGGCGGCGATTACAAGACTGTTATGGGCGAAGGAAAGCTTCATAGCGCGACCAACTACGAGTGCTACAAAGGACTTTTCTCCAGCTTCAACAGCATGAATATGTTTGAGATCGTCCATTCCCTCATGCGTCAGTTCGGCTCCGATCCCTGGTGCCTGTACAGAGGGTATCACCTGCTGTCCTTCGTGGACAACCACGATGTGACCAGGGTGGCCAGCGTCCTTACTAACAAGAAGCACCTGCCTCTGATCTATGCGCTGGCTTTCGGTATGCCGGGTATTCCCAGCATCTACTACGGCAGCGAGTGGGGCGTTACCGGTGAGAAGAGACAGGGCGATCCCGCCCTCAGGCCCCGCATTGAGAAGCCGGAGTGGAATGAGCTGACAGAGTGGATCAGCAAACTCGCATCTGCCAAAAAATCGTCGGAAGCACTTTGCTACGGCGACTTCCGCAGTGTTGTGCTGACCAACAAACAGTGTATTTTCGAGAGAAAGGCGGCGGGCGAGAGAGTCCTTGTGGCTATCAACGCGGATGACAGCGAGTATGTCGCGCATTTCGACGCGGGATGCGGAACAGCCGTGGACCTGATCACCGGAAAGAAGCATGACTTCGGCGGCGGCAGCAGGCTTCCGGCATACAGCGCGGCTTTCTGGAAGATGGAGAAGTGACGCGGCGCCGGAATTCAGATATTATGTGGCCGGCATAATATGATATAATGTCTGTAATTCTATAAATCTAGGCGACAAAAGCCGGAAAGAGGTCTGAAATGACTATGGTATTGGTTGCGGGGTTAGTGCCCTGTGTAGTTTTGCTTTGGTATATCAATAAAAAAGATAAGGTTGAGAAGGAGCCCGCGGGACTTTTGGCCAAACTGATCCTTCTGGGATGCTTATCTACGATCCCGGCTATGATCTTGGAAATGGTGGGAACAAATATCCTTACGGCGATCGGGCTTGATGAAAACAGTTATCTCTTCGTACTGATCGAGAATTTCCTCGTAGTAGCGCTGGCGGAGGAAGGGTGCAAGAAATTCATGCTGCGCCGTGGAAGCTGGAAGAACCCGGCCTTCAACTATGTGTTTGACGGCGTTGTCTACGGCGTCTGCGTGGCGCTGGGTTTTGCCGGCCTTGAGAATGTACTGTATATCTCCGGTTTCGGAATGGAAGTCGCGGTGATAAGAGGACTTGCCGCTGTGCCGCTTCACGCGATCTGCGGCGTGTTCATGGGTCACTTCTATGGACTTGAGAAGAAGTATACAGTAACAGGAATGACCGGACTTGCCAAGAATATGAGGACTCTGAGCATCGTGATCCCTGTCCTGATCCACGGCTTTTACGACTTCGCCGCCTCGATCGGAAGCGACGTATTTACTTATATATGGCTTGGATTTGTCATTATCGTCGACATCTTCGCGATCAACGCGATCAGACAGTATTCCAATACGGATACCATGATCTGAGAGAAGAAAAGCCAATCTGAATAAAACGAAAAAAACTGTTGACACGCGGTGGACGCTGAGGTATATTAATTCATGTCCACCGCGAAAAACGGTTGTAAATGCGATAGTAGTACAGTTGGTAGTACGCCACCTTGCCAAGGTGGAGGTCGC
>CAMOIJ010000083.1 GCA_946615865.1 uncultured Lachnospiraceae bacterium | reverse complement strand
GATCTTGACATCGTCAGCAACCAGTGCGCGGGTAACCACTGCGCCATCGCCGACACATACGCCGGGCATAAGGACAGAATCGATGATCTTAGCGCCTTTGCCTACAGTTGCACCGGTAAAGATTACGGAATTCTTAACAGCTCCGTTAATGCTTGTGCCCTGTGTGATGTAAGCGCGGTCGATGGAAGCATCGGGTCCGATATAGGCGGGAAGAGCAACGGCATCCTCGGTGTAGATCTTCCATGTGGGATCGTCGAGATTGAGGTCGCAGTTCTCGTCAAGAAGATCCATGTTGGCTTCCCACAGAGAATCGATGGTTCCGACATCCTTCCAATATCCCTCGAACTTGAAGGCAACGAGCTTCTCGCCGTTGTTCATCAGAGTAGGAATGATGGTCTTGCCGAAATCGTGTGCGGAATTGGGATCAGCCATATCCTTTACAAGGATCTCGCGCAGTTTCTTCCAGTCAAAGATATAAATACCCATGGAAGCGAGTGTGCTGCGGGGATGAGCGGGCTTCTCTTCGAAGTCGATGATCTTGTCATTCTCGTCGGTGATCATGATACCGAAACGGGATGCTTCCTTCATGGAGACAGGCATAACCGCGATGGTAGCTGCCGCACCCTGTGCCTTGTGGAAGTCGAGCATCTTGTCATAGTTCATCTTGTAGATGTGGTCACCGGAGAGAACCAGAAGATACTCAGGGTTGTAAGTATCGATGAAATCAATGTTCTGTGAAATAGCATCCGCTGTTCCACGATAGACATCGAGGCCTGCATCAGCCTTCTCACGGGGTGTAAGAACGAAAACACCACTGTCCTTGGTGTCAAGTCCCCACAGACCACCCTTCGCAACATAGCTGTTAAGGAGCACAGACTCGTACTGTGTCAGAACACCGACTACATCAACACCGCTGTTTGCACAGTTGCTGAGCGGGAAATCGACGATGCGGTATTTGCCACCGTAGGCGACAGCCGGCTTTGCTACGTGGTTGGTAAGGTCGAGCAGGCGGCTTCCCCGGCCACCGGCCAGGATCATAGCTAACATTTCAATTTGCTTCATAGAGAACCTCCCTTATCTGTAGTTTCATTAGCTTATTTCGAGACAATGTGCGTGCGTAACATTGTCACAAAAATCTAAGTCTATTGTATGCCATTTCGATGAGTCCGTAAATGACCGGATTCAAAATTATTGGAAAAATTTTATAAAGAGGGGGATGGAAGAATACGAAAGTTGTTGAAAATGACGAAACAATTGCGACGGATTATGCAATAAAAAAGACCGCTCGCAGTGGCAGCATTGCGAACGGCCGGTTTCTGATACAGTATATAAGTCGGGCAGAAAAAACAGAATACCGGTGCACCCGGTGCCTTCAGTCTTTTGGCTGCATATAGAAGTTTCCCATGATCTCTCCGGAACTGAAAGTGTTGACGAAAGCGGAGGGGTCGATCTCGCGAACGCCTTTCTTGATCCCCCGCACATCGCTTCCGCTGATCACGGAGTAGACGAGGTCGCGGCGATTGTGCTCGTAACCGCCTTCTCCGTGAAAGATCGTGGCGCCGTGGTGGGTCATGTCGTGGATCCCGGCGCAGATCTGCTCCGGTTTGTCAGTGACGATGAGGAAGGTCACTTTCTGGTAGTTTCTGTGCATCAGATGCAGGACCTGCGTTGAAGCGTATTGGAAGATGATGGAATAGAGCGCCTTATCCGGGCCAAAAAAGTAACCGCCGATCAGGAGCAGCACCGCATTGAATCCGAGGATCAGGTTCCAGGATTCCACGCCGTGCATCTGCGAGAGGTAGATCGCGATAAAATCCGTGCCGCCGCTGGTGGCGTCCGCCCGAAGGCACAGGCTGATCGCAAAGCCGTTGACGATGCCGCCGAAAACACTGATCAGGAGCACGTCCTGGGTCAGCGTGTGGGCGGGAATCAGGTCGGTGAGAAAGCCGGAGAGCATGATCATGACAAGGGAGAGCAGGGTGAACTTCTTTCCGATAAAACGAAATCCGATATAGACCGGGACCGCGTTGAGAAGAAGGTTGACCGGCGTATAGGGGAGGTCGACCGAGAGCAGGAGCTTCACCAGCCGCTGGATCAGGATCGTCATGCCCGTGGCGCCGCCGGGGATCAGGCCGCCCGTGTGCACGAGTGTCCGGATGTTCAGCGCCATGATAAAGGCCGCGATGCATACCATGAGCAGTCTTTTGCCGTCTTTTACAGGGTCGATCTGAATACTTGTGTTCATTAAAATGTATCTCCTTGCAGTATTGTAAGATGTTCAGCCTCGGGGGCTGAATAAATTACATATTATCGGAAAAAAGAGCCGCTGAACAGCGAATAAAGGATGTTCTCGAGATGCTCCCGGGAGGCGGTGCTGTCCTGCTGGACATAGTTGCGCGCGACGCCGGTCAGTCCGCCGGCGAGAAAATCCGCCGCGTAGACGCGGTCCCGGCCCGGACATTCGGGCAGATAGAAGCTGCAGGACAAAAAAGAGTTGTAGAGATTGTCCTGAAGAAGATAGAGGATGTCGTTGCGGACAAGCAGGGCGAGAATGTCCCGGCATTCCGTGATGTAGATGCTGTAGGCATGGCAGATATCCTCCAGAGACATGGAGGAGCGGCAGCACTCGTGTTCCTCCGGCCTGAAGCAGTACTTGCGCTCCAGCTCGAAGGCAATGACGTTGTCCTTGGACTCAAAGAGGGTGTAGAAGGTCTGGCGGGAGACGCCCGCGGACTTGCAGATCTCGCTGACGCTGATGCGGCTGTAGGGCTTCTCCTCCATCAGGGAGAGCAGCGCGCCCGCGATCGCGGACTGTGAGGTGAGTGCGGTTTTGTTGCATCCTTCGTACATGGGAACTCCTGCTTTGTAATGGGGGGAAAACGATCTTCCGCCGGTCAAAATCTAAAAATAATATGAACAACCTTGACAACTGTAAAGTGCAATGCTACTATCTATCATATCAAATCCTTGACAGGTGTCAAGGAATGGCTTCCCGGAGAAGCCAAATTTTTTACGAAGGCCTTAGCACTCAACAGATAAGAGTGCTGATAAACGATGAGCCCCGAAAGGGGCGCTGATCAAGGAGGATAAGCGAAAGAATGGTAGTAATTCCTATATATAATCTGTTAATGGTTCCAGACGCCAATATCTATCTGAAGTCGGACCAGTACAGGCACCTGGCCCGCAGATACGCGGAGGTCAACGACCGCGTAGTGCTCCTGTCCTGCAAGAAAGAGGAGCACCGCAAGGACATGACCGAGGATAGTTTCTATCCAATTGGCGTAACCGGTTTTGTCAAAGAAGTGAACGAGGAAGGCTATGTGGAGATCCGCACCACAGGAAGGGTCAACCTCGATATAGTCGGGATGAATCCCGATCATACTATTGAACTGACGGTTTCTCGCTGCGAGGAGATCGAGGATCTCGACGAAGGCGTAGAACAGGCCCACTTCGAGCAGCTCAAGGCCGACCTGAAGGAGAGCTGGCAGGGCTTCGAGTGGGGCGAGCAGGCTATGGGCTATCTCAACCAGTTCCACTCTATCAGCGAAGTCGCTGTGGCTATGTCCATCTGGTTCAAGATGAGCGCAGAGGAGAAATACGAGATTTTGGCACAGGACAGCCACAAGAAGCGTCTTGAGATGCTCGAGAAGGCGGTCTACGAGTTCATGGAGGTCTCTAAGGTGACCACCAAGGCTGCCAGCGCGCAGCAGGAGGAGTACCAGAAGATCTACAAGGAGTCCGCGATCAAGAAGCAGATGGAGCTTCTGCAGCGGGAACTCGACGAGATGCACCCCGAGAAGGTGTCGGATATCCGCAAGTTCGAGATCAAGATCGAAGAGGCGGGCATGAACGAGACCGCGAAGGGAGAGGCGCTGAAAGTTCTCAACCGCCTCAAACAGGAGTCGAACGGCGGCACCGAGGCGGGAATGCTCTACGACTATCTGGATTTTGTCACGGAGCTTTCCTGGAAGAAGGAGCAGGCGCAGGACATCGATCTGTCCGAGGCGGAAGCTGTTCTTGAAGAGGATCACTTCGGACTCAAAAAAGTGAAGCAGCGCATCATTCAGCAGATCGCTGTCATGAATCTTAAAAAGCAGCAGTCGGGCTCGATCCTTCTGTTCGTCGGCGCTCCGGGCACCGGCAAGACAAGTATCGGACAGAGCATCGCGAAAGCGCTGCACAGGAAATATGTGCGCGTGAGCCTCGGCGGCGTGCGCGACGAAGCTGATATCCGCGGTCACCGCAGGACCTACATCGGCGCGATGCCCGGCAGAATCATGGACGGCATCAAGAAGAGCGGCGTCTCCAATCCCGTCATGGTCCTTGACGAAGTGGACAAGCTCGGCGTCTCTTACAACGGAGATCCCGCGAGCGCTCTCCTCGAGGTCCTTGATCCCGAGCAGAACAACACCTTTACAGATCACTACATGAACGTCCCTTATGATCTGAGCGACGTCATGTTCATCTGCACGGCAAACTCTGTGGACACGATCCCGGAACCTCTGCTCAACCGTATGGAAGTCATCCGCTTCAGCGGGTACACGGCTTCTGACAAGTTCCAGATCGCCCGCAGGCATCTGCTGCCCAAATCCATGAAGGAGATGGGCGTCACAGAGGAACAGATCGTCATCTCTGATGACATCATCCGCAGTATCATCGACAACTACACGATGGAATCCGGTGTGCGCGGACTGCGCAAGCGCCTGGACACACTGTGCAGGTCAGCTGCTGTGGAGGTGTCGAAGAGAGTTGGAGCGGCGGCTGTGGAGGCTTTGAAGCAGGCTGCCGAGCAGGGAAGTGCTGCGGAGAATGCTGCTAATCAGACTGGCGCTAAACAGACCGGCTCGGCGGAAGCCGGATCGGATGCGGCTGCAGAGGCGCCCGCAGTGCTCAAGGCGGATCCCATAGTTGTAAAAGAAGAAGACCTGCGCGAGATGCTCGACGCCAAGCCCGTAAGGCATGACCGCGTGCTGGCTGAGAAGAAGCCCGGTATCGTGACAGGACTTGCATGGACAGCGGCCGGCGGTGAGATCCTCTTCATCGAGACACTGTTTACCAAGGGCAACGGCAAATTCACCGTCACCGGACAGCTCGGCGATGTCATGAAGGAATCTGTGCAGATCGCGGTGAGCCTTGTAAAGTCGATGTTCCCCGATAAAGCATCCCTCTTTGAGGAGAATGACCTGCACATCCACGTGCCGGAGGGCGCGGTGCCCAAGGACGGCCCGTCCGCAGGTATCACCATGACAACGGCGCTTGCTTCACTTGTTTCCGGCAAAGCAGTGGCTCCCACCATTGCCATGACCGGTGAAGTCTCGCTGCGCGGCGTTGTGACACCTATCGGCGGACTGCCTGAGAAACTGATGGCAGCCTCCAGAGCGGGCATTCAGACAGTATTCATCCCTATGGAAAACGAGGATGATTTGGACGAAGTGCCGCAGGAAGTCAAGGACAAGCTTACTATCATTCCGGTCTCTGATGTCACAGAGGTGCTGGAGAGGACGGGAATTCTGGATGGAAAAGATGTTGCTCAGGAATAAGCAGGCATAGATCTAAAAGTTTGTTGTTGCATTAGGTGAAAGAGTAACGGGGTACACAGACCCCCACCGTTTCAGTAGGTACAGAACAAGATTTTTAGAAGAGTATCGTCCAAGGAAAAGGGGCAAGATAATGTGAATTGTTCGAGGAGCAGTTCGGGTGCCCAAAGATTCGGTACAGAAGCTTGATTTGAACATATTCTCGTCCTCTAATAAGCAAGATTCCAGGGAAGATGTCAGAAAGAAGCTTAATGATATTCAGGAGAAACCAGAATTCATAAGAATTCATGGACGTTATTTTTTGATTTCAATGCTCTTGTGCCGAAAATTGTGAAGGAAGAGCCTCATCAGGCAAGAATTAATCGGGCAAAGATTTTCTGTGGGGACGAGAATTTCAAGAAGACGGGCTTCTGTGCCGAACCGGCAAAGAAGATCGGGCAGAATACA
>CAMOIJ010000082.1 GCA_946615865.1 uncultured Lachnospiraceae bacterium | reverse complement strand
CCTCGTCCCAACGAGTCCGTCGAGAAGATCATCAACGCTGACGGCATCGACGATCTGGCTCCCGTTATCACCACCATGAAGTCCTATGTGGCTCCTTTCGTAAACGCCGAGGAGACTGAGTACCTCGTCATCGAAGACGATTTCCCGAACGGAAGACCCGCGCTTGAAAAGGGCGGCATCATGTTCACCGACAGAGAGACCGTCGACAAGGTCGAGAAGATGAAGGTCTGCACATGCCTCAATCCTCTGCACACAGCACTGGCCGTTTACGGATGCCTTCTGGGCTATGACCTCATTTCCAAGGAAATGCAGGATGAGGAGCTCGTCAAGCTTGTCGAGACCATCGGCTACAAGGAAGGTCTTCCGGTTGTCATCAACCCCGGCATCCTTGATCCCAAGGAGTTCATCGACACTGTCCTCAATGTCAGAATTCCCAATCCCTTCATGCCTGACACGCCTCAGAGAATCGCAACCGATACCTCTCAGAAACTTGCGATCCGCTTCGGCGAGACCATCAAGGCATATGACAAGGCTGAGAACCTCGATGTCGCAGACCTTAAGCTCATCCCTCTGGTCCAGGCCGGCTGGCTCCGCTACATGATGGGCATCAACGATGAAGGCGAAGCTTTCGAGATCTCCCCCGATCCGCTGGCAGCTACCGTTCAGCCCATCGTCGCAAACATCAAACTCGGAGAGAACCAGGATGTAGAAGAGACCATCGCTCCTCTTCTTCACAATGACGCGATCTTCGGCGTTGACCTCTATGAAGTCGGCCTTGCTCCCAAGGTAGTCACTTACTTCAAGGAACTCACCGCAGGTCCCGGCGCGATCCGCGCGACACTGGTTAAGTACGTACATTGATCATAAGAACAAAATTTGGGCGTCCGCTTGTTTAAAAACAGGCGGACGCCTTTACTTTTACAAAAATCCCATTTACGATAGGACCGTGAATCCATCAATGAACCGACTCAAAAGCAGGTGACAAAACCTATGAACTACGAAGAATTTATCAAGAACTACCACGGCTTCAGCCCTTTCGCGGACAATATCGGCCTGAAGCTTACAGCTATGAGCGACGGCCACTGTGAGGGAGAAGTCCCGGTCACTCCCGCTCTCTTCAATCCTATCGGAACCATCCACGGCGGCGTCTACTATACGCTCGCTGATACTGTTGGCGGATGCGCTGCCCGGACAAGAGGTCAGATTCCCACAACGATCGAAGGCAAGCTCAACCATATCCGCGCGGCTACGAGCAAAGATAAAAAGCTTATCGCTAAAGGAGATGTCCTCCACTTCGGCCAGAAGACGATCGTCTCCTCTGTAGTGATCACAAATGAAAGCGGCCAGACACTTGCTGCAGGCCTCTTCACTTTCTTCGCCCTTGATAAGAAGGACCTCGAAAGGTGGGTCTGATGCATAGAAGCACTCTCACATCTTCCTGATCATGCAGGCCACCATATACACCAGCCTCTCCTCCGGCGTATCCAGGCTGCAGCCCAGCAGCCTTTTTATATTTGCCATGCGGTAAAGGATCGTATTTCTGTGGATGAACATCTCCTCCGACATCGCTTTAATGCTGCCGCCGCAGCGCAGGTAGGACTCCAGCGTCGTGAGATACTCCCCGCTGTGCTCCCGGTCGTACTCCAGAACGGGCGCCAGCGGCTTGTCCGAAAGGTCCCGCAGAAGCGACCGGTCCTCCACCAGGTACAGCATTCTGTAGAGCCCCATCTGGTCAAAATACTGCATTCTCCTCTCTCTTTTCACTGCCATCTCCGCAGCAGCCCGCGCACGCTTATAGGCCAGGTGCAGGTTCACTATGTCCTTCACCTGATCACTCACGCCGATAAAAACTTCGCGCTCCGGCATCTTGAAGCGCATGCGCTCCGAAAACGCCCCCAGGATCTCCCTGCTCTCCTCCTCCCCGATCGCGTTCATGATGATCACAAAATAGGACGCGTAATAGAAGAAGTGCCCGTTGTGGGTCAGGTTTGTCAGATACAGCTGTAAGCGGTAAGCGATCCTCTTGCGCTCCACAGTGTCCATCTTGTCCAGGTCTCCCGTAAATACGAGCGCCACCTGGAATGCCCCGTCCAGATCATAATGCGGCAGCAGATCCCTGGTGTACAGGTCCTGCGCTTCCGGCTGCTCGATCGCATGGATGAAAGCATCGGAAATCTTCTCATCCGTGGAAGACTGTACGAAGATCCGGAAAGTCAGATCCTTGATCAGATCCGCGAGGAATACTTCCCATGGCACAGTCAGGAGAGGAAAGTCATTTTTGTCGCAGTAGTCCTTCACTGACTGCGGGATTTCCATTACATAATACCCGGTGTTCACGATCAGTCCTGAGGAGTTGTGTGTAGATAATTCCTCCACCAGTTCCAGCATATCCTCTTCTCTCTGAAATCCGAGACCGGTCGTCACAGCCAGCTCCTTGCCGGTGAAATTGTGGATGATCGTCAGATCCTCCAGCATCATCAGCCAGCTTATGGAATTGGACCAGCCGCCGTTTCCGGCAATCATCTTCATCTTATAGCGGTCCTGGGAGACGACCAGCATATCCTCAATAGTAAATCCCATTTTTCCACCTCCGAAAGACACTTGTCCGCACTTTCTATACACTCCCCTATCATTATACAATCTTTGTGCTCCGAGCACAATTTATGCATTAATGTTTTGACACGCAGCCTATAGAAATGAATATCCTATTTGATATCATGTACTTAGGAAACAAAAAGAGAACAACGATCGGTTAGTCTGATCAGTCACATAGACATGGGATCAACAAGGGAGGACACAGACATGACAATGAATGGAATGGTAACAAGCGGAAACATCAACATCAACCTCGTGCCTGAGTGGGCACTCGCAGAGCGCTATGATTATTGCGAAGACTTCTATGAGAGCTATACAACAGGAACTGGCAGCAAGATCCTTACAAAGATTGCTTCCATCCTGACTTCTCTCTTCATCTGAGGGGATTGATCTTTAGGATCATGTAATATAAAGAATGCGCTGCCGGATCGGCAGCGCATTTTCTTTTCTCTGATTTTTTATTTAAAGCGAATCCCGGCCTGGATCCTGGCCCTGTTAAGCACCTCATTGACCTCAAGGCTGCTCTGCAGGCGGCTATAACAGAAGTCATAGTCCTTCTCTTTCACCACCCGGATAAACTGTGTGAATTCCGGTATCATTCTCCGGTCTTCATACGGCTCCTCGCAGACCTTCGTGGTGCCGTCCCGAAGCTGCAGCGTCACTTTTCCGACGACATTGGGCTTTTGTTCGCTCACGATGAAGCCCTTTGTGCCCTGAATGACTCCGCCGCAGTCCCCGTCACAATCTTTGGCTGCAGTGCAGACCGCGGTGAATCCGGGATACAGCATCATCAGGACGCCGCTGGTGTCGATATTCCTCTCCATGTTGGGATAATAGGAAATGCTCTCCGGCTTTCCGAAAATGCCCATGACATAGTGAATATTATAGAGGTTAAGGTCCATCAGCGCACCGCCGGACTTCTTCGGATCGAAAGCCGGCGCGATAATGCCCTTTTTGAAATTGTCGTAGCGGCTGGAATACTGGCAGAAACGGCTCTGGACCAGCTTGACCTCACCGATTAAGGGAATCCACTCCCGGATCTTCTGATAGCCCGTCATATAAGCCGTTGTGATCGCCTCAAAAAGGAACAGTTTCTTCTTGCGTGCCAGCACGGCGAGGTTCTCCGCTTCTCCGGCGTTGTCCGTCATCGGTTTCTCCACAATGACGTTCATCCCCTTCTCAAGCGCTTTTCTGCAGTACATGAAATGAAGATTATTGGGAACAGCCACATAGACTGTATCGATTCCCGACGCGCACAGCTCATCCAGATCATGCGCGGCATTCGGAATCTTATACTGTTCGCTGAGGACCTGCGCCTTTTCAAATCCCTGGGGGCTTCCCATGATCGATACGATCTCAAGGCCTTCCATATTCGTAAGCTCCGGAAGAAAATCCTTTACGATCCAGCCCGTTCCAATAATACCGAGTTTCATATTCCCTCCATTTTGCAGTGCCGCTATTTATTTCTCGTCAGCCAATGCCGTATGAAAATATACAGGCATATTGCGAAAGCGAGCACATATCCGAAGAATCCCAGTGCGGGAATCCCGAGCAGCTGCGGTTTCATCTCCGTGGTGCAGATGATACTGGAACTGATGAGCAGCGCCATGACCCAGAGGCCCATGACCACATTTCTGACGAGCCTGCGCATCAGATGCGAGAATTCCTTGGTCGCGTCGAGTTCCATATGGACTCTTGCCTGTCCCTTAAGATATTCCTCCAGCGCTATTTTGATCAGGGGCGGAATGTCCAGCGAGCGGCCAACTGCCTTGTAGACGCGCCTGCCCGCCTTGCCGGCCTCTGTCCTTAAGTCAAAATTCTGCAGCATCTCCTCTTTGAGCCTGCCAGCGGCGATCTCCGCCATATTGATATCGGGGCTGATATTGAGGAGAACGCCCTGCATCTGAGTGAGACCGCGAACGAGCATTGTCATGCCGTGGGGCAGCTTTATGGAATTGTTCTTCATGATCTCCATGGTATCTTTGAAGAACTCCACCGCGTCTATGCTTCCCATGGAAGCGTTGCCGTAGCGGTCCATGAGGTTCCTCAGTTCTCCGTAGAGTTTGCCGGAATCGATCTTTCCCTGGATGTCGCCAAGTTCCAGGATCGTGGCTTCCAGGACAGCGATATCGCCTACTGCGATAGCCCTGACCGCCCTGGCCATAAGGTTTCTGTCCCGGTTAGTCAGGCGCCCCATCATGCCCATGTCGATCCAGACGATCTTACCGTCCATAACCTTGACATTGCCCGGATGGGGGTCCGCATGGAAAAATCCGTCGTCCATGACCTGCTTGACGTAGTTGTTGACAAGCTTTCTGCCGATCTCTCCCAGGTCATACCCTTCCGCCTGAAGACTTGCTCTGTCATCCACCGGGCAGCCGCCTATATACTCCATTACAAGAACCCTTGAAGTGGTGTACTCATGGTACAGCTTCGGGCACCGGATATAGCGGATTCCCTGGTTGTTGCGGGCGAACTCCTCCATATTGGCGGCTTCCTTGAGAAAGTCCATTTCCTCCTGCGCAGTGGCCCAGAGCTCGTCCAGGACCATTTCCAGGTCCACGACATTCTTAAAGCCGCCCACCGGCGGGAGCAGATTCACAGCCCGTTTGAGAAGGCCGATATCTCTGGCCATGATGTCATAGATACCCTTGCGCTCTACTTTGACAATGACATCCGTTCCGTCGAGGAGTTTGGCACGGTGCACCTGCGCAATAGAAGCCGATCCGAGCGTCTCCTTCTCGATCGAGGAGAAAATATTGTGCCAGTCCTCTCTGTAGGAGCGGTTGATTACCTCTTCCACCGTCTCGAAGGGCATTGGAGTGACCTCAGAGGTCAGCTTCATCAGCTCATCACAATAGCGCTGCGGCAGCACGTCGGAGTGAAGCGACATGATCTGTCCCAGCTTGACATATGTGGGGCCGAGTTCCTCGAGGATCGCGCGCAGTTTCCCCGGCGTGACCCCCCTTGTGATGTGGTGCTTGCGGAGTACTGCGGTGATCTCGCCGAGCCTCTCCCTATTATCTATTTTGGCCTTATCGGACTGCGCGGCGCTTTCCGGCCCCTCGACAGTGGTCTCATTCTCAGGATTCAACGGTCATTATTCCTCAGTCTTGGGCGATGCTTCAGTCTTCTCAATGAAAGCCTTGAGGTTCTCAAGTTCCTCGGCGCTCATCATAGCGATCTTTTCTTCGAGGGTGGCTTCCTTCTTCTCCTCGGCTTCTTTCTTCTCCGCGGCCTCGTCAATGGTCTTCCTGACGTTGCGCTTGAGTTCCTGGTTGAGTTCCTTGCCCTGCTCGACGGTGAGCTCGCCCTTCTTTACAAGTTCGTCCACCATCTGCTGGGATTTCTCAACGGTCATAGCCGCCGCGCCGATTCCCATCAGAACGAATTTTTTGATTCCGTCGCCAATCATTTTATCCATTGCCAATACCTCCTATATGTATTTACAAGTTCCATTCTCAAGAGAAAAGTTTCGGGATCAGGTCATACAGTTTCGGGAAGAAAATTATGCCGCCAACCACCGCTGCCCAGATCGCCGCGATGAGCACTGCGCCCGCGGCACAGTCCTTGGCTCTTCTGGCTAAAGGCCTCCATTCCTCTGTCACCAGGTCCACAACAGATTCCACTGCGGTGTTCACCAGTTCCAGCCCCATAATCAGGCCAAACAGTACAAAGCAGAAGCACCATTCTGTCACGGAGATCTGCAGGATGAATCCAAAGATCATCACCAGCACCGCGACCAGAAAGTGGATCTTGATATTGCGCTCTTCAACAAAGCAGACCACAATGCCCTGCCATGCATTTGCGAAACTGGTGACCAGTTTCTGCCTTCTATGACGGTTTTCATCGCCGGGTCCGGGACGTCTTTTCTTCGATGCCATCGCTTCTGGTCCGCCTTTCTAACATGTCATTAGTATATCACTATTTTAGCCCTTTCGACAATCGAGTAGGCTGCACCTGCTCGATTGACTGTTGTCCAGGGGTACGTCTTCGTGCAAGCACGAGATGCGCCCCCCGCTTATCGCACAAAAAAGGAAGGCGCCGCATCCTGCTGACCGGTCAGCAGGATGAAGCACCCTCCTATAAATCTGAATCTGTCATTCTCTTAGCATAGTTCTTCTCCT
>CAMOIJ010000081.1 GCA_946615865.1 uncultured Lachnospiraceae bacterium | reverse complement strand
AATTCGCGTTTCTCTGTCATTTCGGATCCCGTTTGCGCTGTTACGGCTTACAACACGTACCAAATCGCAAAACGGCAGATTCGCACTAAATAATTTTATACACTAAACTCTTCACTGTCAAGCGATTCTGCATTCATGGCCGCGCGCACGGAGGAGGCGCTGTAGCCCTTTCTGTAGAGATAGTCTTTCATTTTCCCCTTCTCCTCCCAGGAGGAGCTCTGCGGATCGAAATTCCGCTTTTTCATAAGCTTGCGCACCTGCCTGATCTCCGCGCTGTTCCCGCGCTCCTCGTTCTCCTCGCCGAGGACCCTTGCGGCGATATCATACGGTACGCCCCGATTCTCCAGGTCCATGCGGATCCGTGTCCTGCTCCTGTCCTCCCAGTGCGCCTGTATGAAATTCCGCGCGTACCGCTCATCGTCCAGATAATGCGCTTCCTTCAGGTCTTTGAGAGTCATCTCAACTATTTCCTCCTCAAAGCCTCCTGCGAGAAGCTTATCCCGCAGCCTCATGCAGGTATAATCGCGCTGCGACAGGAGTGTGCCGCTCTTTCGAAGGCACTCTTTCCTTCTCTGTTCCTGATCTCTGTCTGTATCTGCCATCTTTCTCTTCCGCCAACACTGTTCTCACACAAAAACGGGAGGCTGCCGCACTATCCGTCAAAAATAGTACTGCAGCCTGCCGTTAACTGTCTCATTTATCTCCTGCAGGGAAATACATCCATTCTTATTCCTGGCTGTCTCCCGCTTCAGCGGCCTCCGTCTCAGGCGCTTTATAAGCGCCATCCGGGTCGAGATTGTAGTACTCTCTCACCTTGCGGTCCACTTCGGCGAGGATCTCAGGATGTGCGAGCAGGTAGGCCTTGGAGTTCTCCCGGCCCTGGCCGATCTTATTTCCGTTGTAGTTGTACCATGCGCCGCTCTTGTTGATGATGTCGCACTTCGCAGCCAGATCCAGCACATCGCCGACATAGGAAATTCCCTTGCCGAACATGATGTCGAACTCAGCCTCCTTGAAGGGCGGAGCGATCTTGTTCTTCACAACGCGGATCCTGGTGCGGTTGCCGATCACCTCTCCACTCTGCTTGAGTGACTCGATCCTTCTGACATCCATTCTGACGGAAGAATAAAACTTGAGGGCGCGTCCGCCTGTGGTCGTCTCAGGATTGCCGAACATGACGCCGACCTTCTCTCTGAGCTGGTTGATGAATACGACCGCGCAGTTGGATTTACTGATAACCGCCGTCAGCTTGCGCAGAGCCTGGGACATCAGACGCGCGTGAAGACCCACATGGGAATCGCCCATGTCGCCGTCGATCTCGGCCTTAGGTACAAGCGCCGCGACGGAGTCGATCACGACGATATCAATGGCGCCGGACCTGACCATAGTCTCCGCGATCTCCAGAGCCTGCTCTCCGCTGTCGGGCTGGGAGATATAAAGGTTGTCGATGTCAACGCCGATGTTCTTGGCGTAGACAGGATCCAGGGCGTGCTCAGCGTCGATGAAGCCCGCGATGCCGCCTCTCTTCTGTACCTCGGCGATCATATGAAGGGTCACTGTAGTCTTACCGGAGGACTCGGGTCCATAGATCTCAATGATCCTGCCCTTAGGGATTCCGCCCAGTCCGAGGGCTATATCAAGGCTCAGGGAGCCCGTGGGAATTGTCTCAATATTCATCTGAACGGAAGGATCTCCGAGCTTCATCACAGCTCCCTTCCCGTACTGTTTCTCGATCTGCAGCAGCGCCGCGTCCAGCGCCTTCTTCTTCTGTTCAATATCTATACTCATTTGATCTCCTCCAAATTACGAACATTTGTTCTAGCGATAGTATAGCATCCACCCTTTAACAGCGCAAGCGATTTTGCAAAAAAATCGAATGTATTTTCGATTTGGGGACCTGTCACATGGAAAGCGGGTGCCGGAATTCGGCTCAGAAATTTGCGTCAGATTTAAAGACCGGAAGCATACAGCCTCCGGTCTCATTATCCTTTCCGGTATCCCCGCCTGTCAAGTCAGATCGCAAATTCCCTCAGCTTGAGTTTGGGGATCTGCACCTCCGAGATCACGATCCCCCGGAACTGCTTCTGCTGCGCGCTCAGCGCCATAAGATCCTCGATCTTCCAGATTTCCTCCTTAAACACCCGCTGCTCTCTGCCAAACAGCCCTTTTCTGACCGCCGGGATGCTGAGTTTGACCCGCGTGCCTAAAAGCCGGTACACTTCCGCGGCCGGGTCCTGAGCGGTAAGATAATACAGATGGCTCTCGAGGGTCGTGTCCTGATCCACCTCAGTGATCAGGCACTGCCTGCACACGGCCTTGAACCTTACATAAGTCTCATCGCTCTCCAGGATCTCTTTGTAGGAGCATTTAGCTCCGAAATAGAGCTTGTACAGATCCTGCATTATATACTTGAAATCGTTTGTGAACTCACGGTCCGTCATTGAATATCTCCGATCGCGTTGCCCGAGAGCCGCACTGCTTCCCTGATATCTTCGGGATCCATGTCGTACTCCGCGGCAAGCTCCGCCACACTCACTTTCCTGCCGAGTTCCTCCGCCATTTCTCTTGCTCTGTCGGCCACCAGGTTGACCCTCTCCTCGACGACTTTCTCCGCCGCCTTCTCATCCAGATTCGCGGCTATGACGTCTTCCATAGCGTCCATGATCCTGCGTCCGAGATATCCGTCCACCTCGTCGGGTTTATCAAGAGGCGCGAGCTGGGTGACAGCGATCAGAAGCACTTCATTGCCCGCTCCGATCAGATCTTCCATGTAGACGCCCTGCCCCGCGTAGAGCCTTGCGATATCCACGACTTTCTTTAAAGAGTACTCTGCGAGCTTCTTCTGCGCGTCGCGCTCGCCGGCCATCGCGGAAAGTTTGACCGCGTCCAGCACACTGTCGGAAGGAACCTCAATGGAATCAAGCATCTCCTCATAATCCCTCAGATGGTTCATCTCCTCCTCGGAGATCACTTCCTCGATGGGCAGGGCTTCGCCGATCCCGACGCCTTTCGTCTTTAAAAAGTCCCTGACTTGTTGCATCTGGTCCTCGTTCAGGTCCAGATCCGCAAAGGCTTCCTCAAGTTCCTCTTCCGATATCATATTGCCGTTTTTCGCGGCCGTGTCCGCTGTTTCCCTGAGCCTTTTCAGGAACAGCACCTGTTTCTGTCTCTCATCCATTTCGGGATTCTCCCTCTTTAGTTATTTCCGCCGGGTGCCTGCATGTGGGGTTTCTCTCCCGCTTTCACGTGTACGTGGGTGAAAAGGTGATCCTGGCAGTACTCCTGCCCGCCCTCGCACTTCGAGCAATAGCGGAATTCCAGATCCGGGTTGTCCGCCTGGGTCCTCCCGCAGATCGCGCATCTGTGCACGACGCCGCCCGAAGGACGCATCTGTCTGCGGTCCGGGCCTGCCGCCCGGCTCTTTTTTGCCCCCTGTCCGCCCACAGCGCTGTGGAATATATCCTCCATCGACCTGCCGCTGAAGCTTCCGCTCAGCTTTCTTCCTGAACGCAGATACAGGATCGCGATGTTGACAAAGGTAGCCGCGATCGCGAAGCGCATGGCGCCTGTTCCCTGAACGAACTCATACAGCAGATAGACCACGTCCAGAAGGCCAAGCCATTTTACCTTGACCGGGATGATGAAGAACAGAAGGACCATCGCCTCCGGGAATGTCAGCGCGTAAGCGAAAAAGATTCCCATATTTATATAATATGTAGAGAAGGCGGCAGAATAATAGCCAAAATAGTTCTCGGCCCCGATCTGTCCCATCGCACCGGCGCTTCCGATAAGGTAGGAGAAGCCCATCCACAGAAAGGCTGACACGATCGTCAGAAGGATTCCGGTGAAGATGAACACATTGTACCGCCAGGTTCCCCAGACTCTCTCCAGCGAAGTTCCTATACTGTAATAGAAAAACATCATGATCGCTATAAAGAACAGATTACTGGCCGACGGGGGGATCAGCAGCCAGGAGATCAGCCTCCAGACCTGTCCGTGTACGATCGCATACGGATTAAGGGTCATGTAGTACAGGATCTCAGGCCTGATATAATAGATCGCGTAGCCGATCAGATACAGTATGATCAGCTTGAGCGAAAGATCTCTTACAGCGTACTTACCGAATTTTCTCTCAAAATCACTCATTTTATTTCCCTGCGCTTTAAATCATTTTCAGTCATTTTATCATCGCTTTATTTAAATGTAAACGAAACCTTGCCCGATGCAAATCCATTGCTTTTTTGAAATACCTGACGTATACTGTATTGTTAGACAAAAAGACTTGTAAATTAACTGACCATTTAGATATATAGGAGTTTTTTTAAGTGATTGCTAAGGATTATACTTTAGGAATTGATATTGGATCCACAACCGTGAAGATCGCGATCCTGGATCCTGACCATAAACTGATGTTCGCGGACTACCGCCGGCACCACGCCGATATCCGCGGTACACTTTTTGATCTTCTCACTGAGGCAATAGAAAAGCTTGGCGACTGCACGGTCCATCCGGTCATCACCGGATCCGGCGGCCTTACTCTTGCCAATTATCTGGAAGTGCCTTTCGTACAGGAAGTCGTGTCAGTATCCACCGCGCTCGAAGAGATCGCGCCCAAGACGGATGTAGCTATTGAACTGGGCGGGGAAGACGCCAAGATCATCTACTTTGAGAACGGGAATGTGGAACAGCGCATGAACGGTATCTGCGCCGGCGGCACAGGTTCTTTCATCGACCAGATGGCGTCCCTGCTGCAGACAGACGCATCCGGTCTCAACGAGTACGCCAAGGACTACACTTCTCTTTATACGATTGCCGCACGCTGCGGCGTTTTTGCCAAGTCCGACATTCAGCCCCTGATCAACGAGGGCGCCACCAAGGAGGATCTGGCGGCTTCTATCTTCCAGGCAGTAGTCAACCAGACCATCAGCGGACTTGCCTGCGGCAAGCCGATCCGCGGCCACGTCGCTTTCCTCGGCGGACCGCTCCATTTCCTTACAGAGCTCAAGGAATCCTTTATCCGCACGCTGAAGCTGGATGAGGAGCATACGATCGAAGTAGAGAATTCTCACCTCTTCGCAGCAATGGGAAGCGCCATGAATGCTAAGGAGGAGACTTTCCTTCTTCTCTCTGAAATGAAACAGAAGCTCTCCGGCGAGATCAAAATGCAGTTTGAGATCGGCCGCATGGATCCCCTGTTTGAATCACAGGAAGAATATGACGCCTTTACAAAGCGCCACAGCAAAGCCCGTGTAGTGAGGGGCGACCTTGCGAACTATCACGGGAACTGCTATCTGGGTATCGACGCCGGCTCCACCACTACCAAACTCGCGCTGGTCGGAGAGGACGGCTCTCTTTTATATTCTTTCTACAGCGGCAACGAGGGAAGCCCTATCAGGACTTCCATCAGGTCCATTAAGGAGATCCAAAAGCTCCTTCCCGAGGACGCCCATATTGTGCGCAGCTGCTCCACCGGTTACGGGGAAGCTCTGCTTAAGGCGGCTTTCCTTCTGGATGAGGGCGAAGTCGAGACCATCGCGCACTACTACGCGGCGGCCTTCTTCAATCCCGACGTTGACTGTATTCTCGACATCGGCGGACAGGACATGAAGTGCATCCGCATCAAGAACCACGCTGTGGACAACGTCCTCCTCAACGAAGCCTGCTCCTCCGGCTGCGGTTCTTTCATAGAGACCTTCGCTAAGTCCCTTGATTACAGCGTGCAGGATTTTGCCAAGGCGGCGCTCTTTGCGGAGCATCCCATTGACCTGGGCACACGCTGCACAGTTTTCATGAACTCCCGCGTCAAGCAGGCGCAGAAGGAAGGCGCTGAAGTATCCGATATTTCGGCCGGCCTTGCCTATTCGGTCGTCAAGAACGCCCTCTTCAAGGTCATCAAGGTCTCTGACGCATCCCAGCTGGGACGCAACATCGTCGTACAGGGCGGAACCTTCTACAACGACGCCGTTCTTCGCAGCCTCGAACTGATCTCCGACGGGCAGGTGATCCGTCCCGACATCGCCGGCATCATGGGCGCTTTCGGCGCGGCCCTGATCGCAAGAGAGCGCTACGACGGCGAGACGCCCAGCACCATGCTCTCTTTTGACGAGATCGTGAACCTGACCTTCGAGACCTCGATCAGAGGCTGCGGAAAGTGCAACAACAACTGCCGCCTGACCGTCAACCACTTCAGCGGCGGACGCGAATATATCTCCGGCAACCGCTGCGAGCGCGGCCTGGGCCAGGAGATCAAAAAGAACGATATTCCGAACCTCTACAAATACAAACTCAGGCGGATCTTCGCTTACAAGCCCCTCTCCAAGGAGGCAGCTTTCCGCGGAACCGTCGGCATCCCGCGCGTGCTGAACATTTACGAGAACTACCCCTTCTGGGCGACTTTCTTTGCTAAACTCGGCTACCGCGTCGTGATCTCCCCTCTCTCCACTCATCAGGTGTATGAGATGGGAATCGAGTCGATTCCGAGTGAATCTGCCTGCTACCCTGCCAAAATAGCGCACGGCCACATCATGTGGCTGATCAAAAAGGGCGTGGACTTCATATTCTATCCGTCCCTTTTCTACGAGCGCACGGAATTTGACAAGGCGGACAACCACTACAACTGCCCCATCGTCACCTCCTATCCGGAGAACATACGCAACAACGTGGAGGAGATCAGCCGCGGCGAAGTGGACTTCCGCAACCCGTTCATGGCCTTTACGAATGTGGGTACCGTCAGTACAGCGCTGAAGAAGGAATTCTCCGACATTCCCGAGAAGGAAGTCGAAGAAGCCGCATACGCGGCTTGGACAGAGCTCACGAACTGCCGCCGCGACATCCAGAAAAAAGGCGAAGAAGTTCTGAAATATATGGAG
>CAMOIJ010000080.1 GCA_946615865.1 uncultured Lachnospiraceae bacterium | reverse complement strand
CCCATAAAATCAAGGCTTATGAACTAAAAACAGGTAGTGAACTTGACACTACCGCATACAGACAGGAGGAAATAATATGAACAAGGATTTATACGCGGTGCTCGGCGTCGAGCGCACAGCTGATGATAAAAAACTAAAGTCCGCATACAGAAAGCTTGCTAAGAAGTATCATCCGGATGCAAACCCCGGAAATAAGGACGCCGAACAGAAATTTAAGGACGTCGGCGAAGCTTATGCGATTCTGAGCGATCCGGAGAAGAGGAAGCTTTATGATACATACGGCTACGCGGCATTTGACGGCAGTGGACCCGCTCCCGGAAGCGGAGCGGGCGGGCCCGGCGGATACCAGTACTACAGTACGAACGGAAACGGCTACCAGTCCTTCCACTTCAGCGGACAGGACGCGGAAGACTTGTTCCGCAGCATGTTTGGAGACATGTTCGGCGGATCAAGAAGCTCAGGATTCGGAGGAAGCAGGTTTTCCGGAGGCTCAGGTTTCGGCGGATTCGGATTTGATGACTTCAATGACGGAACCGGATCCTATGGGGGCGGAGCCTACAGCGGAGGAACCGGCAGACGGGCAGCCCGGCAGCAGACGCTGGATATGACAAGTTCTATGACGGTAAGTTTCCGCGACGCGGCACTTGGAGCTACAAAGAGGATTCAGCTGCAGGATCCTGCGGCAACCGGAAGCAAAGCAAGCCTGACAACACTTGAAGTAAAGATTCCAGCCGGCATAGAGGATGGCAAGAAGATCCGGCTGCGCGGACGCGGAATGGCGGGAGCGGATGGAAAGAAAGGTGATCTCCTGATCGAGATTCATATCGATCCCGACAGCGAGTACACCAGAAAAGGTCTGGATCTCTATACGTCTGCACAGATTCCGTATTCTACTGCAGTGCTGGGCGGGGAGGCAATGCTTCCCACGCTTCACGGCCAGGTCAGCTGCAAGATCCCGGCAGGTATTCAGTCCGGCAGCAAGATAAGGCTCAAGGAGAAAGGGATCCATACGGAAGGCAGGTCACCTAAGAAAGGCGATGAATTCGTCGAGATCAGGATCGCGGTTCCCAGAAACATCAGCCCGGCAGCGAAGAAGAAGCTGGAAGAGTATGCGGCTCTGGTGAACTGAGCGGGTGATACCATACCCGCAAAATATTGAGTGATCTGTAAAGCAGATCTCGAAAAAAGCGGCTCAGAGGCTGCTGCAACCACCGATTTTTATCAGGAGTTGCAGCAGCTTTTTTGTTTTGAAAGCTGAAGCGCATAATGGATCACGACCGCCCGATAATGCGTGCAACCCCGCCTGGCAAGCATGAGCAATCTCATAAAGCATGTATAAATATAGGAACAGACTGTATAAGACGGTCACAAAATGGTGACGTCAGGGGAACAACAGGATATAATAATCTTGGGAAACGTATAAACTGCAAAGGAGGAATGATGCAGAACAATTACATAAGAGAACTGGAAAAGACAGCGAATCAGGTGAGGAAGAATATCATCACTGCTGTTTATTACGCGAAAGCAGGGCATCCCGGCGGATCTCTCTCCGCGGCTGAGATCTTCACGTATCTCTATATGAAGGAGATGAATGTGGATCCCGCGAATCCGGATGATCCCGACAGGGACAGGTTTGTGCTGTCCAAGGGACACACTTGCCCCGGGCTTTACGGCGTAATGGCAGAGAAGGGATATTTTGACAGGGAAGAACTCAAGACTTTCCGTCACGTGGGCACGCGTCTGCAGGGACACCCCTCTATGCGCTTATTGCCCGGTATTGATATGAGCACCGGCTCCCTGGGACAGGGCATTTCCTGCGCGGTTGGAATGGCAGTTGCGGGAAAAGTCCAGAAAAGGGATTTCCGCGTTTACACACTGCTCGGAGACGGAGAGATTGAGGAAGGCCAGGTATGGGAAGCTTCCATGTTCGCGGGTGCCAAAAAATTGGATAACCTGTGTGTGATCGTCGACAACAACAATCTTCAGATCGACGGCACGCTGGAAGAAGTCAACAGCCCTTATCCAATCGATAAGAAGTTCGAAGCGTTTAATTTCCATGTGATCAATGTGGAAAACGGCCATGATTTTGAGCAGCTGGCGGCGGCATTCGCGGAAGCCAGGACGATCAAGGGAATGCCCACGGCGATCATCTGCAAGACCGTAAAAGGCAAGGATGTCTCGTTCATGGAGAACATCGCGGGCTGGCACGGGAAAGCGCCGAACGAAGAACAGTACAAGATCGCTATGGCAGATCTGGAAAGGATTGGTGAGGCGTTATGAGTGATGTAAAGAAGATCGCGACCCGTGAAAGCTATGGAAAAACGCTTGTGGAACTCGGCGCCAAGATGCCCAATCTGGTAGTTCTGGACGCGGACCTTGCCGGATCGACAAAGACCGGCGAGTTCCAGAAGGTTTACCCGGATCGATTTTTTGACTGCGGTATCGCGGAGGGCAATATGATGTCCATAGCGGCAGGCCTCGCGGCAGCTGGAATGGTACCTTTTGCCAGCAGTTTTGCTATGTTCGCGTCAGGCCGCGCTTACGAGCAGATCCGCAATTCCATCGGCTATCCGCGCTTGAACGTGAAGATCGGCGCATCCCACGCAGGTATCAGCGTAGGCGAGGACGGCGCTTCCCACCAGTGCTTGGAAGACCTGGCGCTTATGCGCATGATCCCCGGAATGGTCGTAATGTGCCCCGCGGATGACACAGAGGCCAGAAAAGCTGTCAAGGCAGCTGTGGAGCATGACGGACCGGTCTATATCCGCTTTGGCCGTTCTCCGGTGCCGGTGGTGTTCGACGAGGACTATGAGTTTAAGATCGGAAAAGGAAGCATCCTCCGCGAAGGCAAGGATGTGAGTATTGTCGCGAACGGACTCTGCGTGGCGTCAGCTCTTGAGGCAGCGGACATGCTGGCTAAGGATGGAATTGACGCAGAGGTTGTCAACATCTGCACCATCAAGCCTTTGGACGATGATCTGATCGTACAGACCGCCTCCAAGACCGGAAGGGTCGTGACAGTGGAAGAGCACAGCATCATAGGAGGCCTCGGAGGAGCTGTGGCGGAGTGCCTGTCTGAGAAGTGCCCCACGAAGATGTACCGCATCGGCGTCAGAGACGTGTTCGGCGAGTCGGGTCCTGCGGGCGAGCTTCTCCACAGGTATATGCTCGACGGCGAAGGTGTATACGATCAAGTCAAAGCGTTTATAGAGGATTGATAATCAATGACTACTATGAGTCAGGGGTCTTCCCCTGACTCAGTTTTGCGTAAAGGAAATTGCCTGTAAATGAAAAACAACAAGAGAGTGCTCGGAAATGCGCTGCTGATGCTGACGGCAATGATCTGGGGCACGGCATTCGTATTCCAGCGCGTCGGAATGGAGGACATAGAGCCGATCACATTTAACGCGGCCAGAATGGCGCTCGCAGCTGTGGCTGTCGGGGCTGTGTCGATGCTGCCCATGGCTTCGGAAAAGGGAAAGCTCGCCATCATGAGCCGTGAAGCGCGCGCGGCGTACCGCAGGAACACGATCGTCGGCGGTATATGCTGCGGGGCATTTCTCGCAGCCGCGAGCATTTTCCAACAGATGGGCATAGTGTACACGACAGCCGGCAAAGCAGGATTTATCACCGCGATGTACATGCTGCTCGTGCCTGTGATCGGATTCCTGTTCCTGGAAAAGCGCAATTCATGGATCGTCTGGCTCGCAGTGCTGATGGGCGTTGTCGGTATGTACCTGCTGTGCATGACCGAGAGCCTGCACCTTGGTCGGGGAGATACGCTGGTCTGCATCTGCGCTGTATTGTTCAGCGGCCATATCCTTTGCTGTGATTACTTTGTTAAACTGGGCAATCCGATCCGGATCTCTGCGATCCAGTTCGCTTCCTGCACGGTAATCTCTTCAATAGCGGCCCTGATCCTGGAACAGCCGGGCTGGGCCAAAATAGTGTCGGCCGCCATTCCGATCCTCTACTGCGGTCTTATTTCGGGCGGCCTTGGCTATACGCTGCAGATCATCGCGCAGAAATACACAGACCCTGCAGTCGCATCGCTCCTAATGAGCCTGGAATCGGTGTTTGCGGTGATCGCGGGCGCGCTGCTTCTCGGAGAGCGGATGAGCGGCAGGGAAATCCTGGGCTGCGTGATCATGTTCGCTGCGATCGTCCTGGTGCAGATCCGGGGAGAGTGAAGAAATCTCCGCTTTGTCCATATTTTGATATAAAAAATCCATAGCAGTCCTGATTAAAGCGATGGTATATTTATTTATATAAAACTGAACTTTAATAACTGTATTTTTAAATAAGGAGTAATAAATATGAGAATCGCACTGATCAACGAGAACAGCCAGGCGGCCAAGAACAGCATTATTGAGAAGGCCCTGCGCAAGGTCGTGGAACCTATGGGCTTTGAAGTCAAAAACTATGGTATGTATGCAGCTGACGACGAGGCTCAGCTTACATACGTGCAGAACGGAATCCTCGCAGCTACACTGCTGAACGCAGGCGCATGCGACTATGTCATCACAGGCTGCGGCACAGGCGAAGGCGCTATGCTGGCACTCAACAGCTTCCCCGGCGTGATCTGCGGACACGTCGCAACGCCTCTGGATGCCTATACTTTCGCACAGATCAACGACGGAAACGCGATCTCCCTTCCTTTCGCGCTCGGATTTGGCTGGGGCGGAGACCTCAATCTCGAGTATATCTTTGAAAAACTTTTCTGCGAGCCCTCCGGCGGCGGATATCCCAAGGAGAGAGCAGTACCGGAGCAGAGAAATAAGAAGATCCTTGACCAGGTCAAGCTTGTCACTTACAAGACCATGGAAGAGATCCTTCCCGCTCTGGATCAGGAACTGGTAAAGGGCGCTTTCGCGGGCAAGAACTTCAAGGAGTACTTCTTCGCGGATGCAACCAACGAGAGCCTGAAGGCTGTCGTAAAGGACATCATCGGCTGATAACACGCCGACAGGAAAGTTTACAGTATTAAATTCCCGGACACCGGTTTTCAGGTGTCCGGGAATTTTTCGCCTCAGAAGGTCACTAATTAATGTTGACTAACAGGGGAGTTTTGTGTTGCCATAGGTAGGTAACAAAAAAGAAAATGTTCTTGTAAAACAGAGGTAAAGATGAATCTATTTTTTGTCGCGACCAGCGCGGCGCTCGGAGTCGGCCTGGCAATGGACGCGTTCTCCGTTTCTCTCGCGAACGGACTTCACGAGCCTTACATGAAGAGAAACAGGATCTTTGCCATTGCGGGCGTGTATGCCTTCTTCCAATATATAATGCCCATGATCGGATGGATCTGCGTCCATACGATCGTCGAGGCCTTTTCACAGTTCAGGCAGTTTATACCCTGGATCGCCCTGCTCCTCCTTCTCTATATCGGAGGGAAGATGATCCTGGAGGGACTCGAAGAAAGAAAAGCGGATGAAGAAGAGCTAGCCGCCCAGGACCGCAGCGCGTCGGGAAAGGACCTGCTCATCCAGGGCATCGCCACTTCTATCGACGCATTGTCCGTGGGCTTTACGATCGCGGAATATGATCTGATCATGGCGAACACCGCAGGCCTGATCATTGCCGCGGTCACCTTCGTGATCTGCGTCGGCGGCCTTCTGATCGGCCGAAAGGCAGGCACGAGGCTCTCCTGGAAAGCTTCCATACTGGGTGGATGTATCCTGATCGCGATCGGGATCGAGATTTTTGTAAAAGGAATATTCGGATTATGAAACGAACTCCGGCAAACACCGTTCAAGCAACGGTATCCGCCGGAGTTTTTTATTTACAGAAGGCCCGTCATATCGCTGTCGGAGAGGGTCTCTATGCCGTTGCGGGCAAGGACTGCCTCAGCTTCTTCGATGTCGTTTACTCTAAGGACTACATAAGCGGAGCCTGCGACAGAAGAGGTGAAAGCGTAGACATATTCAATATTGACGCCTGTATCCTGTATAACTTTGAGGATTTTCTTCAGGGCGCCTGCCTCGTCGCTCATGCGGGCGGCGATGACCTTGGTCTGGGTGATGACTACATTGTCGGAGAGGACTTCTTTGGTCTTTTCGACGTCGGAGACGATGAGCCTGAGAATTCCGAAATCTCTGGTATCCGCGACGGACAGGGCGCGAATGTTGACGCCCGCGTCGGAGATGGCGCTTACCGCCTCGTAAAGGGTTCCGGGTCTGTTTTCAAGAAATGCGGACAACTGTGTGATCGCCATGGTTTTTCCTCCTTTGTCAAAATACTGTAATCAGTGAAGTTTGCGCTTATCGATGACGCGCACAGCCTTGCCTTCGGATCTTGTGATGGTCTTAGGAGCCACCAGGTGGATCTTGGGACCGATGCCCAGCATGGAGCGCATCGCGCCGTTCAATGCTTTCTCACGGGCCTGAACGTCCGCGATCTTGTCGGAGAACTGCTCGGGGGAGAACTCGACGTAAATGTCGAAAGTATCTGTGTTGTTGGCGCGGTCCACGACGATCTGGTAGTTCGGCGGATAGCCTTCCTTGAGGAGAACTGCCTCGATCTGGCTCGGGAATACGTTGACGCCGCGGATGATCATCATGTCGTCGCTTCTGCCAAGGGGCTTGGTCATCTTGACATGGGTGCGGCCGCAGGAACAGGGCTTCCTGGAGAGGATGCAGATATCCTTGGTGCGGTAGCGCAGGAGAGGGAAGCCTTCCTTGTCGAGGGATGTGAAGACGAGTTCGCCCTTGGTACCTTCAGGGAGCACTTCACCGGTCTTGGGGTCGATGACCTCTGCGTAGAAGTGGTCCTCATTGATATGCATGCCTGTCTGCTCCTCGCACTCGAAGGACACGCCGGGGCCGGAGGTCTCTGTAAGACCGTAGATATCATAAGCCTTGATTCCGAGGCTCTTCTGGATGCTCTGGCGCATCTCCTCGGTCCAGGGCTCCGCGCCGAAAATACCGGC
>CAMOIJ010000079.1 GCA_946615865.1 uncultured Lachnospiraceae bacterium | reverse complement strand
CTCTACACGCCGCTGGAAGATACTTTCAGATTTCCGATCGGAGAAGCGATTGCTTTTACCGGCGATGACGATCCGTGGGTCGGTAAAGAGAACAGCCGGATTCCCGCGCTCTGCAAAGAGCGGGGCATTCCATGCCGCCTGGTTCCTCACGCGAACCACTCGCTGGAGAGCAAGGATGTTTTCGCGGATATGAAAGAACTGCGCAAGGTTATGAAGGAGACTGAGGCATTCCTCGAATGAGGTGCCTGCGCGCGGACGCGCGGCTATGCAGCAGCAGTTAAAGTGAGGGCAGCCAACTACAGAATATAAATGACTAATCGTAAGGAGTAATTTAGAAATGGACAATCAAAAAGTCAGACAACTCAAGTTTGTTGAGAAAGCACCCGTGCCTGCCACGATTCTTATGCTTATCCTTTGGATGATTTTATTCGAGGTGATCCAAGCTATCGTAGACCTTGGAATCCATATGGTGATCAGCGGATACACTGTCGGGAGCGGACCGGTCGGACTTTTCGCAGCCACTATTGCCTCACTGGCGATATATAAGCTGTGGTTCAATCCGGAGTTTGAGGGAATGCTGAAGGGCGATCTTCCGCTGGGCTTCCTTCTGGGTCTCTTCGAACTGGGTTATGTACTGGTATCGTACGTCCCCAATCTGATCGACGGCAGCTTCAGCCTTAAGCCGCTGACGTGGGTCATCATCATCACTTCACTCACAGCCGGTATCAAAGAAGAGTTCTTATTCAGAGGCGTGATCGTCAGCACATTGCTGCGGCGGTGGAAGGACCGGAACATGTTCTTGCAGGCCGCTTTGGTCTCGGGAATTGTCTTCGGTCTGATTCACGCAACGAATGTGCTTGCAGGCGCTGATCCAATGCAGACCCTTTTCCAGGTGATCGCATCTGTTGGCGTCGGTATATTTTTCGCAGCTGTCTATATTCGATGCGGAAGCATTCTGCCGTGTATGTTTTACCATGTGCTGCATGACATAATTGCGATTGCCGCTGAGAGCAATGTCGCGGAAAACGGCATTATGTCCGCCAAAGCATTATCGTGGGGGGACGCTTTCAGCCTCGCGCTGTCGTTTGTGCTGGCAGCAGTGGGATTATGGCTGATCCGCAGTGCCAAAACAGAGCAGATCCGCGAGGTCTGGGACAGAAAATGGAAGCCGGTAGCTTCATCGGCGGTGACGGCGGCTCTGGCGGCAGCAACTACGCCGGTGACAGCAGATTCATCGGTTGCAGAAGCTCTGACTTTAGCGGGCGATGATGCTCAGACGAAGCAGTGAAATGATCGATTAACGATATTTTGACTTATACGCTTTGTAACAGGAATATTCATCCGAATGCATAATTATGCAATTTTGATTTTGTGT
This sequence comes from uncultured Lachnospiraceae bacterium, assembly GCA_946615865.1. GTDB lineage: Bacteria > Bacillota > Clostridia > Lachnospirales > Lachnospiraceae > CAG-791. The sequence goes on along the minus strand of CAMOIJ010000079.1, from coordinate 5,560 downwards.
ACACGTGCCTTTCAGAACCCTTTTTTCTTGAAAAAGTTCTGGAAGGTCTTTTTTTTGAAAATGATATGCAGCAGAATTGAATATCGTGAATATTTCTTCCGGAGGGGGCTGCGTGATGCAAACAAAGATTTGGTGGTGTGTTGCTGAGTGTGATACGATTATAGAGTGATGGATCACTTGGAAAAAAATGGGACCAAAGCCCGTGAAGATGATGCAGGAGACAGTAGAGGCTTCTCCTGAGAAAAGAGGCTGCCATGAAGAAATCGAAGAAAAAGCTTGCCGTTGCTGCACTGCTGGCAGGTTCTGTCGTTGTCTCCGCGACTTCCTGCCATAAGAGCAATCCGGCTGTTTACGGTCCTCCGGAGGAGTTTCAGACACAGAAGGAGGAAGAAAACGGTTCGGGCGGAACGAATAGCGAGACCGGGATTACCGACGCCGCCAGTGAGGCGAACAGTGCTGTTGGCGAGACAAATGAGGTCTTTGTGCCGGATGACAACATGAATGAGGATGTTTACGGGCCGCCTGCGGACATGTAATAAGCGGGAATGACGCATCAGATAGGAGAACACTGTGGACCGCAATGAAATACTCTCCATAAAGAAAAAGCAGTTGGACGAGCTGAGCGAATATCGAGAAAGGCTGTATAAAGCGCCGCAGTTAAGGCAGCTGTTTTTTGAACTGACTCTGAGGTGTAATTCGGCATGCTTTCATTGCGGAAGCCGCTGCACACCGCAGTCGCCGGACGGTTTGCCGGTCGGAGAGTATCTGAGGGTGCTCGACGAGGTGGAGGCGCGCTACGGGAACAAGATGACGCAGGTCTGCCTGACGGGCGGAGAGCCGCTGCTTTATGGGGATTTCTTCAAGCTGGCGCAGGAAATCCACGACCGGGGATTCCGGTGGGGGATGACTTCGAACGGAACGCTGATCAGCCGTGAAGTGGCGCGCAGGCTGCACGAGACAGGCATGGGCACGATCTCGATCAGCGTGGACGGACTGCCGGAAACCCATGACCGCCTGCGGGGAATGCCCGGCGGGTTTGAGCGGACGATGGCGGGAGTGCGCAACCTGATCGAGGAAGGCGGGTTTCACTCGATACAAATCACGACGGTCGTCAACCACCAAAATATAGGGGAACTGGACGCGCTCTTTGAATATTTTGGCGATGTTGATATCGACTCCTGGCGGGTGATCGGACTCGAACCGATCGGCCGCGCGCTGGAGCACCCGGATCTGCTGCTGACGCCGGAGGACCAGAGAAGGCTCTTCGCTTTCATTCGGGATAAGCGGGTAGCGGACTTCCCCGTGACTTACGGGTGCTCGCACTACCTGGGGCTTGAGTGGGAGAGAGAAGTGCGCGACTGGTATTTCCTGTGCAATGCGGGCGTTTATGTGGCCGGGATCCTGAGCAACGGGGACATCGGCGCGTGCCTGGATATCGAGCGCCGGCCGGAGACGATCCAGGGAAACATCGGGAAGGATAGTTTCGTCGATGTCTGGGAGAAGCGGTTCGAGCTTTTCCGCAAGCCGCTGTGCGGGCGGAGTGCGGTTTGCCGCGAGTGCAGCGCCGCAAAGTATTGCGCGGGCGGTTCCTTCCACAGTTGGGACTACGATTTGAATGAGCAGAAGATCTGTATGCGGGGGATATTGTTTGACGAGAAGGAGCTGGCGTCACCTGAGAAGGCTGATTCGCAGAGCGTTTCGGCTGCGGAAGTTGGAGTGCATGGCACGGCGGAACTGCGGACGGATCGGATGATCTTGCGAAGATACCGGCCGGAGGATGCGGATTTACTGTATCGATATTTTGGCACAGATTCGGTCATGTACAAGTATTCAGGCTGGAATCCCTATGCGACGCCGGAGATGGCGGAGGGAGTTGTCCGCGAGTTCATCGGCAGCTATGGTGATGAGCGTTTCTATGGATGGGCGCTCGATGTCGATGGCACCCTGTGCGGGACGATCGGGGCTTATGATTACCAGGTTGGAGCCGGTGGCTGCGGGGATGACCGGATCGAGGTCGGACTCAGCGTGGCAAGGGATTGCTGGGGCCGGGGCTACGCGACTGAGGCGCTGAAAGCGGTGCTATCGTACCTGACGGAGAACGAGGGCATTTCCTGTGTGACTGCGTGGTGTGCTGGGGAGAACATCGGGTCGCGGAGGGCGGTTGAGAAGGCCGGGATGAAGCTTGTGCGCGTCGAGGAAGGCGGCCTGACGGTTGGAGACCACGTGTACGATAAGCTCTTTTTTGAGTATGTGAGACCTCTGGGGTAGTTTGCATTTGGTTTGTTTGTTTCCAATGCAGCGGGGCAGACTATGGCGAGGAAGATTTTAGGTACAGAGTGACTTTTCCGGAAGATTATCGTCCATTGAAGGAGAGCAGCAAGACATGTAATGATTGATTTGTGGATCGAGCGGTAAGAAATTCGGCACAGAAGCTTAATTTCTACAAATCCTCGTCCCTCAGGAAACAAGATTTCCTGGAAGAGCTCAAAGGAAAGCTCAAGCTCAGGAGAAATCAGGGACGAGTTTTTTGGCTTTCGATGCTTTTGTGCCGAAAAAAATGAAAATGGGGGATTAGCAAATATGATCCTGTCGACCAGAACTGTCCTATAGGGACGAGATTATAAGAAAAAGATGCTTCTGTACCGAAAAGGACAGAAGCGGACAGGCAATAGCAGAAATCAGAAATAATAGGCCTTTGGGGAAACTGCCCCAGAGGCCTTTTTAATAGACACGTGTGGACAAACTACCCCAGAGGTCGATGGTCGCCATTCAATGCGGAATATGGTATGATTCCATCACAGGCAAATGTATGAACAGCAGAATACAGAGGGCATTGATCATGAAGCTGAAGAATGTACTGATCGTTGTGAAGGACATTGAAAAGGCTAAGCGGTTCTACCAGGAACTCTTTGGGCTTACGATGATTTTGGACAATGATGGAAACATGATCTTATCGGAAGGGCTTGTCCTTCAGGATGAGAAAATCTGGAGAGAATTCATCGGAAGAGAGATTGTTCCTGAGAATAATGCCGGCGAGCTATATTTTGAAGAACGCGATATCGAGGCATTTGCGGAGCGGTTGGAGAAGCTGTATCCGGACACCAGATATGTCAACAGGCTGATGACGCACAGCTGGGGGCAGAAAGTGATACGCTTCTATGATCCGGACGGCAACCTGATCGAGGTCGGAACGCCGACATAGGCGGCGGCGCGCAAAGAGACCTCTGGGGTAGTTTGTACCCACTTGTGGAATTTTGGAGGGAAAGATTATGAAAACAATAATTCTGAACGGCAGTCCCAGAAAGAACTGGAATACGGCCACGCTGCTGAAAGAAGCGAAAAGAGGGGCCGAGTCGGTCGGCGCGGAGGTAGAGTATATAGATTTGTTTGATCTTTCCTATACCGGGTGCCGGTCGTGCCTCGCCTGCAAGCGGAAGGGCGCAGAGAGGTGCAAGTGCTTTTGGAAGGATGATCTGTCACCGGTGATCGACCGCATTTTTGCAGCTGACGCGCTGATCATAGGCTCTCCTATATATCTGGGTGATATTACCAGTCAGGTGCGAGGGCTGATCGAGCGGCTGCATTTCTGCGCGCTGTCTTATGACGATTATTCGAATTATTTTGCCGGGAAAGTTGATGTGGGCATTATTTTGACAATGAATGCACCGAAGGCTTTTTATAAGCTTGCTTACGGGAAGAAGGCCAAGGAGGTCGCGCAGAGTTTTAAGGCGCTGAACGGGGCGGTTGAGGTCTACGCAAGCTGCGATACCCTGCAGGTGGCGGATTACAGCAAGTACGATATGGCAAGCTTCAGTGAAGAGCACAAGAGGGAAGTGAGGGAAAAGCAGTTCCCGCTTGATCTGGAGAAGGCTTTTAAGATGGGAGCAAGGCTGAGCGGGGGAAAGTGACGGAGTTAAGGGAACCTCTGGGGTAGTTTGTCCACAGGTGTGGACAAACTACCCCAGAGGTCGAGTCGGCCCAATAAGGAGATTCCAATGATTCGTAAGAGAATTGTGTTCAATGGACGGGTGCAGGGCGTCGGGTTCCGATACCTCACACGCCGCGCGGCCGAACTGATCGGCGTTACAGGCTGGGTCAGAAATGAGCTGGATGGATCTGTGACCATGGAAATTCAGGGAACGGAAGAGCAGATCAAAGGCGTGATGCTGTCTTTAAAGCATATGATCATCAAGCGCGGACGATACGTAAGAATTGAGAGCATCGACGAGAAAGAGGTACCTGTAGTCGCTGATGAAACCGGATTCAGGACAAGGTACTGAGGTCATTCGAGGTCAAAATGGAATCTGAAAGACGCACTATTTTTCATGTGGATGTAAATTCCGCGTTTTTGTCATGGTCGGCGCTCAAGCGCCTGGAGGAAGATCCTGATGCAGTGGATCTGCGCACAATTCCTTCAGGTGTGGGCGGCGATGTCAAAACGCGCCACGGAATCATCACGGCAAAATCCATTCCGGCAAAAAAATACGGCGTTCAGACGGGGGAACCGGTTGTCAAAGCATTGCAGAAATGTCCGCAGCTGGTGCTGGTGCCGCCGGATTTCGAGACGTACCGGAAGTATTCGCATGCACTGATGGAGATCCTTTCCCGGTATTCGCCCTTATTGCAGCAGGTGTCAATTGATGAGGCATACCTGGACGTGACAGAGAGGGTTTCTGAGAAAGGGACCTCTGGGGTAGTTTGTCCCCAGGTGGGGTGCAAAGAGACCTCTGGGGTAATTTACACTCAAGAGACCTCTGGGGTGGTTTGCACCTCCGGCGAGCGCGAGCGTGCGGCAGCGCTGGCTCAGCAGATCCGCGATCAAGTGAGGGCGGAGCTGGGATTCACGGTGAATGTCGGAATCTCATGCAACAAGCTTTTGGCAAAAATGGCGAGTGACTTTGAGAAGCCCGACCGGACGCATACTCTGTATCCCGAGGAAGTGCCGGCCAAGATGTGGCCGCTCCCCATCGAGGCGCTGCACGGCTGCGGGAAGTCGACGGCGCAGAAACTGCAGCTGATCGGGATCAACACGATCGGCGATGCCGCGTCGGCGGACAGGGCGCTTCTGCAGTCTTTTCTGGGGCAGAGCAGCGGCGCTTACATCTGGAACAGCGCCAACGGGATCAGCAAGTCCAAAGTAGTTGCCGAGCGGGAGCAGGCCAAGAGCGTTTCCAACGAGCGCACGCTGTCGGAGGATATCAGCAGGGAGAATTACCAGGCGGACGGCGTTCCTGTCATTTGTATGCTCGCGCAGAAAGTCGCGGGCAGGCTGCAGAAGAGCGGTCTGGTCGGCCAAACGATCACTTTTCAGATCAAATCCTCGGACTTTGAGAGGCATTCCCGGCAGATGTCCCTGACGGCTGTGACAGATCAGTCAAAAGATATAGAGGCGGCAGCCTTGCTTCTCGCAGACCAACTTTTGGGCGGGCCGGAGGGCTTATTTGCGCAGGGAGTTACAATACGGCTCATCGGAGTCGGCGTATCGCGACTCTCGGAAAAGGAGAAAACGGTGCACCAGATGGACCTCTTCGAGTGGGCGGAGCGCAACGAAGAGGAGGAG
>CAMOIJ010000078.1 GCA_946615865.1 uncultured Lachnospiraceae bacterium | reverse complement strand
TAAGCTTCTCGCTCCCGGCGCACAGGCTATCACAGACTGCGTCAAAGAGAAGATCGTTATCTTCGGTTCCGACAACAAGGCTTGAAGATAAGTGCTTAAACAGGCATTGACTGTATAGTCTTTGATCTATTATGAGCATAACAAAGGCTGCCGCATCAGCGGCAGCCTTTTATTGCGTCTGCAGTCACGAGACCGTTTACTGCTTACTCTGCTTCTTCACTTCTCCACGTGCGTTTCCAGCATTTCTGTCAGGAAGGTTCTCTGATAGATATCCGTCAGTCTTCCGCCGAACTCCAGATCGCACTCGCCGAAGGGCTCGTCCCTGACCTCCAGTCCGTTTTCCCTTAAAACCCTCACTTTTTTGCCATAGGTGTCGGTCGTCACATACTTGCCTTCATTGTCATAGTAGTCAAAGAGGAACTGCAGGGTATCGCCGGCCTCCAGGGTCAGCAGGCCCTTCTCCATAAAGGGAAGGGGGTCGTTGACCAGCTGATAGCCCAGAATATGGGCCTCCATGGGCTGGTCGGATCCTTCCTTGACGGGATCGCACTCGATCAGAAGCTCGATCTGCGTATTGCCGTTGAGGAGCGCCCTTGTGGTACCGGAAAATACCGTTCCTTCCTCCGTCTCTCTTGCCTGGTCCGCGTTATAGCAGATCAGCGCTCCGCCGATGTGAGGCCAGGAATTCTCCAGGGCCACCATGGGGTTGCCGTTTGCGTCCAGCGCACCAATGTGGTCGCTTCCCAGATACATGCGCCCCTGCTGCGTATGCATGTAGACCGCCACCTGGCAGTCCACGATGTTCTTCCAGGCCTTGTCCGGAAGCTCGATCTGATAGCCGGCTCCCGTGTCCTTAAGGGGAATGTCGATGAAGGCCTCTGCCGTGTCATAGTCCTCAAAGCCCTTCACATACCAGGGCTCCTTGGTGTAGTCGACCGCGATCGAGCTCAGGAAGGAATTGCTGCTCAGGGCTTTGGTCTGCTGGCTGGCCATAATGCTGAAATAGTCGTTGCACATGGCTCTCTCGGCCTCAAGTCCCATCGCGTCCAACTGTGTGTAGGTCGGTGAATAGCTGCTAAGGTCCTTGACGGGGAAGCAGAAAGCCACGCCGTTTACGCCCGTGCCCGAGTTGGCGTTTCGGACCACCACGCAGGCCTTGATCGCGTCGCTCAGTTCCTTGTACTGCGTATCGGTCAAAATATTGTTTTCATAGTCAAGTCCCTGAAGTCTTGTCAGGTAATCCACCAGATCGATCTGCGTTCTGCCCATAAAGGTGTAAGCGCCGGAAGCGGCGATCGAGATGTTGGCATAATTGTCGGAACTCTCCTCAATTGCCCTCTTCTCCTCCGCGAAGAGCTGATCCAGCTTCTCGTGCGCGGGCTTTACATAAGTCATATCCAGGAGGGACAGCGTGGACTGCGTGTCCGTTTCGCCATCTTTGGATGCGGTGTTGTAGGGATCAAAGCTGGCGACCATGCTGGTGCCGAAATCCTCTGTGGAAATACCGGGATTTTTGGCCAGCTCCGAGAAGCCGAGGGTGTAGTTCCACCCGAATCCGCTTTCCGATTCCTCGGAAGCGAGGAAATAGTCCGCATAGGGCTCAAGGCTGTAGGCCAGGTCAAAATCCTGCATCAGGCAGGTGTCAAAACCGATCAGGTCGAACTGCACGCCGGCTTCCTCAATGGCCTTTGCAATTTCGCTGGTGGGCATGGAATCGTCGTTGTCCTCCCTTTTGTTGAGCTGCTCCGAGCCGTAGCCGTACGTGAGTCCTCCGCCGTGATCCCAGAAGACAAGCATGTAGCGGTCTGCGGGATAGTTCTCCTTTGTCCATCGGATGAAGTCCGCAAGGGACTCCTTTTCCGCCATGCACAGGGAGGGATCCAGATCCCGGACCTTCTCTATTTTGCCATCCTGCACCGCGTAGCGGGCGTAAGAGCCGTCCTCCATGCCGTCCGTGTACAGGCGCTCCGCCGCTCCGACCTGCAGGACGACGGTCATGTTCTCTCCCTCCTTCGAGGCCTTCCGGATCTGTTCAATATTGACCGAGGCAAGGCCCCTCTTGGACTCCAGGTCCGTGGCGATCACATACTCCATGACGACCACATTCTTATCCGCGGAGTGATCGGGATAGAAATAGTCCCTGGAGCGCTGCGACTGTGCCGTCTCGATCGCCGCCGCGTCCATCATATCCGCACGGCGCACCACATCTCCCTGCTGCGTCACATTGCCGATTTTCTCATTGTTGTCTTTGATCAGATATTCCACAACGGGTCTGGGCGTATTCTCCCTGATCGACAACAGACCGACGACAAATACCAGTGCCAGGAACTCCGCTGCCGAAAACAGGAAAACCGTACCGTTTAAGAGTATCTGCACGATCTTGGGCCACTGCCTGATCTGGAAACTGGGTGCCGTAAACTGTGCCCTGCCGTAGCCCAGATAGAGCAGACAGGGGACCGGGAAAAATATGGTCAGAATCCCGAAGAGTATGCCCATGTTAAAGGCCTGGCTGATCCTCCAGCTGAGCCGCATGAGGAAGATACTGTACACCAGAAGACCCGCCATCCAGAAAATAATGCTGAATATGGACTGGGCGCCCACGTAGCGCGAGGCGGCCAGAAATACGATCGAAGAGAGGACCGGCTGATAAAAGGACCGCATGCTGGCGAAAAGGACCTTGGACATCCTCCATTCCGCCGCCAGCGGCACAAGGCCAAAGCCCGGCTCTGCTCCCATCTTGCGGATGATCCCGGAATAGATGAGGACATAGCCCGCCCAGATTATGAGCATAATGAGTATGGAACCGGTAAAATAAAAGGGGATCATTTGCTTCCTCCTGTCTTCTGTGCGATAGCAGTGTTTCTTCCGGCTCTTTGGCCGGGCGCTTTGTCAGTGTTTCTTCCAGTTTTCCAGCCAGGTGTGGGCCAGGCCGATCCATGCCGTGGCGGGCGTATCCTCCACGCGCTCCTCGGATCTCGTCCTCCAGTCGGCCAGGCTCATGCCGTGCACATCTCCGGGGAAAATATGATATTCCAAAGGCTTTTTCGCGTTTATGAGCGCCGTGGCAAGAAACAGGGAATTCTGCAGCGGCACGGCGTTGTCATAGGACGTATGCCACATGAAGACCGGCGGCATATCCTTGATATCCTGCTTCTCCAGGGACATTTTGGCAAGCCAGGCCTGGTCTGCGCTTCGCGCCTCTCCCAGCAGATCGTCGAAGGAGCCCCGATGGGCAAATTTCCCGGAAGTGATCACCGGATAGGCCAGGATCAGGCCATCAGGTCTTATCTGCTCCGCCGTGAGATTCACGCCGTTCTCCCTCCGGATCTGCGCAAACCACTCTGTATTCCAGAAGACGCCCAGCGATGCCGCCAGGTGCCCTGCGGCCGAAAAGCCCAGGACTGCGATCCTGTCCGGATCGATGCAGTACTCTCCAGCGTGTTCTCTGAAGAACGCTACCGCTTTGGCAAGTTCCAAAAGTGCCGTCGGGAACACCGCCGGCTTACAGGAATAGCGCAGGACTGCCGTGTGATAGCCCATGGCGTTAAACTGCATCGCTACTATCTCCGCTTCCCTGTCCGAAGTGTGATTGTACCCGCCGCCGGGGCAGACCAGTATGAGCGGTCTCTCCTGTACCGTGAACTTATCCGTGACACTCAGAAGAAAAGTCTCCATATAAGTGTCCTCTAATGTTCCCGGAACCCGAATCTCTTCTTTGATGATCTTGTGAATCATAGTGTTGGTCCTCGCAAAAAAATGATATTCAGATAAATATGCTTATTATTTTAACACAACTGCGGTTTGTGTTATACTGACATGAAACATGGTTTTGGAAAGGAATACGCAAAATGGGCTTTTGGGATAAATTGTTTAACAGAACCGACATCAATATCGCCGTCGAGCAGTTTCAGGCGACTCCCGGCGCCTTTCTCATAGACGTAAGAACCGGCCCCGAATACGAAGCCGGCCACATCGAGGGCGCCATCAACGTACCCCTCAACAGTATTCATTTTATCGTCAACCACGTTCGGGACATAAACGCCCCGCTCTATGTATACTGCCAGAGCGGCGCCCGCTCAGGCCAGGCTGTCTCCATGATCCGGGAGATGGGCTACAAGAATGTGACAAATATCGGCGGTGTGAACCGCTATAAAGGAAAGCTGGTGCGGTAAAGCATCAGCCTTCTTTTTATCTTCCGCATCCCGGTCTCACGCAGGGTACACTCTTACAAAATACCCGGTTCCCAGAGCTTCCTCCTCGTCGTAATCCCCGTACATCATCCCATTCAGGGACAGATCCATGATCTCGTGATAGCCGCACTTCTCCAGAAGCGCCCTGTTGGCAGCAAGAAGAACCATGTCTTCCACCACGTCTCCATCCAATTCCGCCACCGGCATCGGCGAGATTCCCACCGCCCGGATCCGGATATTCATCGCATGACGCAGGATCTTTTCCAGATGAGTCAAAAGATAGCTCGCGATCCCCCTCCTCCTGTACTGCGGCACGACAAACACGCCCTGGATATAACCTGAAAAGCCCTGTATAATTTGCCACTTCTCCTCCCGAACGCAGAGTTCCTGAGATTTGTTGAAGGCTTCCGCAAGGGCGACCTCTTCCCTGCCGAACGGATCCGCTGCATTAAGTATATCCATTCCGCAGGAGTAGACCAGATTCTCGTCGTAGAGCTTGCCCCAGAGCTTGGCGCACATCTGCCCCCGGCACCACACCGTGACATTGTAATTCATCCCGTAATAATCGTTGGCTTCTTCGTTTTCCTTCGGCGTCAGTTCAAGTTGGAAGGAATCGTATTCCATTCTTGTGGAATATACTTTCAGCGAATAGATTTCTCTGTCCATGGCAGATCTCCCCGTTTTAGCAAAAACTTCTCAATAAGTCCGCTATTAAGTGCAATTATGAAGTAGCGTTCTTCGCTTTTTCTGTGCTATAATGCCACGTGATTTAATGAGTTAAGACTGAATTATAAGGAGAAACACCCTTGGCATCGAACACTATCAAAGAAAACAAAATGGGCGTCATGCCCGTCAAAAAACTGATCATCAGCATGGCACTTCCCATGATGATCTCCATGCTGGTGCAGGCCCTCTACAACGTAGTGGACAGCATCTTCGTCGCACGGCTCGGAGAGAACGCGCTCTCCGCCGTAACTTACGCATTTCCGCTGCAGAATCTGATGATCGCTGTCGGCTCAGGTACCGGCGTCGGAATGAACGCCCTGCTCTCCCGCTCTCTTGGCGAGAAGCGCTTTGACAAAGCAGACCGAGCCGCCAACACCGGCATTTTCCTGACATTCTGCAGCTATATAGCATTTCTGCTCTTCTCGCTGTTTCTGTCCCACTGGGCAATCGCAGTACAGCTTGGAAGCAGTTCAAACTCCGCAGCAGCTGAGATCATTAGAGACGGCCACGCTTACCTTTCCACGGTAACCGGCTTCTCCATCGGACTCTTCTTCCAGATGACCTTTGAGCGAATGCTGCAGTCCACCGGACGCACACAGCTGAGCATGATCAGCCAGATCACCGGCGCTGTCATCAACATCATTTTTGACCCGATCATGATCTTCGGTCTCTTCGGCTGCCCGAGATTCGGCGTCGCGGGCGCCGCTTACGCCACCGTCCTGGGCCAAAGCATAGCCGCCATCCTCGGTCTTATCATGAACCTGAAGTTCAACCCTGACATCCGCCTGAGCTGGCACGGGATCCTTCGTCCCGACGGTGACACGATCGGCCGTATCTACGTCGTCGGTGTACCGTCCATCCTCATGATGTCCATCGGCTCTGTCATGACCTACGGCATGAACATGATCCTGACAGCTTTCTCCACAACAGCCACTGCTGTATTCGGCGTTTACTTCAAGCTCCAGAGCTTCTTCTTCATGCCGGTCTTCGGCCTCAACAACGGACTGATCCCTGTTCTGGCCTACAACTACGGCGCCAGACAGAAAGAGCGAATCGACGAAGCCCTGAAATTCTCCTTCGGCGTCGCCTTTGTGATCATGCTCTGTGGAACAGCGATCATGAATCTGTTCCCGGATGTACTCCTGGGCTTTTTCAACGCCGACGAAGCAATGCTTCAGATCGGTATCCCCGCTCAGCGGATCATCAGCTTATGCTTCCCGCTGGCAGCCATCGGCATCATCTCAGGCTCCATCTTCCAGGCATTTTCCCGGAGTATCTACTCCCTGATCATCTCCCTGGGCAGACAGCTGGTCGTTCTGCTGCCGGTCGCGTGGCTCCTTTCCAAAACCGGCGAAGTCACCAACGTCTGGTGGGCTTTCCCCATCGCCGAAGGCGTCTCCGTTGTCCTTTCCTTCATCTTCTTCAGGAAGATCTACAGGCAGGTGGTAGTGCCGCTAGGGGATCCTGCTTCCCAGATCTCCAAGTGAAACATAATTCTTCCCTTCCGCATCTGCAGTAAGAAGATCCAATCTGTGCACCTGCAGGGCAAAAGGCGGCAATTCATGCCCATATGACCGGAACATCTCTCCAAAGAGCTGTTCCGGTTTTAAATTGTCTCCGACGCTGCAGCAAAGGCGGAGATAGACAGAAGCTTCTGAGCCTGCAGGCGGGGTCTCTACGCTTGCCGGCATGGTCTCCGAACCTGCAGACGGGGTCTCTCGAATCTCCCAGTTGTAAATCCAGCTTCTCATATCTACTTCCCTGGTGCCTTTCTTGGTCTCCTTTACCCAGGGGATACTGTCCCTGCTGCAGAATTCTTTCAGAGCAGCTTTCCAGTCCCAATCCGGTGTGAATCCCTCTCTGAACCACACTTCATAATCAGCGGCAGCAACTATTGTCATAGCCTTCATCTTCTTGCCGCCGTCTACTTCGCGGAAATCCAGTATATCCAGCCCCTCGCACATATGCTCTCCCAGCTGTCTCATCGCCTTCTCTGTCGAGATTGGCTCTTCCAACTCGATATCCATATACTCCGCGCTGCTGATCGGCCCCACGCCCAGCGGCATCGCGAAGGACATGACCATTCTCTGGTGCATTCCCTC
>CAMOIJ010000077.1 GCA_946615865.1 uncultured Lachnospiraceae bacterium | reverse complement strand
TGTTGTAAGCCGTAACAGCGCAAACGGGATCCGAAATGACAGAGAAACGCGAATTTAATAAGGAGGTGCTCCTGTATGATCACTGCAATTATCGCAGCGATTCTTACACTTGCAATCTCTGTACCGGTTACTTTTATAGCTACTTCCAATTATCGTAAGAAGCAGCAGGAAGAGACGATCGGAAATGCGCAGGAGAAGGCCAGGGCGATCATCGACGAGGCACTGACTACTGCTGAGAACCAGAAGCGCGAAGCGCTGCTTGAGGTCAAGGAAGAATCCATCAGGTCCAGAAATGAACTTGAAAAGGAGATCCGGGACCGCAGGAATGAAGTGCAGCGCAACGAGCGCAGGGTTCAGCAGAAAGAAGAGTCCCTCGACCGCAAGATGGAGAATCTCGAGCGCAAGGAGCAGAGCCTGCAGTCCAAGGAAGAATCGTTGAACAAGCAGAGAGACGAAGTTGCGAAGCTCGGTGAGCAGCGTCAGCAGGAACTCGAACGAATTTCGGGATTGACCTCTGAACAAGCCAAAGAATACCTTTTAAAAATTGTTGAAGATGATGTAAGACACGATTCCGCCGTTATGATCAAGGAGATCGAGACGGAGGCCAAGGAAGAAGCTGACAAGAGAGCCAAGGAATATGTGATCAGCGCGATCCAGCGCTGTGCAGCAGACCACGTTTCCGAGGCGACGATCTCAGTCGTGCAGCTTCCCAGTGATGAGATGAAGGGGAGAATCATCGGACGTGAGGGAAGGAATATCCGCACGCTCGAGACAATGACAGGTGTAGATCTTATTATCGACGATACGCCTGAAGCTGTCGTTATTTCCGGATTTGATCCCATTCGCCGCGAGGTGGCAAGGATCGCTCTTGAGAAACTGATCGTGGACGGAAGGATCCATCCCGCCAGGATCGAAGAGATGGTCACTAAGGCTCAGCGCGAAGTGGAGGCGAAGATCAAGGAAGAGGGCGAGGCAGCTACTCTGGAAGTCGGCGTGCACGGTATTCATCCGGAGCTCATAAGACTTCTCGGTAAGATGCGTTTCCGCACCAGTTACGGGCAGAACGCTCTCAAACATTCAATCGAAGTTGCACAGCTGTCAGGACTTCTGGCAGCGGAACTGGGACTGGATGTCCGTCTGGCCAAGAGAGCCGGCCTTCTGCATGATATTGGCAAGGCAGTGGACCATGAGATGGAAGGGTCCCATGTACAGCTCGGTGCTGAACTGTGCCGCAAGTATAAGGAATCTCAGGTTGTTATCAATGCAGTGGAATCCCATCACGGCGATGTGGAGCCCACAAGCCTGATCGCATGCATTGTTCAGGCTGCGGATACGATATCTGCTGCGAGACCCGGTGCCCGCAGAGAGACGCTGGAAACTTATACAATGAGGCTCAAACAGCTCGAGGAGATCACAAACAGTTTTAAAGGGGTTAGTAATTCTTACGCTATTCAGGCAGGCAGAGAAGTTCGTGTCATGGTAGTTCCTGAGCAGATCAATGATACTGACATGGTGCTTCTGGCCCGCGATATTTCCAAGAAGATCGAGAACGAAATGGAATATCCCGGACAGATCAAGGTCAGCGTGATCCGCGAATCGAGAGTGACGGATTTCGCCAAATAAGGCAAGCGAGTAAAGAAAATGGAGCGGAGACGAAAGCAGATTTCGTCTCCGCTTTTTTTGCGGGCGAAAACAGAGGCACTTTTTTTAAGGAATTTATAAGGATTATGCACAAATAATGAAGAGATAGGTTATAATACTAATATATATTTACCAAAATATCGCAATCTATCGTATACGCAAGGGGGTCAATCAATGGCAGCAAACGAGAGAAAAAAAATTTTATTTGTCGCATCAGAGTGCGTACCGTTCATCAAGACCGGCGGACTGGCTGACGTTGTCGGCTCTCTCCCCAAGGATATTGATCCGGAGTACTATGATGTCAGAGTCATGATTCCGAAGTATTCCTGCATGAAGCAGGAGGTCAAGGATCAGATGGAATATGTCACTCACTTCTACATGGACTACCACTGGAAGAGCGAGTATGTGGGCGTGCTCAAGACCGTGAAGAACGGGATCACTTTCTATTTTATCGACAACGAGGGATTCTTCACAACAGATAAGCCTTATACGGATGATCCGCTCTTTGAGATCACCAGATTTGCCTATTTCTCCAAGGCTTGCCTGTCCGCTCTTCAGCCGATCGGATTCCGCCCCGACCTGATCCACTGCCACGACTGGCAGACAGGACTGGTTCCCGTATATCTCAAGGAGAGATTTGCAGATAATGAGTTCTATCAGGGAATCAAGACAGTCATGACGATCCACAACCTGAAGTTCCAGGGCAAGTGGAATGTGAAGGATGTCGAGGACATCACCGGACTTTCCGGCTACTACTTCACGCCTGACAAGCTGGAAGCATACAAGGATGCCAACCTTCTCAAGGGCGGTCTTGTATATGCGGACGCGATCACAACGGTCAGCCCTACATATGCGGAAGAGATCAAGACCCAGTTCTACGGCGAAGGTCTCGACGGCCTGATGAACGCCCGCGCCAACGACCTGCGCGGTATCCTCAACGGCATCGACTACACAGACTTCAGCCCGGACAACGACAAGAAGATCTTCAAGTCCTACACAGTCGATGATTTCCGCAAGAACAAGGTCAAGAACAAGATCGCGCTGCAGAAAGAGCTCGGACTCAAACAGGATGAGAAGTGCTTCATGATCGGTATCGTCTCCCGTCTGACAGACCAGAAGGGCTTCGATCTGATCGCCTATGTTCTTGAGGAGATGCTCTCCCTCGACGCGATCCAGATCGTGGTTCTGGGCACCGGCGAAGAGAGATACGAGAACATGTTCCGCTATTTCGACTGGAAGTACAACGACAAGATCTCCGCGAACATCTACTATTCCGATGAACTGTCCCACAAGATCTATGCGGCTTCCGACGCTTTCCTGATGCCTTCCCTGTTCGAGCCCTGCGGACTCAGCCAGCTGATGTCCCTGCGCTACGGCACACTTCCGATCGTCCGCGAGACCGGCGGTCTCAAGGATACGGTTGAGCCTTACAACGAATACGAGAACACAGGCACGGGCTTCACCTTCGCGAACTACAACGCTCACGAGATGATGCATGCAGTTCGCTATGCAGAGAAGATCTTCTATGACAAGAAGAGAGACTGGAACAAGATGGTCGAGCGCGCTATGAGAGCCGACTTCTCCTGGAAGCAGTCCGCTCTGAAGTATCAGGAGATGTATGACTGGATGATCGGCGGCTGATCACAGTTGTAAGTTTTCAAATTGCCATTTATAATGGGGTGACGAACTTAATGGTTCGTCACCCTGTTTTTCTTACCGGGCAAAAAATAGAAAGATTTACAGCAATAAAGGAAACGCATTTATGGCTTCAGAACATAAGAAAAAAAAGCCCGCCCTCGGGGGCGGCAATGTGGCGGCCCAGGCCGGTATACTTGCGGCTGCCAGTATTTTGTCCCGAATCATCGGACTTTTATACAGGTCTCCCCTGACGGCGATCATCGGCGATGAGGGAAACGGCTATTACGGAACGGCAATTAATATCTACACCATCGTGCTGATGGTCTCGAGTTTCGGCGTACCTGCGGCGATCTCCAAGCAGATGGCTCAGAAGATGGCAGTAGGAGATTACAAGAACGCCCAGAAGGTATTCCACTGTTCCATGGTCTACGCGCTGGCGGTGGGCGTTGCGGGCAGTATGCTTCTGTATTTTGGCGCGGGAGTACTGGTGCCGCCCAACAGCGTGCCGGTCCTGCAGGTTTTTGCCCCGACAGTATTTCTGTTCGGAATCCTGGGCGTCCTGCGCGGCTATTTCCAGGCGAATCAGTCTATGCTGCAGACTTCAGTCTCCCAGATCCTGGAGCAGATCGCGAATGCGGTCGTCAGTATCCTGGCTGCTTATCTTCTCATGCGCACAGTGATGAATGCGGATCCCACGCACAAGGCGATCCGCGGAGCGATGGGAAGCGCTCTGGGCACCGGAAGCGGCGTTCTGGTAGCGCTGATCTTCATGACGCTGGTCTACTTCAGATATCGCGGCATGTTTATGGAGAGGGTGCACGGTGATACGGAGCATGAAGAAGAGCCCTTCGGCCCCCTTATGGTGGAGACGATCCTTGTGATCACGCCCTTCATTCTAAGCAGTTTTATCATGAACCTGACGACTTCTCTCAATCAGACGATCTTTATCAAGATCATGATCCAGTACAAGCACTGGGAAGAAGCAGTGACTACGACACTGTACGGCCTTTTCTCCAACAAGGCGGTCGTCATCACCAATATCCCGATCTCCATCGCGACAGCTGTGGCCGCGGCGATCCTGCCCAATATCTCCACATCCTTTGCCCAGGGAGATCTGGAAGAGACCAAAAAGAGAAGTATCAACGCGATCCGTATGACGCTCGTGATCGCAGTGCCCTGTGCTATTGGGCTTCTTGCCCTGGCGAGGCCTGTGACTATGCTGCTGTTCCCACAGTGGGATACGCTTGATGTTGCCGCGATCCTTCTTGCAGAGCTGTCTATCACCGTCATTTTCTACTCGGTGGGAACGATCATGAATGCGATCCTGCAGTCCATCGGCAGAATCCATATGCCTCTTGTCAGCGCCGGTATTGCGCTGCTTGTGCAGACTTTGCTGCTCTTTGCATTGATGCTCTATACGGAGATGGGCGGACACGCTCTGGCGGTCTGCAGCCTCTTGTATTCTTTCATGATCTTCATGATCGACAGTCACTTCATCTGCAAGTACCTGAACATGAAGATTCCCTTCGGAAAAGTATATGGCAGGCCAATCGCAGCGGCGGCAGCCATGGGAATCGTGACGGCGCTCGTGTATAGTCTTGTCAACCGTCTTCTGATGGCAGTGGCGGACAGGGCCTATTTCAACAACCTGGTCGCCTCAGTTGCGGCTATTGCGGTCGCGATCATCGTGTATTTTGCAGTTCTGATCAAAATCGGAGGACTTACGAGAGAAGATCTCCTGCAGGTGCCGAAAGGAGCGAAAGTAGTGGGAGTTCTGCAGAAAATGAGATTGATGTGAGAAGATAAAAAACTGCCGCACTGGAAAATCGTTTCCGATGCGGCAGTTTTATTTATTTGCGCAGCAGGAGCATCAGCCTGCTGCCGTTTTCTTTGAGCCACTTGACGCGAAGCTTATAGTCGGGCAGAACCCGTCCGACTTCTGCCCAGAAGCGGGGAGAGTGATTCATCTGTTTCCTGTGGCAGAGCTCATGGACCACGACGTAATCGAGTACTTCCGGAGGCGCCAGGAGCAGCAGGCAGTTGAAATTCAGGTTTCCCTTGGAACTGCAGCTTCCCCAGCGGGTCTTCTGGCTGCGGATCGTGATACTTCCGTAATCGACCCCGACTAGCGGCGCGAAGTGCGCGACGCGCTCAGGGATCACAAGGGCGGCCCTCTTTTTGAGGCCGCGCAGCTGGACATCTGTCAGCGCGGAGACGGGATTTGCTTCTTCCTGCTCCCGGCGGGCAAGAACCTTAGCGCGGTGCTGCGCGATCCAGTCGCTCTTCTCCAGCAGGAAGCGCTCGATGTCCCGTCTTGGGCAGCGCATAGGAGCGCGCACGATCACACTTCCGTCTGATTTGATCTCTATAGCCAGTGTCTTTCTTTTACTTCGAATGAGCTCGTATTTCAACTTCAGATCGTATCCCGATTTCAGATAGTATCACCTGTCAGAAGGTGATAAGCTTCTTTATACTTGTCGATGGTCTTGTCGATGACATCCTGGGGCAGCAGGTAGTCGCTGTCAGGGTTGGCCTTCAGCCAGTCGCGGACGAACTGCTTGTCAAAAGAGGGCTGGCCGTGGCCGGGCTCATATCCCTCCAGAGGCCAGAAGCGGCTGCTGTCGGGGGTGAGCATCTCGTCGCCGAGCACTACTTTGCCATTTTCATCAAGGCCGAACTCGAATTTGGTGTCTGCAATGATGATGCCTCTGGTCAGAGCGTAGTCAGCGCACTTCTTGTAAAGAGCGATCGTGCAGTCGCGAATTGTCTCTGCATACTCCTGGCCGCGGCCGGGGAACGCCTTCTCCAGAACCTCGATGCTTCTCTCGAAGCTGATGTTCTCGTCGTGGTCGCCGATCTCAGCCTTGGTGCTGGGGGTGTAGATGGGCTCAGGGAGCTTGTCGCACTCCTTGAGGCCTTCCGCGAGCTTAATGCCGCATACTGTGCCGTCCTTCTTGTAACTGGCCCAGCCGCTGCCGGTGATATAGCCGCGGACGATGCACTCGATGGGGAGCATGGTCAGCTTCTGACACATCATGCTGTTGCCGTCGAAGCGCTCCTGACGGAAGAATTCGGGCATGTCATTGACATCACAGCTGATCATGTGGTTGGGGATGATATCCTTCGTGTAATCGAACCAGAAGCGGGACATCTGGGTCAGAACAGTGCCCTTCTTCACGATCTTGTTTTTGAGAATCACATCAAAAGCGGAGATTCTGTCGGTCGCAACCATGATAAGCTTGTCGCCGATGTCGTAGATCTCACGTACTTTACCTTCCTTGACGGGGGTATATTCCTGCATGCGTCGTTTCCTCCTTGCGATTTGCCTGCGCACAATACATCTCTTTGTGGTATTCTGCTTGTGTAGATAGTGTTCCCGAATGGAACACTTCTTAAGTATAATCATTTTCTGAAGCAAAACAATTGCTTTTGTGCACATAATTTGTCTTTTATGAAGGGCGGCAGATAGTAATATGATCGAACAAAACCTGATTCTGGGAATACTGGCCCACGTGGACGCCGGCAAGACGACGCTCTCCGAGGCGCTGCTGCATATAACGGGCGCGGTGCGGCGCGCGGGCCGCGTCGATCACGGGGACGCATTCCTGGATACTGACGATATGGAAAAAGAGCGCGGGATCACCATCTTCTCCAAACAGGCGAGGTTTGCCTCAGAGCGCGGGGAGATCAGGAGGACCTACACGCTGCAGGATACGCCGGGACACGTGGATTTTTCCACGGAGATGGAGCGCGTGCTGGGGATCCTGGACTGCGCGGTGCT
>CAMOIJ010000076.1 GCA_946615865.1 uncultured Lachnospiraceae bacterium | reverse complement strand
ACGGAAGAGGAGAGAAGGCGCCCGATGATCGGTATCGTCAGCTCCTACAACGAGATCGTTCCCGGTCATATGAACCTCGATAAGATCACGGAAGCCGTTAAACTCGGCGTCGCCATGGCAGGCGGAATGCCCGTTGTTTTCCCTGCGATCGCTGTATGCGACGGTATCGCTATGGGTCACATCGGAATGAAGTACTCACTGGTGACAAGAGACCTTATCGCCGACTCCACCGAGTGTATGGCAAAGGCGCATGGTTTTGACGGACTGGTCATGATCCCCAACTGCGACAAGAACGTCCCCGGACTTCTTATGGCGGCCGCACGCGTCAATGTCCCTACGATCTTTGTCTCCGGCGGTCCCATGCTGGCAGGTCACATCGACGGACGCAAGAGAAGCCTTTCCTCCATGTTCGAGGCAGTCGGCTCCGTAGCAGCCGGCAAGATGACTATGGAGAAGCTCGCTGAGTATGAGGAGAAGGTATGTCCTACCTGCGGTTCCTGCTCCGGTATGTACACCGCTAACTCCATGAACTGCCTCACCGAGGCCATCGGAATGGGCCTTCAGGGCAACGGTACGATCCCTGCGGTCTACAGCGCGAGAATCCGTCTCGCCAAGCACGCCGGCATGAAGATCATGGAACTGGTTGAGAAGAATATCCGTCCCAGAGATATCATGACCGAGAAGGCTTTCATGAACGCCATGACAATGGATATGGCTCTCGGATGCTCTACAAATACAATGCTTCACCTTCCTGCCATCGCGCACGAAGCCGGCGTGGAACTGAATATGGAAATCGCGAACATGGTTTCCGACAAAACACCTAACCTGTGCCACCTGGCACCGGCAGGCCCCACCTACATGGAAGATCTCAATGAGGCCGGCGGAATCTACGCGGTAATGAACGAACTGGCCAAGAAAGATCTGCTTGATCTCGACGTGATGACAGTCAGCGGAAAGACAATGCGCGAGAACATTGAGGGCTGCGTCAACACAGACCCTTCCGTCATCCGTCCCATCGAGGATCCCTACATGCCCAACGGCGGCATCGCCGTCCTTAAGGGCAACATCGCTCCCGACACCGGCATCGTCAAGAGAAGCGCGGTTCTTCCCGAAATGATGAAGCACGAAGGACCTGCAAGGGTATTTGACTGCGAAGAGGACGCGATCGCTGCGATCACCGGCGGCAAAATAGTGCCCGGAGACGTTGTCGTCATCCGCTATGAAGGCCCTAAGGGCGGCCCCGGCATGAGAGAGATGCTCAATCCCACCTCCGCGATCGCAGGCATGGGCCTTGACACAACTGTCGCGCTGATCACAGACGGAAGATTCTCAGGCGCCTCCCGAGGAGCTTCCATCGGACATGTCTCCCCTGAGGCTGCTGTCGGCGGTCCCATCGCTCTGATCGAGGAGGGAGATATCATTTCCATCGATATCAACGCGAACAAACTCAACGTTAAGGTCTCAGACGAGGAACTCGCCCGCAGAAAAGCTGCCTGGAAGCCCCGTCAGCCCAAGGTTACGGACGGATACCTTAAGAGATATGCCGCGCTTGTGACCAGCGGAAACCGCGGCGCGATTCTTGAACTTCCCAAGGACATGCAGTAAAGGGTATTTGCGCGGGGCCAAGGGGCCCCGCTGATGATCATCGAACAAGGGAGGAAATAGAAATGAAAATGACAGGTGCCGAGATCGTAGTCGCATGCCTGCTCGAGCAGGGAGTCGATACAGTCTTCGGATATCCGGGAGGAGCGATCCTCAACGTCTATGACGCATTATATAAACACCAAAACGAGATCAGACATATTCTGTCATCCCATGAACAGGGAGCTTCCCACATGGCCGACGGCTATGCCAGGGCAACAGGAAAAGTCGGCGTCTGTCTGGCTACCAGCGGCCCCGGCGCGACCAATCT
The DNA here is from genome assembly GCA_946615865.1 of uncultured Lachnospiraceae bacterium. GTDB lineage: Bacteria > Bacillota > Clostridia > Lachnospirales > Lachnospiraceae > CAG-791. Next base: position 5,151 of record CAMOIJ010000076.1, on the reverse strand, counting down.
GGTTACCGGTATCGCCACCGCATATATGGACAGCGTCCCGCTCGTTGCGATCACCTGCAACGTCACCCTGCCTCTTCTTGGAAAGGATTCTTTCCAGGAGGTAGATATCGCAGGTATCTCCATGCCCATAACCAAGCACGGATACATTGTTAAGAATGTAAAGGATCTTGCCGACACCATCCGCAAGGCTTTCAGGATCGCCTCTACAGGAAGACCCGGACCGGTCCTTGTGGATATTCCCAAGGACGTAACCGGCGCAGTAGCGGATTATGTTCCCCTCAGCCATACCAGAAGGCTTGTTGGAGACGGCCGCAGATACAGCGATTCCGATATCGACCAGGTCATTGAGATGATCCAGGCCTCACGGAGGCCTTTCCTCTATGTCGGCGGAGGCGCGGTGATCTCCGGAGCCAGCGAGGAACTCAAAAAATTCGTTGAACTCGTTGACGCTCCCGTATGCGACACTCTGATGGGAAAAGGCGCCTACGACGGCCATGAGTCTCACTACACCGGCATGATCGGAATGCACGGCACAAAGACCTCAAACCTCGGCGTCAGCAAATGCGATCTCCTGATCGCTATGGGCGCGCGTTTTACTGACCGAGTCATCGGAAATCCCCAGAAATTTGCAGAGAACGCGAAGATCATTCACATTGATATCGATCCCGCCGAGATCAACAAGAACATCAAAGTTGATTTCTCAGTCATCGGCAACCTCAGGGATGTGCTCCACGATCTCAATCAAAAGCTCACGCCCATGCGCCATGAGGAGTGGATGAAACAGATCGCGGAAATGAAGGCCAAGTACCCTCTGTTTTACGATAAATCCAAGCTCACCTGTCCTATGGTCATTGAGAAACTCGATGAACTGACAAAGGGAGACGCGATCATCACAACAGATGTGGGACAGCACCAGATGTGGGCTGCGCAGTACTATACATTCAGCAGACCTCGCACGCTTCTCACCTCCGGAGGACTCGGCACAATGGGTTACGGCCTGGGTGCCGCGATCGGCGCCAAAGTGGCGTTTCCCAAGAGGCAGGTCATCAACATCGCAGGCGACGGATGCTTTAGGATGAACATGAACGAACTGGCCACAGCGAGCCGCTATAATATTCCGATCATTGAAATTGTTATTGACAACCGGGTGCTCGGAATGGTAAGACAGTGGCAGACTCTGTTTTACGGAGAGCGCTACAGCGCTACAGTGATCGAGGATAAGGTGGACTACTGCAAGGTCGCGGAAGGACTCGGATGCCTTGCAATCCGCGTGACTGACCCTTCTGAAGTGGAACCGGCTCTTAAAAAAGCTCTGTCTGCAGGGGTTCCTACAGTCATCGACGTAGTCATTAATGAAGATGAAAAAGTATTCCCGATGGTATCCCCCGGCGCCCCGATTGAAAAAGCGTTCGATGCATCGGATCTCGAATCCGCAGGAGCAAGGTAATACAGAATAAACGAAGCGCCCGAAAGCGCAAGGAGGATTTTTTATATGGCAAGAGTCTATAACTTTTCAGCCGGACCCGCAGTACTGCCGGAAGAAGTACTCAGAGAAGCACAGGAAGAAATGCTCGATTACCGCGGATGCGGTATGTCGGTAATGGAAATGAGCCACAGAGGCAAGGTCTTTGACGGCATTATCAAAGAAGCCGAGAAGGATCTTCGCGAACTCATGAACATTCCGGACAATTACAAAGTCCTGTTCCTTCAGGGTGGAGCTCATCAGCAGTTTTCTGCCGTCCCCATGAATCTTTACAAGAATGGCAAGGCGGCTTATATCGTTACCGGACAGTGGGCCAAGAGAGCGTATCAGGAAGCATCCAGATACATCGACGCAGTAGTTGTCGCTTCATCCGCGGACAAAACCTTCAGTTATATTCCCGACTGCTCCGATCTTGACATTCCCGAAGATGCCGACTATGTCTACATCTGTGAGAACAATACGATCTACGGCACGAAGTTTTGGGAACTTCCCAACACAAAGGGACACGATCTCGTATCGGATATCTCTTCCTGTTTCCTTTCCGAGCCTGTCGACGTAACTAAGTACGGCGTTCTTTACGGCGGTGTTCAGAAGAACGTAGGTCCCGCCGGCGTGGTCATCATGATCATCCGGGAAGATCTGATCAGGGACGATGTCCTTCCCTGCACGCCCACAATGCTCAAGTGGAAGACCCAGGCTGACGCCGATTCTCTTTACAATACGCCGCCGGCTTACGGCATCTACATTTGCGGCAAGGTATTTAAGTGGATCAAAGCCCAGGGCGGACTTGCTGCCATGAAAGAGCGCAATGAGAAAAAAGCGAAGCTTCTTTACGATTTCCTCGACAGCAGTGATTTCTTCAAGGGCACTGTTGAGAAAAAGGACCGTTCCATCATGAATGTTCCTTTCGTGATCGGCGACAAAGAGCTCGAGGCGCAGTTTGTAAAAGAAGCGGAAGCCAACGGTCTTACCAGCCTCAAGGGCCACAGATCTGTCGGCGGAATGCGCGCCAGCATTTATAACGCTATGCCTTATGAGGGCGTAGAAGCCCTTGTGGCGTTTATGAAAAAATTCGAAGAGGAACACACGGAGAAATAAATCATGACTTATAAATTCGCATGCCTTAACAGTATCTCCCCCATCGGACTCAAAAATTTTACCAACAGATATGAACAGGTCAGCGAGCTGTCCGAGGCTAACGGTATTCTTGTAAGAAGCGCTTCGATGCATGACATGGAGTTTTCTGATAATCTCTATGCCATTGCAAGGGCAGGCGCAGGCGTCAACAATATCCCGTTACAGAAATGCGCGGAGAAAGGTATTGTTGTATTTAATACGCCGGGCGCCAACGCAAACGGCGTAAAGGAGCTTGTCTTTGCGGGAATGCTGCTGGCATCCAGAGACATCGTAGAAGGAGTCAACTGGGTGCGCGCAAACAAGGCGAAGGAAGATATTGCCAAAACAGCGGAGAAAGAGAAGAAAAAGTTCGCGGGAACTGAACTTCAGGGCAAGAAACTGGGTATCATCGGCCTGGGCGCGATCGGCGTCCGCGTTGCCAACGCGGCTGTAAGCCTCGGGATGGATGTATACGGCTACGATCCCTACGTCTCAGTTGATTCCGCATGGCACCTCAGCCGCAAGATCACCCACGTACTCAACGTGGATGATATTTATAAGGATTGTGATTTTATCACCATTCACGTTCCGCTCCTTGATTCAACAAAGCATATGATCGGCAAGGAAGCCATTTCCAAGATGAAAAAAGGTGTCATCCTTGTCAACATGGCAAGAGACCAGCTTGTGGATGAAGAAGCAGTAGTGGCTTCTATCGAGGCAGGAAAGATACGCAGATATGTATCGGATTTCCCGAATTCGACGGTCGCAGGCAAAAAAGGCTGCATCACCACTCCTCATCTGGGAGCTTCCACCGCTGAATCCGAGATCAACTGCGCGAAAATGGCAGTGGATCAGCTCAGGGATTATCTTGAGAACGGAAATATCAGAAACAGTGTCAACTATCCCAACTGTGAGATGGGCGTATGCACTTCCGGAGGAAGAGTCTGCATTTTCCATAAGAATCAGCCCAGCATGATCACGCAGTTCACACAGATCCTTGGCGCTCACGGCGTCAACATCGCGGGAATGGCAAATAAATCCAAAAAAGAGGTGGCGTACACTCTTATAGATTTTGACGATCCTTCTGACAAAGAGCTTGTCAACAAGCTGGCAGCGGTCAAAGATGTATACAGGGTACGTGTGATCAAATAAGGAGATATTATATGGCAGACATCAGAGCTTTTGCGGCGTACAGGCCCGCGAAAGGACTCGAAGACAAAATAGCGGCGTTGCCATACGATGTTTATAACAGAGAAGAAGCGAAGCGGGTTGTAAGATCCAACCCGCTTTCTTTTCTTGCGATCGACAGGGCAGAGACGCAGTTTCCGGACGACGTGAGCACATATGACGACAGAGTCTACTCAAAAGCACGGGATATGCTGGATGAAGCTGTTCAAAGCGGAAAATTCGTGCAGGACAGTTCTCCCTGTTACTATCTGTATGAGCAGACGATGGACGGCCGCGCCCAGACGGGAATTGTGGCCTGCGCCTCTATCGACGATTATCTGTCCGGTGTTATCAAAAAGCATGAGAATACCAGAGTTGATAAAGAGATCGACAGGATCCGTCATGTAGACACCTGTAACGCCCAAACCGGTCCTATATTTCTGTGCTACAGGAATATAAAGGAACTGGACGAACTCACTGAAGAATACAGAAAAAAGACGCCAGTCTGCGATTTTTTGTCTGAAGGCGGGATCAGAAACCGCGTGTGGATCATTTCCGACGCAGGCTCTGTCGCCACTATACGAAACGCTTTCAGGGACACAGATAAGATATACATTGCCGACGGTCACCACAGGTGCGCGTCCGCAGTGAAAGTAGGCCTGAAAAGAAGAGAACAGAATCCGGGGTATACGGGAGAAGAGGAATTCAACTATTTCCTTGCAGTATTATTTCCCGGAGATCAGCTGATGGTCATGGACTACAACAGAGTGATCAGGGACCTGAACGGGTATTCCGCAGAAGAGTTTTTACAGGCGCTCGCCGGGATCTTCCGGATAACCTGCGAGGGTAAGGATCCGGTTCGCCCCTCCTCGAAAGGAGAATTCGGTCTTTATCTCTGTGACGGTAACTGGTACAGACTTGAGGCGCTTGCAAAATCGGACGAAAGCGACCCTGTAAAGAGTCTCGACGTATCTTTCCTGCAGGACAAAGTACTCCGGCCTCTTTTGGATATTCAGGATCCCAAGGAGGATCCCAGGATCGCCTTTGTCGGAGGAATCCGGGGCCTTTTAGAGCTGCAGAGCGCGGTGGATACGGGAAAAGCCAAAGCAGCCTTTTCCATGTATCCCACTTCAATGGATGAACTGTTCGCAGTCGCGGACGCGGGAGAACTTATGCCTCCCAAGTCAACATGGTTTGAACCCAAGCTTCTCAGCGGTCTTTTTATTCACAGGCTCTGAACTGTTGTCAGGTTGCAGAAACTACTTGCATAAAGTCTTCAAAGTCTATATAATACTAAAGACGCTTAAAGCGCCGCCATTTTCAGGCGGCCCATGCTGGAATAGCGCAGTCGGTAGCGCAACTGATTCGTAATCAGTAGGTCGAGG
>CAMOIJ010000075.1 GCA_946615865.1 uncultured Lachnospiraceae bacterium | reverse complement strand
CCTTCCAGAACGCAGAAAACCCTGCCGAACTGTTTTACATCAGTTCAGCAGGGTTGCTAAGTGCTGTCAAAATACTGTCAAAGCCAACTATGATGCCCAAAAAAGTCAGTGTTTATGCAGCCTCCCGGGTTTGCCTTAATTATTCATACTCTACAGTAGCCGGGGAGTCCGTACCCGATCATTCCGTCGGATTCCCGCCGCTTCAATAGCCGTATGTCCCGCTTTTGTCAGTCTTTGACCCGGATGGTCTGCAGAAGCGCTTCGACTTCCGGCCTGGTCGCAAGTTCCGTGGAGGCCGTGCTGGCACTGCCGGCGGCCTGCCCGGTCAGAAAGGCCTTTTCAAAGTTTCCTTCGGATTCCAGATACCCGGCGAGAAAGCCGGCCACCATGGAGTCGCCTGCTCCCACCGTGTTGACCACCTCGATCTTCGGGGCGTCGCCTTTGAAGACTTGGCCCTGCTCCGTGACCAGAACGGCGCCCTGGCCGCCCATGGAGACGAGTACGTTGCGGGCGCCCATTTCCCTGAGCTTATTTGCGTAGGGAACGACGTCTTCCTGTGTTTTCAGTTCCACATCGAAGATCCATCCCAGCTCATGATGGTTGGGCTTGATCAGGAAGGGGTGGTACTTAAGTACGTTGGTCAGAAGACTTCCCTCCGCATCGACTACAATCTCGATTTCCCTGCCGTCCAGCCTCTGCAGGATCCGCTCATACATGTCCTCCGGAAGTGTGTTTGGGATACTGCCGGAGATGACCAGAATGTCACCTTCCTGCAGCTTGTCGAGCTTTCTGTAGAGTTCTTCGATATCTTCCGCAGTGATCTTCGGTCCCTGCCCGTTGATGGCAGTCTCCTCATCGGAGATCATCTTGAGATTGATGCGGGAAAATCCCTCTTTGACATAGATGAAATCCGTCATGCAGCCGAAGTCCTGCATCCTGTCCTCGATCTCTCTTCCGGTGAACCCTGCCAGAAATCCGAGCGCCACACTCTTATGGCCGAGATTGGACAGGACGATGGAGACATTGAGTCCCTTCCCTCCCGGAAGGACCTTTTCGGAGAAGGTGCGGTTGATTTCACCTGCCTGAAAGTGTTTCACACCGACGATATAATCAACAGATGGATTGAAAGTAAGTGTATAAATCATTTTCTGCTCCTTTTACTCTGCCAGCCGCCGGATGCGGGGCGCTGAATAGTTACTGCACTTTTCAGGCACTCAGATGCCGACTTCCACGCCGAAATGCTCAAAGATCATGCGCTCCGCCTCGGGATTCCAGAGTCCCTTGTGGGCCTTGCAGCACTCGTCCAGCTTCTTGAAGAAGGGATCCTTCTCGCCCAGCTTGCCGAAGTCCTCGATGGCCGTCAGGGGCATTTCGAACTGGGTGTAAGCGAGCTTCTTGCCGCCCTTGATGTTAGGAAGGTTGCAGGTCGCCTCTGCGATGCAGTCGATGCCGCCGACGTGAGTGACCATGATGGCGGGATCAATGATGCCCTTTGCCGCCAGTTCGTTGGCCTCGATCAGGTCCTCATTTGTGCCGCCGGTCGTTCCCATAATGTGGGTTGCATTGTAGTGGCAGTCGTAAAGATTGATTTTGGCTGTGAAATTGTGGTCGCTGGGACCGGAGAAGAAGCTCATGCAGCCGTCAAATGCCATGACCTGGTTTCCCAGTTCCGCAACAGCGGGAATCGGGACGTAGATCAGGACATCGTCATAGCCGTGTCCCTCGGTCAGGTCGATCAGGCCCTGCCTGGGATCTTCCATCTTGGCGGTATTGACATAGATGAGCTCGATGCCGTGCTCCGCCGCATACTCGGGACTGATGACTTCCTTCGCTCTCGCTATTTTGGCGTCGTCGACATCGGTCACAACGATCCTCTTCGGATGATATTCACAGACGATGCCGTAAGCCACAGCGCCCAGGCCCATGGGGCCGCAGCCGCCCATGATGATCAGGTTGCCGCCGCGCTTAAGGCCCATCTCGTGGACATAGTTCTTGCGGTTGGTGTGATACTGGGCGTGGAAAGCGCCGATGGAGCAGCTCAGGGGCTCACCGAGGGATGCCTTGTAGAAGCTGTCGCCGTCGAAAGGCATCAGGGCACCGACTTCCATGGCCTCGTGAGGGAAGATGCAGTAGGTGCAGTCTCCGCCGAAGTATTCGTAGGAATATCCGGGAGAGTCCATGCTTCCCTTGTAGTTCAGGGCCGGCTGCTGGGCAAACCGCATGCCGGGTTTGAACTGGTCTTTCCATTTCTCACCGACCTTTACGATGATGCCGGCAAACTCGTGTCCGGTCAGGACCGGATTGGTCTCGATATTCTGCGGGCAGCGCTTGTGGTTCTTGCCCTGCTTCGCGAGCTTATAGGTGGACATGCAGAGGCTGTCACTGTAGATTTTGGCCAGAATCTCATCGTCCTTGATCTCGGGCAGTTCAAACTCTTCCAGCCGCAGATCCATCTCTCCATACATTCTTACGCCTTTTACCTTCATTTTTTCCTCCTTTGTCTGTCAGTTATTATACATTATGCCTTGAACAGGTCGTAGATCTCATCCACGCTCATGTGCAGGATCTTCTCGACCGCTTCCTCAGACTCGCAGGTCATGGCGATCTTTCCAAGGGTTTCGACGTGGTCGTCACCTGCAGAAGCCACTGCGATGACCAGCTTGACAGTCTCACCGTCACCCCAGTCGATGCCTTCCGGATAAGTCATGATCGCAAGACCGGAGTTCTTGATCTCTCCGATGACGCTCTCAATGCCGTGAGGAATCGCGAGGCTGTTGCCGATGGCTGTATTGAAGACATCTTCCTTGGCCACCATGCCGTCTACATATTTCTCAGTGACATAGCCGCTGTCGACGAGCAGCTTACCGATCGTGCGGATCGCAGTCTCCTTATCGACGGGCGCATTGTTAAGGATAATATTCTTTTTGAGCAGGACGCCGCCGTGGAAGTCGCTGCTGTCCGCATTGGCTGTATTGCGGTTGGAACGGGCGCCAATGATCTCGTCGACGATCTGGTCATACTCAGGGGCGTTCATAAAGTTGCTGATGGTCACGATCCTTGCGGCAGGAGCGGACTTTCTGGCGCGCTCCACCAAATCCTTATGGCAGACGACGAAGCGGATGCCTGCGGGAACTTCGGATACGGAATAGTGATGGACCTTGATGTTGCCAAGGCCGGCTGCCTCAAGCTTTTTCTGAAGGACTGCTGCGCCCATGGCGGAGGAGCCCATGCCTGCGTCACAGGCAAATGCGATGGCGTCAAGTGTTCTCAGATCGACTTCACTGCCGTCCGCTGCTACCGTATAAGCGCCGCCTGCAGCTGCCTGTCCCTTGGAAGCTGCCTTCATCTCGGACATCTGGTTCTGTGCTTCCTCAAGGCTTGCGCTGCCGGACATCTTGACGATCGGGGAAGCGATCACGAAGGAGACTGCTGTCGCGATCAGGAAGCTGATGATGACCATGATCTGGCCGCCTCTGGGTGCCACAGCCAGCATAGCCAGGATGGAACCGGGGGAAGCCGGGCTGACAAGGCCGACGTTAAACAGGGTGTTGAAGAACATGGCTGCTACGCTGCCTCCGATGGTTGCCAAGAGAAGCAGGGGGTTCATCAGAACATAAGGGAAGTAGATTTCATGGATACCGCCGAGCACATGGACGATCAGCGCACCGGGTGCGGAGTCCTTCGTGATCTTATCCTTGGCAAACATCCAGTAAGCGAGCAGGACGCCTGCGCCTGCGCCGGGGTTGGTCTCGATCATGTAGAAAATAGATTTTCCAAGGGTCTTCGCCTGCTCCGCTCCGAGGGGAGTGAAGATGCCGTGGTTGATGGCATTGTTGAGGAAGAGGACCTTAGCGGGCTCGACAAAGATGGAAACCAGGGGAAGAAGTCCCATGTTGACCAGGATGTCAACGCCGCCCTGCAGGAATACGAGGACTGCTGCCATGACAGGTCCGATCAGGTAGAAACCGATGATGGCCAGGATCATGCCCAGGATACCGATGGAGAAGTTGTTGACCAGCATCTCGAAGCCGGCAGGAATCTTTCCCTCGACCGCCTGATCAAATTTTTTGATCACAAATCCGCCGAGCGGGCCGACCATCATGGCGCCCATCAGCATGGGATAATCGGGTGCGCCGCAGATAACGCCGACGCAGGCGATCGCGCCCATGACCGCGCCTCTCTGTCCGCCGACCATTCTGCCGCCCGTGTAGGCGATCAGAATCGGGAGCACATAGGAGAGCATCGGGCTGACCATAGTCGCCAGTTTGTCATTGGGGAACCACCCGGCTTCGATGAACAGCGCCGTGATCAGGCCCCACGCGATAAAAGCGCCGATATTCGGCATGACCATTCCACTCAGGAATCTTCCGAAGGACTGTACCTTTTCTTTCATGATTTACCTCCTCATACATTTGCGAACAAGCAGCCGCCCGGTTTCCGCAGCGGTGTCTCCTGTTCAGTTTTCTTTCGATGAGATAATTATAGGTTCGTCATGATGCCGATAGCAACGAATACAAACCCGACTTTGTCACCATCAAAAGTGACAAGCACTTTGGCAACTTGGGGGCTTCCTCTGTCGTGTTTTCATAGGATTCCTTTGCTTATCTGATATAATAGAAAAGAACTCAAAGTCGCTGTGACCAATCATTTTGCTATATTAGGAAATGCCATGACTAATTTTACATTGAGAACGCAGCAAATTCTGGAAATTTTACTGAGCGGGAAGGGTCCCGTCACCAAACAGGAGATCGCGGATCAGCTGGGGGTCAGCAAGCGGACCGTCCAGCGGGAATTCGGCTTTTTGGAGAGCGATATACGCCCCTATGGACTCAGCCTTGTTAACCACAAGGGAAAAGGGATCGTGCTCTCCGGGGATCAGCAAAATATCGAAGAGCTCCGCAGCCGGCTCCGGGACGGCAGCGTGGAGGAGGCCGGAATCGACGAGCGGCGAAGGCACCTGCTCTTTGAACTTCTCAGGGACAGGGAACCCAGAAAGCTGTATTACTACAGCCGGATGCTCGGCGTCAGTGAGACGACTGTCGCCGGCGACATGGAGGCCTTGAGCGACTGGTTTGCCCGCAATCACCTTGAAGTGATCCGCCGTCCGGGCTATGGGGTCATACTGAGCGGATCAGAAGGGGACTACCGGGAAGCCATGCGCCGATTCATCCATGAAAACCGGTCCCGCCGCGGCGGCAAAGGCAAGGACGGCAGCGCCCGGGAATCTGCCGGATCTTCCACCCGCAAAAAGAATACGGAGGCGGCGATCTCGGATATCCTGCTGAGCGCCTCAGAGAGCGGGATCTACTCCCTGCTCAACAATGACATCCTGGCCAGGGTCTATGATGTCCTGGTCGGCATGGACGATCCCGGGCTTCGGCTGCTGGCGGACAACGCCCTGACGGGGCTCGCCATCCACATCGCGATCGCCATCGACCGCGTCCAGCAGGGAGCTGTCGTGAATGCCGGCGAAAAAGTGCTGGAGGATCTGACGTCCTGGGACGGCTATGATCTGGCCTCGAGGATCCTGCGGAAAATGGAAGAGGAATTTGAGATCACGATCCCCGGCGTGGAGATCTCTTATATTCTCCTGCACCTGCGCGGCTCCAAGATCGCCTATTCCGGTACCGCGGGCGATTCGCCGTCGCGTGACGACGCCGTCATGCGGCAGCTTCGCGGAATCGACGAGGAGAAGCTCCTGGACATGATCGACGAAATGGTGGATATCTTTAATCCCGCGATCAGCTACGACCTCAAATGCGATGAGGACTTCGTGCGGGGACTTTTAGTCCATCTGCGGCCGGTCATTGTGCGGCTGTTCAACCACATGAATATCTTCAACCCGATCCTCCCCGACATCCTGGAAGAATACCCGGATGTTTTCGAGCGGTGCGCCGAAGCGTCCGCGGTGATCGAGCGGGAGACACACGAGACGGTATGCAACGAGGAGATCGGATTTCTTGCCATGCACTTCGGAGCCGCGGAGGAGCGGATCCTGGAGCGCAAGAAAGCGGCCCGCCGTGTCATCATCGGCGTGGTCTGCGCCAGCGGATTTGGGGTTGCCAGACTGATGCTGACCAAACTCAGCAACCGCCTGGGAGACAAGGCGACTTTTCGCGCCTACGGAAAGGATGAGATCACGCCCGGCGTGATCGCGGATACAGACTTCTTTGTCTCCACCTTGAACCTGGACTCCCTGGGAATCGACTGTGTGCGGATCAGCCCGCTGATCACTGCCAGCGACCTCTCCCAGATCGAGTACCGCATCCAGGGCTACGGCCAGGTCCGCCGCCACAAGCAGGACACAGACTTTGCCCGCAAAATGGACGATGTCGGGATCATCGCCCGGGACCTCTCTTCCCTGCTCCGCAAGTACCGCCACTATCAGGTCTCTCCCGGCGTCAGCTTCCGGGAGCTTCTGAGAGTCCTCGCCATGCAGGTCACGGACAGCCTGGCTTCCGCCGCAAAGGTCATCGACTCCGTCACGGAGCGCGAGCGTCTCAACTCCCAGATCTTCCCGGAGATGGAATTCTGCCTCCTGCACAGCAGGAGTGACGCCGTCACGGAGACGATTTTCGTCAGCTGTACACCCAGAGAGGCGGAGCGCTTTACCGACCCATCCCTGAAGGGAATCAGGGCCGCCGTGCTTCTGCTCATGCCGGTCGACGATCATCGCCGGATCCACGCCGATGTGCTTGGGCGCATCTCCGCTGCCTTTGTCAGGAACGAAGAATTCCTCGGTGCGATCCATGCCGGACAGGAAAAGGCAGTCCGCGGGGAGCTCACCCACGAGCTTCGCACTTTTTTCACGGAATATGTTGAGAAGTTGTGACTTCACGCCCAAAGAGGCGCTGCGGCTGATGGAGACCGCGGCGCCTTATTATCTATACTCCGATCTCGATGGAGTCCGGGTATTCTTTTGTTGATGCCATTTGGGTCTCCTATGCATTCACAAGCTTCAGGAACTTCTTTTCGTTCATCAGCTCATTCGTTATATACTCTCCGTCATGGAACAGCGCATAATTCGTGATCGGCGTCGGTGCATTCTGCGCTTCTTCTCTGCTTTCGATATGAATCGCATGGAACGGTATATCATTTTCTTTGGCTGTCGCTGCCAAAATAGGAACATATTTTGCATTGAACGGACACTGACTGGCGGAATGCCGGCCTTACAAAGGTCCTCAATGTCGCGGTTAATTGTCCTGCGAGACACCTCAAACCTTTCTGCCAGTTCAGGAGCTGTTGTCTTGTCTTCCTGCAATAAGATTGACAATATTCCTATCAGCCTGTCTATCTTCATGTTCTCCCACGCTCCGTGTATATACTAACACATGTAACACGACATCTATGTGACATGTTTATTATATCAGCGCACTGGAATTTCAGCCAAAGAAAAACAGCTCTGTCCACATCAGTGGACAGAGCTGTATGATTCTCCTTTACTGTCATTTTTAAGATCAACGTGAGTGTCTCACAACATCTGCAATTATTCATACTCTACAGTTGCCGGGGGCTTGGGAGTAAAGTCGTAGAGGACTCTGTTGATTCCCGGAACTTCCGTAATAATACGATTTACGAGGTGGTCGATCAGCTCATTGGGCAGGTGCTCAACAGTAACTTCCATGACATCGGTGGTGTTGATGGCACGGATGATGCAAGGCCAGTCAAAGGTGCGCTTGCCGTTCTTGACGCCGGTGGACTTGAAGTCCGGAA
>CAMOIJ010000074.1 GCA_946615865.1 uncultured Lachnospiraceae bacterium | reverse complement strand
GAAGAGTGGGATTCCACGAAGAAAGCCCATGTAGTAGAAGGCCTGAAGACCGGTGAAGAGTATACACTGAAAGAGACAGTAGCTCCCGATGGATATACTGTCACGACAGATACAACCTTCACAATTGATGAGAATGGTAAGGTAACATCCACAGGAACAGTAACTGAGAACGGAGTACTACTGGTCGAGGATGCAATGACTGTAGTGAAGGTCAGCAAAGTAGACATAGCAGACGGCGAGGAGCTTGAAGGAGCTCACATCCAGATCATCGACAAGGACGGAAAGGTCGTTGAGGAGTGGACATCCACGAAGGACGTTCATGAGGTCAAGGGTCTCAAGACCGGAGAGGAATATACACTTCGCGAGACCGTAGCACCGGACGGATACACCGTAACGACTGACACGAAGTTCACGATCGATGAGACTGGCAAGGTAACATCCACAGGAACAGTATCCGAGAACGGCGTCATGCTGGTCGAGGATGCGATAACCGTAGTAAAGATCAGCAAGGTAGACGTAGCAGACGGTAAGGAACTTGAGGGTGCTCACATCCAGATCATCAGGAAGGGCTTATTCGGCAAAGAAACTGTTGTCGAAGAGTGGGATTCCACGAAGGACGTTCACGAGGTCAAGGGCCTCAAGACCGGAGTGGAGTACATCCTGCGCGAGACCGTAGCACCGGATGGCTATGCTGTCACAACAGACATAACATTCACGATCGATGAGAACGGAAAGGTGACAAGCACCGGAACGATCACAGAAGAAGGCGTAATGTTAGTGGAAGATGCGATGACGGTTGTCAAGGTGAGCAAGGTCGACGTGGCGGACGGCAAGGAGCTTGAAGGCGCGAAGATCCAGATCATCGATGAGAACGGCAACGTAGTTGATGAGTGGACATCCACTAAGGAAGCCCACGTAGTGACAGGCCTTAAGACCGGCGTGAAGTACACACTGCATGAAGTAGTCGCACCGAATGGTTATGAGATCGCTTCAGACACAACATTTACTATCGATAAGTATGGCAATGTTACAAGCAGTGGAACCATAACAAAGGATGGCATCCTGCTCGTTGAAGATGCGAAGAAAGAAGAGCAGCACAAGAAACCGACGAAGAAAGATTCTTCGAATACCGGAGACGAGGCTCCTCTGGGAGTTCTGTTCGGAGGACTTGGATTCGGCGCAGTCGGACTTGCGGTACTTCTTGAGGATCGCAAGAGAAGGAACAAGAATAGGTAATAAGGATTTATGAACGGAAGCCGGAAACGGCGTGAAGGGAGAATAGATTCTGAGAACCGGAGATGGCACAGCGGACTGCTGTGCCGTCTCTTTTTTATGAGACTGTAAATAGATATTCAAGATAAAAAAATAACAAAATGTCAAAAAAGACCTAAACTTTGTCAAAAAATTATCTATTTATAATTGGGGGCGGGTGATACTATACATCATGTAAGCAATACAAAGCTTCATTCATAAATTACCCCCCTAAATATTAAACATCCCCTATGAGGAAAACCGGCTGGCACTGGCAGCCGGTTTTCTTCGTTCATAGTAAAAGACGGCGATGCCATAAGGCAGCGCCGTCTTTTGCTCTTTAGTTGATAAACCTGGATTCAGGCGTTTGTGACCTTGATCTGGCAGGAGCGCATGGTCTCGAGGGCAGCTTCATGTTTCGCGGGCGTTACGCCGGCACAGCAAGAAGCGTCGCAGGAGATGGGCGTCTCGGGAAGGGTGGCCTTGATCAGCAGGGCGTTGGATACGACGCAGATATCGGTGCACAGACCGACCAGTTCGATCTCAATGCCTTCCTCTTCGCGCTTCTCGAAGATCTCCATGAGTTTGGCAAGCTGCGTGCTGCCGAAGGTGGGCTTGTCGATGATGTGGTCCGAGTAGATCAGTTCCGCGATGTCGGGGCGGATCTGCCAGCCTTCGGTTCCGCGGATGCAGTGGGGGACCGGAAGATTTTTGCCCTCCTGGGTGGCCAAGTAGAAATCGCTGTGAGTGTCACGCGTGGCAAAGACGTCTTCCTTGGGGTAGGTCTTTATTTTGGCCTTGACGTTGTCGACGATGGCGACTGCTTCGGGCGTTCCAAGAGCGCCGTCGATAAAATCGTTCTGCATATCGATCACGAGTAAGATTTTCTTCATGTTTCCCTCCTTGCGAGCAAATAATAATGCATTGGCATTATTATTTACTCTGCCTCCATGTATAATGAGTATGGGCAGCGGCCAGCCGCCGGAGCATAGCTTTCTGTGACTATCATATCACATGGAGCAGATTCCAAAGGAGCAATATCTTAATGTCAGACAGAAAATCATCGAGACAAATGACAACAGGTCAAAAGATACAGCAGTTCAAGGACTATTATCTCGGCGGTACGATCGCGGTGATTGCGGTCGCAGCTCTGATCATTTTCATGGTGACGCGCTTTCTGTCTCCGGCTAAGGATGAGGCGGCTCTCAGAGTTGCCGTTTTCGACACAGAGCTCTCCTCAGAGGCGCTGGAGAAGCTGGAACATGCCGTCAGAGCATCACTGAATCTTCCGGAAGATGCGCGGATCGTGGTCGATACAGGCTTCGTCTCTACCAACACGAATGAGTACGCGAGGCTGAGCGTCCTGGCAGCGGATGGGAGAGTGGACGCTGTCATCGCAGGCGAGGAAGCGTTTGCGGAGCTGGCTGGATACGGCTATTTCAAGGACTTGTCCCTCTATCTGCCGGAGGACTTAAAGAGTTCCTATGCAGAAGAATTACTTACTTTCAAATATGATTCTGACGTGATCGCGGAGGACGCGCAGCAAAACGGGGAGCTGGCTTCCGGTGAATATGCTTTCGGACTCTCACTGAGCGGGAGCAGTATATGGAATTCTATGACGGCGGACAGTGCCGTAAAGGCAGAAAACCCCGTGTTGGGAGTGATCCTGGAGTCTGAAAATGACGTGAATATCGAAGGACTGATCAGGGCGCTGACAGAATAGAAAACGGAATGGAGCGTTAAAACCTCAGAGGCCTTAAGGAACCCCTGAGGTTTATTTTTATTGCATATGTTGAAATCTTAATTGCTCAAAATGAAACGATCATTCTGCGCCGGGAGTGAGCTCGAAAGTTTCATCCACGTAGGGATTTCCTATATCCTCATCCGCGTACACCTTTAAGGGGAGTGAGATCTCCTCGACTTCGGTGATGTCATTCTCGGCCAGAGCGTTCTTGTCCCACAGAACTGTGGAATACGATGCTTTGCCTGCGCAGACGATGTCCGCCCAGAAAGGGTCGCACATGATGCCGTTTACTGATGAGTCGTCGACGCTGAAGACCATATCGCGGTCCGTCTTGTTGACAAGGTAGAGTTTCATGGCGTAGCCCCAGCTGTTGTCGGGCTCATATCCGGTAATGATCACGGAGCAGTTGTCGTTGTCCACTAGGACGAGGTCCGCTGCGGCAGGCTCCCTGACGGCTGAAGAGGCCTTGTCTTCCCCGAGCGGGAAGACAGTAAAGGGATCGTGCATCAGCGCGGCTTCTGTGTAATCGTCGTTGTTGTAGACATTTAAGGTGAAGTCGACCCGGGTCACATCCCCGATCTGCTTCTCCTGCAGAGAGTCGAGCATCCAGGTGATCTCGCAGTTGCCCTTCTTGCCGGCGTTAATGACCTCCGCCCAGAAGGGGTCGCACATCACGTCGTTGACCGAGACCTTCTCGAAGGAGAACATGAGATTCTTATCCGTGCGGTTCTCGACATAGACCTTCCACTCGTAGCCGTAGGCGGTGTCGGACCGCACATCTTTGATGGCAAAATACAGATCGTCATTGTCGATCAACACCTGGCTGAAGGCAGGCGCCGGGCCGGTTTCGACGGGAGTGCTCTTTCCGTCTGCGTTCGAAGCAGTGCCCGTGTCCGCAGTGCCCCAGTCGCTCACTGCGGATTTATTGGTGTCCGGGATGGATGAGGCGTCTCCGGTCTTGCCGACAGTGTCTGTCTTGCCTGCGTCGCCGGATTTGCCGGAAGCATCTGTCTTGCCGGCAGCGTCGGAACTGTCGCCGGACTCTGTTTTGGCAGAACTATTGCCCGGGACGGATGAGGACGAGCCGCAGCCCGTGAAGATATTAGCGGCGATCAGTGTAAAAATAAGCACAAAAATAACGGCTGATCTTCTCATAAACAGTAAAACCTCCTTAGATCAATGTAAGTAATTGTCGTTTACGGTTCTACGTCTGATTGAAAATGCCGTTTACTGGAAATGAGTATAGCACAAATTATGTCGTTTGGGCGCGAAAAGTGTTACAATTACGAAATCAAAGTTTATGAGGAGGGCGGCACGTGGAGAACCAGTTCCTGCGCACGGAGATCCTTCTGGGCGCCGATGCGATGAAGATACTTAAGAGCAGCAAAGTGGCCATTTTCGGCGTCGGCGGCGTCGGCGGCTATGTGGCGGAGGCTCTGGCGCGCTGCGGCGTCGGCGCTTTCGAGCTGATCGACCGCGACCAGGTCAGTGTCACCAATCTGAACCGCCAGATCATTGCTACCTGGAAGACAATTGGGATGGACAAGACCGAAGCCATGGCCGACCGGATTCATGACATCAATCCCGAGGCGATGGTGGTGCAGCGCAAGTGTTTTTACCTGCCCGAGACCGCGGATCAGTTTGATTTCACACAGTACGACTATGTGGTGGACGCTGTGGACACGGTCACTGCCAAAATAGAGATCATCCTGCAGGCTCAGCGCGCCGGCACACCTGTGATCAGCAGCATGGGAGCGGGTAACAAGATGGACCCCTCGGGGTTCGAGGTGGCGGACATCTACAAGACGTCAGTGGACCCTCTTGCGCGGGTGATGCGCAGGGAACTGAAAAAGCGGGGCGTCAGGAAACTCAAAGTGGTATACTCCAAAGAAGAGCCGATGAAGCCGCTTATCAGGATCGAGGCGGACCCCGAAGCGGGCCGCAAGGATGTGCCCGGAAGCAGTGCTTTCACGCCGTCGGCAGCGGGGCTTCTCATCGCTTCGGAAGTGGTGAGGGACCTGATCAGATAACTCATTTCGCAGCGCAGGCAGATAACAGCAGTCCTTAGATACAAGGGACAGGGAAATATAAGATGAGCAAAGAACAGCAGCAATATCAAAAACTGGTCATGACGCCCGTGGAACAACTGATCCCGCGGCTCGCCATACCGACTATTCTGAGCATGATGATCACGATGATCTACAACCTGGTGGACGCATATTTTGTCGGGAAGCTGGGAACAAGCGCCAGCGCGGCGATCGGCGTCGTTCTGGGCGTGCAGTCGATCTTCCAGGCTTTCGGCTTCATGATGGGCCACGGAGCCGGAAGCCAGATCAGCATCAGGCTGGGAGAGGGAGACAGAGACGCGGCGGACAGACTGTTTTCCACCGCTTTTTTCCATGCGCTGGTGATCAGCGTGATCGTTGGTATTATCTGCCTGTTCGGACTTGAGCCCCTGATGCGGCTCATGGGAAGTACGGACACGATTCTGCCTTTTTCTAAGAATTACGGCTTCTATATTTTGATCTCGGGGCCTGCTCTGGTGGGGAGCTGTGTCCTTAACAATGTTATGCGCTATGAGGGCAGGGCGGTTCTGGCCATGGTCGGCCTGGTGACGGGCGGCGTGCTCAACATGATCGGCGACCCGATCCTGATGTTCGGTCTGGGGCTGGGCATCGACGGCGCAGGGCTGTCGACGGCGATCTCGCAGTATATCAGTTTCGGCATTCTGCTCTACATGGTCTTTAGCAAGCGGACGATCAGCAAGCTCTCTCTGCGCTGCAGGTCCAATGACCCGGAGGTGACGCTGTCGATCATGCGCGTGGGTTTCCCGAGCCTGATCCGGCAGATGCTCAACAGCATTGCGACAATCACGCTCAATCACGCTGCGATGCCTTACGGCGACGCGGCGATCGCTGCGATGGCCATTGTGGGCAGGATCGTGATGTTCATCGGCTCGGCTATGATCGGTCTGGGTCAGGGCTTCCAGCCGGTGTCCGCCTATAACTTCGGCGCGCGCAAGTACGCGAGGCTGCGCAAAGCATTTTTCTTCACTGTTAAGGCAGGAATGATGGTACTCGGAATTCTGGCGATCTTCGGATTTCTCTTTCCGGCGCCCATTGTGCGGCTCTTCCGCGACGACCCGCAGGTTGTAGAGATCGGGAGCAGGGCACTGCGCTTTCAGTGTATCGCTGTCGTCATGCAGCCCTTCAGCGTGACTTCCAATATGATGTTCCAAAGCATCGGCCGCAGCAAAGAAGCCTCATTCATGGCTATGCTCCGAAGCGGTCTCTACTATATTCCGACGCTGCTGATCCTGCCGCTGTTCCTGGGGCTGACCGGTATCGAGTGCGCTCAGATGGTGTCTGATATCCTGACGACCCTGACCTGTATTCCTTTTGTCGCGCGGTTCATGCGCGAGACGCCGGATGAGGACCAGGTGTCGGAGATCGACAGGCTGTACGGAGGAGCGTAGAACTTTGCTGTTTTCTGAGCCTGTGGACTCGGGACTCATGCAACAAAAAAGGGAATCCCTTAAGGATTCCCATAATCAGTGCCGGCGGTGGGACTCGAACCCACACGCCCTCACGGACAACAGATTTTGAGTCTGTCTCGTCTGCCAATTCCGACACGCCGGCCTAACATATCTATTATAGTCGCTGGAGGGCTTTTTGTAAACATAAACTGAAGGATTAGAATGGCATGAAATACTATTTTGCCCCGCTGGAGGGGATCACCGGGTACGTGTACAGGAACGCGCACCACAAATTCTTCCCGGGGACGGACCGATACTACACGCCCTTTGTGGCGCCCAACTATACGAAGCATTTCAAGACAAAGGAAAAGCGGGACGTGGCTCCGGAGAACAACGCCGGAGTGCCGCTGGTGCCGCAGGTGCTCTCCAACAAGGCGGATGAGACGCTGTGGGCAGTGGAGGAACTGGCGCAGCTGGGCTACGAGGAGATCAACCTGAATCTGGGCTGCCCGATGCCGACAGTGGCCCGCAAGAAGAAAGGCTCAGGCCTGCTTAAGTTCACGGATGAACTGGATGCCTATCTGGACGGCGTCTTCGAGGGGATCGCGCGGCGACCGTCGGATTCCCCGCCGGTCAGGATCTCGGTCAAGACGCGGCTGGGCACTGACAGCACGCAGGAGGCGGAAGAGTTGGTCCGCATCTACAACCGCTATCCAATCAGCGAGCTGATCGTGCACCCCAGGAGCCAGGAGGACCTGTACAAGGGAACGCCGGACCGCGATGCATTCCTCTTTGTCTGGCAAAACAGCGTCAACCCCATAGTCTACAACGGAAATATCAACTGCGCGGAGGACGTCAGTGAGATCGCGCGGGTGTGCGCGGAAGCTTCGCGCGCGGACGGAGGCGCCGGTGAGAAGGCCGGCAAGCAGCTGGAGTGTGTTATGGCAGGGCGCGGATTCCTCTCGGACCCGTCTCTGGTGCGGCAGTGTCAGGGCGGCGAACTGATCAGCGCGCGGGAGCTCGAGGCTTTTCACGCGGAACTGTACGAAAAGCTCAGCGAGACGCTGCCCGGGAGCGCGGTGGTCCTTAGTCACATGAAAGAACTGTGGTACTATATGGGAAATATGTTCCCGGAAGGCGGCAAGTGCCTCAAGGAGATCCGGCGCGCCGGAAACAGGGTACAGTATGAGGCGGCGGTACGGGTGCTCTTGAGCAGCTGTCGGATCGTGCGCCCGGGGAGCGGATTCTGAGCGATCCGCCGAATTGAGCGCCTTGAGCGCGGATCCTGAGCGATCCGCCCGAGGCTTTTCAGAGCAAATTTTGAAGGAAATGTTATGCGCAAAAACAGCAAAGGAAATCTTCTGATTATACTGGGAATCCTTCTCCTTGCCGCGGCGGCCGGGTTGGCTTGTTACAACCTCTGGGACGCCAGGCGGGCTCAGAAGGCTGCGGATGAGATCACAGGGCAGTTGATCACGGAAATTGAGACTAAAGTGGAAGATGGCAAAACAGCCGCACCCTACGTCGATCCCAACACGCCCATGCCGGTGGAAGTGATCGACGGATATGAGTATATTGGCGTGCTGGAAATTCCCTCCGAGGGGCTGTCCCTGCCGGT
>CAMOIJ010000073.1 GCA_946615865.1 uncultured Lachnospiraceae bacterium | reverse complement strand
ACCGGATCTTTCCCTCTTTTTTCATCTGCAGCAGATCCGGGATAATGTGGTACTCTTCGCTCTCGTAGAACTGCACGGACCACTCCGTGACATTGTACAGCAGATAGAAGTCAAAATAGTCTGTCCTGCACTTTCGCAGCGACACGTTGAACAGCGCGTTTACTTTGGCCTGGTCGATCTCCCCGGTCTCAGGATCAGATGCAAACCGCATGCATCCAAATCCCAGTTGTGACAGTTTCTGACCCTTAAAATCTCTATGAACCTCCACCCCCATGCGGTGCTGAGCCGCGTCCTATGAAGGTGGTATCAAAGCCCCTTCAGGCTTTAGAAACCCTTCGGTTTTCTGATATTTGACCGTCGTGCCGGTTTCCCCTTTCGGACCTTTTAAGGCCGGCCGTACAGATCCGGGACTGTCCATGAGCCCCTCTATCCGTCGGGATCTTTCACAGCTCTCCCTTCGGAATACATTTGGCAGATCTTTATGCGGTCCGCCCGCGCTGCAGATTTTTAAAGCCTGCCGTCTCCGGGTCTGACAGGAACCGGAAGTCTTCTGTCCCTTCCCATGCATCCGGGACCGCTTTCCTGAGGATGTTCGCCGCACCGTTGCAGTCTGCATTGATGGTGTATCCCGCACTGCAGGCATACAGCCCGCGCTTTTTCCTGCTCCCGGAAAACCGCGCCTTGCCATCCTCCTGGCCATATACAGGCATGGGATCCATGGCTGTGATGTCCGCCTTCGAGGTATAGGATTCCTCCTGCTCTATGATGCGGATCCCTTCCCTGGCCGCTTTGTACATGATCATCTTCTTCAGCCTGTCGTGCGGGATCCCGGTGAAGTTCTGGTTGTTCACCTTACCCATGCCGGTCTTCTGCTTCCACCCCATGTTCGCTCCCATGACGATCGTTCCGACTCCGTGCTCAACGCAGTAACGCACGATATCCGTCGAGACCTTGTGCATCATATCCTTCATGAAACAGTCATGATGCAGGGACAGCCTCCTCAGCCGGGCGCTGTCTGCAACTTTACGCTTCTTCCCCTTTGTGATGATGCCCGCGGCTTCCGCCTTTTTCTTCTGGGAATAACGGTTCTCGGAAAGGACAGCACCGCCTTTGTATATGCGGGACACATGGTCCGTCGATACGATGGCTGCGATGTTGTCCGTTCCGAAGTCGATCCCCGCAAGATGGGGCTTCTCCCTGTTCACGGGCAGGTCTTCCGTCTCCAGCACAAGGACCAGCAGGAGCTTTCCGTAATACGGCTTCACCTGCACTTCCTTCAGGAGGCTGTCCGGGGCGATGTGTCTCAGGCGCAGCCTCTTTTTTATGAGCGGGAGTTTCAGGTCCATCCCGTCATATCCCCCCGGCGCCGAGCTGTCAGTGCCCTTACGGCCCGCAGTTCCAGCCTCCCTGTACACAGGGTACAGGACAGCGTCCTGGTTCGTGATATAAAATGTGTGTCTGTCTCCCTTCAGGTACTTCGGCATGCAGGGTTTTCCCGTATATCTCTCCGGAGCCCGCCTGTATTTCTTCAGGGAGGACAGCCACGCCTTGAACACCGTGACCGCTTCCTTCAGTACCCTCTGGGCTGTCTGCATAGGAAGCCCGGCAAAAAAGTCCGGGTTCCCGTTAGCGCGCATGACGGCCTCCAGTGCCCGGTAAGAGAGCACACGCCGCACCTTTACCTTCGGGTATGCAGCCTGCATGATGCACACTTCCCTGAAGGCTTCCTCCTCGTTCTCCGTACGTTCCTCCTTGTCCCATCCGGTAAATACCTGGCGGATTCGGAACAGCGCCGCATTGTAAAGGTTCTTCGACAGGCGCAGGTTCTGCTCCATCTGTTCGAAGACCTCCGGATATTTATCTTTAGACAATACGGTTGTGTCTGCCAGGTACATAAATGGGTGCTCCTTTAATTATCCTTTTAAATATAGTATAATTATATTACTTATAGGAATGGATGTAAAGGATTATTCGAACATATGTACGATAAAAGGAAAGGCCAGGCTTACTATACGAACCGCCACAGCTGCTTCCTGCTGCAGTACCATATGGTGCTGGTGACAAAGTACCGGCACCCTGTCCTGACCGGCGGCGTTAAGGATATCGTATACGACACGATCCGCGATATCTTCAGGGAGAAGGGACTCGTGATCCTGGAGATGAACGGGGAAGCGGACCATGTCCATGTCTTGTTCGAGGCGGATCCCTTCACTGCCCCGGGTAGTCTTGTCAATATAATCAAAACAAAGACTTCCCGGTTCGCAAGGAAGGAATATGGGGAGACTGTCCTTAAGAAGTACTACTGGAAGCCGTATTTCTGGTCGGACAGTTATTTCGTCATGACGGTCAGCGAGAATTCTCTCGCGGTGGTTCAGGATTACATCCGGAACCAGTAAGTTTGTTGCGGCATTCACCCACAACCATGCGGTGCCGTGGCTCCTATGGACGTGGTACTCTGCTTCTACGCTTTATAGATCATGCTCCCACTCCTTTCTTGTGACTCAACGATCTCTCAGGATATCCGGCGAATCACTAATCTCTCACAATCCCCAATGTATTACTGATTCTTCAGCATGCCCAGATTCTTGCGATCCACAACCGCCAGCAACTTCATCTTTTCCTGCAGGGGCTGCTCGGGATCCATAGGCATCCATTCGCCTTTCTCATCTTTGCCTGCCACGATAGTCATCTGATATTTGTTCCGGATGTTGAGCTCTGCCATGGATTTTCCGATCCACTCGTTAAGCGGAACCATTTCTATCATGCTCAGCCGGCTTCCCAGTTCGAAGTAGTCCAGCACCGATTCGGAGACCAGCATTGCCGCTGAGCGCGCGCCCGCGTATTCCTCAGGCATAATGACCCTGTTGGCACCTACCTTGCGCAGAATGGAGGACATGCGCGCCGAGGAGCTCTTCGCCACGATCAAGGGAACGCCCTGCTCCTTGGCAACTGCCACGGAGAGTATGCTTGCCTCCAGGCTTTCTCCCATAGCGCACACCACGATGTCCATCTCCTTGAGCCCGAGTTTGTTCAGGTCCTCCTCATTCGCCAGATCCGCGCAGATCGCCGCGCTGCAGTAGCTCGCGATTTCCTGGACGTACGTCTCTACTTTGTCCACTGCCATCACGTCCGCGCCCATTTCATTCAGTGAACGGACCAGACTCATTCCGAATTTACCAAGTCCGAGAACCGCAATTGATTTTGCCATAACTGTCTCCTTGTATTTGTCAAAACAGAGATTACCCGCTCTTATACATCGCCCGATCAGAGATTACAGGTTACCCTATATAGAAATTCCCTTCCGCGTAATGTACCCCGGACTCATCCTTCTTTCCTCCTGTGAGGAAGAAAGCCATGGAGATCGGCCCTATTCGCCCAAGATACATGCCGACCGTTACGATCAGCTTGCCGGCCGTGTTCAGCGTAGGGGTCAGATTCCGCGTCAGCCCTACAGTGGCGCAGGCGCTCACGATCTCGAATAGACCGTCCTCGATCCCGACCGGGTTAGTCGCGACAAGCAACAAGGTGAGTACCATGACCGTCACCACGCTGACTTCTATGATGGCCGTTGCTTTCCTCATGGCTGCCTCACTAACTGACCTCTTATAGGCGTGCGCGTCGTTTTTTCCGTGAACATAGGAATTGAAACCGAGGATCGCCAGATAGAAGGTAGTCGTCTTGACGCCGCCCGCCGTGCCGATAGGCGATCCGCCGATGAACATCAAAAGGTAGGCGGCCAGGCACGAGACGTCTCTCAGTCCCGCCTGAGAGAATGTAGCGAAGCCTGCTGTCCTGAAA
This sequence comes from uncultured Lachnospiraceae bacterium, assembly GCA_946615865.1. GTDB lineage: Bacteria > Bacillota > Clostridia > Lachnospirales > Lachnospiraceae > CAG-791. The sequence goes on along the minus strand of CAMOIJ010000073.1, from coordinate 4,506 downwards.
GTTACGGACTCAAAAAGGCTGTTCAGTATTTTTTGAGGAATGGGCATTGTGCCCAGTGTCTCCGGATTCCCGAATTCCGCCGCGAATATGAACACTGTGCCTGCAGCGATCAGTATTCCTGTCAGGGTGAGCACCAGTTTCGTGTGCTCGCTGAAACGCCTGATGACCTGTGCCGGTTTAAGTCCCCTCTTTCTTCCGAAAGAGACTTTGCTGTCGATGTCCTGCCAGACAACGTATCCGAGGCCTCCCATTATGATGAGCGCCATCGTCACAATAAGGACCAGGGCGTTATTTTGGTAAGGCACCAGGCTGTCCGGGCCCAGCACATCTATGCCTGCGTTGCAGAACGCGGAAATAGCTGTGAATACAGAGACCCAGATTCCTTTGGCCATTCCGAATCCGGGGATAAAGGCGATCATGTAAAGGAGCGCTCCGATCATCTCAACCACAAGGGTTCCCCGGATGACTTTTAAGAGAAATCCGAGCAGATCGTTCAGGTTTTCCAGATTCATCGCGTCGCGAAGCATCAGGCGCTCGCTAAGTGAAAAACGCTTGTGGGCCAGCATCATCATTGTCGAGACCGCGGTGATCACGCCTATGCCGCCGACCTGGATCAGCACAAGGATCACTACCTGTCCGAAATGACTCCAGTATTGATAGGTGTCCTTCACCACGAGTCCCGTAACGCACACTGATGTGGTCGCTGTGAAAAGCGCGTCCGTAAAGGGAGTCCAGTTACCTGCTGCCGAGGAGATCGGCAGGGCAAGAAATACTGTTCCGATCAGGATCGCGGCAAGAAAACTCAGAGGGATCAAATGCGCCGATGTTAATCTGATTTTTTTCATATGTGCGCGATCACCTCCTCTCTATCTACTAATGTAGCATAATGTCGGGAAGTAGGCACAGCAAAAAGTAACTGATCAGCACCCGAAATAACCATAAAGAAAACACCCTCAAATGAGGGTGTTTTCCTTCAAAATCTCAATATGATATTCTTTCGATCACGAATTAGCAGTACTGGATGAATCTCTTGTCAACCCAGCCGGTCTTTCCGCCGTAGGAAGCCCAAACGTAGTTTCCGCTTACCTTGTCGGTCTTAACGCTGAAAACTGTTCCTCTGTAGATGCGGGCGATCTCGTTCTCATACTTGTAACTGGGGTGATTGCGAAGTGCGAGATAATTCTTCTTAACTACGCATCTTGCTGATCTCCATGCGCTCCTGCTCTCACCTGCGCCGCCGTCTACGGCATCAAGCTCTTCCTCTGTAAGGGGGGCGATCTCCAGTTCAAAATTCTTCTCTTCCATTGTTGTTCTCCTTTCGCAAACTTTAAATTGTTGTGATTGTGAACTAACTAATCTGTTAGTTATTATACGCCATTTTGGTTAAGTTAAAAATGTTTACTGTATAGACTTTCAAATTGTTTATTCCGCCGCGCCTCTTTTGCTCGGCACATCTATACTTACGTAGGGGATATATCTAATCCACGCCGGAATAAAAAAATGTCTATATTTTGCCAAAATAGCGATTTACAGCCACTTTTTCTTGCGGAACCAGATCACGCCGCCGATCAGGATCAGCGCGCTCACAATGAAGACCGCCAGATAACTGTATTTCCAGTGGAGCTCCGGCATGTAAACAAAGTTCATGCCGTACCAGCCGACGATCAGCGTCAGCGGCATAAAGATCACCGTGACGACTGTGAGCACTGTCATGATCCGGTTCATCCGGATATCCAGCTGCGTCGAGAAAAGCTCCCTGAGCTGTACCGTGTAGTCTCTCAGGGACTTCACCTGGTCCATGAGCCGCATGACGCGCTCCGTAAACAGGCGGAAATACCTCAGGTTCCCTTCCTTGAAGAATCCGTTCTCGTTCTCCTCCAGTTCCTGGCCGAAGTCCAGCATCTGCTCGTAGTGGATCCGCATATCCATCAGGAAACTTCGGATGTCGTTGAGTTTATCCGGATACTTGTCCAGCTCTCTATCCAGGATCTCATCCTCGATCAGCCCCAGCCCATGCTCTGTATCCACGAGCAGGCGAAGGTCTCTCTCGATGAGAGCTTCCAGAAAGTCGTACAGAAACCTCTCCAGAGACGGAAGCTTCCATCTCTTGCGCCAGCTGATCTTCTGTACGACGAGCTGCGCGAACTCTCCGTTCTCGATGAACACGATACCCTTTTCATCCAGCGCGAAGGCGCATCTGTGCGGAGGACCGCCCATCTCAGTGCGCCTCGGCACATAGAGGGTGCCTGTCAGTGAATCGAAGTTGACAATGGCCTTTGTCTCCAGGACTTCCGACGGATCCATGTCCATGTCAATGACCATGTCGAATTTCTCTTTCGTATTGTTCCAGGTCTCCGGGTCCATGATGACGACATAGGGGGGATCCCCCGGTTTTCTGCTGAAGATCTCCTCCGCGCTGCACGGCGTGAGCGTTTCTTTAATCTGATAGAACGTAGCGTTTCCCATGATCTGATACTTTCTGCAGCCTGTGTTTTCTGCCAACTATGCCTCCTGGTATCTCAGCGCTCCAGGATCGTCTCCTTCAGCGACACGTATTTGTCCGCGAGACACACGATCCAGGCCTCGCGGCTCCTGGGCAGGTGCGTCAGGTTCAGCGGCCACATGTGGCTGTAGATGATGTGCTGCACTTCTTCATCCGCGTCAAAATATCTCTCGGCGTTCTCTCTTGCCCTCTCGGCGTGTATATATCCGTGAAGATTGTGTTCTCCGTTGTCTTCGTGATGCCAGTCATAAAGGTAGAAGTCATGCAGCATGGCGCCCTTGATCAGAGTCGGCACCTTGGCGTGAAGGTGCAGTTTTTTGTTGAGCTTATAGCTGAGTTTCGCAACACGTTCGCAGTGCTCATACGTGCTCACTTTCCCATGCTGTGTGTAATTCTTCATCTGCTGGACATGTTGGTCGGACTCGAGATCCCGCAATATTTTGTCCATTTTCTGTTTGTCAGTCATTAGTCTCTCCTGCTGTCAGTCGTTAATTGCCATGTATTATTATACAGATTTAATCTGCATTTTTCGATATACTTAATATAGCAACTTATGATCTTTAAAAAGTTGAGGAACATTTATGGAAAATCTTTACGACGTGATCGTCACCAAAACAGTGAACTGAAAAAGTCTCTGCTTTCTTTCGCGGAACATGCTATTATGGAGTAGACAGTTTCACAGGTCTTTCCGGTGAAAGCTGTATCTACTGTAAGGGGGTATTTATTATGAATAATAACAATGACAGGATTCAGCGCAGCAATTATATACTGCTCGGTCTCGTAATTCTGATGCTGCTCTACGGCGTAATATACCGTTTTATGAGCGGGGACGATTCGCTCTACATCTTCGGGATCCCGGTCATCCCCGGTTCGAACAAGGAAGAGACCACTCAGGAGGAGCCCGCAGGCAGCGATGCGCCCGCAGACAGCTCGCGCGCACTGTTCCAAGCCATAGACGAATTGCTCGTGTAAATGGCCGCCAGGCGGGGCTCCTTTCCCCGATTTCTTAAGTGCATCTTAAGATTTATCATTTTTTGATTAAAATTGTTCATTGACGCACAAATTCTACCGGTGCTATCATTCTTTCAGGCTTTAACAGCCTAAAGTAATTATTGAAACAGTAAACCGAGGATTTAACCATGAAGCGCGATCTTTACAACAACAACTTCTTCTTTAGCTTTAGCTTTAACTTTACTGACATAGGCAGTAAGGTTGATTTGCTATGCTAAGGATTATTGATCGCAGAATTCAAAGTCAGTTAACTTAGGGCGTGGCACTTCAACAAGTGCCGCGCCCTTCTTGTTTTTAACCAAGGAAAGGAGCCACCATGAAAAACTATTACCAGAAAGAGATCGAGACCGCTTCCCGCGAGGAGATTCTCAGAATCCAGAACGAAAAGATCGTCAAGCAGGTGAAACATGTCTATGACAATGTCCCCTACTACCGCGATCTGATGGACAAAAAAGGAGTAAAGCCTGAAGACATTCAGAGTGTTGATGATATCAAGAAGCTCCCTTTCCTGAGCAAAGATGATCTCCGCGAAGCTTATCCCTACGGCCTTCTCGGCACAGATCTCAAGAACTGTGTCCGCATTCAGTCCACTTCCGGCACGACCGGAAAGCGCGTAGTCGCTTTCTACACACAGAAGGATGTCGATATGTGGGAAGAGTGCTGCGCAAGGGCGATCGTAGCTGCCGGCGGCACTGACGAGGATGTCGTGCAGGTCGCGTACGGCTACGGCCTCTTCACCGGCGGCCCCGGCCTCAACGGCGGTTCCCACAAGGTCGGCTGCCTGACACTGCCCATGTCCTCCGGCAATACCGATCGTCAGCTCCAGTTCATGATGGACCTGAACGCGACGATCCTCTGCTGCACACCTTCTTACGCCGCATACCTGGGCGAGTCCCTGGCAGAGCGCGGATATAAGCCCGAAGATAACAAGCTCAAAGCCGGTATTTTCGGCGCGGAGCCCTGGACCGAGGAGATGCGCCAGAGCATCCAGA
>CAMOIJ010000072.1 GCA_946615865.1 uncultured Lachnospiraceae bacterium | reverse complement strand
TGGGGCCGATCATTCAGTTCTTCAATGAAAAGGTTTCGACGCCGCTCAGGTACGGAAAGTAATCTCCGCTTTTTATTTCCTGCGGCGGGGGCTGTCAGTATGTAAGGAAAACAGTTCCCCCGGCCGGCCGTTCTGTCTTATAATACTGAAAAGAAGAGTAATAACGCGGCCGGCGGAGAAACACCATACACCGCGGAACGCCGCAGACAGGAGCAGACCGGATGAACGACAGATTACCGAAAAGAGAAGAAGTGCCGGAAGAGATGACCTGGCGCCTCGAAGATATATATCCAGACGAAGCGCTCTGGGAGCAGGAACTTCAGGAGGCCGGGAAACTGGCCGCAGAGGTCGGAAAGTATGAGGGACGGCTCGGGGAGAGCGCCCGGAATCTCTATGAAGCGCTGAAGTTATACGACGATTGTTCGCTGAAACTGGACCGTGTGGGCGGCTATTCTTTTATGCGCCATGACCAGGACGCGGGAAATTCCCGTTATCAGGAGCTGGAGCTGAAAGCGCAGAGCGCGTCGGTCAGGGTCAGTGAGGAGCTCTCTTTTATGGAGCCGGAGATCCTTGCCATTCCGGATGAGGTGATCGCCCGTTTCTGCGAGGAGGAGCCGGGGATCAGGGATTATGAGGTGACGATCCGCGAGATCCGCCGCATGAAGGAACACACGCTTTCTAAGGAAATGGAGCAGCTTCTTGCTTCGGCCGGAGAGATGGCACAGACCGCGTCCAACGGTTTCGGCATGCTCTCCAACGCGGACCTTAAGTTTCCGCCGGTAAAGGACAGCGAGGGCAATGAGATCCAGCTCTCCAACGGCCGCTTTGTGCCGCTGCAGATGTCTCCGGACAGAGAACTGCGCAGGGAATCCTTCGAGAAGTTCTACACGCGCTACAGCGAGTTCGCAAATACGTGGGCGGCCCTCTACGACGGCCAGGTCAAGCAGCAGATCTTCTATGCGCGCGCCAGGAAATATCCCTCAACCTTTGTCGCGGCAGTCGACGGGAACAATGTTGACCCGGCAGTGTGCGACCGTCTGATCGACAGCATCCATGGCAAAATGTCGTATATGCACCGTTATGTCTCCCTGCGTAAGAAGATGCTGGGAGTGGAAGAACTGCACATGTACGATGTCTATGTGCCCATGGTCTCAGATTATGACAGAAAGTTCTCCTATGAGGAGGCGAAGGAGATATCCCTGAAGGCGCTGGCGCCTCTGGGAGAGGAATACCTGTCCATCGTCCGCAAGGCTTACGCGGAGCGCTGGATCGATGTCTATGAAAATGAGGGAAAGCGCTCAGGCGCCTATTCTTCGGGCGTTTACGGAGTCCATCCCTACATGCTGCTCAACTATACGGATACACTGGACGATGTTTTCACCCTTGTCCACGAGATGGGGCACTCTATGCACACCTGGTATTCAGAGCACGCGCAGTCCCATCTCAATTCCGGGTATAAGATCTTCGTGGCGGAGGTCGCCTCCACGACCAATGAGATCCTGCTCCTGGAGTATATGCTCGCGCGCGCGAAGGATCCGAAGGAAAAGGCCTATCTGATCAACTACTATCTGGAGTGTTTCAAGGGAACGGTCTACCGCCAGACAATGTTCGAGGAGTTCGAGCGCAGGACCAACGCGATGGCGGAGGAGGGCAGTCCACTGACGGCGGATGCGCTCTGCGGCCTGTATCTGGAACTGAATAAGCAGTATTTTGGCGAAGATATGGTGTCGGATCCCCTGATCGCCTACGAGTGGTGCAGGATCCCGCACTTCTACTACAATTTCTACGTATACCAGTACGCCACAAGCTTCTCGGCAGCTGTCGCGATCGCGCACCGCATCCTGGAGCAGAGGGAAGCAGCTGTGAAGCCGTATCTGGAGTTTTTAAAGAGCGGCTGCACGCAGGACCCTGTGAGCCTTCTCAAGATCGCGGGCGTAGACCTCTCCACGTCGAAGCCGGTGGACGAGGCGCTGGAAGTCTTCGGAGACGCGGTCAGGCAGATGGAAGAGCTGCGGAAGGAGTTCTGACGCGGAGGCCGCAGCTGAATAACGAACTTTATTTTTGGGCTGCATAGATTTGTCACTGAGGGATGTCAAGAAAGGAGATCAACTATGAGCAAGAAGATTTTGCAGCTGATCAGCGGGGATTTTGAGGACCTGGAGGTCTGGTATCCCGTATACAGGTGCAGAGAAGAGGGCTGGCAGGTGGATTTTGCCGCCGAGAAACCGGGCCTGTACCACGGCAAGTACGGCGTGCCCTGCGAGGTGGCGCTGAGCTTTAAAGATCTGGATCCGGACGACTACGACGGACTTCTGGTGCCCGGCGGATGGGCGCCCGACAAACTGCGCCGCTTCCCCGAGGTCCTGAATATCGTGCGGAAGATGAATGCCGATAATAAGGCGATCGGCGAGATCTGCCACGCAGGCTGGGTCCTGATCAGCGCGGACATTCTGCGCGGCAAAAAAGTGACCAGCACGCCCGGCATCAAGGATGATATGAGCAATGCGGGCGGCATCTGGGTGGACGAGGAGACCGTTGTCGACGGCAACATCGTCTCCGGAAGAAGACCTCCGGACCTGCCGGCTTACGCGAAGGCATTTATTGAAGTCGTAAAGGCGAGAGGGTGACAAAGCATAGTAAAAACATGCTTCTTACGGACACGGTCCGCGAGATCCTGCACACGAAAAAGCGCTTTCTGTCACTGTTTGTGATGAGTCTTCTGGCGGTCGGATTTCTGTCCGGCCTCCGGATGACGGCGCCCGACATGCATAACACGGTGGATCACTACTATGACCGCCAGCATTTCATGGATGTGCGGCTGATCTCTATGCTCGGCCTGACGAAGGAGGATCTTGAGGCGGTTTCCCGCGCGCCCGGTGTAAGGGCGGCTGAGGGGAGCCGTACTTTTGATGCCCTGGCGGGGGAGGACAGTGTCAACGTCCTGGAGATGCCGCGGCAGATCAACCTTCTGGATCTGACAGAAGGCCGGATGCCTAAGTCCCCGGACGAGTGCGTCACTGAGGTCAAAATATTGGAGGCCCTCCACAAAGAGATTGGCGATACGATCACCATCGATACCAGGGAATCTTTTGACGCCGTACTGGGTGAGGACCCGCTGGCGCAGTCTCCCGGGAGCGGCGAGGCAGGAAAATCAGGGACAGGCGCATCCCATTCTACCAAGCATACTTATACCATCGTCGGGATCGCCCGCAGTCCTCTTTACATTTCACGCACCAGAGGCGGCTCAAGCGTGGGGACCGGCAGTGTCACCGGCTTTGTGGTCCTGCCATCGGAATGCTTTACTCAGGATGTTTTCTCCACCATCTATCTGGAACTGGAGGGATCGAACCGGTACAACTGCTACACCGATGACGCTTACAAAGAACAGGTGGATGATTTCATTGACAGCCTTAAGCCTATGGCGAGAGAGAGGGCGGGGATCCGCGAAAAGCAGGTGACGGAAGAAGTCACATTCGCGGACATGGCAGCGGCCCTGATCTCAGGGATCGCGGAGTCAGGCAGCAGCGGCAGCGAAAGCGCCCTGGCGGGGCTGGATACCTCGAGCGGGGAGTGGTACATTCTCGACCGGGAGACGATCCGCAGCTATGTGGAGTTTTCTTCCGATTCAGAGCGCATGGGAAATCTCGCGGATGTATTTCCCCTGATCTTTTTCCTTGTGGCGGCGCTCAGTTCCCTGACTTCCATGACCAGAATGGTAGAAGATCACCGCGCGGAGATCGGCACGATGAAAGCGCTGGGCTTCTCAACGGCATCTATTTCCATCAAATACATCGGTTACGCGCTGGCGGCGAGCCTTGTCGGAGGCGGGACGGGGCTTTTGATCGGATGCACGGCACTTCCTTCGCTGATCTATTACGAGTGGGGGATCCTCTATCTTTTGCCCAAACTGGAGATGAGCATTTCACCGGTGGTAGTCCTCTATTCACTGGGGGCTGCAGTCCTTGCGACGGCGGGAGCTGCCTTCGCGGCCTGCTATACGACGCTGCTTGCTAAACCGGCGGAGCTCCTTCGTCCCCGCGCACCCAAACCGGGCAAGCGCATATTTCTCGAATATATCGGGCCGGTCTGGAGGCGGCTCTCCTTCATCCAGAAGGTCAGCGCGCGTAATCTCTTCCGCTACAAAAAGCGCTTCTGGATGACTATCATCGGAATCGCGGGCTGCACAGCGCTGCTGGCGACCGGCTTCGGACTGAGGGATTCCATCTTCGATGTTCTGACCTGGCAGTTCGACGACCTGATGCCTTACAATGCGACGATCTCCATAGACGCGGGCCTCAATCCGTCAGACCGCTCGGAGATGATGGAGGCGCTGGAGGCGGAGCCCGGCATCGAGTCTTTTATGGGATGTTATGACAGGGGAGTCAGTGTGCGTACCGATGAGGAAACCATCGACGGCGTTGCCCTCAGGTCCACATCGGGCTGGACGACTTATTCTGATCCGGAGGGCACACACCCCATAGCAGAGGACTATATCTGCCTTTATCCGAGGGCAGACGGACTGCGCCGCTACGGCAAGGTGGGAGAACTTCCCCGGCTGGCTCCGACGGACGAGGCGGTAGTCATAGACGAGAAACTGGCAGACAACCTCGGGATCAGAGAGGGCGATACGATCGCTCTCCTCGACAGTGATGAGAAAGAGTATCCGGTGACAGTGTGCGGCATCTGCGAGAACTACGTCGGCCATTACGTTCACATGACGGCCTCATATTACAAAAAGGTATTCGGAGAGAGGCCGCGCGACAACGTGCTCTTAGTAAAGGCAGCAGAAAACCCTGCGGAGAGAGTCTCGAAGATCAAGGGCGTGATAACCTATAACAGCATTGATGAGATCCGCGATCACTTCCACGAGAGCATGAAGAGCCTGGACGTTGTTGTGTGGATCATCATCGGCGCGGCGGCAGCGCTCGCTTTCCTTGTGCTCTTCAACCTGACCAACATCAATGTAACGGAGCGTATCCGCGAGCTGGCGACTCTCAAGGTCCTCGGATTCTATGACGGAGAGACGGCGTCCTACGTCTACCGAGAGAATATCATTCTCACCCTGATGGGTTCCGCACTGGGGCTTCTGGGCGGGAAATGGCTCCACCGCTGGCTGATCGGCACCATTGAGATGGAGTATATGATCTTCGGCCACGGGCTGCACGGGCGCAGCTATCTATACGCGGTCATCCTGACGGTGATCTTCTCGCTGTCGGTGAATTTCTTCTCTTATTTCTACATCCGGAAGATCGACATGGTGGAATCGCTCAAATCAGTAGAGTAAGGTAACGTGATAAAGTGCTAAAATATAACCCCCCCGGGGGCTTGTGCGGCATTTTCAGGGCGTTATAAACTTGAAATAAGAATAATTGACGCTTTGGAGGTGTTTTATCATGCATATGGCTGACGCCCTTCTTTCTCCCGCCGTAGCGGCTACGATGTATGTCGCGTCCGGCACAACAGTGGGACTGTCTGTAAAAAAACTGACTGAGGATGAGAACACGCAGAAACTCCCCACTATGGCGGTGGCTTCCGCCCTGGTCTTCGCGGGACAGATGATCAACTATACGATTCCCGGAACGGGATCCTCAGGACATATGTGCGGCGGAATGCTGCTGTCCGCGCTTCTGGGGCCTGAGGCGGGCTTTTTGTCGATGGCTGTGGTGCTGACGATCCAGTGTCTCTTTTTTGCCGACGGAGGGCTTATGGCGCTTGGCGCCAACATATGGAACATGGCATTCTACGGATGCTTTGTGGGATATTATCTGATCTGGCGCCCTATTATGAGAAGCAATCTGTTTGAGAACCTCGGTGAAGAGGCTGCCCAGAGAGCAAGGATCATTGCAGCATCGATCATCGGATGTGTAGTGACTCTTCAGATGGGCGCGTTCTCGGTAGTCCTTGAGACGACGCTTTCCGGGATCACGGAGCTGCCTTTCGGCGCGTTCTGCGGTCTGATGCTTCCCATTCACCTGGCCATCGGCCTTGTTGAGGGCCTGATCACGGCAGCGGTGCTGACTTATGTGTACGCCGTCAGGCCGGAACTGTTGCGCGACGTGGAGGTCACGGAGGAAGTCCGCAAGGGATCTTCCAAATCCCTTCGAACCGTTATTATCACGCTGGCAGCGGCAGTGGTGGTCGTCGGCGGCATCTTTTCCCACTTCGCGAGTTCCAACCCCGACGGACTGGAGTGGGCGCTCTTCGGAAACGAGGAGGCGGGCTACAGCGCCAACATGGGCCTTGATGAGGAGAATTTCGGCACGAGCAGCGCTGTATCGGAGACGGCAGCAGGCATTCAGGAGAAGACCTCCTTCCTGCCGGACTATGCTTTCGCCGGAAGCGACAACCCCATGGGTACGACGGTCTCAGGAATTGTGGGCAGCGCGATGGTGGCGGGAGCAGCACTTGTGATCTGCTATACTGGGCGCTTCTTCAGAAAGAGGAACTAATTGTTTGCTTTGGGTCTGATGGCGCCTTGCCGGTGCTAAGAAGAGTAATTCGGCACAGAACAACATTTTTAAAAAAAAATCGTCCGCAAACAAGGGACGGAAAGGCCTTAATTGGCCGATTCGCAACTCAGCCAATTAAGAATTCGGCACAGAAGCTTTATTTGCATATACTTACGTCCACCAAATACAGGGATTACTGAAGAAAAGTCATAAAAATCAGGCAACAGCGCTGAGACCAGTAGTTTTCATGGACGCAATTTTTTGCCAGAGACGCCTTTGTGCCGAAAATAGCAAGTAAAGGGTTACCACAGGAAGGAACTACTTCATCAAAAACGTTCGGCAGGGACGAGAATATTAGAAAAACAGGTTTGCGTACCGAAACGGGGGAGCGTTGCATCTGATCATTAGCAGGATCCAACGCTTCCGTTTTGATTTTAAGAAAGAAGAACAATGAGTCAGAATATTGAACGCTCCATACACGAACTGCGTGAGATGGACGCCCTGGCCTCGGGGAATTCCCCGCTGCATAAAGCGAGTGCCGGAGCGAAGTTATTAGTGACGGTGGCATACATACTGACTACTGTATCGTTTGATAAATACAACCCCAGCGGACTGATGTTCATGCTGCTGTATCCGGCGCTGCTCTTTGCGGTCAGCGGGATCCCGGTCTCCACGTGCTTCTATAAGCTGCGGTTCGTGCTGCCGATCGTCTGCGCGGTGGGGATCTTCAACCCGATCCTCGACAGGACGCCGGCCTTTCCGCTCGGTTCCTTTGTGGTGACTACGGGTATGATCTCCATGATCACGCTGCTAATGAAAGGCATTTTCTGCCTTATGGCTTCTTTTCTGCTGGTGGCATCCACCAGGATCGAGGCAATCTGCGCGGTCTTGCGCAGGATCCATGTGCCATCCATGTTGGTGACGCTGCTGCTTCTGACTTACCGGTACGCGGCAGTGCTTGCGGAGGAAGCCAATGTGATGACGCAGGCCTACAGCCTGCGGGCGCCGGGGCAGAAGGGGATCCACTACAAAGCGTGGGGGTCCTTTCTGGGACAGCTTCTGCTTCGCAGTATGGACAGGGCGGAAGAACTGTATTCCTCGATGCTGCTCAGGGGCTATCACGGAGAGCTCTACTATGCGCAGAGGGACGGGAGTTCGGCTGGAGATGTACTGTTCGCCGTATTATGGTGCGCACTGTTCATCGCGGCGCGTTTCGTTAACCTGACACGGCTGCTGGGCACATCGGTAATGAGGTGAGAGATGATCCAGTTTGAGAATGTGACATTTGCATATGAAAAGGGAAAGCCGGTGCTCTCAGATGTTTCCTTTGCGATAGGTAAAGGGGAGACTGTTGGGCTGATCGGCGCCAACGGAGCGGGCAAGTCCACGGTTATGAAGCTGCTCTTAGGACTCGCAGGGCCCGGCACGGGAAATAAGGGCGTGGGCGGTACGGCAGAGGGAAAGATCCTTGTGGACGGCGATGAAGTCTGTCCCCGGAATCTTTCGCAGATCCGGCGCAAACTGGGCTTTGTCCTGCAGAATTCAGACAATCAGATGTTCATGCCCACAGTATGGGAGGACATGCTGTTCGGACTGCTCAACTACGGGATGACGCAGCAGGAAGCGGAGCAGAGAGCGCAGCAGGTCTTGAAAGAACTGGGACAGGAGAAACTAAAGAGTCTTTACAACCACAAGATCTCGGGCGGTGAGAAGCGCATGGCGGCAGTGGCGACTGTGCTGGCCATGGACCCGGAGGTGCTCCTTATGGACGAGCCGACCTCGGCGTTGGATCCTTACAACAGACGGATCATTATTAACACGATCCGGAAGCTCCCGTGTACTAAGGTCATCACGTCTCATGACCTCGACATGATCTATGACACCTGCGGCCGTGTGATCCTGCTCTCGGAGGGGAGAGTCGCCGCGGACGGGCCTGCGGAG
>CAMOIJ010000071.1 GCA_946615865.1 uncultured Lachnospiraceae bacterium | reverse complement strand
TTTACAGCCAGGATGTAAGCCATTGTCATGAAGGTAGTAAGACCTGCTGCCAGCTCTGTTTTGACATCAGTGCCGTGCTCCTTCAGTTTGAAAAACTGTTCCATAGAGTTTTTCCCCTTTCTATTTGGGACGATCGGGTCCCGCATTAATGTGATTTTTACGGACGTATGATAACAGAGAATCTTTTTTTTTTCCATAGAAAAAGGATAAAATCATTAAATTTCTCTAAAAATTGATGAAATTTAGCATTTAAGCACAAAAAGAGACACCCCTGTGAAGGAGTGTCTCTGCCGCGGCTGCTGATTCAGAGCCTTATTTTTCCTTTATGCTCGCGACGACCATGCCGGTGAGAGCGAGGAGCGCGATGGCGTTGGGAATGACCATCAGCTGGTTGAACATGTCGGAGAGCTCCCATACAAGGTCGTTGGAGGCGAGCGTTCCGAGGAAGATGAATACCAGCGCGATGACTTCATAGACGCGGACAGCCTTCTGTCCGAAGAGGTAGATGACGTTGATCTTGCCGAACATGTTCCAGCTAAGGACAGTGGAGAAGGCAAAGAAGAACAGGCAGATCGCGACGAAGGCGCTTCCGAAGCCCTGGCCGAATACCGTACTGAAGGCGGTCTGCGCCAGGTTGGATTTTACGATCGCTTCGCCCGCCGCGTTGACGCTGCTCTGGGAGTAACCGTTAGCAAGTACGCCGTCGGCTGTGTATAGCGTGGAGATGATGACCAGCGCGTTCAGCGTCAGGACAATAAAAGTATCGATGAAGACGCCGACCATAGCGACGACGCCCTGCTCGTGAGGGCTTTTCACATTGGCCTGCGCGTGAGCGTGCGGAGTGGAACCCATGCCGGCTTCGTTGGAGAAGAGCCCGCGTTTGGCCCCCTGGGAAACGGCTGTCTTCAAAGCCATGCCAAAGCTTCCGCCGATGATAGCCTGGGGCGTGAAGGCATACCTGAAGATCATAGCGAAGGTCGCCGGAATGTAAGTGATGCGGGCGATGAGAACTACGATACCGCCGATGATGAAGATGACTGCCATGACCGGGACGATCTTCTCTGTTACGGAAGCCAGGCGGTTCATTCCGCCGATGAAGATGACCGCGCAGATCACGACCAGGACGATGCCGACGATCCAGGACGGAACGCCGAAGGCCGTCTGGAAGGTGGAACCGATGGAGTTGGACTGCACCATACAGCCGAAGAATCCCAAAGCGAGGATGATCGCGACGGCGAAGAAACCGGCGAGGAACCTGCCGAAAGATCCTTTAAATGCTGTGGTGATGTAGTAAACAGGTCCGCCCAGGATGCTGCCGTCTTTGTGTTTGATCCTTGTCTTTTGCGCGAGGACGGCTTCCGCATATATAGTCGCCATTCCGAAGAACGCAATGACCCACATCCAGAAGATCGCGCCCGGACCGCCGGTCAAAATAGCGCCGGAAGCGCCGACGATATTGCCGGTCCCGACCTGGGCCGCGATGGCGGTGGCCAGAGCCTGAAAGGAACTCATTCCGCTCTCATGCTTTTTGCCGTTGAGCGAGATGTTTCCAAACACACTTTTTATTCCTTCCGGGAAAAAGCGTATTTGGACAAATCTTGTTTTGACTGTGTACCAGAGACCGACCACGATCAATAAAATGACCAGCACATAATCTGAAAGATAAGCGTTGATAGTCTGCACAAGCTGCAATAACATTTCTTTATTTCCTCCGTTTTCGCTAATAGTTTGTGCTCAGCTGTATTCTACGGACCGGAGGAAAAAAAAAGACCGCCGGAATCGCTCTGGCGGTCTCACTGCGCACAAGTAAATAACGCGGCTGTTAGCCGGTCATACACCCTGTCCTTTGACCTGAGAGATTCAGCTTGCGCCGCAGCGGCGGCTCAGCCTTGCACCTTCGGTACTCGATCACGAGATTCTCCAGAGCTACATCCATTCTTAGTCGCCGCCCGCCTTCGCGGGCACCTGAGAGTGCTGCTCCTTCGGCAAAATGGCCCGGCCTCCGCTGTTTTGCCGCGGATGCAGGCGCATTTCTTTCTCCTAAGAATTTCAACGTAGAAGTATAAAATTGCTGCAAGAACGAGGTTAGCAAATTATAACGGTTAAGTCAAGTTCAGGAAGAAAAATAGTGTAGTTAATGAGTACTATAGCGCCTTTTATGGAATGATGATAAAATGTAGACGTAGTAGTGGCCTTGACGCGCAGCGCGGTATTCCGCGAGCGGGTCCTGTATGACAGTATTGAGGATAGATATGGGAAAAATAGTGGTCGGCTGCTGGGACTGCGATTACTGCGGTGCGGACAGGATCTCCGGAGAGGTCAAGATCTGCCCCAAATGCGGTAAACCCCGCGGCAAGGATATTACCTTTTATATGGCCGGACCTAAAGAGTATGTGAAGGATCCGGACGAGATCAATAAGAATCCGGACTGGCTGTGTCCGTACTGCAACACGCTTAATCCTGACGACAGCAAATTCTGCACCGCCTGCGGCGCCGCAAGGGCAGAGAGTGAAGCCAACTACTTCGAGAGCAAGGAGAAGGACAGAGAGCGTGAGGAGAAGCGTGAGGAAGCCAGGCGTGAAGCTGAAGGCACCAATATCTCCAAGGCAGGAGCGGGCAGGAGCAGGCTTCCGCTGTTTATCGCGCTGATCATCGCGGCCGGACTGTTGATCTATCTGATGATGCCCAAGACCAAGGGACTGCATGTGGATGCCAAGTCCTGGGAGAGATCTATTTCCATCGAGCGCTATCAGGAGGTGAAGGACAGCAGCTGGAATCTTCCGGACGGAGCCTGGGATGTCACAAGCCGCGACGAGGTCTACACCTACAATCACGTTCTGGATCACTATGAGACCCGGACGAGGGAAGTCTCCGAGCAGGTCCTGGACGGTTATGACACGGAGATCGAGTACAGAGACCTGGGGAACGGCTACTACGAGGAGATCGAGCACCAGGTGCCGCGCTACAGGACGGAGTACCACACGGAGACCTACGAGGAACCGGTTTATGTGGACGTTCCGGTATTCGCCAAGAAGTATTACTACAGTATAATGAAATGGCTGTACGACCGGGATGAAGTCACATCGGGAACTGATACGGAACCCTATTATGCCGAACTCAGTCTGCCGGATACGGAGCGGGAGAGCGGCCGGACCGAGAAGTACTGGATCCTCTCGGGAGACAAGCAGTACAGGATCAAATATGATCTGTGGCAGCAGGTGAAAACGGGGTCCGACATAAAGGCCACAGTAAAGGGCGGCGAGATCGTAGAACTCAAATAGATGTTAAAATAGTGTGAAATCGGAAGAGACTGTCGAATCGGCAGTCTCTTTTTTTGTATAATGGGAGATATTGATCGACGATAGGGAATTCAAAAAGATGACTGAAAAACGCAAAAAGATACCGGCAGTGATCTTGCTGATCCTGTTTGCCCTGTACTGGGCGGCAGTTAATTTTCTGGTCAGCGCTGTGCTGGTACCGTCTTTTATGGAAAAACTTGACGCCTTCCAAAGGATCTCTGAACAAAGCTACGCGGAGCAGGTGCAGGAGACTGAGATGAAGCAGAACCTGACCGCGATGACCGTGGTTGGAAAAGTCTGGGGACGGCAGGACGGTATTGAACAAATTGAGATACTGTCCGGGGATGGGTACAGATTAAAGGGAGTGCTCATGCAGAACTTAGATGGCTCGGCGGAGGCAGGGCAGAAGTCTGATGACATCACACCGGAGGCAGCACAGAAATCTGCGGATCCGCATCGCTGGGTCATACTGCTGCACGGTTACACAGGAAGCAAAGAGATGATGTACGGCTATGCGTACTGGTATTGGACGCACGGGTACAGTGTTCTTGCGCCGGATTTCAGGTGCCAGGGCGAGAGCGAAGGTGATTATATAGGACTTGGTGCCACTGACAGCGAGGATCTTGCAGGGTGGGTCGAATTGATCCTGGAAAGAGATCCCGAAGCGGAGATCGTTCTGCACGGCCTGTCCATGGGGGCTTCCACAGCGCTTCTTTACTGCGGACGGGAGAATGTGCCTGATAACATAAAAGCGGTCATTTCAGACTGCGCTTATACAGACGCATATTCAATGTTTCAGGAGAAGATCGGAAGCTGGTTTCACCTGCCCGCCTTCCCTGTCGTGGATTCGGCGGAGCTGATGATCCGTCTTCGCGCAGGTTATGACCTGAAGGAGACAAGCCCTTTAAAAGCTGTCTCTTCGAGCATGGTTCCCACCTTATTTATACACGGGAAAGAAGACCGGATGATCCCGGTGAGCATGTGCCGGGAACTGTATGACGCGGCGGCCTGTGAAAAAGAGATCATGGTCGTCGAAGGGGCAGGGCACGCGCAGGCAGCGGATAAAGACCCGGCTCACTATTTTGAAGAAGTTGAGCGATTTCTGAGGGAAAAAGCGGGCATTTGAGGAATCGTTACTTCTTTTCGGAAAAATCATTAAAAAAGGTACCGTGGCTGAAACGGTACCTTTTATCAATAGTCGCAGTCTTTATTTGTTCAGGATCATTCTCACCGCGCCGTACATGCCGGCATCGTTTCCGAGAACGGCGAGTTTGAAATCAGTATCGCGGGACGCGTGGAACGCGGCGGGTTTGTAATACTTCTCCACTGCGTCGAGAAGGATCTGTCCGGCTCTGGAGACGCCGCCTCCGATTACGATGACGTCAGGATCTATGACACAGGTGATATGGGCGATCGCTTCACCGAGCATCTTGCCCACAGTGTCGATCACGGACAGGGAGAATTCATCGCCGGTCTTCGCGTAGTCGAAAACGTCCTTGGCAGTAAGGGGATCAAGATCGCGAAGAGGCGTTTCCACAGCGGGATTGGCTTCCAGCGCGATATGAGCGAGGCGAACAACGCCCGTGGCTGAGCCGTACTGCTCGAGGCAGCCCTTCTTGCCGCATCCGCAGACCGCAGTCTCCTTATCCCTGACTTTCATATGACCGATCTCACCGGCTGCCCCGTGAGCGCCCGCGAGGATCTTGCCGCCAATGATAATGCCTCCGCCGACGCCTGTGCCGAGCGTAACCATGACGACATTGTCAAAGCCCTTGCCGCCGCCGTTCCACTGCTCGCCCAGGGCAGCTACATTGGCGTCGTTTCCTACCGCCACAAATACGCCGTCCAACAGAGAGGAGAGTTCCTTTCTAACGTCAATGACTCCCCATCCGAGGTTGACGCACTGATTGACAATGCCGTCTGAAAGGACAGGCCCGGGAACGCCGATGCCTACGCCTTCCAGATCGTCAAGGGTCAGTTCATTTTCCTTGAGTTTCTTCTTAATGGAGCGGGCAATATCCGGAAGGACCTTCTCTCCATTGTTCTCCGTGCGGGTTTTGATCTCCCACTTATCGAGAAATTTCCCCTCCGTGTCGAAAAAACCCATCTTGATCGTTGTGCCGCCGATATCGACGCCAAAAGCATACGGTTTCATAATATGTGTAACCTCCTGATACTAACTAAGCCTTCATGCTCCACAGGCACCCCATATTACCTGAGTACGCATGTAAACATTTTTGCTTAAAATAATCGTATCATAAAACGATGCCTCTTTCCACAAATAAAGGAAAGAGGCATAAAACAGATCATTTATGATATAGTTTATTACTCTCGTAGTGAGGCTCGCAGGTGAGGTTCACGCCGAGCTTTTTGAAAACGCCCGAATCGATCTGGGAGAGGATCACAGAGGAGTGTACTTCAAGTCCCTTCAGGTGTTCGAGCTGGTCGATCGCCGCCTTGGCGCAGGGATCTGTCACACCGGCGATGGCGAGCGCGATCAGCAGCTCGTTCAGGTGCAGAAGAGAAGTATTGTCGCTTCCGAGATGGTCGATCTTCATCTCCATGATCGGGTTGATGATCTGAGGGCTGATCAGCTTGATGCTGTCCTGAATGCCCGCAAGCTTTTTGAGGGCGTTGAGAAGCAGCGCCGAGGAGGCGCCCAGCAGTTCAGAGGTTCTTCCGGTCAAAATAGTGCCGTCCGCCATTTCCATAGCGGCTGCGGGAGCTCCGGTCTTCTCAGCGTTGAGATTGGCCGCCATAACGACGGGTCTCTCCGATACGTCGATGCCGGATTTCTTCATGAGAAGTTCGATCCTGCGGATCGGTTCCTCATCCGCGTTTCCCTTGCGGTGCTCGCACAGAGCGTCGTAATAGCGGCGGATGATCTCCTGGCGCGCAGCTTTCTTGCATACCTCGTCATCGCTGATGCACAGGCCGACCATGTTGACTCCCATGTCTGTGGGAGACTTATAAGGAGAAGTGCCGTAGATCTTTTCAAAGATCGCGTTGAGAAGAGGGAAGACTTCTACGTCGCGGTTGTAGTTGACGCAGGTCTCCTTGTAGGCCTCGAGGTGGAAAGGATCGATCATGTTGATATCGTCCAGATCCGCCGTAGCTGCCTCATAGGCGAGGTTGACCGGGTGGTTGAGGGGCAGGTTCCATACAGGGAAAGTCTCAAATTTGGCGTAGCCGGCCTTGATGCCTCTGCGGTTTTCGTGATAGAGCTGAGAGAGGCAGGTCGCCATCTTGCCGCTTCCGGGGCCGGGAGCGGTCACGACCACAAGGGGACGGCTGGTCTCGATGTAGTCGTTGCGGCCATAGCCGTCTTCGCTGACGATCAGCGGGATATCAACGGGATATCCGGGAATGGGATAGTGCCTGTATACCTTAAGTCCCAGGGACTGAAGCTTCTTTTCATAGACGATCGCCGAGGGCTGATTGGCAAATCTTGTCAGCACGATGCTCCCTACATAGAGGCCGTGGCTTGTAAAAGCGTCGACGAGACGCAGCAGATCCTCGTCATAAGTGATTCCGAGGTCGCCTCTGACTTTATTCTTCTCAATATCGGCAGCGTTGATCGCCACCACGATCTCAGCCTGGTCCTTTAACTCGCAGAGCATTGTGATCTTGGAATCGGGTTCAAATCCGGGAAGCACTCTGGACGCGTGATAATCGTCGAAGAGCTTGCCGCCGAACTCAAGATAAAGCTTGCCGCCGAACTGCGAGATGCGCTCTCTGATGTGTTCAGACTGGGTCTTGAAATACTTGTTGTTATCAAATCCGATCTGCATGGATAATCCCCTCTTTCTTAAGAAAAAACGTCAGGTTACACTCTTTTTGAAAAACAACTATCGTCTATTATATCGCATCAGCACCTGCATAGGAAATGTTTTTTGTCACTGTTTTGCGGACAGTTATAGTAATTGCTCAAAAACGCATTTAATGCTAGTATTGACGGGAAAAGACAATACTCGGAGATTTACAGGAGAACAAACTATGTATCGTCTCACATCCAAACTTATCATTTACAGGGGAATCGGGGAGGACAGCATACTGCGCAGCCTTGCGGAGATCTGCCGCCGGTTCGACGAGGGTGATTACAACCGGGAATCCATGATCGAAGAGATCTACGAGCAGGTCCACTGCCTTTTGGACCTGGCTACTACCTATGGATTTAACAAAAATCTGTGGCATAACTATCTGGCGTATCTGATCGCAACAACGGAGACCCCTTTTACTCTGGTATCGGAGAAGATAGGCGCCAACAAAGGCAGTGTCAACGCGTTTGCTCTCAATGATTTCAGGATCTTCAGAGAACTGTTCAACTACGATTTCGGCAAAATAGAGAGCGCCCTGGGCATAGGCTGCTTCAGCATACTCGAGGACTACACGGCAGTGGGAAAACCCGAGAGGGTATTTAACAGAAGCGTCAGTGAGAAGGTGCAGGAACTGAGCGCCGCGATCGAATCGGTGGAAGAAAAGCGCGCGGAGAGAGAGGCGGACGGAAGCTGGAAGCCCGAACAGGAGATGTACGATATCATCACCGGATTCTACAAGGAGTACGGCGTCGGTAAATTCGGCCTTAACAAAGCGTTCCGCATCAATGACGATAATAAAGAGAAAGAGTTTCTGATCCCGATCACTGCGACCAGCGACGTTCAGCTGGAGGACCTGGTGGGGTATGAGCTGCAGAAGCAGAAGCTGATCGCCAATACGGAAGCTTTCGTCGAGGGGCGCATGGCCAACAATGTTCTTCTCTACGGCGACGCGGGAACGGGAAAATCCACAAGCATCAAGGCGATCCTGAACCGCTATTACAGCAAGGGACTGAGGATGATCGAGGTCTACAAGCACCAGTTCAAGGACCTGCAGCGCATTATCTCTGAGATCAAGAACAGAAATTACCGCTTTATAATCTATATGGACGACCTGTCCTTCGAGGAATTTGAGACAGAATATAAATATCTCAAGGCTGTTATTGAGGGAGGACTCGAGACAAAGCCCGAGAATATCCTGATATACGCGACTTCTAACAGAAGACACCTGATCAAGGAGACCTGGGGAGACAGAAACGACAGGAGCGACGACGAGATGCACAGAAGCGACACGGTGCAGGAGAAACTGTCTCTGGTGGCTCGTTTCGGCGTCACGATCGGTTACTTCAAGCCTTCGCACCAGGAATATCTGCACATTGTCAGTGAACTGGCCAAGCGCTATCCGGAGATCACGCTTTCAGAGCAGGAACTTGCGCTTCTGGCCAATCAGTGGGAACTGCGAAGCGGCGGAGCTTCCGGAAGAACGGCGCAGCAGTTCATCAATTACCTTGTGGGCAGCGCGCAGCAGAGAGACCGGAATTCATAATGAAAAATACAAAAAGGGAGCCGTCCGGCTCCCTTTTCCTTGAT
>CAMOIJ010000070.1 GCA_946615865.1 uncultured Lachnospiraceae bacterium | reverse complement strand
TAATGAAAAAGAGATTGTTAGCTGTTCTTGTAGCAGCAGTAACAGCAGTATCGCTCCTGGCATGCGGCGGCGGATCAAGCAGTTCCGGCGGATCAGGCAGTGCAGATGCCGGCTCAGGTGATGCAGCAGCCAGCGACATGAAGGTCGCTATGGTAACCGACTACGGCGATATCACTGACCAGTCTTTCAACCAGACAACCTATGAAGCCTGCAAGGCTTTCACTGAGGCCAACAAGATCGACTTCACATACTACAAGCCCGAAGGCGACTCCACTGCAGAGCGTGAAGCCATGATCGACAAGGCCGTTGCAGACGGCTACAACGTTCTGGTCCTTCCCGGCTACGCTTTCGCAGAGGCGATCGTAGCAGCCGCTGAGACCTACCCTGAAGTCAAGTTCGTGGCTCTGGACGTCTCCGAGTACGATCTCTGCACTGCAGCAGGCACAGATACCTATTCACAGGAAAATGTTTACAGCGCAGTTTACCAGGAAGAGATCTCCGGTTATATGGCAGGCTACGCGGCAGTCAAGATGGGCTACAAAAAGCTCGGCTTCCTGGGCGGCATGGCTGTTCCCGCAGTTATCCGTTACGGCTACGGCTTCGTGGCAGGCGCCAACGACGCAGCTAAGGAAATGGGTCTCACAGACGTAGCGATCAACTATGCATACGGCAACCAGTTCTACGGCGATGCTGATATCACAGCAGCTATGGATACATGGTACAAGGGCGGCACAGAGGTCGTCTTCGCATGCGGCGGCGGTATCTACACGTCCGCAGCAGAAGCAGCCGGCAAGGAAGGCGGCAAGTTCATCGGTGTCGACGTTGACCAGAAGGCTCTGGTAGACGGACAGTATGGCGAAGGCATGACCATCACCAGCGCTATGAAGGGCCTTGGCGCAACCGTCAACACTCTGCTCACAGCTATCAAGGATGGCAAGTGGGATGAGTACAAGGGCCAGATCCAGTCTCTGGGCATGGTTTCCGGCGACGATCCGACTCTCAACTATGTACAGCTTCCTATGGACACCACCGTTTGGAACGATGGCTTCACACAGGATGACTACAAGGCACTCGTAAAGGCACTGGCAGACGGCAGCGTCACTGTTACCGTTGATGCAGCTGCAGCAGAGCCCACAGCTGACACTGTCGCTATCACATTCCTTGGCAACATCAAGTAATCAGGAATCTGTAAGCGGACAGGCGGTCCCTTTCGGGATAGACGCACAATCATTTCAGGGAACAGCATCAAATGCTGTTCCCTTTCTTTTTGTAACTTGTTAAAATAGAGTTGCAGTATTATGCGAGACACATAATAGCTACGAAATTCATCGTTGCGGGAGCAGCAGCTCCCGAGAGGAAGGGGGAATCCATCTTGTCTGAATACGCAATTGAGATGCTGAACATCACAAAGCGATTTCCCGGAATCATTGCGAATGACAATATCACTCTGCAATTGAGGAAGGGCGAGATCCACGCGCTGCTTGGGGAAAACGGCGCAGGAAAGTCCACGCTGATGTCTGTGCTGTTCGGCATGTACCAGCCCGAAGAAGGCATCATCAAGAAGGACGGCAAAGAGGTGAAGATCAACAATCCCAACGACGCTAATGCTCTGGGAATCGGAATGGTCCACCAGCATTTCATGCTCGTGCAGTGCTTCACCGTTCTCGACAACATCATCCTCGGCGCTGAGACCACCAAATACGGCGTCCTGCAGAAGGATGAAGCTCGCAAGAAAGTGACTGAACTGTCTGAGAAATACGGCCTCAAGGTCGACCTCGATGCCAAAATAGAGGATATCACCGTCGGTATGCAGCAGCGCACAGAGATCCTCAAGATGCTCTACAGAGACAACGAGATCCTCATCTTCGACGAGCCCACCGCCGTGCTGACCCCCGCCGAGATCGACGATCTCATGGTGATCATGAAGAACCTTGCGGCAGAAGGCAAGTCTATCCTGTTCATCTCGCACAAGCTCAATGAGATCATGACTGTCGCGGACCGCTGCTCCGTTCTTCGCCGCGGCAAATATATCGGCACAGTCGATATCAAGAACACCACTCAGGAAGAACTGAGCCGCATGATGGTAGGCCGTGATGTCAGCCTCAAGGTTGACAAGGCTCCCGCGCATCCCGGCGAAGTAGTCCTTCAGGTGGAGAACATGTCCGTCGCCTCCAAGAGAGGCTCCAAGATGGCTGTCAACAACGTCACCTTCAACGTTCGCGCGGGCGAGATTGTCTGTATTGCAGGTATCGATGGCAACGGACAGTCCGAACTCGTCTACGGACTCTCCGGCCTTGAACCTCTGGCCGGCGGCAAGATCACCCTCAAGGGCAAGGACATCACGAATTCGTCCATCCGCGAGCGCTCGATCAGCGGCATGAGCCACATTCCGGAGGACCGCCACAAACATGGCCTGGTCCTGGATTATTCCCTGGAATACAACATGGTCCTGCAGAGATACTTCTCCCCCGATTTCAGCAACGGTGCCGGTTTCCTGAAGCGGCCTGAGATCAGGACTTTCTCCGAGAAACTGATCGACCAGTTCGACGTCCGAAGCGGCGAAGGTCCGGTCACGATCGTCCGCTCCATGTCCGGCGGCAACCAGCAGAAGGCCATCATCGCCCGTGAGCTGGAGAAAAACCCTGAACTCCTGATCGCCGTCCAGCCCACCCGCGGACTTGACGTAGGCGCTATCGAATACATCCACAGACAGCTGATCGCCCAGAGAGATGCAGGCAAGGCCGTCCTTCTGGTCTCCCTCGAACTCGAAGAAGTTCTGGGCGTTCCGGACCGCATCCTTGTTATGTACGAAGGTGAGATCGTCGGCGAATTCGATCCGGCGAAGACCACCCGTGAAGAGCTCGGTCTGTATATGGCAGGCGCAAGGAAGGAGGGACACACGGCATGAAAAAGAATAATAAATCACTTCTGAGCAATCCCGGATTCCAGACGCTCCTCGCTTCACTTGTCTGCATCGTTGTGGGACTCCTGGCCGGTTACATCGTATTGCTCATCATCAATCCCGCTAAGGCAACGGAAGGAATCGTCACGATCCTCAAGAACTTCCTTACCTACGGAAGCGGCAAAGCGGCCATGAAATATTTTGGCAACACCCTTGTCAAAACAGCGCCGCTCCTCATGTGCGCCCTCTCCGTGCAGTTCTGCTACTCCGCAGGCCTGTTCAATATCGGCGCAGCCGGACAGTATGTCGCCGGCGCAGGTCTCTGCCTCTATGCAGCGCTGATATGGAAGATGCCCTGGCCGGTATGCCTGATCCTTTCCATGATCGCAGGCGCAGCTTTCGGCGCTGTAGTCGGCGTCCTCAAGGCATACAGAAACGTCAATGAGGTCATCTCCGGCATCATGCTGAACTGGATCGGCCTCTACACAGTCAACATGGCTCTCACCCCGGTCAAGGAGACCGCGAGCCCTTACACACAGGCTGTGGCAACGGTCAACCCCTCCGCTCTCCTTCCCACGGCGGGACTCGGAGCAATTTTCGGAAACAATAAATATGTGACGATCGCGATTCCGCTGGCCGTCCTGATCGCAGTTCTGATCTGGGTAATCCTCAACAAGACCGTCTTCGGATATGAGCTCAGAGCTACCGGTCTTAACAAAGAAGCAGCCAAATACAGCGGCATGAAAGAAAAGACCAACACTATCCTGACACTTGCTATCGGCGGTGCGCTGGCAGGCCTGGGAGCTTCCTTCCTGTTCCTGTCCGGATTCGAGCAGTGGAGCGTCACCCAGTCCTCTGTTCCCAGCATGGGATTCAACGGCATCGCGGCGACCTTCCTCGGCGGCCTGCACCCGATCGGAACCATCTTCTCCTCGTACTTCATCCAGCACATTACGAGCGGCGGTTCCTATCTGGACAAGGCAGTTTTCCCGGCGCAGATCTCTGACCTGATCTCCGCGATCATCATCTATCTGTGCGGCTTCGTTGGTTTCTTCCGCTATTTCTTTAATACGCAGCTTGCCAAGCGCAGTAAAGACACGGCAAACAGCAACGATGTTCCGATCAATACGGCTGCTCCCGCAGACGATGACAAGAAAGGAGGCGCTGAGAAATGATCCTGCTCATTCAGTACACACTGTTATTTGCGTCCGTTCTTATGCTGGTCGCACTCGGAGGCTGTTTCTCCGAGCACTCCGGCGTTATCAACCTCGGACTTGAAGGCATCATGGTAATGGGTGCCCTGGGCGGCGCGCTTGTCATGAAATATCTTCCCGCAGGCACTTCCGCTTTCGTCATTGTCCTGCTGGTGATCCTGGCCTCCATGCTCATGGGACTGATCTATTCCTCTCTCCTGGGCGTTGCAGGCGTCAACTTCAGCGCAGACCAGACCCTGGTAGGCACTGCTATGAACATGCTGGCAGCTGCTCTTGCAACTGTCATCGTAAAGTCCATCAACGTCGCGGAAAATCCTGACAACGTCTCCTCAACGGTCCAGTACGTACAGGCCAAAAAAGCGCTGATCGTCAATGTCGGCGGCTTCCAGTTCAACTGGTTCATGCTGGTCGCTGTGATCCTGCTCTTCGCATCTCACTTCATCCTCTATAAGACGCGCTTCGGACTGCGCCTTATGGCTTGCGGCGAGCACCCCGCAGCAGCCGACTCCGTCGGTATCAACGTCAAAGTGATGCGCTGGGCGGGCGTCCTGATCTCCGGCCTTCTCGGCGGCCTGGGCGGCATCGTCTACATCACTGCAGGCGTTTCCGAGTGGAAGTTTGAGACCGGCGTCGCAGGCTTCGGCTTCCTGGCTCTGGCCGTTATGATCTTCGGTCAGTGGAAACCCGTCAACATCGCGGGAGCAGCGCTTCTGTTCGGATTCTTCCGTGCGCTGTCCAACGTCTACAGCGGCTTCCCCTTCCTGGCAGCCCTCAAGATCCCCGGATCCATCTACAACATGATGCCCTACCTGATCTCTCTGATCGTACTGGCACTCACGTCCAAGAACTCCCGGGCTCCGAAAGCGGAGGGTATTCCGTACGACAAGAGCAGAAGGTAACAGAAGGCAGGCTCCCTTTGCCCGAGTCAATAGGACCACAAAAATGTGCCGCCGGACCTGTCATCCCTTCTTCGCAGCAGTATCCTGACAAAGAAGGGATGACAGGTCCGGCCCGCACAATAAGAATACCGATTGACAAATCTTCCCGCCGCGTTTTATAGTAACAGTGTATCAGGGAGTAGCTTGCACATTTTGTGTAACATATTTTCGTCAATACGGGGGCGGTGCTCCCCGGAATATGTTCGAAGAAGCGAGACTTTTACTGCATTTTATGATGCGGTAAAGTCTCTTTTTTTAGCTCTTTTCTGCTCTCTTTTTTGACCGCAAAAGCTGATTCTTCATCAGGAGGTAGTACATGAAAATATTTGCTTTGGTCCTTTTCATTCTTATGTATGTGCTCATGATCACAAAGCCCAAATACCGGCCCTACTATGCACTGGGCACCGGCCTGATCTTCCTCGTCTCAGGGGTCCTTCCTCTTGCGAACCTTCCGTCCGTGATCAACTGGAACGTCCTTCTGATGATCTCCGGAACCATGATCCTCGTGGACTTCTTCATCGCCTCCAAAATGCCCAACCTGATGGCAGATATACTTCTGGACAAGTGTCCCAACGTCATGTGGGTGACCATCAGCATGTCCCTCTTTGCCGGTGCGATCTCCGCCTTTATCGACAACGTGGCCACTGTGCTCATGGTGGCACCCGTGGGACTGGCGGTCTGCAAAAAACTGAACATCAATCCGGTGGGTATGATCATCTCCATTGCCGTTTCCTCCAACCTGCAGGGCGCCGCGACCCTGGTCGGTGATACTACTTCCATCATGCTCGGTGACTACGCCCACATGAACTTCATGAATTTCTTCTGGATGGACGGAAAGCCCGGCATGTTCTTTGCCGTTGAGCTCGGCGCGCTGGCCACGATCCCGATCATGATGCTCCTCTTTGGCAAGTACCGGGAGCCGGTGTCCTCGGAGGGGAGAACCGTCGTCAAGGACGTTGTGCCCTCTGCCATGCTCCTTATTATGGTCGCCGCTCTGATCGCGGCTTCCTTCATCCCCAATACGCCGGACATCACAAACGGTGCCATCTGCTGCATACTGGGAATCGTCACGGCCATCATCGATTACGCGAGATACCGCAAGACGGAGAACGTCCGCCGCACTTTGCAAAATATTGATTTCGAGACGCTTCTCCTGCTCCTTGGCCTCTTCGTCGTCATCGGCGGCATCACGGAGGCGGGCATCATCACAGACTTTGCCAACGCCATCGTCAAATTCGGAGGAAGCAGCCTCTTCCTTCTCTATACCATTATCGTGTGGGGCTCTGTTCTCATCTCCGCATTTGTGGACAATATCCCCTATGTGGCCACCATGCTGCCTGTCCTGACCGTCGTCACGACCCAGCTGGGTGTGAAGCCCACCCTTCTCTACTTCGGCCTTCTGTGCGGCGCGACGCTCGGCGGAAACCTGACACCCATCGGTGCCTCCGCCAACATTACGGCAGTAGGTCTGCTCAAAAAAGAAGGCCATGAGGTGGGGTTCCCGGACTTTATGAAGATCGGGGTTCCCTACACGCTCACAGCCGTAATGGTCGGATATCTCTTTATATGGTTTGTATGGTCATGGTCATAAGCTCCCATCGGCCGCCGCAGGGGCTTCAGAGGCCGGTCAGCTGTTTCCCGCCACCAGCTTCGTCCTGTCTTTCCATTTGCCGCGCCTGTACACCAGCAGCGTGATGAGCGCGCCGAAGAACTGGGAGACCATGATACTGGCGCCCACGGTCATATCCACGGGTGCCAATAATTTTGATTTCTTACTGTCGTCTTCACTCCGTTTTCCACGTCACGTTTCCAAAAATCTCATCCAGCACTTTCAGACTCTCCTGCCGCAGCTCTTCCCTGAAATAGCTGTGAATATAATAGAAATTACTTCCGGCTTTCACCGATAAGCTTTCCCCGATCATGCCGGTTCCTTTCACATTGTAGGTATACCTGTATCCGTCGGCCGTTTTCCCACCGACCTCTCTTGTTATAAACTCCTCCAGTTTATACCCGAATTTGCTCATCGGTTTCCTGACCTTGGCCTCCATGTTCCTTGAAACTTCCGCGCTCCCGACCAGCATTGCCACAAAGGGATTGGCCTGTCTCCAGGAAACGGAGATCATGATATGCCGCTCCCCATCGTGCACGCAAAAGCCCGGGGCCTCTTCGATGAACTTGTGCCTGCCCAGATCTTCCCGCGACATCTGTCGAAATCCCTCCGGATAAGAAAAACAAAGATCATTATTAAGCTCTACCGTATTCATATTCCTTCCTTTCATACCCGCCTTCTGTATATCATTGACAGTATACTCCTATAACTGCCGAAAACCCTCCTTTTTTGACCTGATCAAAACATCAAAACAGCAACTTCCGAACAGGATCCGTGAATTCGTGGATTATTTGTTGTACAATAGTATTGATATATATACGATCCAAACAAAAAACGCATTCCATTCAGATAATCCTATAGGAGGCAGAAATGGCAGAAGAATTCAAACTGGGCCCGGAAGAAGCCGTGGTGCTGCGCATGAAGAAAGTGGGGTATGGCGAAGGTTTCCAGCTTCCCCCCATGTTCGGCGGCAACGATCTGGTCCTGACAAATCAAAACCTTATTCTCGTCAAAAAGGACATGTTCGGAAATGTCTCCGATACCGTTTATTTCCCGCTCAAAGACATCAAGATCGTCGGCGGCCGTCCCCAGGTGCGCAAGGGCAATCCCGCACACATGGAGCATACCCTGGAGGTGTACTTTAATTCCGGCATGGAGAGTTTCCGCTTCGAATGGGAAACCGACATCGATGACTGGGTCAGGCATATCGTCTCCATCATCACCGGTGAGCCGGTCAAGGAAGACAGCCCGGAAGAGATGATGGCTGAGATCATGTCCATGGCAGAAGCCATTGAGGCCCCTGTCGAGAAGATGCGCAATATCTTCGGCATCAAATCGACCACGCAGGTCTCCTGCAAATGCCCCTCCTGCGGTGCCACCCTCACGGGCATTAAAGGAGAAACCGAAAAATGCCCCTACTGCGGCACATTCCATACCTTTTAACGGCATCATAAAGGGCCGGTCTCTTTGCGGAGACCGGCCCTCTTTTATTTTGTCCGCTATTTTTTCTCCAGGCTGTAGGACTTTATAAATGTGTGATGACCGTCCTTATATTCATAGACCCGGATCTCACAGTTCTTCATGCGCTCCCAGTGCAGTCCGTCCGGCGCCTCATCCAGATATCCGCACAGTGCCCGCATGATGCCGCCGTGGCAGGCGACCAGCACATTCTCGTAATCCTTGGTCTCGAGCTCCCTGAGGAAAGAAGACGCCCTCTCCTTCATCGAATCAATGGTCTCCACCGTGGGCGGCGCCGGAAAAATCCTGGGCATCGTCCAGTAAGCGGTCATAGGAAGCCCAAGGGCATAGTATCTGCGCTTCTCATATCTGCCGAAATCGGTCTCGATGATCCTCGGATCCACGATGATCTCGGACGGATCTACATCTCCGATAATGGAACCGGTGAGAATCGCGCGCTGAAGGGGGCTGGCGTAAACAGCGTCAAAGTGAACATCGCCGATATTCTTGCGGGACTGCTTAGCCTGCGCGATCCCCTTCTCATTGAGCGGGGCGTCAGTGCGGCCCTGCATCAGTTTCTTCCTGTTGAGCTCAGTCTGCCCGTGGCGTGCGATCCAGATTCTCATGCTATGAATTCCTTTCAAAAATAACAGGGAGGATGCATCTGTCCGCAGCTCCCGTTTTTCTGCTCCAATACGCTTCCATTATATGATGCCAAAGAGCACCTGACAAATACTTCAGGTGCTCTTCTGTGGCGGAAACAAATTAATACTTGACTTTGTTCTGTGGATTGGGTATGATAAATCTTGCTTATTTCGAGGCGTGGCTCAGTTTGGTAGAGCGCTGCGTTCGGGACGCAGAGGTCGTGGGTTCGAATCCCGTCGCCTCGACTACTTGGCAGGGGCAACC
>CAMOIJ010000069.1 GCA_946615865.1 uncultured Lachnospiraceae bacterium | reverse complement strand
CGCGTGCGTATTCCCGGCGGCGTGATCGGCGCTAAGAGTATGCTGCGCATCACCGAGATCGCTGAGAAGTACGGAAACGGCACTATTTTCATAACGAACCGCCAGGGCGTGGAGATTCCCGGCATCAAGATCGAGGACATGGATGCTGTCAATAAGGAACTGCAGCTGATCATCGACGAGTCCGGAGTCAACCAGGAGGAGTTCGAGGGCGGTTATCCGGCTGCCGGTACGAGAAATGTCGTCGCTTGTCCCGGTAAGAGACTCTGCCCCTTCGGATGCTACGACACTACCGAATTCGCGCAGAAGATGGATAAGCTGATCTTCCCCAACAACCTGCACATGAAGGTCGCTTTCACCGGCTGTTCCAATGACTGCGGCAAGGTGCGCATGGACGACTTCGGCATCATCGGTATGACTGAGCCCCAGTATGACCCGGACCGCTGCGTAGGCTGCGAGCAGTGTGTCAAGTACTGCAAGATCCGCTCTACCGGCGCTCTGCAGCTGGTGAACGGCAAGGTTGTAAGAGATCCCAATCTCTGCGTAGGCTGCGGCGTCTGCGTCTATTATTGCCCGACCCGCGCGTGGACAAGAAGCAAAGAGCACTATTTCCGCGTCGTGATCATGGGCCGTACAGGCAAGAAGAATCCCCGTCTCGCAGAGGACTTCATCCGCTGGGCAGACGAGGAGAGCATTCTTAAGATCGTCAAGAACTGCTACGCGTATGTCGAGGAGTATATTGACAAGAACGCCCTTGAAGGAAAGGAACACGTAGGCTATATCGTCGACAGGACCGGATATGAGGAGTTCCTCAAGTATGTCATGGAAGGCGTACAGCTTCCTGAGAAGGCGGAAGTCGCGTCCCGCATCTACTGGGGCGGCAAGCACTACGACAGAGCGAACGAACTCCACTGATGAGTTAAAATGGTTTATAATGGTTTCAGCGGGGTCGCCTTGCGCGGCCCCGTTGTTTATGAAAGAAGATAAAACTAGGAAAACGCGCTGTTTAAAGGTATAATAGTAAAAATATACTCAGAATCAGCAAAACTCAGAATCAGCATAATAGAAAGGATTCAGTATGAACAGGAAGATCATCGCGATGATCCTGACAGGGATCGTCAGTGTCCTCCTGATCACAGGATGTTCTTCAAAGAATGAAGGCCAGGACGTATCAGGCACGGACACGACACAGAAAGAGACAACAGAAGTGGATCAGGAAGATAACCCCGTTATTCTGCCTGCAGATGCCCGGATCGGTATTGTGTACGCGGAGGACAGCAGTGAATTCACACCTTTCTTTCTGAACAAGGTTCAGGGAAATCTGATCTCAGCGGGTATACCTGAGGGCAGTATTGAGAGAGCGCAAGGCTCTGCCGAGGAACTGGCTGATAACGCGCGGACGATGATCAGCAGCGGATGCAGCGTTTTGATGGTGGGAAACGCGGATGAAAATAATGCGCCCGGTATAACGGACGCGGCAGTCAAGGCCGGTATTCCGGTGCTCTATTTTGGCACGAGTCCGGGAGAAAAGGAGATCGCCAGGTGGAAAGACAAGGGCTGGAGGGTTTCCTATGTGGGAAGCTCCTTCGCGCAGTCAGCGGCAAAGCGGGCGGAACTGATAAGTACCCTCGGACTTGAAAAAGCGGACTTCGACGAGGATGGAGAGATCGGCATTGCAGTACTCTATACCGGTGAGGATAAGGCCGGAGATCAGGTCAACGCCGACACCCTGAAAAATCTGGAAGAGATGGGAGTTTCCTTCACGGAGCTCACTGCCGGTGAGGAAGATGTATACAGAGGCACGGATCTGGAAGCTTCTATGGAACAGGTCGTTGGCTGGATGTCGGAGTACGGAAAGGAACTGGACCTGATCCTGTGCGCCGATGACACACAGGCGATGGGCGCTCTGAATGGAATAAGTGATGAAAAGAAGCGTGTCGGGCATGATGTCCTGATCATGGGCTTTGGCGCTTACACCGAGAGCCTGGCAGAAGCTGCTGCAGGTAATATTTACAGCACTTTCTTTAATGATTTCATGGATCAGGCCCAGAATGCTTCCAACACGGTCCTTGCTTTCTTAAAAGGCGCCGGTGCTGACCAAAGCAGTATGATCAGCGAATATGTGAGCGTTACTGTGGACAACGCACAGGAAATTTTGGATATCGCCGGGAAAATGCAGGAGAATGATCCTGATTCTGCAGACATCAAAGAGAACGAAGACGAACAATAGGGGGAAATCATGGATTTTCAGAAATTCTACATGGGTGAAATCTATGACGCGTACAGATATCTGGGCGCGCATGTGGAGCAGGACGGAGTGGTCTTTAGGACTTTCGCGCCGCAAGCGGAGCGCGTCACGATCATCGGCGAGTTCAACGGCTGGCAGGAAGAAGAAATGACGCAGGCCGAGCGCGCTCAGTTCTTTGAGATCAGAGTAAAGGGCGCCAGGGCAGGGCAGATGTACAAATATGTCATTTACGGCAGAAACGGCAGGGTGGAACACTGCGACCCATATGGATTCGGTATGGAACTGAGGCCGAACTTCGCCTCGATCGTAAGAGATCTCGATGAATTCAGTTTCACGGACGAGAAATGGATGAAGAGCAGGACGCGGAATTTTGACAAGCCGCTCAACATCTATGAGATGCATCTGGGCTCCTGGAAGAGAAAGGACGCAGATAAGCAGGACGATCCTGACAGGAAAGTAGAAGAGGGGTGGTATCAGTACGACGAGATCGCGGAGGACCTCATTGCTTATCTGAAGGAGAACCACTACACACATGTGGAATTCATGCCTCTGTCGGAACATCCTTTCGACGGCAGCTGGGGATATCAGAACACCGGCTTTTTTGCGCCGACGGCAAGGTACGGAACCGCGCAGCAGCTGCAGAAACTGGTGAACAGTCTGCACAGGGCGGGCCTCGGGGCGATCATTGACTTTGTTCCTGCTCATTTCGCAATGGATCATTATGCGCTCAGACACTATGACGGATCGGATCTCTATGAGTATCCTGCGTCTGATGTCTCCGACAGCGAATGGGGAAGCTGCAATTTCCTGTTTTCAAGAAGAGAAGTTGCCTGCTTTATGCAGTCCGCAGCCAATTACTGGCTGACGGAATATCATTTCGACGGCCTTAGAATGGATGCGGTAAGCCGTCTGATCTACTGGATGGGGAACGAGAGCAGGGGCGTTAACGATTTCAACCTGAACTTCCTAAAGAGGATGAATTTCGGACTGCATCAGCTGCATCCCACAGCGATGCTGATCGCCGAGGATTCCACATCCTTCCCGGGCTGCACGAAGCCTGTGGATCAGGGAGGACTCGGTTTCGACTACAAGTGGGATCTGGGCTGGATGAATGACACGCTGGACTACTTTATGAAGCAGTCCGGGGAGAGGGTGTCTTTTGCCCAGAGGCTGACATTCTCGATGTTCTACTTCTATAATGAGAGACATCTGCTTCCTCTGTCTCACGACGAGGTTGTGCACGGGAAAAAGACAGTTATCGACAAGATCTTTGGCGATTATGAGATGAAATTCCCTCAGTGCAGGGCTCTCTACATGTACATGTACGTGCATCCCGGCAAGAAGCTCAATTTTATGGGCAATGAGATCGCCATGATACGCGAGTGGGACGAGACAAAGGAACCTGATTATTTCCTCCTCAAGTATCCGCTCCATGACAGTTTCCGACGCTATATAGAGGAACTTAACAAAGTCTATTCCGAAGAGCCCGCTCTCTATGAGAGGGACTATGATCCGGATGGATTTAAGTGGATCGCGATCAATGACATGCAGAATAATGTATATGGGATCCGCAGAAACGGTATATCGTCTTCTGTCGCGGCGTTCTTCAATTTCTCGAATGCAAAACATGAGTATGTATATACGCCGGAGCAGGATGAGACACTCACACTGATCCTTCATTCTGACTGGGAAGTCTTTAGCGGAACTGTGAAAAAGCCTTCGCAAAAAAAGAAAATAAAAGCCAGAGGAATCGGAGGAGGCCGGATCGAGATACCCGCTTTCTCGGCGATGCTGTTTGAGATTAAACAGGGCATCTGAGCCCGCTTAAATAAAGACGGGGATCTGCATGCAGATCCCCGTAAACCATATCTGAATGTTGTATTGAAAGAGGGAAACAGTTTTCCATGAAAAGTCTCGCAGAACTCAGAGAATTCTTCAGTCACGACCGATACGCGACAGCGACGACCGGAATAGAAATCCTGGAAGCGCAGGACGGATACGCAAAGGTCGGACTGGCTGTCCATGAGGGTCACATGAACGCAGGAAACCGCGTGATGGGCGCGGTATATTACACAATGGCGGATTTCGCCTTTGCAGTGGCTTCCAACCCGGACGCCGGCGACGCGCCGATCACGTTTACGCTGTCCAGCCAGATCAATTTTCTGACGCCGGCAAAGGGGAAGTATCTGACGGCTGAAGCCCGAGTTGTCCGAAAGGGCAGAAGAACAAGCTTCTACGCCGCCGAGATCAGAGATGAACTCGGCACGCTGATCGCCACGGTGTCGTCAAACGGGTTCAGGATGGACAACTGATCCGTCAGTCGATCATGACGGGAACGCATACAAGCACATATCTCGCGTCGTCATACTCATAGGAGCATGTAGAGAGAGCGATGATCCCGTTGATCTCCTCAGCCTTGTGATCAGGGGTGAAAGTGGATCTGCCCTCGGCAAATGACAGGTAGCTGTTAAGCTCGTCTTTATTGGTAAAGATCGTGTAGATCTCCGCTTCAGCGTCGCCGACGTAACCTGCCAGCACATCGAGTCTGTAGATATGATCAGGCGTCAGGTACCACATGTATTTGTGCTCATCATAGAAATCCTGCTTGACATACTGGTGAAGCGAAGCGAACATGGATCCGTTCTTCATGTGATGCCCGTAAATGATGGTGTTGAAATCCGAGAGGTCGGGATTGTTGCGGAAATCCATGAAAATACTGCCGGCGGAATTGTATTCTCCGTTGATCATGTTGTGCAGATAAGTATCGTTGCTCTCGCCGCGCAGGACCGGATAATTGATCTGTGTGCCCTCGCTGTAGATCCAGCCGACCACATCGGAGTTCGCCGCGATAAGACCGTCGAAATCGACAGAGATCGGACAAACCTGGGGGCCCGTGTCACCCGTTATGTTGACAGGATCCTGTGTATGCTCCTGTTTCTTCTCGACGAAACTGGACGCAGTCTCTTCGTATTGCTTCTCTCCCTCGTGATATTCGTGGAATATCGTATAGAGACGGAAGCCGCTGAAAGCGATGATCGCTGAGAATACTATGATCAGAATATTTGAAATAGTTCTGCGCATTGTCACACCTCTGTTCCGGGATCATCCGGCCGGTAAAGCTGCCTGATGGAGCGGACGGCCTTCGATCTGTTAGTTAATTTATAGAATGAATTTTAACAGTAATCAGGAAACTTTACAATTGCGACGAAAAAAACAGTCTTGACAGAACGGGAACTTTGAAACATTATTGATAATTAAAGAAAAATGAGGAACAAAAATGAAAATCAGACTGGATGACGTGATGCAGTCTTTCTCCTTTCCGTTTGAGGCGGCCTATTATTACTATATCCCTCTGGAAACTGTTCTGATGTTTATGGGAGGATTGATCTACGGCAAGGCGGTAAACGGGATCGCATCCGAGGAGGACGTAAGAAAGCATTCCGACAGCTTTATAGAGCTCCCCCGGATCGGAGAAGAGGGAAGACGGAAAGTAATGAAAGGCTTTCTGGAAGCTGTTTCGAACCCGGAATTGAAGAAAAAGATGATCAGCGCCGCCGACGCGGACGCATTGGCGGAATTTGAAGATTTGCTCAGAGAGAAGAGACTGCTCATAGCCTGGTACAATTACCGGGATGATGTGTACAGCGAGTTCGCGAAAAGATGGTGCGAGGCGAACGGACTGGAACTGGTCCGGTAGTTACGAGAACTATTTATGGCAAAAAACAGAAAAGATATTGAAAACGATATTTTGATCGAGGAAAGAATAGGAGAAGAAGAGGACTACGAGGAGTACGCCAGACTCAGAGAGGAGCGCGAAGGGATAAGGGCCCGCAGGTCGCGGATCGAAGAGGAAAATGAGCGGCGGCAGAACGCAGAGTTCGAGCGGGCAAGAAAGAGGAAAGCGGAGGAAGCTCGCGCCAGAGAAGAAGAAAAGAAATGGCGCAGCTACGAGAAGAGAAAGAAAAAGAAGCATCCTGTGCGGTCTTTCCTCCTTGCGCTCCTTGTTGTGATCGTCGCTTTGTCAGGAGCACTCCTTATATATATGCGTTCCCTTCTTCAGACAGTGGATTCCGTCGATCTGGAAAACGCGCTGGAGAGCAGTATCAGCCCGCAGGTCCGACAGGACCGCACGATGGCCGGGTATCAAAACATAGCGCTTTTCGGCGTGGATTCAAGGGAGCAGGATCTGCTCAGCGGAGATAACCGGAGCGATACGATCATGATCTGCTCGGTCAATAAAAAGACCGGTGAGACACGGCTGGTTTCCGTGTACAGGGATACGCTACTTAATATTGGAGGCGGAGACTACCGCAAATGCAATGCGGCGTACGCTTATGGAGGACCGCAGCAAGCCGTCGCTATGCTTAACAGCAACCTGGATCTCAACATCACTGATTTTGTTACGATCGGATTTGAGGGACTCGCAGAGACGATCGACGCGCTGGGCGGGATCGATCTTGAGATCACTGAGGAAGAGATGGAGTACATGAACAGTTATATGGATGACATGTACTACGAGATCGGCACAGAGTACGAAGAGGTCACGGACTGGGGAATGCAGCATCTGAGCGGGATTCAGGCGACTGCATACTGCAGGATCAGATATACGGAAGGGGACGATTTCAGAAGAGCCGAGAGGCAGAGGACCGTTCTCATGCTGACGATGGAAAAGGCCAAAAAGGCCAATCCCGTCAGACTTGCCGCCGCGGCAGGCGCTGTACTGGGAAGGACCGCGACATCGCTAAGTTCCACGGAGTTAATGCTTTTCATCCTCAGAGCAAGGATGATGGATATTACTGAGAGCACCGGTTTTCCTACGGAAGAAGACAGAATGTTCGCGACGATAAACGGCGAGTCCTGTGTGGTTCCCTATTACCTGACGACGAATGTCAAAAAACTCCACCGAACTTTGTTCGACCAGGATGAATATGAACCTTCGCCGACTGTCGAGGAGATTAACGAAAACATTAACGCCTATGTGAACTGACAGGATATGATCGTCAGATTGACTATTGAATAATCAGGAAGAAGAGTATGAACGTCAAAAAATGCTATGAGATTATGAATGGAGATTATGAGGATGTAAAGAGCCGATTCCTGACGGACGCAAGGATCCGCAGGTTTGCGTTGCTGTTCCTGAGAGACGGCAGCATGGAAGATCTGCGGGCCGCAATGCTTGAAATAAACTGCGAAAAAGGGTTTCAGGCAGCCCATACCCTTAAGGGCGTCTGCCTGAATCTCGGGTTCACCGGGCTCTACGCGCCTGTGATGAGGATCACTGAAATGCTGCGCGAAGGCGACTTTGACAGTGCTGCGGCAGAAATGCCGGGAGTGGAAACGGCATATGAATTTACTGTCAGGGGATTGCGTGAACTGGAGCAGTTATAAACTGAAAATGATCTAATCATAAAAAAAACATAAATTTCTTATTGATGTAGCGTGCGAATCTGCTACAATAGAGTAAATTTTATTTTCTAAAGAAAAGAGGTACAGTTTATGAAAGCATTTATGAAAGAATTCAAAGAGTTCATCTCCCGCGGAAACGTCATGGACATGGCAGTTGGTATCATCATCGGCGGAGCCTTCACGGCAATCGTGAATTCACTGGTGGCGGATATCATCAATCCTCTGCTTGGCTGCTTCGTAAGCATGGATTTCAGTGCCTGGACAATTCCGCTGGTAGGAGAAGCTGCTCTGGGAATCGGTAATTTTATTAATGCGGTAATCAGCTTCCTTATCATGGCCTTTATTCTTTTCAGCATCATCAAGGCTATGAACAAAGCTGCATCTATCGGCAAGAAGCCCGAAGAGAAACCCGCAGAGCCCACAACAAAGATCTGCCCTTACTGCAAGAGCGAGATCGCGATCGAGGCGACAAGATGCCCTCACTGCACATCTCAGCTTTGATAGACTGACTGCTGCCTTTAAGGCGGTGTGACATCTAAGAGATCCCAAGCTGCCGCTTTACTGCGGCAGCTTTTTTACACATCTTTCGCACTCAGCCGGAAGAAAT
This sequence comes from uncultured Lachnospiraceae bacterium, assembly GCA_946615865.1. Taxonomy (GTDB): domain Bacteria; phylum Bacillota; class Clostridia; order Lachnospirales; family Lachnospiraceae; genus CAG-791. The sequence continues at coordinate 1,658 of CAMOIJ010000069.1, read as the reverse complement.
GCTGAATGATTGGTGGTTCTATGAGTAAGAACGAGAAAAGACAAAGGACACTGCAGATGGAGGTGGAGAGGCTTGCGGCACGCACGGTTCCTATGCATATGCCCGGGCATAAGAGAATGCTGCGGCCGTCAGACGCCCTGCCCTATGACTGGGACATTACGGAAATCGAGGGGGCGGACGACCTTCATGACGCGCACGGTATTCTTGCGGAAGCAATGGAGCGGGCGGCGGACCTCTGGGGAGCAAGACGCACCTGGTTTCTGGTGGGAGGAAGCACTTGCGGTATCCTTGCCGCGATCAGGGCGGCGGCGCCCTTCGGAAGTGAGATAATAGCGGCGCGCAACTGCCACAGATCAGTCTTCCACGCGATCGAACTGGGCGGCTATAAAGTGCATTGGATCATTCCGGACCGGGACCGTGAGTATGAAATATGTAAAGCGGTCACGCCGGAACAGGTGGAGGCGTCAGTAAAGAGCCATCCCGGAAGTTCGGCAGTAATATTAACATCCCCGACATACGAGGGAGTTATCTCGGATATCAGGGGAATATCGGATATCTGCACGGAAGCAGGGATCCCGCTTATTGTCGACGAAGCGCACGGCGCTCATCTTGGACTGTTCGAGGATGACGGGTTTCCCGACGGAGCGGTAAAGTGCGGGGCAGACCTGGTAGTACAGAGCCTTCATAAAACACTGCCTGCGCTGACACAGACGGCTGTTCTTCATCTGCAGGGAAATCTCGTCGATGAGAAGGAAGTTGAGCGGCAGCTGGGAATCTTCGAGACCAGTTCGCCCTCCTATCCACTCATGATCTCCATCGACAGCTGCGTCGGACTCCTTCGGGAAGAAGGAGCTGAGCTATTCGGACGATGGAAAGAAAACCTGGACAGGTTTTACAAAGACTCCGAGATATTCGGCAGCATACGGGTGCTGAGTGAGAACGGCAGAAACAGAAGAAACAAGGAACCGCTTGTACGGGACCGGAGCAAAATATTGATCAGTTTTCGAAACGGAAATATGAAGGGAAGCAGAGCGGCGCAGATCCTCAGAAGCAGGTACGGAATTGAGACAGAGATGAGCAGCGGCATGAACGTCCTTGCCATGACCGGTCCCGGAGACAGCGAAGAGAATTTAAGGGGACTCTTCGAGGCCCTGCGGAGTATGGATATTGTTCTTGGCAGCAGCGTGGAAGAGGATCTGAAGAAAAGGGAAACGCCGGAGATCCCGAAGGTGCGCACAGCATGCAGCATCCTGGAGGCAGTGAACCAGCCGTGCGAAGATACACCTTTGAGAGAGAGCATAGGAAGGATCTGCGGGGAATACCTGTACGCCTATCCCCCGGGAATCCCGATCCTCGCGCCCGGGGAGTATATCACAGCTCAGCACCTGAAGGCGATCCTGAGAGCGGAAGCGGATGGAAACAGCGTACATCACACGCATTCGGACGACCGCAGGACGATCGCCTGCCTGGAGGAGTGATGCCTTGACAAAAGAACCGGTGCGTTAGTATTATAGACATAGTATTGATCCATATTAACGTCAGAAAGAAGGAAATGAATATGAAGCACATTCAGACACTGAATACCCGTGATATGGCTAAGAGCGCTCAGAACGGCGGCTGCGGCGAGTGCCAGACTTCCTGCCAGAGCGCATGCAAGA
>CAMOIJ010000068.1 GCA_946615865.1 uncultured Lachnospiraceae bacterium | reverse complement strand
GACAATACCGGCGGTGATAATACAGGAGGCGGAAACGAAGCAGGCGGAAATGAAGGCGGCTCAGAAGGAACAGGTGAACCTACAGCCCAGAACACTCCCGATGCTCCGGAACAGCCTCAGGGATGACTGCTGATCTCAGTATAAAAATTGGAGTTTCATACAAACGCTCCGGACTAAGAGTCCGGAGCGTTTTCTATCTTGGTGGAAGATTTTAGACAGTGTTTCTGTTATAATTAAATGATAACATGAGGATACTGTTGATTCTTATTTAGATACCGGGGCTTTCATTTATGAGTAAACCTTTTATCCTGTTTGAGGATGTCGAGAAGATCTATCGCATGGGCGAAGTGGAGATAAGGGCTGTAAACGGCGCTGACTTTACAATTGACAAAGGAGAGTTTACGGTGATCGTTGGACCAAGCGGGGCAGGAAAGACTACGATCCTGAATATGCTTGGCGGAATGGACAGCTGTACAAGCGGAAGGATCATCGTCGATGACCGGGAAGTGAGTAAAAGCAGTTCAAGGCAGCTGACAGAGTACAGAAGATATGATATCGGATTTGTCTTTCAGTTCTATAACCTGGTTCAGAATCTGACGGCCCTCGAGAACGTGGAACTGGCCTCCCAGATCTGCCGCAATCCTCTGGACGCGCGGACCGTGATGCAGGAGGTGGGGCTCTTAGAGAGAATGAACAACTTCCCTTCACAGCTCTCAGGAGGTGAACAGCAGCGTGTGGCTATCGCCAGAGCGCTTGCAAAGAACCCGAAACTCCTACTCTGCGACGAGCCTACCGGAGCGCTGGACTATGTTACGGGCAAACAGATCCTGGCTCTTCTGCAGAAGACCTGCCGGGACAGAAAAATGACAGTCATAGTGATCACGCATAACCTCGCGCTGACACCTATGGCCGATAAAGTGATCTATATAAGAAATGGAAAGGTTGAGAAGACGATAATCAACGAAAAGCCGCTCCCTGTTGAAGCGATTGAATGGTGAACGGAAAGCGAAGTGGCAATGAAAAACCGAAACCTTCTGTTGACTGATACAGTCAGAGAGATCGCGCATACGAAAAAGAAGTTTATCTCTCTGCTAATAATGAATTTTCTCGCAGTCGGGTTTCTGGCCGGGCTCAGGATGACTGCGCCCGATATGAAGCATTCTCTTGACGTCTATTACGATCAGCAGAATCTTATGGACATCAGGATCGTCTCAACGCTCGGACTGACACAGGACGATATCGAAGCGCTGATGGACATAAATACGGAATTCACGAGTGATAAAGAAGCAAAGAAGCGTCTTCCTGTCATTACAGACGCGGAGGGAAGTAAATATTTTGACGCGCTGATCGACGAGGACACAGTGACTGTGTTCTCAATGCCGGAAAGGATCAACAGACTGCGGCTCACACAAGGGGATTATCCGGGCAGCAGTGGGGAATGTATAATAGAGCAGCTGCTTGCGGACAAGCTCGGTATCGGCGTCGGAGACCGGATCACGATCAATACTGAGGACGCCGATAAACTCACAACAGATAGCAGTGTACTGGATATTCACACTTTTACGGTATCCGGTATAGCGATCAGCCCGCTTTATATTTCAAAGACCAGAGGCAGTTCTTCCATCGGCAGCGGCACAGTTACTGCATGGGTCTCATTACCGGAAGAAGTCTTCACACAGGATTACTACACTTCCGTTTATCTCACAACAGATGAACTTGATCCTCTGGACTGCTATGGGGACCAGGAGTATAAGGACATGATCAGAGAACTGATCGACTGCCTTAAGCCGCTGGGAAAAAGACGTGCCGGTATCCGGCATGAACAACTGATCTCTGAAGCGACCATAACGGATATGATGGCGCAGATCTTCAGCACCGGTCTGAGTTCGATCGGGGTGGAAAGCGGAAAGTGGTATATTCTCGACAGGAATTCTCTGGAGAGCTATGGGGAGTTCGCAATGGACTCTGAGAGGATGAGCAATCTGGCAGATGTGTTTCCGATGATCTTCTTTCTTGTGGCGGCTCTGAGTTCACTTACAACCATGACGAGAATGGTGGAGGAGCATCGGACACAAATTGGCAGCATGAAGGCGCTTGGATTCTCAGGCCGCGATATAGGGATCAAGTACATAGGCTATGCTTTGGCATCCAGTCTCGGAGGCGGACTGGCCGGATGGATCTGCGGCATTTTCGCAATCCCGGGGATCATCTATTATGAGTGGGGACTGGAATATCTTCTTCCGCCCGTAAAATTTCTTTTTTCACCTGCAGTACTGGCATATTCAGTAGGTTTTGCGGTACTGGCAACAGCCGGCGCCGCTGCAGCGGCATGTCAGACTACACTGAGCGCTTCCGCCGCTTCGCTCATGCGCCCCAGGGCTCCAAAACCGGGGAAAAGAGTTCTGCTGGAAAGAATCCCGCCAATCTGGTCGAGACTTTCTTTTATTCAGAAAGTGAGTGTGAGAAATCTCTTCAGGTACAAACGAAGGTTCCTTATGACGGTCGCCGGCATAGGGGGATGCACAGCTCTTGTGGTGACTGGGCTGGGGCTTCGCGATTCGATCTTTGACATTTTAGACTGGCAGTTCGATGAGATCACCTGCTACGACGCGGCTCTGGGTATTTCGGAAGATATACGCGCCGACGACAAGGTGCACCTGAAGGAGTCGCTGGACTCCATGCCGGAGATAAATTCCTACGAGGAGTGTTACCAGAACAGCCTGGATCTTGAGACAGATTCCGGAAAGGTGGAGTACGTCACTGTAGTGTGCGCTGATGATCTGAGTGCGCTGAACGGTTTTATAAACCTCAGACACAGGGAGCACGGAGGCGGGATCTCAGAAGAATACAGGGAACTGTTCAAGCGTCCCGTTGAAATGAACCAGGACGGCATAATCATTGACGAGAAGATGGCTGAGATCCTCAAGGTGAATGTCGGGAGTGAAGTGACGCTCAGAAATGATGATGAAGAGGAGTTCACAGCTGAAGTCTTAGACATCACGGAAAACTATGTCAATCACTATGTCTACATGACGAGAAAATGCTGGAAAAATATGACGGGAGACTGGCCGCTTTACAACACGATCCTGCTTCGACTCACTGACGGAGCGAAGGAAGAGGACACGGCAAGAAAGCTGATTGCAATTGACGGGGCTATCTCCTATAATCGTATAGATCAGATGAGGACCAGATTTGAGGGCAGCATCAGGAGCATCAATGCGATCATTGTGATCATTATCACGGCTGCCGCTATCCTGGCGTTCCTTGTCCTCTTTAACCTCACGAATATCAATGTAACGGAGAGGATCAGAGAACTGGCGACACTGAAAGTGCTGGGATTTTATGACAAAGAGACAGCTTCCTACGTCTACAGGGAGAACGGCTTTCTTACTCTGATCGGCGCGCTGATCGGGCTTTTTATGGGAAAATGGCTCCACAGCTGGCTGATCAGGACGGTTGAAGTGGACTTTCTTATGTTCGGAAGAAGCGTTCATACGCGAAGTTATATACTGGCAGCGATTTTGACATTTGTTTTTTCTCTGTCAGTGAATTTCTTTTCTTATTTTACGATCAAAGATATCGATATGATCCAATCACTAAAATCGGTGGAATAATATAAAACTAATGGAGACAATATCTGTATGAAAAGATTAAAAGGCAGGATCCTGCTGGGAACAACAGCTGTTGCGGCAGCGCTGACGATCACCGGGTGCACCGCGAACCAGAACGCTAATTCCGGCGCGGAGAGCAGTACCGAGTCCGCCGCGCATACAGCTACAACGATCAAGGATTTTGAGAAGTTCGACGTCAATGAAAATTACAACAATGTCGTCTACGGTCCGCCGCCGGAAAAGTGACAAAGAGACTCAGCAATCTGAAAAAGAAAGTGCGCCGTTTTAGAGAGGAACAATTATGCTAAAGACACTTCTTGCGCAAGTAAAGGAGTTTAAGACTCCGTCAATACTGACGCCTCTGTGCATGATCGGAGAGGTTATATGCGAGATGATCATTCCTGTACTTATGGGAAGGATCGTCGATATAGGAATCGGCGGATCGGATATGAACTATATTGTCAGGACCGGACTTATCATGCTTGCAGTAGCCCTGCTCGGACTTCTGTTCGGTATTCTGGGCGGAGTTTTCGGAGCGAAAGCTTCGGCAGGATTTGCCAGAAATCTCAGAAAAGCGATGCATGACAATATCCAGACATTCTCTTTTTCAAGCATCGACAAGTTTTCTTCTTCCAGTCTTGTCACAAGGCTGACAACAGACGTTACTAATATACAAAACGCCTATCAGATGATCCTGAGAATGGCGATGAGGGCGCCTGCTTCCATGATCATCGCAATGGCCATGTCCTTTATAATCAGTCCCCGACTGGCGAGGATCTATCTTGGAGCTGTTCTGCTCCTTGCGCTCGTAATGTCTTTTGTCATGCGCAGAGCGACCAGGTATTTCCAGCAGGTATTCAGAAGATATGATGACCTCAACAACAGCGTACAGGAAAACGTCTCTTCGATCCGGGTGGTAAAGGCCTATGTACGCGAGGACTACGAGATCAGCAAATTTCATAAGGCCGCGGGCAATATCTACGAAATGTTCATAAAGGCTGAAATGAATATCGCCGGTGTCATGCCGTTCATGATGACAGTCGTATACGGATGTATTCTGCTGATCAGCTGGTTCGGCGCCCACATGATCATCAGCAATGAACTGGGAACAGGCGAACTGATGAGCCTGCTCGCGTACTGCATGAATATCCTCATGAGCCTGATGATGCTCTCTGTTGTCTTTGTAATGATCACCATGTCCCAGGCGAGCGCTAAGAGAATCGTGGAAGTCATTAATGAAAGGAGCGATCTTCGAAATCCTGAGAATCCGATCATGGAAGTCCCTGACGGGAGCATCCGCTTTGAGGATGTGGACTTTTCCTACAGACCGGGTACCGGGGATCCTGTTCTCAAAGACATCAATCTGGATATTAAATCCGGTGAGAGCATAGGGATCATCGGAGGCACCGGCAGCGCCAAATCCTCCCTGGTCAATCTGATCAGCCGTCTCTATGACGTGACACAGGGCAGAGTCCTTGTTGGAGGAAACGATGTCCGATGCTATGATATTGAAGCGCTCAGAAATCAGGTTTCTGTAGTTCTTCAGAAAAACGTCCTGTTCAGCGGCACGATCCTGGACAATCTCAGATGGGGAGACAAAAACGCTACAGAAGAAGAGTGCGTGAGAGTCTGCCAGATGGCCTGTGCCGATGAGTTCATCCGAAAGATGCCTGAGGGCTACAATACCTGGATCGAGCAGGGCGGAACCAATGTATCAGGCGGTCAGAGACAGCGACTCTGCATTGCGAGGGCACTTCTCAAAAAGCCCAGGATACTGATCCTCGATGACAGCACGAGCGCTGTAGATACAGCCACAGACGCAAAGATCAGAAAAGCTTTCCGGGAGGAGATACCCGGAACAACAAAGCTGATCATTGCACAGCGTATTTCAAGCGTAAAGGACTGCGACAGGATCGTGGTCATGGACGACGGACGGATCAACGGAACAGGTACCCACGAGCAGCTTCTTGCGGAGAATATGATCTACAGGGAGGTCTATGAGTCCCAGGTCGGAGGCGCGGACGCGGACTTCGATAAAAAAGAGTGACGGATTCCGGGGAGGACATAGAGCATGGCAGCAGATAACAACAAAGAATTTAAAGGACCGGGCGGAAGACGGATGGCGGGAAGACCGCGTCCCAAAGTGGAGAATCCGGGACTTCTTTTAAAGAGGGTGTTCAGTTATGTGTTCAGATACTATGGCATACAGATGATCGTAGTCCTGATCTGTATTGTCGTCTCGGTACTGGCTAATATTCAGGGCACAATGTTCACGAGAACTCTGATCGACACATACATTACTCCTATGATAGGTACTCCGGATCCTGACTACGGTCCGCTTCTGGGTGCAATGGGGAGAGTTGCGTGCTTTTACGGAATCGGCATCGCGGCAGCTTTCACCCAGCAGGTGGTCATGGTCCATGTCAATCAGGGCACGCTCAGGAGACTGAGAGAAGACCTGTTTGATCACATGGAATCTCTTCCCATTAAATATTTTGACACACATTCTCACGGCGACATTATGTCTGTGTATACAAACGATATCGATACACTGAGACAAATGATAAGCCAGAGTATCCCCCAGCTTTTTAACAGCGCGATCACGATCGTCAGTATTTTGTCCATGATGCTCATACTGAGCATTCCGCTGACTCTGCTGACCCTTGCAATGGTGGCACTTATGCTGTTTGTGACAATGCAGGTCACAAAGCGCTCAGGAAAGAATTTTATCGCGCAGCAAAAGAATCTTGGAAAACTTAACGGATTTATCGAAGAGACCATGACCGGGCAGAAGGTTGTCAAAGTATTCTGCCACGAAGAAGAGTCCATAAAGACATTTGACGAACTGAATGAAGAACTCTACCAGAGCGCTTTTAAGGCAAATGCTTTTGCAAATATCATCGGGCCTGTCAATGCGCAGATGGGCAACGCCAATTACGTGGTGGTAGCGCTTGTGGGAGCAATCCTCGCCCTCAACTCATACGCAGGCTTCACTGTCGGCGGATTGGCGAGTTTCCTGACTTTTAACAAGAGTTTCAGTATGCCCATCAACCAGGTGAGTATGCAGTTCAACAGTATTATCATGGCACTCGCCGGCGCGGAACGAATATTCAAACTTTTGGACGAAGAGCCGGAGACCGATGAAGGCTACGTAATGCTGGTTAACTGTGAATACGATGAAAACGGAAATATTGTCGAGACTGAAAAGCATACCGGCCACTGGGCGTGGAAGCACTATCACAAACAGTCTGATCACAGCACAACTTATCAAAAACTGGAGGGAGACGTCACTTTCAATCACGTTGACTTCGGCTACAGAGATGACAAAATGGTGCTTCACGACATTGTGATCCACGCAAAGCCGGGTGAAAAGGTGGCGCTGGTCGGCTCTACAGGCGCCGGCAAAACGACGATCACGAACCTGATCAACCGCTTTTACGACATTCAGGACGGTAAGATCCGGTATGACAATATCAATGTCAATAAGATCAAAAAGGCTGACCTTAGAAGGTCACTGGGCATTGTGCTTCAGGACACGCATCTGTTCACAGGTACTGTGCGGGACAATATCCGGTATGGCAAGCTGGACGCGACAGAGGAAGAAATCGTAGCGGCTGCTAAACTTGCCAATGCACATGGATTTATCAAGAGACTTCCCCAGGGATATGACACGATGCTCAAGGGAGACGGCGCGAATCTCTCTCAGGGACAGAGACAGCTCCTTGCGATCGCGAGAGCGGCAATCGCGGATCCGCCCGTCCTGATCCTGGACGAGGCGACCAGTTCCATTGATACCAGAACTGAGAAGATCGTTCAGGACGGCATGGACAAGCTTATGAACGGCAGAACGACATTTGTCATCGCCCACAGACTGTCCACAATCAAGAACAGCGATACGATTCTCGTTCTGGAGCAGGGACGCATTGTCGAGAGGGGCAATCACGAGCAGCTGCTTGCTCTGAAAGGCCGCTATTATCAGCTCTACACAGGAAAAAGCGACGCGCTTACGGCATGATCGTTTACGCGGCAAAATATCGGACGGAGGACGTAAAATGGAAAGAATATTCAAAAAGAGTCTGGCGTTAATACTCACATTGGTCCTGGCACTCAATACGGCAGGCTGTGTTCAGCGGCCCGGAACACCACAGGAATCCGGTGAACCGCAGCAATCCGGTGAACCGCAGCAATCCGGCGAACCGCAGCAATCCGGAGAACCGCAAGTATCCGGTGAACCCGGCGAAGAACCCGGTGAGACCGGATCAGAATACGCTTCATGGGTCAATTCTGATATTCAGGAATGGGTAAAGGAGATAGGAGAGGCAGACGCCAAAGATGACTTCCATCTTCACGTGAACAGGGAATGGATGCTCAATACGGTTATTCCGGACGGCTATTCCAGTTTTGACACGATCACGGAGAGGGCTCTTGAGGTCGACAGCCAGCTCATGGATATTCTTGAAAATCCGGAAAAAGAGACTGATCCGGCGCTGATCCACGACCAGGAACTGGTACAGAAATACTACACGATGTGGCTGGACTGGGACGCCCGCAATAAACTCGGCGTTTCGGCTCTTAAAGACCTTCTCGATCCTCTGATGAAAGTTAAGGATCTGGATGACCTTACGGCTTATCTGAGTATGCCGCGGACAGTGATCTCCGCGACAGAGCTGGCGCAGTGTGAAGCCAGTATGGACTGGAACAACGCTGATTATTATGCGGTATATGTAATGCCGATGGACCTGATCTTTGGCGATTCCATGTACTACGGTTATATGGAAGAGAGCGACGCGTTGGATGAGCCGTATTATAATGTGGTGATCCGCCATATCCTTGTGGAGCTGGGTTATTCCGATGAAGAAGCTACGGAAGTATTAAAGAGTTGTTTTGCCTTTGAAAAGGACATATCAGAATATATCATGACAACGGAGGAGGAGAGCGCGAGAGACGCTGTCATCAAGGAGAACAACCCGAGAACGCTCGAAGAACTCGAGGCTGAAGCAGGCGATTTCCCGATCCGGAAGATCCTTGAGGCCAGCGGCGCGGATAAGTCTGAGAGGTATATTTTGACCCAGCCGGACTGGCTCGCGGCAATGGATGTTCTATATGACGAGGATTATGTCGAACATCTCAGGGACTATCTGATCTGCTATACGGTGCAGGATTACGCGACGCTTTTGGACAGAGAGACATATGATATTTACTATAAAGTTATTAACGACATCAGCGGTGCTACGGGAACAAAATCGGATAAAAAGTCCGCGACGGACGCGGTGGATGATTTCCTGCCGTCGCAGCTTGGGAGACTTTACGCTGACAGATATGTGAGTGATGATACTCAAAATGAGGTGACCGATATTACCAAAGAGATTCTGGATGAGTACAGGGTCATGCTCAGCGAGGAGACTTTCCTGACGGAAGAGACCCGCAGGGAAGCGGTCAAAAAGCTTGATAATCTGTCTCTTCGCATCGCAAAGCCGATCAAATGGGAAGATGACTCAGAACTGAATTTCGCGGGATCCACTGAGGGAGGCAATCTGATCTCCGCACAGGATGAAGTGGGCGCTTTCTGGGTCAAAAGAATGCAGTCCAGGATCAATCAGAAGGTTGACAGAGATCTGTGGACTTCCAGCATCCAAGATGTCAACGCTTTCTATGATCCCTCGCAGAATTCTATAACTTTGTGCGGCGGTATCCTTGGAGGAGCACTTTACAACTCTGATATGACAAGAGAAGAACTCTTTGCCAATGTGGGTGATACGATCGCGCATGAGATTTCGCATGCATTTGATACTACCGGATGCCAGTTTGATGAGAAGGGTAATCTGAGGAACTGGTGGACACAGGAAGATCAGGCAGCTTTCGCCGCGAGGGCGGACAAGCTGGCAGCGTATTACGACAATATCGAGCCCTTTATGGATGTCTACTGCGTGGGCTCCCAGATCGAGGGAGAAGCGATCGCTGATCTGGTAGCTATAAAGATCCTGCTCAGGATCGCGGAAAAGGACAGCGCTTTTGATTATGATAAATTCTTCAGGGCATACGCGGAGACCTGGCGGACGATTACCACTGCCAGAAGTGAGTTTTACATGCTCTCTCAGGACACGCACCCGCTGCCTTACCTCAGAGTCAACTGCGTCGTACAGCAGTTTGATGAATTCTATGATACTTACGGGGTGAAAAAGGGCGATGGAATGTACCTTGCGCCGAAGGACAGGTTAGAGGTTTGGTAATACATTAAATACATGGGACCTGCAGTATTTTGCGAAAGATCGTACTGATTCTTTCCTTAATACTGCAGGTCTTTTTTGTTGCTGCGGGCATATAGATTATTTAAAAAATTTCAAAATATATATTGACTAATTGTTATATATATAGTATAACAAATATCAGAAAGAGAACAAAAGGAACAAGCCAAAATCCAGAATAGTTCTCAGAAAACACAAAGTTATATAACCTGATTTATAAGGAGGTATCAGATATGTTTACACCTGCAATCTTTACAAGAAACCACGACTTCTGGAGAGATCCCTTTGAGGATTTCAATACAATGTTCCCGGCATTTTTTGACAACGGAGACCTTGAGAAATCTTTTGCCGGATTCAAGACGGATGTGATGGAGAAGGACGGCAACTACGTGCTTCAGGCTGAG
>CAMOIJ010000067.1 GCA_946615865.1 uncultured Lachnospiraceae bacterium | reverse complement strand
GCATGTACGCAGCAGTAATCGAATTCGATACCCTGGCCGATCCTGTTGGGACCTCCGCCGAGGATCATGATCTTCGGACGGTCTGTAGATACAGGATCATTGTCCGGTGCATTGTAAGTAGAGTAGTAATAAGCGCTGTCCTCGGTGCCGCTTACATGAACGGCATCCCAGGTCTCGATAACGCCGAGTTCTTCTCTCTTTGCGCGGATCTCTTCTTCGGGAATACCGAGAATCTCGCTAAGGTACTTGTCAGAGAAACCGTCCTTCTTGGCCTGGATGAGGGCTTCTGCAGTGAGAGGGGAGTGAAGCAGGGCTTCCTCTTCCTCTACGAGTTCTTTCATCTGGTTGATGAAGTAATGCTTAACGCTTGTAAGAGCGAAGATCTCATCGGCAGTGGCGCCCTTGCGAAGCGCTTCATACATGATAAAATAGCGCTCGCTGTTAGGGATAACGAGGAGCTTTAAGAGCTTCTCTTTGCTGAGTTCATTGTAGTTTTTGACAAAACCGAGACCGTAGCGGTCTTTCTCAAGAGAACGGATCGCTTTCTGGAAAGCCTCCTTGTAGTTCTTGCCAATGCTCATGACTTCGCCGACTGCGCGCATCTGTGTGCCAAGGTGGTCATTGACGCCTTTGAACTTTTCAAAAGCCCAGCGGGCGAATTTGACTACGACATAGTCACCGTCGGGAACATATTTGTCCAGAGTGCCGTATTTGCCGCAGGGAAGCTCACTGAGAGTAAGGCCTGTTGCGAGCTTGGCGGATACAAGAGCGATCGGGAAACCGGTCGCTTTGGACGCGAGAGCGGAGGAACGGGATGTTCTGGGGTTGATCTCGATTACGACGACGCGCCCGGTCTTGGGATCATGCGCGAACTGCACGTTCGTGCCGCCGATAACGCCGATATGTTCGACGATCTTGTAGGACTGTTCCTGAAGCTTCTTCTGCAGATCCTCGTCGATCGTGAGCATAGGAGCCGTACAGAAAGAGTCGCCTGTGTGTACACCGACCGGATCGACATTCTCGATGAAGCAGACGGTGATCATATTGTTGTCCTTGTCGCGGACGACTTCGAGCTCAAGCTCTTCCCATCCGAGGATTGACTCTTCAACGAGGACCTGATGGATCAGGCTGGCCTGAAGACCGCGCGCACATACAGTGCGAAGCTCGTCTTTATTGTAGACAAGGCCGCCTCCGGCGCCTCCCATTGTATATGCAGGGCGAAGTACTACGGGATAACCCAGCTTATCGGCGATTCCCAGCGCTTCGTCTACTGAGTAAGCTACTTCGCTGCGGGCCATCTCAATCCCGAGACTGTTCATTGTCTCTTTAAACTCGATCCTGTCTTCACCGCGCTCAATAGCATCGACCTGAACGCCGATGACTTTAACGCCATATTTGTCAAGAATTCCTTCTTTATAAAGTTCTGAACATAAATTGAGGCCGGACTGACCTCCGAGATTGGGAAGAAGAGCGTCGGGACGTTCTTTTGCAATGATCTGCTCCATACGTCTGACGTTAAGAGGTTCGATATAAGTAATATCAGCCATCTCCGGATCTGTCATGATTGTTGCCGGATTGGAGTTGACGAGTACGATCTCATATCCGAGGCTGCGGAGTGCTTTACAGGCCTGAGTGCCGGAATAATCAAATTCACACGCCTGCCCGATGACGATGGGACCTGAACCGATGATCAATATTTTATGAATATCAGTGCGTTGTGCCATAAGTCCTCTCTTTCTTTAGTTTTGCTAAACCCTTAATCTCATAAATTGTAATTGAATGACCAAAGAATTTCTACTACTAATTTGGTTAATATTTGTAAAAATTAAATTAAAACAATGACATAATGAGGAAATAATATTTACAAAAGTATTACAAAATAGTAAAATAATTAAGTATAAAAGGACTATTGCATTCTCAAAAACATATTCTTTTGTTTATAAAGGGATTCGGAAAATGAATACAATGAAAAGGATCGTATGGATTTCCTCTGTTATTCTGATCCTTGTATCGTCAGCGGGGCGGGGGGCTCACGCGGCAGAAGCGGCAGATAAGGTACCGCAGACAACACAGATGGAAGCGGGCTCTCTGCTCGTAGAGGCGGAATCCGCCGGCAGCTTCAGATATGAGGAAGAGGAAGGAAAACTTTACATTTACGGGGGAACAGTCTGTATAAAGCTAAATCCTGCCGTCGATTACTCCAGGGACAAAATAGAAGTCTCCGGATACGCGACTCTTGTGCTTAACGGAGTGAGGATCATAGCGGAAAACGGACCTGCTCTCAGGGTGATCCCGGGAGCAGACGCAGAAATACGTCTTGCAGAGGGAGAAAAGACTGAAGAAGGCGACGCACCGGTCATGGAGAATTTCCTCCAGGGCGCGGAAGGATATGCGGGTATCGAAGCGGGTACTCTTCCCGGAGGGGAGAAAGGACACCCGCTGGAAGCAAATCTTCGCATAAAAGGAAAAGGATATTTAGCGGCGATCGGAGGAGACGGAGCCGCGGCAATAGGAGCAAGCCGGGGGCAGTATGCCTGCGGTCTTATTTCAATAGAAGAAGGGAATATCACCGCTATCGCCGGGAAAAACGCTGACGCGATAGGATGCGGCGCGGAGAGCAATGCGCTTCCCGACAGAGCTCCGTTAATCTCTGATAAGACAACTTCACTGCTGGCTCTCTGCGACGGAACCGGTCACGCGATCTCAGATGCGATGCCAAATGGAGACGGGGAGAAGGCAGACACGTTTTCGGAGGGATTTGCGCCCGCGTCGATCCTGACTGCGGTATTTGCCGGATCCGGGGAAGAGAACCTGACAGATTATTCTGATATTAGAATACGGGATACTCAGGGAAACAGAGAGATCAGTTTCAGCATGCCGGAAGGGTACAGAGAATTTGCCGTAAAAACAGACGCAAATTGTGAATATATGATAGAACAGGGCGGCCGTATTTTCGCGGGTTCTAAGGAGGACTCTGAAGAGCCCGATGAGGACGCGGTATTATTCAGGGGAACGACAGATTACACTGAGGAAACTCTTTATCTGACGCCGCTTTCCCAAAACCCTGCGATTGATATCGACGTAACAGGTTTATGGGAAGACGATGATGATAATGACGGCACAAGGCCCGAAAGCGTAAATGTCACTCTGTACGCGAACGGAAAAGAAACCGGCAGGACGATCACACTCAGTGAAGAGAACGACTGGAGCGGAACATTTGAGGAACTGGCAGTCTATTCGGACTGTGTCAGACAGTCCTATTCAGTCGTGGAAGAGAGGCTTGAAGGATATACAGGGCTGATCAGCGGCTCCGATCTGGACGGCTATACGATCACCAACAGTCACGAACCTCTGCCGGAAGGAAGAAGCGGCGAAGAAGAAATTTCACAAAGAAGCCGGGGAACTATCGAAGAGGGGAAAATCGTCGCTACAGTTCTGACAACGAAAGTCTCCAGGTCCATGCCTGCGAGGACAAGCACCACGATCAAAAAAACTCACTCCGCAAAGACTGCGGATTCTTCTGATACGCTTCTTTGGGGAGGGATGCTTCTAATGGCTGTGATCGCGCTGTTTATCTGGATGCGGTTTGAACAGAGTAAAGAGTAATATAAAAATGATAGAAAGATTTAATACAATATTAAGAAAAAAACCTTCAGGTCTGTTTGACTTGAAGGTCTTTATAATGTAAAACATGGAGAGTGTAGGGGGAAGTACCGGAAAATAACGGTATGGAGGAAAGATTATGATCAATGAATGGATTGAAAAGATACGCTATTTTGCCCCTGAGCTCTTTTCGGAAGAGGACAGGCTCATATTCCTTATAGTGATGACAATGATCGTCATTCTGCCCGTGCTTTTGTGCTTTTTAAGACGCAAACCGCTGGTCAGGGGCACCGCGCTCATTATTTTTGCTGTTTATATCCTTGGCAATCTGAGTTTCACTCTGCTTGGCCGGGAAGGCCGCGGATCAACGACACTGCCGGCTTTCGGCAACTACAGACAGGCCTTTAACCTGGACCTCGGCCTCAAGGAAACATTCAGGATGCTGCCGGAGGGACTCGGAGAAACTTTGCAGTATGTTCACATCGGGAGCCGCAATGCGGCAAGAGAAGTGTTTCTTAATATTCTTCTCTATATCCCCATGGGGTATCTTCTGCCTTTTATAATAAAGCCGATGAGATACAGCATTATTGCATGCACCGCCGCGGGCTTTATATGCAGCGTCGCGACAGAGTACGCACAGTTAAACTACGGACTTGGATATTTTCAACTGGATGATATCATAAACAACACGCTGGGATGTCTGATCGGGGCAATACTGGGATGCACGCTTGCAAGACTATGGCGTACAAAATGATCCCCAAAAATGCATATATGGGAAATATTTGCACATTTCACAAAAATTCATATTACATCAAGCCTGTTTGTGGTAAAATATTACCAAGTAAATGGTAATTTGCCAAAAAAAAACAGGAGGTAGTGATATGGCAGATATTTATGCAAACATGGGTAAGAACCTGATCGGGACCAAGACATTTGACAATCTGATGGAAGCGTTCGCCGGCGAGTCCCAGGCGCGCAATAAGTACACTTATTTTGCTTCCAAGGCAAGGAAAGACGGATACGTTCAGATTGCAAAGATCTTTGAAGAGACAGCAGCAAATGAGAAGGAACACGCCAAGATCTGGTATAAGATCCTTGAAGGCGTACACAGCACCAAAGATAATCTTGAGATCGCTGCAGAAGGTGAGCAGTACGAGTGGCAGGAGATGTATCCCGAATTTGCCAAGACAGCGAGAGAAGAGGGATTTGCGGATATCGCGAATCTTTTCGAGATGGTTGCGGCTATCGAGAAAGAGCATGAAGCGAGATATCGCAAACTGATCGCGAACATTGAAGGCGGACTTGTATTCTCCAGAGACGGAGACCGCGTATGGGAATGCGGCAACTGCGGACACATTGTGATCGGTCCGGCAGCTCCTGACGTATGTCCTGTATGTGACCATCCTCAGGCGTATTTTGAACTGCGCGCTGATAACTATTAAATTAAATATTAGGTGCGGATGCGGCTGAGACCGGTCAGCCGCACAGCGTATTGTGCACTGACGGAGGATTGTTCGCAAGGATGATCCTCCTTATCAATTGAAATGAATTCACATCGGGCCAGAGAAACAGATGAAATGACCTGAATGAGGCAAAATACTGACGGAGGCGGGCAAATGGAGAGTCACGCGCATGTTATTCACAGCAGCCACCTTAATAAGGAGATGCATATCATTCATTATGGACATTCAGGGGTGCCTTTTCTCGGGTTTCCCACACAGTGCGCTCCATGTACCAATTATGAGGACTTCGGCGTTACGCATACCCTCAGGGCTTATCTTGAAGACGGAGAGATGCAGCTCTTCTGTGTTGAAACAGTTGATGATGAGAGCTGGTATTGTGAGGATGGCATCAACACATGGAGAAGCGCAAGACAGGAAAGCTATCACCGCTTCATCGTGGATGAGGTCCTTCCGCTGATCAGGGAGTTCACCCCGCCGGGGATGCGTCCTTTTGTGATGGGGGTCGATATGGGGGCGACACAAGCCGCGATCTCTTTTTTCAGGAGGCCGGAGTTGTTTGACGGCTTGATCGCGCTTTCCGGAATATATGACTCGTCCTACTATTACCATGGCTGGATGGACAGTACCCTGTACGACAATTCGGTAGAATGTTTCCTGGCGAATATGCCGGAAGATCATCCATGGATCCGCGAGTACAACAGTTCCCTGATTCTTATGTGCTGCGGCAGGGGAGCCTGGGAGGATGAGTGTTACAGGACACTAAGATACCTTGACAAAATACTGCATCGCAAGAGGATCAGCGCCATGATCGACTACTGGGGAGAGGATGTCAGCCATGACTGGCCGTGGTGGAAGCACCAGCTCGAGTACTTTATTCCCATTGTGATCAGAGAACACGCGCTGGTTACGTCTAAATGAAGTATAAGGATACGGTATTTTGCCGGATGTGACATGGGAGTGCAATTGACGAAAACGTAAATGGCAAGTATACTGCATATTGTGGATCCAAAGGGCTGTGAAGTGATTTCACAGCCCTTTTTCAGGATCAGGCCTTAATTGCCGTAAAGCCGGCAGGCCGGAAATAACTGTTGTTAGAAAGGAACTAAATCTATGAAAAGACAGTGCGGTATTTTAATGCCCGTATTCTCACTTCCCTCCCGTTTCGGAATCGGATGCTTCGACAGAGAGGCGTATGCGTTTATCGATTTTCTCAAGGCTTCAGGACAGAGCATGTGGCAGGTCCTGCCTTTCTGCCAGACCGGATTTGGCGACAGCCCTTACCAGTCGGTGTCTTCCTTCGCGGGAAACCCGTATTTTATCGATCTTGAGCAGCTGATCGGCGACGGCCTTCTCTCATGGCAGGAGTGCGAGTCCGTGTGGTTCGGATCGGACCAGGAGAAAGTTGATTACGGCGCAATGTATGAAAACCGCTATCCTCTGCTCAGAAAGGCCTACGAGAGGTTTAAGGAGAGTATCAGCGGAAGACTGCATAACGGCGCTTCCTCCCAGGTGAAGGAATACAGAGCGTTCCTTAAAAAGGAGGCGTACTGGCTGGAAGATTACGCACTGTACATGTCGATCAAGCAGAGAGAACAGGGCAAGAACTGGCAGAATTGGGAAGAGGGGCTTAAGATGAGAGACCCGGAAGCCCTCAAAAAAGCCAGAATTGAACTGGAGAATGAGATAGGATTCTACTTTTTCCAGCAGTACGAGTTTGAGAGGCACTGGGAAAAACTGCATGCATACGCGAAAAAGCAGGGGATCAGCATCATAGGCGACATTCCTTTCTATGTGGCAATGGACAGCGCGGCTTCATGGGCGCACAAGGAGATCTTCCACATGGATAAGGAGGGAAATCCTATCGATGTCGCGGGATGCGCGCCGGATGCTTTCTCCAAGACGGGACAGCTGTGGGGAAATCCGCTCTATGACTGGAAAGCCCTTAAGAAGAACGGCTATCAGTGGTGGATCAACCGGATCGCCCGCAATATGGAATTTTATGATGTCCTCCGCATCGATCACTTCAACGGATTTGCCGAGTACTACGCAGTACCCTATGGAGATAAGACAGCGGAGAAAGGAAAGGTCTGCAAAGGACCGGGCATGGATTTCTTCAAGAACCTTAAAAACGCGCTGGGTGATGTTCCGATCATTGCGGAGGATCTGGGAACACTTACTCCTGTGACTGAGAAACTGCTTGAAGACGCGGGATATCCCGGTATGAAGGTCCTGCAGTACGCTTTTGACTGGACCGAGTACAGCTATTATCTCCCTTACAATCACATTAAGAACTGCGTTGTCTACACAGGAACCCATGACAATACGACAACCAGGGCCTGGATCGAGGAGATAAGCGATCACGACAGGGATCTGGCGAGAAGATATATTCACTCCGAAAATACCGATTACGGGACATTCGTCTGGGATATGATCAGGGAAGCTTATCGCTCTGTTGCGGATCTCTGCATTATTCCGATGCAGGACTATCTGGTCAAAGGGAAAGAAGCAAGGATCAATCATCCCGGAACTCTTGGAGAAAACTGGCAGTGGAGACTGCAGCCCAACTTCCTTTCCAGGGAACTGAGCGAGAGCATTTACAAACTTGCGAAGCTGTACGGAAGAATTCCGAAAAAAGAAACCGGAAAAGAAAAATGATCATTAAGTTTGAGCCGCTTCTTCCGTGTTTTACATTGAAATACTATTGTAAAGAGTGATACTATATTTTTGTAATAATTATTAATTCCGGAGGAAGTAATGGCAACGCGGAAACGAAAAAAGAAGAAGACAAGTATTGTCGCCATCGTTCTGAAAACCATCTTACTGCTTATGCTCGTATGCATTCTGGCAGTCCTGGGCATTTTCTATTTTGGCGGTTATTACAGCAAAGTGAGAGCGATGAAGGAGGAAGCTGACGCCTTTGTCAGTGAATCCACAAAGGAGACCTTCGTGCCCACGCAGACCGGAGAGATCTATGATTCTGAAGGAAATCTGATTTCCGAGACGCACCCCGAGAAGGATTCCAATTATCTGACATCTGCTGAGATCCCTGATCTTTTCAGAAAGGCAATGATCAGCATTGAGGATAAGAATTTCTACAAGCACGGCGGCGTGGATTATAAAGCGATCGTCCGCGCGGCGAAGGAATTCGCGGTGAACAGGCAGATCACCCAGGGCGGCAGTACGATCACGATGCAGCTTGCCAGAGGAATATTCCTCAACAACGGCAGATCCTGGGAGAGAAAGGTCGAGGAGATCTTTATTGCCTGGGACCTTGAGAAGAAGTACAGCAAGGACCAGCTCCTTGAATTCTATCTCAACAATGTGTATTTTATGAACGGCTATTATGGCATAGCGTCCGCATGCGAGGGATATTTTAACAAGTCTCCTGACCAGCTTGACCTGTCTCAGGTTGCCTTTTTGTGCGCGATTCCCAACAGCCCGACTTACTATGATCCGCTCACGCACCCCGATCACACGATCGAAAGAAGGAATCTCATCATCAGGAATATGCTTGACGACGGGGTGATCTCTCAGGGAGAGTACGACCAGGCTGTCAGTGAGGAGATCGTGCTGGATCTGTCAGCGCAGGACGAGTCGATCCGCAACGAGAACACATATGTGCTTACTTATACTTATAAGTGCGCTACGGAAGCCCTGATGCAGATCGAGGACCCCGATTTTTCATTCCGCTATGACTTTGCCAGCGACCAGGAACGCGCGGCTTATGACAAAATATACAACGAGCTCTATGATTCATGCCTGGCGAAACTGTTCAAGGGCGGCTACAAGGTATACACAACCTTTGACCTGGAAAAACAGCAGATGCTTCAGGACTGTGTGGACGAGGAACTCGCCGGTTTTGAGGATACGGCAGATGACGGGAAGTATAAGATGCAGGGAGCTGCCGTATGTATTGATAACAGCACCGGGCAGGTCATCGCAATGGTCGGCGGAAGATCTCAGGAGATCGACTCCGCTCTGACATTAAACCGTGCTTTCCAGAGCAACAGACAGCCCGGAAGTTCGATCAAACCGCTGGTGGTCTATACGCCCGCTTTCGAGAAGGACTATTATCCCGGAACATATGTGGAAGACGAGGAGATTGAGGACGGTCCCAAGAATGCCGGCGGCTCTTATATGGGCGAACTGGAACTTAGCGAAGCGGTCCAAAGATCCCTCAATACGGTCGCATGGCAGGTTTACCAGGATGTAACTCCCAAATACGGACTCTCCAAACTGAAGGCAATGCACTTTTCGACTATCGTCGATTCCGACAATGTGCTCGCAACGGCGCTCGGCGGTTTTACATACGGCGTTAAGCCTGTAGAAATGGCTTCAGGATACTGTACGATTTTTAATGACGGAAAATTCCGTATTCCTACCTGCATCAGCAGGATTGACGACTACAAAGGAAATACGATCTATACCTACGACGGCACGTCCTCCAAGGTTTATGACATTAACGCCGCCAGAGAAATGGTCAGTGTGCTTAAAGGCGTTATTGAAGAAGGCTGGGGAACAGGCCGGGGACTGGCGCTGAACAACCGGATGCCCTGCGCCGGAAAGACAGGTACGACGGATGAGGCCAAAGACGGCTGGTTCTGCGGATTCACTCATTATTATACAACTTCGGTATGGGTTGGATGCGATACTCCCGAGAGCGTGAGAAATCTTCAGGGTGCCACATGGCCCGGCAGGATCTGGAAGAATTATATGAATCTGATCCATGAAGGCCTTGAACCCGTGGACTTTAAGGATTATGACCACGCAAAAGAGGAAAGGGCGCTGAAGGACCAGGAATCCCATGACGATGACTGGTATGATGACAAGCCGGAGAACGCTGCGACCAAGAAGACCGAGGTCAAACCCGAGACTACGCCGGCTGCATCAACCGCGAAGATCGTAAAGCCTGACTCAACGCCGCAGAACACCGATGATAACAGCGGTGACAGCAGCGGCAATTCCGGATCGGGAAGCAGCACAGGCGGAAGCGGAACATCCGAAGGCGCCGATACTACCGGAGATGTTACACCTACCGGAGGCGACAATACCGGCGGTACACCCACCGGAGGCGACAATACCGGCGGTACGCCCACCGGCGGCGATAATACCGGCGGCGACAATACCGGCGGCGATAATACCGGCGGTGACAATACAGGAGGCGACAATACCGGCGGTACACCCACCGGAGGCGACAATACCGGCGGTGATAATACAGGAGGCGGAAACGAAGCAGGCGGAAATGAAG
>CAMOIJ010000066.1 GCA_946615865.1 uncultured Lachnospiraceae bacterium | reverse complement strand
GCTCAGAACGGCGGCTGCGGCGAGTGCCAGACTTCCTGCCAGAGCGCATGCAAGACCAGCTGCGGAATTGCTAACCAGGCTTGTGAGAACAAGGAAGGCAAGTAATTTACACGAAACTTACGGGAAACGATCCGCGGGGTGGGCCGGGGTGCGTGAGCACTCCGGCCATTGTTGTGTTCGGCCGGCCCGGCTGACGATTTACAAAATCGAAAGAAAAGGAAGATCATATGATCCATCAATATAAACTAAACGGATATAACATAGTTCTGGACGTATTCAGCGGCAGTGTCCATATAACTGATGACGCGGCTTATGACGCGATCAGATACATTGACGAGGGAAAAACGAAAGAAGAGGCGGCAGCGCTGTTAATGGAGGAGTATTCAGGCCGGGGCATCACAGAGGCGGATATCGCTGATATTTTCTCCGATATCGCAGAACTGCGTGAGACCGGCAAACTGTTTACGGAAGATATATACAGGGACAGCAGATATGACATGAAGCAGAGAAACACGGTCATCAAAGCGCTCTGCCTTCTTGTTGCGCACACCTGCAACCTTAACTGCGAATATTGCTTCGCTTCTCAGGGAAAATTTAAGGGATCCTCCGGGCTGATGAGCTTTGAGACCGGCAAAAGAGCGCTGGATTTCCTGGTTGAGAACTCGGGCTTTAGAAAGAACCTGGAAGTGGACTTTTTTGGCGGAGAACCGCTGATGAACTTCGAGGTCTGCAAGCAGCTGGTCGCCTACGCCAGAAGCATCGAAAAAGAGAAGAATAAGAACTTCAGGTTCACACTGACTACAAACGGCGTGGGCATCACCGATGAAGTCATCGAGTGGGCCAATAAGGAGTGCCACAACGTGGTCCTGAGTCTGGACGGAAGAAAAGAGGTAAACGACAGGTTCAGGGTTGACTTCAGGGGAAAGGGAAGTTATGACCGAATAGTTCCGCTCTTCAAGAAGTTCGCGGATTCCAGAGGTCAGAAGGGCTATTACATGCGCGGCACATACACGCATTTTAATACCGATTTCACCAATGACATTTTCCATATGGCTGATGACCTGGGGTTTACGGAACTTTCTATGGAACCTGTCGTCACAACTCCCGACAGTCCCAGCGCGCTGACAAGGGAAGATCTCCCGGTTCTCTTCGAGCAGTACGAGATCCTTGCCAAAGACATGCTGCGCAGGGAGCAGGAGGGAAAACCGATCACTTTCTACCATTACATGATCGACCTTGAACACGGACCCTGCATTTACAAGAGGATTTCAGGATGCGGCTCGGGAACGGAGTATATGGCTGTCACTGCCTGGGGTGATCTCTATCCCTGTCACCAGTTTGTGGGAGATCCCGACTACAAACTCGGAGATATCTGGAACGGCATAACAAACCATGAGAAGCAGGATGAGTTTAAATACTGCAACGTCTACTCCCACGATGAGTGTAAGGACTGCTGGGCGAAGTTATACTGCTCCGGCGGATGTGCCGCGAACGCTTATCATACCACCGGAAAGATCAGCGGCGTCTATGAGTACGGATGCGAGCTGTTTAAAAAGAGGATCGAGTGCGCGCTGATGCTAAAGGCGGCGACCGCCCTATATAAACAGGATCAAAAGTGAGGAAACTCTTTGCGGAGATTGCTGATCCCGGTTATATAATTGAGATCCACATCGTAGTATCTGGCCAGACTGATCAGGATATCAAGAGGAACTTTCGCGGTTCCCGTCTCATAGTCGCAGTAAGTCCTGGGAGGGATCTTGATCGCAATAGCAACTTCTTTCTGGGAGAGGTGATTCTGGTATCTGAGTTTCTTGATTCTGGATTTACATGTGACACGCATAGAAATGATCCTTTCGAAAAGGCATCCCGGGATGCTCTCTGACTAAGATGTGATGTGGCTGAGCCACAAAAGAATTATAGTATAGTTTCGGGTAAAATTGTTGAAAAAAGATTGTCCGAAAATGAGGCTGGTCGAATTTTTGGACAACACAGGGATTAACAGTAATGGATGAAAGAGAAGTATTGCGGGGGAGGATCCGCGATCTCTGGCACAGAACACAAGAAGGAGAGTATCTCAACCACACGGGTTTTCTCCCGCTTGATCTGCAGTCCTATGCGCACCGTCTGATCCGGGAAGACAAAATACCGGAGCGCTCAGGATCGGGTCCCTTCTGCATGTTCAGCGGAGGATTCCCGGAAGCTGACAGGAAGATGCTGTTTTTCGTACCCTCTTATATGAAGGAAGAAGATGTGGAAGAGGAACTTGCGAAGGGCGAAGGCGCTTTTACCTGTGTGAAGATCACGGCGGTCAGATCAGGTTTTTCATCCCCTCCCGATCACAGGGACTATCTCGGAAGCCTGATGAACCTGGGCATCACACGGGAGCAGATCGGAGACATTATCTGCGGGAAAGACGAGGCTTTCGTATTTGCGGTAAAAGAGACAGCGCCGTTTATCTGCGGAGAACTGACCAGAGTCAGGCATACCACTGTGACGGCGGAGATAAAGGCTCCGTCGGAGTGCCCTTGTGAGGTCCGGACGAGCAGGGAGAGCGGAAGCGTTTCCTCCGAGAGAGTCGACTGCCTGGCCGCGCATGTGTTCCGCCTCTCCAGATCCCAGGCTTCGCGCCTGATCGAGCAGGAGAAGGTGTTTGCCGACGGCCGTATCATCACGTCGGCATCCTATACGCCGTCGCCCGGAGAGAGGATCTCAGTGAGAGGGTACGGGAAATTCCGGTATCTGGGAACAGAAGGAAAGACCCGCAAGGGAAGGCTCATCGCGATATACGAGAGGTACATCTGAATAGACAGAAGCGTGAAAATCAGATAAAATAAATGGGGCGGGAGCGATCGCGCGGCCTGCCTTCTGCATCTGTTTTATTACTTATATTAGGAGCGTAATGTTATGAATTTGGAACAAGCCAGACAGAAACTGGAAAAGTACGGACAGCTTCATGTTCTTGATTATTACGAGGGACTCACGGACGAACAAAAACAAGAGCTTCTTAAGCAGATCGATGAGACTGATTTCTCAGTGATCCGTTATGCGGAGAATCCCCACGGCAATCAGGTCAGGGGAAAGATCACTCCTCTGGGCGCGATGGAGATTTCGGAGATTGAAAAGAATAAAGAGCATTTTACCGAGGCAGGCCTTAAAGCGCTGCGCGAGCAGAAGATCGGAGCGGTACTTCTTGCGGGCGGCATGGGCACAAGGCTCGGATCCGACGACCCTAAATGCATGTATGATATCGGCATCACGAAGCCGGTATACATTATGCAGCGTCTGATCGAGAATCTGATGGACGTAGTGAGGGAAGCCGGAGTGCCGGTGCCTCTGTTTATCATGACAAGTGACAAGAATCATGAAAAGACTGTCAGTTTCATGGAGGAGATGGACTATTTTGGCTATGACAAAGATATGGTCCGTTTCTTCAAACAGGATATGGCTCCTGCTGTCGATTACAATGGCAAGGTCTATATGGAAACCAAATACAGGATCGCCACTTCTCCCAACGGAAACGGTGGATGGTTCCTGTCCATGATGAAATCCGGCGCACTTGACAGAGCGAAGGAACTGGGCGTCGAGTGGCTCAATATTTTCGCCGTGGACAATGTCCTGCAGAGAATCTCCGATCCCTGTTTTGTCGGCGCTACGCTGGAGAGCGGCTGCGCGACAGGCGCAAAGGTCGTACGCAAGGTCACGCCGGATGAGAAGGTCGGAGCCCTGTGCCTCGAGGACGGAAAGCCTTCCATCGTCGAGTACTACGATATGACTCCTGAACTGCTCGAAGCCAAGGATGAGAAGGGACAGCCCGCGTACAATTTCGGAGTCATCCTCAACTATCTGTTCAGGGAGAAAGATCTCGAGCGAATCGTCAACGACGTCCTTCCTGTTCACGTGGTGGAGAAGAAGATCCCTTACATGGACAAGGACGGCAATGAAGTTAAGCCCGAGGAGCCCAACGGATATAAATTTGAGCAGCTCGCCGTTGACCTTGTCAGGGAACTGGACACCTGCCTGCCCTATGAAGTTCTCCGCGAGAAAGAATTTGCTCCGATCAAGAATAAGACGGGCATTGATTCCGTCGAATCAGCAAGAGAACTCTGCAAGGCAAACGGAATCGAACTGTAACCGATAAAGGAGAGATATGTTCAGACTCTGGGTAAAGGTATGGAAAGATAACCGCCTGATCCGCGACACGGTGGTGGAGAACGACCGGCGCGATACAAGAACGCACAA
This sequence comes from uncultured Lachnospiraceae bacterium, assembly GCA_946615865.1. Lineage (GTDB taxonomy): Bacteria > Bacillota > Clostridia > Lachnospirales > Lachnospiraceae > CAG-791. The sequence goes on along the minus strand of CAMOIJ010000066.1, from coordinate 6,197 downwards.
GGTCCTGCAGGGACTGGAAGAGGGATGCCGGAGATTTGACCTGGCAGTGCCGATCTGGCTGGATTCGTCGATCCGCGACTTTAAAAGACATGCAAGATGCAGGTTTACCAAGGACTCTTTTATCGAGGAAATCGACTTCGACTATCTTGAGATCTGGGTAATAGAAGAAGATACGTTTTATTGAACTGATAAACCGGAAGACCGCGGAAGCGGTTTTCCGGTTTTCACTTTTTTTTCACTCTTTTGCCCGTGAAATGTGAAAGTTTATCACAGTTTCAACACAATTGCTTCTTATACTTGCAATATCGGAAAAAATAATGATTCGATCAGATCTTTTATGAAAGGCAGGTTATTATAAAATGAGTGACGAAAGATGGAATACGGAAACTTCTGATAATCAGTTTACAGGAGAAACTTCCGGAACAGAAAACGCAAACATCATTGACAGTACAGCGGAAGTGGTTGACGAGTCAGCGGGAACCGCATCTGAGCCTGTTCATGAATATGAGTATAAAACGGAAGAAGCGGCTTCCTATGAGAACTATTCCCCGAATGCGTCTGCTGCCGGCACATATTCACATGCCGATTCCGGATCCGCGACAGGCAACGGGAGTTACCACTATGAGAACTCTACTCACGAGTACTATCAGGGCGGCAATTACGGCTCTTCCGTGGGAGGCGGCGGAAACAGCGGATCAAACGGCAGAGGAAAAGGCTTTCTTGTCGTATTACTGGCAATAGTATTCGGCGTCTGCGTCGGAGCCGGATTCTGGGGAGTGCACCGCTACCTCGGCAACAAAGGGCTGACCGCCGGAGCGGAGATCGCTGAATCCGCGGAGAATAAGGATTCCTCTATGACAGGCGGAAAGAACGCTGAGGAAGAGAAGAATGAAGCTGCTGCTGAAGAACAGCAGAAGGAAGAAGCCCCCGCGGCTGATCAGAAAGAGCCGGATACAAAGGACGCGTCTTCTGAAAGCAAGCAGGAAACGCCCGCAGCCGCAGAACCGGCAGCCCCTGCACAGCAGCAGGCTTCCGGGAACACTGATAATGAAGGAATAAAAAATGAAGCAGGCCTGATCATTGCCGATTCAGAGACACCTGATACAGAGCTCACCAAGGTAGTAGACAAAGTGATGCCCTCGATCGTTTCCGTTTACAATGATTTCACTGAGGAAGTTCAGAATTTCTACGGCCAGACATTTACCAGACAGGGTGAGTCAACAGGATCCGGCATTATCATCGGAAAGACTGACAGCGAACTTCTTATCGTGACCAACAACCATGTAGTGGAAGGAGCGGATCACCTCAGGGTTCTGTTCATAGACCAGGAGACCTGCGACGCGGAAATCAAGGGCACTGATCCCAGCAACGATCTGGCTGTGATCGCTGTTTCACTTTCCAATATTAAGGATACGACCCAGAATCAGATCAAGGTGGCGACACTCGGAAATTCTGACACTCTTAAGATCGGTGAGGATGTAATAGCGATCGGCAATGCGCTCGGTTATGGACAGTCTGTGACAACAGGTATTGTCAGCGCCAACAACAGAGAGATCAACGACGATACTATCACCGGCACATTTATTCAGACCGATGCGGCGATCAACCCCGGAAACTCCGGAGGCGCGCTTGTCAACATCAACGGCTATGTGATCGGTATCAACTCCAGTAAGATCGGCGGAAATGCTGTGGAAGGCATGGGATTTGCGATCCCGATCTCCAGGGCGATCCCGATCATTGAAGAACTCATGAGCCATGAGACACTCTCCAAAGTTGATAAGGGTGAGCAGGGAACGATCGGTATCAGCGGCGCGACCGTCACATCTGACGTCGCCAAAGCATACAACATGCCTCAGGGCGTCTATGTAGCCCAGATCATTGAGAACGGCGGAGCTGCTAATTCAGAACTGCGTGAAGGCGACATCATTACAGCGATCGACGGTCAGACTGTCACGAGAATGGAAGAACTCCAGAAACAGCTTCAGTATTACAAAGCCGGAACAGAAGTGACCCTGACAGTCCAGAGGCAGGATGGAATGGGATCTTACGCGGAGGCAAGCGTAAAGGTCACGCTCGGAACCAGAGAATCTCTTGAGAACGCGAATACTCAGAACAATCAGTCCCAGCAGGGCGGTCAGTACCAGCAGGGAGGTCAGCCCCAGCAGGATGAACAGCCCGAGGAGGGCGAAGAGCCCCAGCAGGGAAATCAGCCCCGACAGGGTAGACAGAACGACCAGAACGGTTATAATAGTCAGAGCGAATCCGAATCACAGATGGAGCAGGACATCGCGGATCTGTTCCGCCAGTTTGGATTCTCCTTTGGATATTGAAGTAATACTGATACAAAGAAACGAGGATAATATATGGCAAACAATACAAATGGACATGACGGCAGTTCAGGGGAGTTCTGCTTCATGTGCGGACGCTCGGACAAGCAGGCCGGCAAAATGGTCTACCTGCCCGGCGGACTCAAGGTCTGTCAGGACTGCATGCAGAAGACACTGGACATGGCGAGCAACATGGACTTTTCCAGTCTGATGGGCAACCCATTCCTTAGGTCGATGACTCCGAATGAACCAAAAAAGGAATCAGAGCCGGAGAAGAAGCAGGACCAGACAATAGTGAATGATAAACCTAAAGCCCCCGGTTCCGGCGAAATTGTGAGCAGCGAAGAGCCGGAGAAACCGGAAGTGGTACAGGAACAGGACGACGAGGAGGACACAGGGACATCAAAGGGCGGCGGAGACGGCCGCAGTCCTTCCATCAGTTTCCTGAACCTGGGGGATTTGTTCGGAGGCGGCTTCGGAGGCCGCCAGCAGCCCAAGGTCAAGAAGAAAAAGAAGGACGGTCCCAAGCCCGTATTTTCTATCGACAATATTCCCGCGCCGCACAAGATCAAGGAAGAATTGGACAAATATGTGATCGGCCAGGAACGCGCCAAAAAAGTGATCTCGGTAGCGGCTTACAACCACTACAAGCGCGTAAGGACCGGGACTATGGACGACATAGAGATCGAGAAGTCCAATATCCTTCTGCTGGGTCCCACAGGATGCGGAAAGACCTATATTGTTAAGACGCTGGCGCGTCTTCTGGATGTGCCGCTTGCTATCGCGGACGCGACTTCCCTCACGGAAGCCGGATATATCGGCGATGATATTGAGAGCGTCATCTCCAAACTGCTCGCAGCTGCGGACAACGACGTGGAGAAGACAGAAAAGGGTATTGTCTTTATTGATGAGATCGATAAGATCGCCAAGAAGAAAAATGTCAATTCAAGAGATGTCAGCGGCGAGTCTGTACAGCAGGGACTGCTCAAACTCCTCGAGGGCGCCGATGTAGAAGTGCCGGTGGGAGCCAACAGCAAGAACGCGATGGTCCCGCTGACAACGATCAATACAAGAAACATCCTGTTTATCTGCGGCGGCGCTTTCCCTGATCTGGAGCGCATTGTCAGGGAGAGACTTACAAGACAGACATCAATCGGATTTGCGGCTGAGATCCGGGACAAATATGACAATGAAAAGAACATTCTGAATTATGTCACCAATGAAGACCTCAGAAAGTTCGGTATGATCCCTGAGTTCATCGGAAGACTTCCCGTGGTCTGCCCTCTGCAGGGACTAGACGTAGAGATGCTGGTCAAGATCCTCAAGGAGCCCAAGAACGCGATTCTCAAGCAGTACCAGAAACTGCTGGCGCTGGATGAGGTCAAGTTGGAATTTGAAGACGACGCGCTGACCGCGATCGCGGAAAAGGCTCTCGAAAAGGACACGGGCGCCCGAGCGCTGAGATCTATCATTGAGGAATTCATGCTGGATATCATGTATGAGATTCCTAAAGATGAAAACATTGGCAAGGTGACCATCACCCGCGCATATGTCGAAGGCAAGGGAGGACCGATGATCGAGATCCGCTCTGTAGTGGCGGACAAGAGCAAACAGGCCCTTCTTCCCGACAAAGACAGCAGCAGTACGAAGAATGACAGCAAGGAATGAAAAGAGGTGCGGGAAGATGAGCAAGATCAAATACAGCACAACAGAACTGATCGGCGGGACGCCGCTTCTGTCTCTGAGGAATTATCAGAAGAAGAAAGGGGTGACCGGGGCGGAGATCGTCGCCAAACTGGAATTCTTAAATCCCGCAGGAAGCGCCAAGGACAGAGTGGCGCTTGGCATGATCGAGGACGCTGAGAAGAAAGGGCTTATTAAGCCCGGTGCAACGATCATTGAACCTACCAGTGGAAATACCGGGATCGGCCTTGCCTGCGTAGCAGCGGCCAAGGGATATAAGACGATCCTCACACTGCCCGATACGATGAGCGCGGAGAGAAGGACTCTTCTCAAAGCATACGGAGCCGAGATCGTCCTCTCGGAGGGCGCGCTGGGAATGGAGGGCGCGATCCGCAAGGCAGAGGAACTCAGAGATTCCATTCCGGGATCTGTGATCCTCGGACAGTTCGACAACCCCGCTAATCCGCAGTCCCATTACGATACTACCGGACCGGAGATCTGGGAAGACACGGACGGGGAACTTGACATCTTTGTGGCCACTGTAGGCACCGGCGGAACTCTGACAGGCACGGCAAAATATCTCAAAGAGAAGAATCCTGCGATCCACGTGGTGGCAGTGGAGCCGGAAGGTTCCGCTGTGCTCTCGGGAAAGAAACCGGGCCCTCACAAGCTTCAGGGAATAGGAGCAGGTTTTATCCCCTCTATTCTGGACACGAAGATCTACGACGAGGTCGTTGCAGTGCCTGATGACGCTGCTTTTGAGGAAGGAAGGGCGCTGGCTCATGCGGAAGGGATCCTGACGGGTATTACATCCGGAGCCGCTCTCTGGGCAGCGGTCCAGGTGGCATCAAGACCGGAGAACCGGGGAAAGAGGATAGTCGTCCTCCTGCCTGACTCCGGAGACAGATATCTATCCACACCGCTTTACAGTTGACAATATTTTGACCAACGGTCAATCGAGTAGGAGCATCCTACTCGATTTGCTCATGTCGATCAGAAAGCGGTGTTGGCCATCAGATCTTTGTAAAAGGCCGCTTCAGCGGCGTGTGTGTAACTGCTCACCCACAGACCTGCGACGCCAAGCGAGATCAGGCTCAGTATATACAGCGGGATAAAGCTGACATAGAGCCCGAACAGCCGCGAGAGATGCCCGCTGATCAGTTTAGTGCCTCCCCTGATCAGTTCGCGGGCACTGTAGTCAGGGAAATCGAGGAACAGGTAGGTGCATATCGCGTAACGGATGCGAATCGCTATAGTTCCTAAAAATCCGGTGCCGATCAGCAGAATGGAGATCGCTGTGCCGGCGGGAACACTGTGCCCGGATGAAAATGAAGCGAACAGAATATAAGGCATCATGCACAGAAGTTCAAGAGCGGCTATGAACGCGCTGATCGTCACAGCTGCGTCGGAATTGTTCCTGAATGCGTAGAACAGATCGCTGACTTTCGCTTTCTGCCTGAACTGCAGTTTGAGAAAGATACATGAAAGTCCGATCCTGAGCATATTGGCGCATGTGTTGATCACAAAAAAGACAAAGAGAGAGAGCAGGAGCGATATGAGCAGCGATTTTGTGTTGAAATTCGCGATCATCTCCGACAAAAGCATTGTGGAGAGCGTGTAGAAAAATATTGAAGCTACTGCGGTGGTAAGATTCCCGAGAAGAGATTCCCGCGCGTCGGCTTTCAGATTCTTATTAGCTTTAAATGAAGACATATCGACCTCGTATAAACAGGATCATAAATTGCCGAGAGCGCTGTTTTGCAGTCCCAGCTGGTTAAGCAGATCCTCAAGGGTGATTCCGTACGTCTGGTACAGCAGTTTGCCGAATTGTTCCTGAAGCGCCGGATCATGAAGTACCCGATAGAAGTAAAAGGCAGTAGATACGATGAGTGCTGTGTTGATCGCCAAAGCGACGGACGCGACGATCACAGCGCTCCTGCTGCGCCGCGGAAAACTGTGTCTGGCGCCTTTGGAAATAATGGCGAGCAATATCGACACGGATCCGAAAATATAAGGTAATAATACCGGAAAAGTTAGAGTTGAGAAAACAGCGAGAACAGCCAGACTCATGGAAGTCCGCGTAAGCCTTTCTCTGGGAGACTGTGTCATTTCCTTATCCCCTGTGCTTTTTGCGTAGTGTCATGCATACCATGCATAAAGCATGAATATTGCCTTATTTCTGGGGAT
>CAMOIJ010000065.1 GCA_946615865.1 uncultured Lachnospiraceae bacterium | reverse complement strand
TTTAACGGTCGCCTGCCGGGCGACCGTTTTATGATCTCGCCTTGCTATACTGACCTCACAAGAAGAAATGAGGCAGCTGCGCAGCAGCAGAAAGTGAGGCTTGATATGAAAAAAGGTTTGACAGAACTGGTAATGATCCTCGACAGAAGCGGTTCCATGAGCGGGCTGGAGGCAGACACCATAGGCGGTTTCAACAGCCTGATCGACAAGCAGAAGAAAGAAGAAGGCGAGGCATATGTCTCTGTGGTGCTTTTTGATGATCGTTCAGAAGTGCTCTATGATCGGGTCGATATTCGGAAGATAGAGCCGATGAATGACAAGCAGTATTATGTGCGCGGATGTACGGCACTGCTCGACGCGGTCGGCGGCGCGATCCATCATATCAGCACAGTTCACAAATATGCCCGGGAAGAAGATGTGCCGGAGAAGACTATCCTTATCATCACAACGGATGGTATGGAGAATGCCAGCCATCAGTATACTTATGAGAAGGTGCGCCGCATGATCGAGCGCCGGAAAGAGCAATATCACTGGGAATTCATGTTCCTGGGAGCGAATATTGACGCGGTGAAGGAAGCAGGCAGGTTCGGAATTAACGCATCCCGGGCGGTGCGCTATGAGAATGACAGCGCAGGCACGCAGCTGAACTATAAGGTGCTTTCTCATGTGGTGGGCTGTGCCCGAAAGGCTGCTACCGTAGAGGACATGGAGGCAGTATTTGACAATGAAGAGATGCTGGAGCCGATCAGAAAAGATTACGCGAGACGCCACAGAGACTGATCCGGTCTCTGTTTTGTCTCAAAATCAACTGATCAGCAAGTCTGTGTTAGATTATTTCGAATCTGGTTGGGCACAGAAATGTTTTTTTCAGAATTGTTCCCCATAGATTTCTGCTTCTGTTGAGAAGTTTGGGTACAAGAGGCTGATTTTCTGTGAATTTATCCCATGAATTTCTGCAGTTGCCGTGACGTTGGGTACAGGCAGTAGTTTTCTTGTGATTGTACTACATAGAATAAGAGCGATCATGGAGAACAAATTGGAGGAAATCCCCCGCTGTGCCCAACTGCCCAAAATACGACAAAAATTCAGGGGAACAATTCTTGCAAAATCTTCGCTGTGCCCAACTGCCCAAAATACGACAAAAATTCAGGGGAACAATTCTTGCAAAATCTTCGCTGTGCCCAACTGCCCAAATATAGCGAAAACCAAGAAAAAATCCAAGAAGGGACGCAGTGCAAAAGCGTAGGTCATGAATCTTCACGCTTATGCGGCAGCCCCTTCTGTAGTTGCCCCATCGTTCTTTCGTTGATAAAATATTTTCATAAGGAAACGCGAAAGGAGGGATGGATATGATCCTGAATGAGGAACTGCTCGCCGTTCAGAGAGGGGAGCAGGGCGAGGCCATGAGGAAGGTGCTGAACACGCTTGTCATGTACGGTGAAGCCTTCGGAGCGGAGCGGATGGTAAAGATCACCGGCCGGATGGGACATGCTGTGATCGGCACAGGCAGTATGACCTGGAAGCCGGTCTTTGACCTGATGGAGGAACTGATCGACGGCGGCGCGCTGCCCAGGCAGAGTTTCACCACAGATCCCCGCGGCGTTGAGGACCACGTGCCGATGAGCCTTATGGACCGCGCGATGTTCAAAGTGATCTTCTCCGGCCAGAAGAGGATGGAGCAGGAGTGGGAGCGCATGGGCATCAAGGACAGCAACGCTTACACCTGCACCGCCTATATGAAAGAAGTGGGAAATATCCCGCAGTACGGCGATATTCTGGGATGGGCGGAATCCTCTGCCGTCTCTTATGTCAATTCGGTGATCGGCGCCCGCTGCAACCGCAATTCGGGAATTCTGGAACTTATGTCCAACATTCTTGGATACGTTCCGGAGTTCGGCCTCCTCACAGATGAGGGAAGAAAAGCGGACTGGATCATAGAAGTGCAGTGCCAAAATATGCCTGAGCCTCAGCTCCTGGGGAGTGCTATCGGATTTAAGTGCATAGAAGATGTGCCCTATATCCGCGGACTGGACAAATGGCTGGGGACGGAACTCACCCAGACAGTTAAGGATTATCTGAAGGATATGGGCGCGGCAGCTGCTTCCAACGGTTCTGTCGGGCTCTACCATGTTGAAAACATCACACCGGAGGCGGTGAAACACGCACTGCCGGATGGAGGGAACTCCCTCATCAAAGAGAACGCGAAGGTGTTCGTGATCGACGACGCCGAGATTGAGCGCGTCAAGGCGAACTATCCCAATCCCTGGGAAGGGAGGGAGTTCAAGGAAGATGCCCCGGAGCTGGCTTTTGCAGGCTGTCCGCACTTCTCCTGTGAGCAGCTCAGGGACTGGACAGACAGACTTGTCGATGGACTTAAGAGACACGGAAACACTCAGGTCACGGTGAACACGATCTTCTGCGCGGCGCCCGATGTGCGCGAGGCTTTCGAGAAGAAATACCCTGTAAGAGCGCGAAGGCTCAAGAGGATAGGAGTGACCATCTCCGGACTCTGTCCTTTGTCCTATACTTCTAATCCGCTCACGGATAAGATCCGCATCATCACTGCCTCCAACAAGCTGCGCTATTACAGCAAGGCGAGATTCTACAGCGAGGCGGAGCTGGTCGAGATCATAACCGGCGGCTGGGATGAGAAATGGAGGTGACGAGCAATGATCAAAAGATACAAGGGCCGGGTCGTTGTACCGGGAGATGTGATCGCGGAGGCACTGGTCACCCACACAGGTTTTAACACGCTGGCAAATCTCAAGACCGCGGGCTCATTCCTGAATCCCAGAGGAGTTCTTCAGGATATGAACAATCCCGAACTCTATGGGAAGAAAATGCCCGGAAAGATCCTCTGCCTGCCGGAGACCATCGGATCGACCACGGGCGGAATGGTCCTGTACTGCGCTTCTGTGATGGGAGTCGGTCCCGCCTGCATGCTTTTCAGCAAGAAGGCGGATACACTGGCTGTGGCCGGCGCTGTTTTGACAGCTAACTGGTCCGAGCACCCGATCATCCTGGTCGATGACCTGGGGGATGAATTCCTGCAGGAGATCAAAGAAGGGCAGAGGATCCATGTCAAGGAAGACGGGACTGTGCTCGTTGAATGTGAAGACTTATTCGACGCCGCGCCGTAAGTGGCTGTGATGAGGCAGAGGAGGAAAACATGAGTGCCGAAACAAATGTAAAGAAAGAATATCAGGCTCTCCTGACTCCGTGGAAGATCGGGAACTGTGAGATCAAGAACCGCTTTGTCGTGACTTCGATGGGCGGCACGGATCTGTTCGGATGGATGGAACGAAATCATTTTGACAAAGAGGGCGCCAGATTCATACTGGAAGCTGCCAAAGGAGGCGCGGGTCTGGTCCTTCCCGGCTGTCAGCCTGTTTACAATCCGATGTTCGGACAGTGGCTGCACAAGAATAAAAAGATGTACAGGGACTTGGCGAAGTGGCTGCCGGAGTTTCACAAGACCGGCGCCAAACTGTTCGTGCAGCTGACTGCGGGATTCGGCCGCAGTTTCACGATCTCTCAGATGATGGAGGAACTCTATTCCAATAAGGTCCTGCGAGAGGCTTCAAAGCCGTTCATGGACCTGGATAAGATAACGGCGAGCGCGTCGCCCGCACCCAACCGCTGGTCGGACAAAGTTCCCTCCAGAGCGATGACAGTGGAAGAGATCCATGAGTTTGTGGATGCTTTTGCCGAGTGCGCAAGGCTCCTCAAGGAAGCGGGCGTAGACGGCGTGGAGATCCACGCTGTGCATGAGGGCTATCTGCTCGATCAGTTCACACTCAAATATGTGAACCACCGCACGGACGAATACGGCGGATCTTTTGAGAATCGCTACCGCTTCCCGGTGGAGATCGTGAAGGCGATCAAGAAGGCCTGCGGAGATGATTTCCCGGTGTCCCTGCGTTACAGCGTGGTCTCCAAGACGAAGGGATTCCGCCGCGGCGCGCTTCCCGGCGAGGAGTTCGAGGAAGCAGGGCGCGATATGGAGGAGTCCGAGTGGGCGGCAAAATATCTTCAGGACGCCGGTTACGACATGCTCAACTGCGACAACGGAACCTATGACGCATGGTACTGGGCGCACCCGCCGATCTACATGCCCGAGAACTGCAACCTGGAGTATGTGGAGCACATCAGAAAATTTGTGGATATTCCGGTTGTCTGCGCCGGAAGAATGGACCCTGTGACAGCCGCTGATGCTGTAGCGAGGGGCGGCATTGACGGAGCGGGATTCGCAAGACAGTTCCTCGCGGATCCGGAGTGGGTCAACAAACTGATCGAGGGAAGAGAGGACGAGATCCGTCCCTGCATCCTGTGCCATAACGGATGCTTCAACATGGCGCATTATAAGGGAGTTCCCAACGACCAGGATCTGTTTGACTCCCTGCATCTTGCGCGCTGCGCCGTCAACGCGGAGATGATGCAGTGGAAAAAGCACCACATTGAGAAGGCGAAGAATCCCCAGACTGTCGCGATCGTCGGAGGCGGCATAGGCGGCATGGAAGCAGCCCGTGTTCTTGCGCTGCGCGGCCACAAGCCGGTGATCTATGAGCGCACAGACTGCCTGGGCGGAGCATTTATCGCAGCTGCAGCGGAGTCCTATAAAGGGAAACTTCGCGATCTGCTCGCCTGGTACCGGCTGCAGATGGAGGATCTTGACATAGAGATCCACTATAACTATGAAGTGAGGACAGTTCAGGAGTTCGGAGATCAGCCCGTGATCATAGCGACCGGCGCTGTACCGCGTATCCTCAAAGGCGTAAAGGGCCATGAGAAAATGATCGAGGCCTGCGAGTTCCTGTTAAGCGAGCCCGGCGCTGTGGTGGCAGCGGGACATGACTTTGAAGCGGCTCCTGTGGGAGCTTCCATAGTTGGAACGACCGTGGCTGTGATCGGTGGAGGACTGACCGGATGCGAGATCGCTTATGAACTGCAGCTGCAGGGCAAAAAGCCGGTGATCGTAGAGATGCTGGATGACCTGATCAGGCAGAAAGGAGTGTGCCTTGCGAACAGTTCCTATCTGCGTGAATATTTTGCCTGGAAGAAGGTGCCGGTATATCTTGAGACCCGGCTTACAGAGGTGAAGGATGGCGCGATCGTCTGTGAGGACAAGGAAGGGAAGTCCTTCGAGATCCCCTGTGACAGTGTGATCTCCTGCGCAGGATATATGCCTGCACCGCTTGGAACAGCCGGAAAGAAGAATGTGCAGATAGTCGGCGACTGCCGCAGCGTCGGGAATCTGAGAAGCGTCATCTGGGGCGCGTATGAAGCGGCGATGAAAGTGTAAACTGCAAAAATGGAGTTAAGTGCAGGAGGTGGGGGATGTCAGGTTACGTCAAGCGCCCGGCGAAACGTGTTGATAATAGTAAAGGAAGAGTGTTCAGAGGCAGAGAGGAGATCCTTGATCGTCTGAGTACTGAGCTGTCCGGCGACAGCTGGAGCCTTGTGCTGGAGACCTATCCGGGAGTCTGTGAGGAGGAGATGCGCGGTATCCTGGAAGAGCTCAAGCCGGATCTGATCGTATCGGCAAGACAGATCCTGAAGGACGGGGATGCGCTGGAGATTCTTTTGAAGAATACCCTCACCGACGACCGCGTCTTCGGAAAGATGTACTACGGAGAACTCGTCGATTTCATCGACCTCGTCAAGGCTGATTATTTCCGTGCCAAAATAGCGTCGTGCAGTGGGAAAGTCGCCGTCTACGGTTTTGGCGCGTCCCTTTTGTGTGACGGCGGGCTGTGTGTCTACGCCGATATGAGCCGCTGGGAGATCCAGCTGCGCTACCGCGCCGGTATGCCCAATTATTTCTCGGACAATCCGGAGGAAGACATTCTGAAGAAGTTCAAGCAGGGCTATTTCCTGGAATGGAGGATCGCTGACAAATTAAAAGCGGAATGCATGGATCGGATGGCGTATTTTATTGACGCGAACCGGGACGACGACCTCGTCATGATCAGCAGCGATCTGTTTGAGGAGGCTCTTATCAAAGAGGCCTCGGAGCCCTTCAGGGTCGTTCCCTATTTTGATCCCGGAGTGTGGGGCGGGCAGTGGATGAAGAAGATGTGCGGACTGGATCCGGACAAGCCCAATTACGCGTGGAGCTTCGACGGAGTGCCGGAAGAGAACAGCATATGCTTTGACTTCGACGGAACGATCCTGGAGATGCCTGCCATGAACCTGATCCTCAGGCACCCGGAGAAACTGCTGGGGAAAAAAGTGTACTCGCGCTTTGGCGCGGAGTTCCCGATCCGCTTCGACTTTCTGGATACAATGGGAGGGCAGAACCTGTCGCTGCAGGTCCACCCGACCACAGAATACATTCACAGTCAGTTCGGAATGGCTTATACCCAGGACGAGAGCTACTACATTCTGGACGCGGAGGAAGGCGCCTGCGTATACCTGGGACTGAAGGAAGGCGTAGAGATCGCCGACCTGATCGCGGCGCTGGAGGAGGCGCAGAAGGGTGAAGCACCTTTTGACGCTGAGAAGTATATCAACAAGATCCCCGCGAAGAAGCACGACCACTTCCTGATCCCGGCAGGCACCATTCACTGCTCGGGCAGCGGGGCTATGGTCCTGGAGATCAGTGCAACTCCTTATATCTTCACTTTCAAACTCTGGGACTGGGGGCGTCTGGGACTGGACGGAAAGCCCAGGCCGATCAATATAGAGCGCGGCTCCAAAGTCATTAAGGAGAGGCGCACCGGATGGGTCATGGAGAATCTGGTGAGCCGGTTCAGCGTTGTGGAAGAGAAGGAGAACTACACGCAGGAGCACACAGGTCTTCATGAGCTGGAATTCATCGAGACGAGGCGCTTCACGATACGCGACCACGCAGATGTGGACTGCCATGAGAGTGTTAACGTGCTGAACCTTGTGGAGGGGACAAGCTGCCTCGTAGAGAGCATCTGCGGGGAGTTCGAGCCTTACGAAGTGCATTACGCGGAGACATTTATCGTCCCCGAATCTGTAGGTAAATATCGCCTTAGGGCAGTAAACGGGCCGGTCAAAGTCATGCAGGCTTACGTGAGAAACTAAAAGAGAGAAGAAATATGTTTCATCAAAGGATTTGATGGTACAATGTTTCTCAGGGGGTAAACAGCTATGTTTAAAAATCTGACAAAAAAAGAACGCGCCTGGGTACTGTATGATGTGGGAAATTCGGCCTTCACGATGTTGGCCTGTTCCCTGATCCCGATCTATTTCAAGGCTCTTGCCATCGGCGACGCGCCGGGACAGATCACAGGTGATCAGGCAACTGCTTATTATTCCATCGCGATCTCAGTGGTGACCATTGTCGTGGCAATTCTTGGACCGGTCTGCGGAGCATTCGCGGACCACAAGGACCGTAAGAAGATCTTTTTCCAGACCGCTGTGGCGCTCGGCGTTGCAGGCTGCATCCTGAACGGCTTCGCGATGTCCTGGGTCATGTTCATCGTCATATTTGTCCTGACCAAGATCTTTTATTCCATGTCGCTGACTTTCTATGACTCGATGCTCAACGACATCACGACGGAAGAGCGAATGGACGAAGTCTCTTCCTACGGCTACGCGTGGGGATACATCGGTTCCTGCATTCCTTTCATAATTGCGATGGTGGCTTATATCCTGGGCGGCGGTCTGAGCGAAGATCTCATGGTGTTTTCGCCCATGGTCGCCAAGATCATAGGTTTCTCAGTGACCGGTATCTGGTGGCTCATTGTAACGTTACCTCTTCTGAAAGAATACAAGCAGATCAACTACGTTGAAGCGGAGAGGGGAGAGATATCTGCTGTATTCGGCAAGATCTACGGGACGCTCAGAAAGATCGCTACCCACGACAAGAAGGTGCTTTTCTTCCTGATCGCCTTCTTCCTCTATATCGACGGCGTAGGCACCATTATCGACAACTGCATCAACATCGGCACGGATCTGGGGCTTCCCACCGTCGGACAGGTCGTTTTCCTTCTGGCTACGCAGGTTGTTGCTTTTGGCGGATCGCTCGTATTCGCTCAGCTTTCCAAGAAGTTTGACACTGTTCCGCTGATCCTGGCCTGTATCGTCGGATATTTCTGCGTCTGTATCTACGCGCTGACGCTGCACACACTGATCGATTTCGGCATTCTCGCGTTTGGCGTCGGGTGCTTCCAGGGATCGATCCAGTCCCTCTCAAGAAGTTATTTCTCCAAGATCATTCCCGCGGAGAACTCCGGAGAATACTTCGGCATCTACGATATTTTTGCCAAAGGAGCGTCTTTCCTTGGTTCTGCCGTCATCGCATGGGTCAAGCTTGCCGGCGGTACGATCAACATCGCGGTCGCTTCCCTGGCTGTCTTCTTCCTGCTGGGTTTCGTTTTCCTGAGACTCTCGGATAAGCAGCCGCTGGCAAAATAATAATGAATAAAAAAAGAAGCAGCAGGTGACTGGTCACCTGCTGTTTTTTACTGTCCGCACATTCGGTCGAACTGGGCTATCACATCGGCAAAATATTGCTTTCTCTCTTTTGACGCCGCGTTGAAGAGTTCGTGTTTGGCATTTTCATAACGTATAAGTCTGGCCTGGGGAACTCTCTTCATGAATTCACTGAAGCCGGCCGCATCCACCAGTGTGTCGATTCCCGACTGCATCAGCGTGACGGGGATCTTTATTCTGTGCGCGCGTTTCATAATGAGTCCGGTCACATCGACCGCCGCCATCACCCAGCCAAAGGATGGAGCGGAAGTGCGATAATGGGAGTCGAAAATACGCTGCCTGAAAAAGTACATGTAGCGCGCCTTCGAGAGCGTACTGCTATTTGGAAACTCGGGCTCGGGATCAAAGTGATGCTGTCCGAAGCACAGCTTTTTCTGACTGCGGGTCATCTTCATGTAGGTCCGCAAAGCTTCAATCCTGCGGGGAGTCATTTTCCCGGTATGGAGTTTGAGCATAGGAGAAGTGAGGACAGCTCCGCTAAAAGTCCTTGGATAGGTTCCGAGGAAGAGAGCGCCGACAGCGCCTCCCATGGAGTGAGCCAGCAGGAGACGGGGAAGCTTTCCGGAAGCGGGCATCACTACCTTGTCCATAAATTCGCGCAGGTCCTTCACATAGGTGTCAAAGGTGTCGATGTGGACCACATCATATTCGGGAAGTTTTCCGCCGGAATAACCGTGGCAGCGCTGCTCGAGAAAGAAGATCGTATAGCCTGCCTGCCACAGGTACCAGGCAAATTCGTGGTATTTGCCCCAGAACCCGCAATAGCCGTGCAGTATGACTACAACCGCTTTGGGATTCGGGTGTTCCGCGTAATAGTAGTTGAGTTTGATCCCGTCCCGTGTAGTGATTTTACCGTTCTTTACATGCTGCTCCCGCCAGAGCCGGTTTTGAGTCTCCATTACGGGAATATAATCCTTTTCTCCAAGGAAATGAATCTTGTGTTCGATCATGATTCTGCCTCGTACAATTCTCTGGCTTTTGCCGGATAATTAGTGATGACCGCATTCACACCGTATTTCCTGCAGGCCCGAAGGTCGGCGGCGGAGTTGACGGTCCAGACATTGACGTCAAGACCGTATCTGCGGCTGTCCTCCATGAAATCAGGATACTGGAGATTGTAGAAAGCGGGGTGCAAAGCGTCCGCGCCAAGGTTGAGCCCGTAACCGGGCATGTCAATGGGACCGTCTCCGTAGAGAAGGCCTGTCTTCGCTCCGGGATCCAGCTCTTTGATCCTGCGAACCGTATAGTGATTGAAGGAAGAGTAGATGACACGGTCTTCCCAGTGTTTGCGCTTAGTCAGTTCCAGGATCTTTTCCTCGATATTCTCATAAAAAACGATGCCGGTCTTGATCTCAATGTTGATCAACAGCCCGGTGGGCTCAAGAAGATCGAAAACCTCTTCCATTGTCGGGATCTTTACGCCCTCGTAAGCTGAGTTTCCGATGCTGAAATCCAGCCTGCGGAGCTCCTCGAAAGTAAAGTCTTTGAGCCAGCCTTTGCCGCTGCTTGTGCGGTCAATGGTCTCGTCGTGGCAGACCACGATCTCGCCGTCTTTGGTCATCTGGATGTCCAGTTCGACACCGTCGGCGCCCATGTCGGCTGCCATTTTAAAAGCGGGAAGTGTATTTTCAGGGGCGTACCCGCTGGCTCCCCGATGCCCCCAGATCAGGGGATATTTTGATGTATTCATAATGCATGCCTTTCCAAGTTGTGAGCATTTGTGTTATATAAATACTTTACTTCTTTTCGGGGATGAGTCAAGGAGGGGAATGCCCGGGCTCATATGTAAGAAAATCAGAAAAACTGCGTTCTGTTATTATGACAGGCAGAGGAAACATGTGAACCGCAGGCAGCGGATCTGTAAACATGTTCACTTTACACATGTTATCTTCGCGTGCTACACTGTGTGTGGCGCTGAGGACAGCGAATTTGGTAGTGTCAAGTGACCTATGAAAAACCAGAGCCAAAGAAAAAGGCTCTAACGAA
>CAMOIJ010000064.1 GCA_946615865.1 uncultured Lachnospiraceae bacterium | reverse complement strand
AGACAAAAAGAGGACGCCGCCCCTGCTGATTAATCAGCAAGATGCGACGCCCCCTAAAACAGCATCAGACAGATTCACCCTTGCCATCAGTGATAGTGCACCTGAATGAATTCCGACAGCGGCGCTATTTCAATACCTTCAGCGGCAAGCGCCTCGCGGATACGTGTCACGAAGACCAGTGCTTTTTCGTTGTCGCCATGCACACAGATCGAATCCGGTACGATCTCGATGTCCCGTCCGTCGATCGCAGTTACTTTGTGCTCCTTCACCATGCGGATCACGCGGCTGATCGCCAGTTCTTCATCATGGATCACAGCGCCTTCCCGGCTTCTGGGCACAAGGCTTCCGTCGGGCATATAAGCTCTGTCCGCAAATACCTCTCTGGCTACAGGAAGACCGATGTCCTGAGCGGCTATAACGCTCTCGCTCCCTGCAAGGCCCATGAGAATCAGCGATGAGTCAAAATCCTGTACAGCTTCTGCGATCTCCAGAGCCAGTTTGTAATCCTTGCCGGCCATGTTGTACAGCGCGCCGTGAGGCTTTACATGCTGAAGCTTTACGCCTGCTGCCTTTGCAAAAGCATAGAGCGCGCCCAGCTGATAAGTCACATACGCCGCTGCTTCCTTGGGCGATACGTTCATGTTTCTGCGGCCAAAGCCCATCAGATCCGGATAGCCCGGATGAGCACCGATGCCGATGCCGGCTTCTTTGGCCATAGCCACGGTCTTCTGCATCACCATGGGGTCTGAGGCGTGGTAACCGCACGCGATATTGCAGGAGGAGATCATCGGGATCACCTTGTCATCCATACCTATCTTATAAGCGCCGAAACTTTCTCCCAGATCACAGTTCAGATCAACCTTAATCATCTTGTCTCCTCCTCTATGTTATTCCTTCAGATCCACATTCTTCACATCCAGGATCAGCATGTGTCCGGGCGCGTGGGTGATCGCAAAGTCCGGTTTTACGTTCATGACCACGGACTGAGGCGTCACGCCGCAGGGCCAGAACATTGTTACTTCTCCCTCTTTGATCTCCACGGGATCTCCGAATTCGGGATGGTCAATGTCCTTAATTCCGATCACGGAAGGATCGCCGATGTGGATCGGGCTTCCGTGCACCTTGGGAAGCTGCGCGGTGACCGTAACGGCCTTTACGACCTGCTGCGGAGGCACAGGGCGCATGGAGACGACCATCTTTCCGGAGAAGACGCCGGCCGGAACCGTGTCGATCCCGGTGATGTACATGGGAACATTGCGGCCCATGGTGTTGTGGCGCATCTCGATGCCGGCTTCGATCATCTCGGATTCAAAGCTGAAAGAGCATCCGATGAGGAATCCCACCAGGTCATCGCTCCAGAACTGCTCCACATCCGTGTATTCGCCGGTGCAGACACCTTTCTCGTAGATCCTGTATTTGGGGAAATCCTTGGCTATATCGCAATCTTTTGCCACAAATTTAGTGAAGCGGCTGCCTGTGTCGAGAACTTCCAGCACAGGGCAGGCCTTCGGATTGCGCTGGGCGAACAGCAGGAAATCGTAAGCGTGCTCCTTGCGGAGAATGATAAGGTTCGCCTGGGCGTAGCCGGGGCAGAGACCGCTGGTGGGCTCTGTGAACTTGCCCTCGCGGATCAAATGCCGCATCTGTACAGGTGTCAAATCCTTATAATCACTGATCATCTGTTATTACCTCCCTTTCGTTTCCATTCTCTCCGTTTCCAGGCCTTTTTGGTCCAGCCGGAGCGCGAACTGCCGCTGCTGCTCCCATCCGACCTCAGGCCCAGGGCCTTAAAGCCCGCAGGAGTGCTCTTCTCGAGGATCTTGCAGTGTTCCTTCCACTTCCAGCTCGCCTCCCGCATCAGTATCTGCGCTTCCTGCACCGTGCATCTGACAAACTGTACCTTCTGCCCCGGGCGCAGCTGCGCGAACAGGGGGATGTCGACGTTGATGATCGACGCTATTTTGGCATATCCGCCCGTGGTCTGCCTGTCCGCCATCATCACGATGGGCTCCCCGGCGCCGGAGATCTGGACGCTTCCGTTTACGATCCCGTCGGACAAAATATCGTAGCCGCAGGCGGCTTCGACCTTAGGTCCTGTCAGCCTGTATCCCATGCGATCACTTTGGGCAGTGATCACATAGGAGCTCTTGTAGAAAGTCTGAATTCCCTTTTCTGTGAACATATCCTCCTGAGGACCGGGGATCACGCGTACTTTGGTGATGTCCGGATCATCGGGAGACACAAGTCTGCGCGCAGGCACCCACCGCCAGGAGAAATCTCTCCTGCCGTTTTCCGGGTGTCTCAGAGCGATCTCATCGCCGGCCATAAGGGCCCGGCCGTGAAATCCGCCGATCCCGCAGCGCAGGTTTGTACTGCGGCTTCCCATTACCATGGGAATGTCCAGGCCGCCGCCCACTGCGACAGATCCGTAGATTCCTACTTTCCCTGTCAATATTTTTACAGTAATTCCTGCCGGTACGCGCACCGCCTTATTTGCGGGATACACTCTGCCGCCGACGTCGATGGAAAAATCTCCGCCGCAGACGGCGAGATTTACTGTCTCATCAAATTTCAGCACCGGTCCGATCAGGCAGAATTCCAACACTGCCTCCGAATCCTTGTTTCCGACCAGCACATTAGCCATTCTGGAAGCGACTCTGTCCATGAAACCGCTCGGCGCGAAGCCGCTGTTCTGATATCCCAGCCTTCCTTTGTCCTGGATCGTCGTGCGGGGGCCGGGGCTGATCACATGCATTGCCATAGTCTTTTACGTCACCCCTCTCTGATCCACTCATACTCATAGGTTCCGTCCTCTACCTTCGCCCGTATCTCCTTAAACTGCTGCTCAGTGATCGGGACAAAGCGGATAAACTCGCCTGCTTCATAGAGGATCGGCTTTTCTCTCTCATGGTCATACAGTTCCAGCGGTGTACGGCCGATGATCTGCCATCCGCCCGGAGAGACCAGAGGGTAGATCCCGGTCTGATTGGCCGCGATGCCTACCGAGCCCTTTTCCAGGCGTTCTCTCGGGTTTTTCAGTCTGGGCGTGCTTATGGACTGATCCATTCCGCCAAGATATACAAATCCCGGCATGAATCCAAGCATATAGATCAGGTAGTCCACCGCGCTGTGTCTTCTTATGACCTCCTCTTCGGAGATTCCCGCGTGCTCCGCCACAAAAGGCAGATCCGGTCCGAATTCTCCTCCGTAGCACACCGGGATCACAATAGTCTTCTTCTTTAAACTATCGCTTCCCAGATCCATCTGCGACAGTTCCAACTCGATCCTCTCGGCAAGCTCGTCGTATCCGATAGTTACGGGACGATAATGGACCATGAGCGTCGCATAGGTCTGAACGTACTCATTGACGCCCTTGATATTTTTCTTTGTGAGATATTTTCTGGCGACCCGCACGATCCTGCTGATCTCCGGGTCGATACTGTTTCCGAAAATGATCGTCAGCGCAGAATCTCCCACCGGCAGTATTTTGTAATCCATGTAGTTTCCTTTATGTGTGAAAAACGGACTTGACCCGTAGCAAATACGCTGCGGGTCAATAGTTCCAATATAGTCAGATATTTGCAGATATCGCTCCGGATCAGCCGCTGATCAGCTTCTTGAGTCCGGACATAAACGCGTTCATGTTTCTGGCTGCGATGAAGATGAAGATCGCGATAACGATCACGACCAGAACGTTGAACCAGGTCTTGTTCTTGTATTCCTTCATGATGGCGGCGTCATTGGCCACGATCAGAAGAAGGATTCCTGTTACAGGAAGAAGAATAGCGTTGGCAGCCTGTGCGAACAGGATGATCTGTGTCGGGCTTGCACCCAGTGTGCAGGTTGCGAAAACACCAAAAGCAAGAACGATGATCCAGAATACTTTAAATCTGGTCTGCTTCATATCTTCGCCCCAGCCCAGAATTCCGGAGCTCGCGAATGCCGCTGCAAGAGGAGCTGTCAGGGTACTTGTGATACCTGCCGCGAAGAGGCCGATACCGAAGATCACGGTAGCCCAACTGCCCAGAAGGGGAGTCAGAGCCTTAGCCATGTCAGCACCGGAAGCGATTGTTCCGCCTGATGCATGGATCGTCGCTGCCGCGCAGACGATGATCGCCATAGAGATAACTCCGCCAAGTCCGATCGAAATGATCGAGTCAAATCTGGAATTCGCAAGAGCGTCCTCTTTGTCGTCTGTCTTGCCCCACTTTGTGGAAGCGGAAGCTGCGTGCAGGTAAATATTATAAGGCACGACCGTAGTACCCATCAGGGCCGCGACTGTCATCCAGTCTCCGCCGTCCGGAACCTTGAATCCGTAGAGGCCTGCAAATACTGCGCCCCAATCGGGCTTTGCAGCAAATGCGCAGATCAGGAAAATAACACCCATCAGCACAACAAGTGCTGTGAGGATATTCTCGACGCGCTGATAGCTTCCGGAGAACAGAAGCGCGAACGCGATCACGCCAAGAACCAGAGCGAGCACTATTTTGGCTGTCTGGTTGTCCGCAGCGGGAAACGCCGCCTGAATGCCGAGGATCGATCCTGTCAGGTTTCCTGTCTCATAAGCGATATTGCCGATAAAGACCGCGGCGATTACGAGGATGGAGATCAGGATCCTGGCTCCCTGACTCGTAAACTTCTCTCTCAGAGCTTCGCCGAGTCCCATTCCGGAGACAATGCCCAGACGTGCAGCCATGGACTGCATGATGATGACTGATATTACAGACAGAAGCATAGCCCACAGAAGCGTATAGCCGGCTGTAGCACCTGAAATGGAGCAGGAAGTAACTGTTCCGGGTCCGATAAATGCTGCTGCAACGAGCGCGCCGGGGCCCACATTTTTGATACGGGTAGCTAATTTATTCATTTCGCCCTCCTTAAACTTTAATCAATTCATCATTTTAAAGCAGTAAAGAGCGAAAGTCAACTTTCCGACGTATAATTGTATTCAATTATCCCGTTATTCCCCCTCGATCTCCAGCCGGAAATTGTAATCTGCGCCGTCCAGACTGGCCTGAGCCGCCTGCATATTTGCGGAAATGCGCACTTTCTGAAGGTTTTCCAGTTCCAAAAGCGGCGTCAGATCAGTAAGTTTATCATTCCATGGGATATCAAGTTCCGCCAGTTCCGGATGATTTCGGACAAACTCCGCGAACAGCGCATTGGCATCCTCCGCCGTGCATTCTTCACTGAAACCGCCGTCAGCCTGGAAACTCCGTATTTCTATTCCCTCCAGATCGGAAATATAGAGCACAGGATCTGTATTTCCCATCATAAGCCTGCTGAAGGCCGGTACTGCGGAGAGCGGCGAGAAATCCTCAATGTGGTGCCCGCTCACGGCAAACTCAAATCCTCCGTTTTCCTTGACTGCCGTCGAATAGTCAGCCTCAGCCAGCGGTGACAGATCGCTCACTCGGGTGTCCGAAATATCCAGTCTGCACAGCTGCGTCAGGTTCTGGACTCCCTGAATACTCTCAATATTAGGGCCGTTAAGCCAGAGACTGTGCAGATTCTGCAAGGCGAAAACCGGAGATATATCAGACAGATTGTCACAGAATGCAAGTCCCAGATCGTGCAGCTCGCGCAGGTTCTGGATTCCATCCACGCTCTCCAGGGGCTGATCCCAAAGGTTCAGGAAACGCAGACCGGTGAGCTTTTCGAAATAGTCCATGCTCTCCACAACTCCGCTGCCCCGCGCGACCTTTCTTTCTTCTCCGGTGTCAAAGTTATGGACCGACAGTTCCGGACGATCGCCGTCTCCCCAGTTTTTCCATATTCCTTCATTCTCATCCGGATCAAACAGGACGTCTCCGGCCAGAGAGAAGCGTTCAACTCTCCGCAGCAGCGCATCAGGCAGAGTCTCCAGCTCGTCCAGGCTAAGAAGTGTGAGTCCGGAGTTGTCCAGCTCCCAGCCGCCCTGCGGATACTCTATGTGATACTCATTGAAATTTCCCGCTTGAACCAGATCTTTTGCCTGCTCCTCAAGTTCCGGAGAGACAGTTATAAAGGTCCCGTGGAACCTCTCTAAGGGCTTGAGGTTCTCAAGCCCTTCAATTCCCACAAACTTAAAGCTTACCGGCTGGGAATTGTCCATTTCGTTCAGAAAATCCAGGTTTTCTATTCCCGCGACACTGTCCAGAAGAAATGCACCTGTCCGGAAATTTACTTCCTCAGGCAGCACGTATCCGCCGGTGATCTCCAGAGAACTCAGGTCCATTCCTTCCATCGCGCTAAAATCAGTCAGGCGGGGGCAATTGTAGATCTTAAGGATCCCGCCTTTTTTGCCGAATCCGTTCGGGCTTTCGAGTCCCTCCAGGGATCTGAGCGTCTGGCAGTTGGATAAGGTCAGGTTGGGCACCGCCCACTCCTCCGGGGCTGATGTCAGATCCGTGATCGCGCAGCGGTCCAGTGTGAGTTCCTGCGCAGGCTGCGGCAGCGCGGAAATGTCCACCTGATCCAGATTTCCCAGCGTCAGATAACTGATCCTGCTGTCTGTAAGAGCGGCATAGATCGCTCCCGCATCTGCGGAATTATCCGGACGCAGGCTTAACCGGTTGATAACGCCGAATGCAGCAAGTCCGCTGTAATCGCCGGCGCTTCCGTTAAGCTCCAGCGACTTAAGATTCGTGCGTCCCTGAGAGATCTGTGTCAAAAAATCGAGATTGGGAAGGGCAACGCCGCTGAGGACTATGTCCTCCAGCATATTGAGGTTTCCTACAAAAGACGCATCCTGAATCCGGTTGTCAAAATCTGCGCTGAGAAAGAGCTGCTGCAGGCTTCTGCATGCTCCAACCGGACTGTAATCCCCAATGGAAGGACAGTTGTTGATCTGAAGTGTGTTCAGCCCGGTCAGGGAACCTACGGCAGAAATATCTCCAAGCTGTCTGAGATCGTTCAGGAACAGTCTGTTTATTCCGGTTTTTCCTTGCAGGAAGGACAGATCTGTGACCGCAATTCCGGATAAGTTTACGTATTTGAGCCGCGCACAGCCGGCAAGACCGGACAGGTCGGCAGCGTTCCCGTTTCCTTCTGCATCCAGACTAAAGTCCAATAGATCCGGAGGGGTGAAGGCAGAGAAATCCGCTGTTCTTCCCGGCGTCAGTTCCAGCTGCGCGACCTGCAGTTTCTGACAGTTTCCGAGCGGGGAATAATCCGCGTCGCAGCGCAAATGAGCTTCCCGGATCCCTGACTGCGCGATCCAGTTAAGGTCGCCCAGATCGCAGTCTCTGGCATAGATTTTCTTCATCGTAGTCACGCCGCTGAGGTCCGGCGCGTCTGTCACTCTCACATTCACCAGGTGAATTTCTTCCAGATGAGGCATCATAGAGAGAAAACGCAGGTCATAGGGGGTCATCGTGACTTCCGATCCGTCCCCGTTCCAGTACCAGCGTCTGTCGCCTTCCCCGGATTCGTTTGCCAGCTGATATGCAATATCTTCCCCTGCGTCTCCCATCCTCTGGAAGGCGTTAAACTCCTCAGTCTTATAGTAATTGAAATGCTCACCGATGACCGCGACGCATTTGATCCGGGCCAGTTCCTCTGCCGTCAGACCCGCCGGGAGAGGATAAGCGATCTCCTTCTGTGTCTCTTCAGCCGAGGGCGCCGCCTCCTGTGCCGGAGTGCCCTGCATGCTTCGGACAATCATGAAAATGGCCAGTGCGAGCAGGGCTGCTCCTCCCGCTATGAACGCGACGGGAAGTCTGCTCTTTTTTGCCGGGAGCGCGTCGATAATGCGGTCCGCCACGAGATCTGCGTCTCGCCCGCTCACCGATATGATATTCCGCGCATAGATCGCGTTCTTGATGTCATCCGGGATCGCCGCCTTGTCCAGCTGCAGAGGCAGCACCTTATCTCCGCCCTTTCCGACCGCGGCGAGCAGAGCGTCAGTCAGCGACTTGTCCGCGTAAAAATTTTCAGAAAGCGCTGCCAGAAGGATCTCATCTCCTTCGGGACTGCCCTCGGAGACATTGATCCCTTTCGCTCCAAGTGCCTCGAGAATAGGTGCGAGCACATTTTTGTCAGCCGGCGCGAATAGAAGTTTCACAGATTTCCCATTCATAGCCATCCTCCTGTCATTCCACCAAAACTACAGAAAATCCTGCTTCTGTGCCCCAAGAGACCGGCAGCATGTCCCTGCTTACAGTCACTTTTTTCAGACGGGCAAATCCGCTCAGAGGCGTCAGATCCCTTACGCCTGTGTGCTCCAGATTCAGAGTTTCCAGACTTGGAAGATCCTCCAGCGGCGCTATATCCTCCACTGTGCTCCCCGCGAGAGAAAGCTCTCTTAAGAGCACATGCGAATTCAGATCAGAAATATCTTTCAGGGGCTGGCATAAAAGCCCCAGTTTCTCCAGCCGCACTGCGTAAGTGAGCGGCGTCAGGTCAGAGACTGTCCCCCGGATCACCGGTGCACCGTTCACCCTGCAAACACCGTTCTCGTCAAAAGAGACCCTGTCCAGGCTCTTCATCACCATATTCCCGCAGATGTACAGCCGGTCCAGATCTGCCATCTGGCCCCGCATGATGTCCCCTTCGCTTATGCCGAGCGCGGACCTGATCGCGCGCTCCTGATCAGCATCAGGAAAAGTCACTGCGAAGAACCGCTCTGCTTCTCCCAGATCAATAACTTCCGGGACCGCTTCCTCTTCTTCAGGCTCCGCGGTTTCCGGCTCCACTGCCGCCTCATTTACAGCAGGCGCGGCCGGATTCCACAGTCCGCTCCTTAGCGCAAAAAGCGCTCCCGCCGACAAAAGGAAAAACAGCAGCGATGCGGTAAGTCCAATTGCGCTCCACGGTATATGTTCAGTCCAGGAGCGGTGATACCGTCGGGTGACAAAGCCGGATTTCAGAATTGCTTCCGCCCTCGCCTCCGGGCTGCCTATGACAGGGATCTCCTTTTTCCCCTCAAGGATATCCTTCCACTTTTTATCCCGCTGAGTGTCTTCCAGGCGCACTACCATACAGGGCTTTTTAAGGCGATACGCTGTACTCATTTCGCTGTAGCAGTTGGGAGATTCCAGTGCCCGCTCCGACTCAAAAAAGATCACTCCCGCGCAGCCCTGCATATGAGCGGCAATGTTGGCAGGCCAGTCGCTGCCTGCCGGTATACCCTCGTCATACCAAAGGCGCCACCCTTTCTCGTGGAGGATCCGGATCGTACTGACGACCTCCTCCGACTGCTTGTGGGCGTAACTGATAAACAGATAGGGGCGGTTTCCCTCGTAAGGCTTAAAAAATCTGCTCATGTGCCGCCTCCCGTAAGTATTATGGTGTATTCTCCTTCCGGCAGAGGCTCCCTGCCGAGCAGTGCCTCCTGAGGGATCCTGATCTCCTCCAGCGACGGCAGAAGGGCAAGATCATCCCAGCTCTCCGGCATCCCTGATAGGTCAACCGACTTCAGGTTCTCCACCAGTTCCTGTGTGACAGCTCCTCCCCCTGCGGCTTTTCTCACAGCGGATAAAAGAACCGGGTCGCTCAGCTCCACTTCATCCGTAACCTGGATGACTTCCGTGACGCTCTCTCTGACTCCGGTAAAGAATAACACCGACAGGACCACAGCCAGCGCGCAGAGAACCAGTGACAATTTCGGAAGAATACTATCCCTCCTGATCTTTACAGGCTCTCCCAGAAGTTCCTGTGAAAAACCCTCAGCGTGGAAAATGGCGTCTTCGAGTTCCTCCCTGCTTCTGATCCTGTAAAGGGGGATATGAGGGACTGACTCCCGCAGCCCCATCGCCAGTACCCGGTCCCTGCCGTCAGGATCAAGACAGATGATCGGGCCGTCAAATTTCTGGTTTACAAGGACACTGCTCTTAGTGTTCTGGTCTCTGCACGCTTCGTCCGACAAATACACCATTGTGAGCGCGGCGCCCCTGTACCTGGCCTGACGCCTTAGGACCTCCTCCGGTCCGTCCGCCTTGCCGCAGCTGTACCAGACTCTGCAGCCACGCTCGTAAAGAAGGCGCAGGTATTCCCGCACTTTTCTCGAATCGGCTTCCGCAAAGGCAAAATACAGATAGGGTCCATCTCCCTCGTAGGGAGGAAAATCTCTGAAACTGTCTCTCATGTCTGCATTCCTGTGTCAGGTGAACGGCATCCATTTATATAATATCATATCGCACATAGAATAGTCCGTTTTACGTTTGTGCTTCTTCCTTTTCGCCCCACTTTTAAACGCACTTTTCCGCGGCGCTAATCTCCTGTAAAATATAGACTGATCGATTCATTAAAGCACCGCTGACAGGGGAAAAATCGTGTCAAAGTTCAGGAATTACTGGCTCGGCCTGCCGATTACGAGCGAATGCTCTGGACCGCCAGGGAGGAGGAGGCAAAACAGCGCGTGCTGGACAGCGGCTGTAAGGAAATCAAACTTTCTGAAGACGAAAAAAAGAAGTTCCGTGACGCCATGGAACCTCTTTATGAAAAGTATTGCGGTGATTATATGGATCTCGTGGAAGAGATCCGTCAGACCGGAATGCCGGCTCCGCAGTAAAACTGCGTTTCTGTATTATTTTCCTGCTTTTT
>CAMOIJ010000063.1 GCA_946615865.1 uncultured Lachnospiraceae bacterium | reverse complement strand
ACCAGGTCTCGCCGCTGTGGCAGTACGGGCATTCCTTGCCATATTTCACAGTTTCATAGGTCTTCCCGCAATTTCCGCAGAAGGTCACCGCCGGGATCGTCACAAGTTTCAGTTCGGACTCCGCCAGAACCGGGTGCTTGACCTTGAAATAATTCCAGCAGTCCACAAACAGATCTGTCATTATGCCCGAGACCTCTCCCACTTCCAAAGTCACAGAGCCGATCTTCGTGAGGTTCTGCTCTTTTGCCGTCTCGTCCAGCATATTTGCCATGTGAAGAATGATTCCCATCTCGTGCATATCTGATCGCTCCCCTGCCAGCCGGGTCATGCCCGGCATCTTTTTATGTCAAAATATCGCTCTCCGGATAGTTTCCTGTTGAATTATACCATTTTTACTTAGGAACCACATCTGTGCAATTTGTTTCTTCCTATTCTTTCCCCCCACCACGGAAAAGAGCCAGGAGACTTCTCCTGGCTCTTTTCCGGTTCACTTAAGTATATGGGGATTATAGGGGATTTAAACAGCTATTACTTTTCGATGATCTTGATCACTGAGCCGATCCCGATCTCCGGCATGGGCTTCTCCTCGCAGTAGATCGTGCCGGGAAGCTCTGCCTCTGTGGCGCCGCTGAAGTTGAATGTGCAGTGGCCGAGGCCCTTAAGGGTGATGGGCGCCTCATAGCCGACGCAGGTAATCTTGTATTCCTGGCCATCGATCACGAGATACTGGCCTGCGGCGAGTTCGCCGTTAATGGGGTTGACGCTGACACTGTAGCAGTAGTCTCTGATCTCCTCGGGAGCATTTTCTCCGAAGATGATGAACATTCCTGCATCTTTAAATTCTTTTACGGCAATTCCGCTTGCCTTGACCTTGTTTTCGTAAATGACCTTCATTTTATTACCCTCCTGTTATCGGCAATGAATACTCTGTTCTTTAGTTTATCGTTGTGATCTCAAATATCTGATCAAACCGCTGTGTAAAGACCGATGCTGAACACGATCGCGAGCAGGATGCGGATCCAGCTGGTGATGAAGCGGGAGTACATGACGGATACAACACCGACCTCAACGGTCTCTGTCTCAGCTTCCGCAAGACCAAGGCCTACAGGGATGAAGTCGCAGGCTGCGTGGCAGTTCAGTGCGAACAGGCCGACCAGTGCGAGGTGAGGGGAAATTCTTCCGGCTGCGATCTCAGCGCCCATGATGGAACCGAGGATCTGGGAGATAACAGCGCCGGGGCCCAGGATCGCGGACAGGCCGGGGATCGCGCAGACGATACCGAGGATCATGAGTCCGAATACATTGCCGAGCAGGGGCTGCAGCAGTGTGGAGAAGAAAGTACCGAAGCCTGTTCCGTTGATGATACCGATCAGCATGGATACGAATGCCATGAAGGGAAGCAGTGTGCCGATACATGTCTGGACTGCGTCACGGGCTGCCTGGTTGAAAGTTGCTACGACTTTACCTGCGCCAAGACCGATCTTTGCCAGAACGTTTCCTTTGCCGGACTCAGCCATCTGCTCGGAGAGCTTCTTGCTGGTGTCGATGCCCTTCTTCTCCTCTGCGGGAGCTTCCTCTGCGGGTGCTGCAGCTGCAGGAGCCTCAGATCCGTCTGCCAGGCTGATGTTCGCATCGGTTACGCCGGAAACGTAGATGTCTTCTTTGATGAACTGAGCCAGCGGGCCGGCCTTTCCGACGGGGTTGATGTTGATGGTGGGGATGCGCTTCTTGGGATACAGTCCGCAGCGAAGTGTGCCGCCGCAGTCGATGATCACCAGTGCGAGCTGGTCCTCAGGGCAGCTGGTCTTGAAGCCGTTTACGGGCTCAAGTCCGGACAGCTCTACAATCTTGTTAAGGATCTCGGGAGCGACGCCGCCGCCTGTGATGTACATAACTTTATTCTTCTGCTCTGTGCCCTGGATTGTAAGAGGGCCTCCAAAACCGCCTGAACCCTTTTCTACACGAATTGCGCGATACTCTGCCATTTTATTTTCCTCCTCTGATCTGGATAATCTCTAATTTAGTGTTCTCGATATTTTGTCAAAATATTGTAATTACGCTTTTGCAATGAGCTCTTTGCTGAGCTTGATGCCCTGCTGCTTCTGAACGAAAGCAGTTGTGAAGTCTGTTGCCCAACCGGAAATGAAGTTTGCGATGAAACCGACCAGCATGTAGCGAAGAGCCAGGGGTGTGGAATCAAGTCCGAGTGCGGTGACACCCTGCGCGATTCCGAGGTAGATCATGATCTCGGAAGGGTTGATGTGAGGGAAAATACCGCTGTTGGTGTGGCAGTGATAACTTGCTGATGCGTAGTAGCTGGGCTTGTAGAACTCAGGCATGAACTTGCCCATGGAAAGGGCCATCGGGTTGCCGAGCATGAATGCGCTGACCCAGGGGAGTACTGCGTATCTTGTGATCGGGTTGCTTGTGCAGAACTTTGCGATGACTTCAATTCTCTCGTCTCCGATCAGAGCGATGATCGCGTTCATCATGACCAGAAGCATAAGGATTGTAGGGATGATGCCGGTCACCCAGCTTACGAAGTTTGCTCCGCCTGCCTGGAAAACACTCATAAATGCCGATGCAAATTTTACTAAAAAATCCATATTGTTCCGCCTTTCTTGTTTAACAAAAGTTATTTGGTTCTAAGTTGAACTGCTGCTTTATTTTTCTTTTGTCCGAGCAGGCTTCCAATCGCGTTCCCCGCTTTCTCAAGAGGTCCGGGCAACGGGTCGTTGTCAATTTCTTCGCCTGCCGTGTATTTGCGGTAGGTGAGAGCTGCGTCCTCGATCGCTTTGCCAAGGTTAGTGTGATGTTTGGGAGCATCTTCCTTTGTAAGCGTTCCCAGGTATCTTCCCTCAAAGCCCTCCAGGGTTTTTACCCTCGCAAATGCTGTCGTTCCCTCGAGCTTTCTGGTCTCCTGTATGATCCCGTCCTCATCGATCCGGAACATTACGACCGCCCCTGCTCTGAATCCTCCTGACTTTCTGCCAAAGGCAACTTTTCCTTTTCTTCTGAGCTGAATGAATTCATCCGTCAGATTTCTCATCTGGAAGAATCCCAAAATGGCCTGCATCGCAAATACGATTCCAATTACGACTAAGATTGACAGCATTTCTCACCTCCGTATTGTTCTATGTTTCCGGTTTCGGAGCTTTCCGCCGGTATTCTATGTTTTGCCGACTCTGCAGCGGATCAGCCTCTGGACTTACCGCCGGAGATGTTCAGTGTTGTACCTGTGATGTAGCTTGCTCTGTCGGAAACGAGGTAAGCTACGAAATCACCGACTTCGTCGAGCTTTCCGTCGCGGCCGATCGGGATGACCTTGGTGTAATCAGTGGAGAGCTCTTCGGGCTTGACGCCTCTTGTGTAAGCAAGTGCCTCGTTGTAAGCAGGTGTGCGAAGTCCGGTAGCTTCCATGATGCCGGGCGCTACAGCGACGACGCGGATGTTGTACTTGCCGAGTTCCTTTGCCCAGCTGCGGGTGAAGCTGTCAACCGCGCCCTTGGTTGCGGAGTATGCGCTCTGTCCCTGAGAACCTTCCTTGCCGGATTCGGAGGACATGTTCACGATGACGCCGTGTCCCTGCTTGACCATCTCTCTCGCAGCTGCCTGTGCGCAGAGGAAAAGTCCCTTTACGTTGACTGCGAACATCTTGTCAAAAGATGCAACATCCAGTTCGTACTGCGGCTTCTCGCCCTTGACGTCTACCAGAAGTCTGGGAAGATTGATGCCCGCGTTGTTGACGATCGCATCGATGTGGCCGTACTTGTTAAGGATCTCAGCCATCATTGCCTTGACGCTCTCGGGATCAGTTACGTTGCACTGTACCTGGTAAGCACCGTCCACGACCTCGCCTGTCTTGGCGTTCATGTCGATCACGACTGTGTTCGCTCCCGCTGCCACCAGAGTGCTGGCGATGTGCTTGCCGATTCCGGAAGCGCCGCCTGTGACCGCTACTACCTTGCCCTCAAGATTTAACCAATTTGCCATTTCTTGTTCCTCCTTTTTTATAAGTTTTTGATTCCTTTGTTTCTTGCTGTTTTGTTGTTGTTTCCTTTGATGGTTGTATCTTAATAAAAAAAGAGGCCTCCTTTAATTCCGCGAATTCCGCCGCGGTGGAAATGAATTAGTGCGGGGGATTTCCGCGGGGATGGAAATTGGGTGGACTTCTTTGTTGGATTCCTGCCGGGCTTTTGTTGGATTCCTGCCGGGCTTTTGTTGGACTTTTATCGGGTGCTGTTTCCCTGTTGACTTGTCGGTTTAGTGCCCTTTGAGGATGTCAAAGGGCACTATAGCGGCACTGACTCCTGTTTCTCTGGTCACTTGCCGGTTTAGTGCCCTTAGAGGTCTCTCAAGGGCACTTAAATGGCAGATTCTTCTGTTTTTCCCTCAACTTGCTGTTTAAGTGCCCTTAGAAGATGTCCAGGGGCACTATAGCGGCACTTGCTCCTGTTTTCCTGGTCACTTGCCGGTTTAATGCCCTTTGAGGATGTCCAGGGGCACTATAGCGGCACTTGCTTCTGTTTTCCTGATGACTTGCCGGTTTACTGCCCTTTGAAGATGTCCAGGGGCACTATAGCGGCACTTGCTCCTGTTTTCCTGGTCACTTGCCGGTTTAATGCCCTTTGAGGATGTCCAGGGGCACTATAGCGGCACTTGCTTCTGTTTTCCTGGTCACTTGCCGGATGCGAGCCCTTAGAGCTACCTTTAAGGGCTCTATTTGGGCGCCCGGCAAGTAACCAAGCAGCAAGTGCTGCATTACAGCAAGACCATAAAACGCCCCTCCCAACTGTTGCCGAGGCAACAAAAAAACTGCCATCAGACGAAAATCTGATGGCAGCTAGCTAATGCTTCAAACTTCCTACCTATATAACCCTATACTGAACACCACCGCGATCAAAATCCTGATCCAGCCGGTAACAAATCTTGACATAGTAATTGCAGCAATTCCTACCTGTGTCGTCTCCGGCTTAGCCTCTGTCATTCCAAGTCCTACCGGAATGAAGTCACACGCACATTGACAGTTGATAGCAAACAAAGCAGGAAGCGCCATGAAAGCCGGTATACTTCCTGCAGCGATCAATTCGCCGATGACAGTTGAAAACATTTGTGCCGCCACAGCACCTGCTCCCAGAATCGCACTCAAACCGGGAATGGAACAAATAATTCCTAATCCCAAAAGGCCGGGAAGGCTTCCTCCCATTGGCTGGATCAGTCCCGCCAGGAACTGTGTCAGCCCGGAGCCTTTGCAGATACCGATGAAAAGCGCCGCGAATCCCATAAAAGGCAGGATCATCTCGAGGCAGGTCTTTACGGCTTCTCTGGCTGACTGCTGGATTAAACTGATCACTTTACTGATTGTGAGCACCGATTCTAAAAGCTTGTTCAGAGAAGTGTTAAAAGTTTTATCCGGTTCTACAGATTTCTTTGTTTCAGAAGCTTCTGCCACTTGAATTTCTTCAGGCACCGAAACATCCTCTGCTTCCACCGCATCCACCCCAGCAACACTCTCCGCAACCGCCGACACACACTCCGACGTAACCGCCGAGACATACATGTCCTCAGTCATATATTTTGCCAAAGGGCCGCTCTTCCCAGTCGCCATAATATTGACCGTGGGAATTCCCTTCCTGGGATAAATGCCGCAGCGAAGTGTTCCGCCACAGTCAATGATAGCAAGTGCCACTTCCTCATCCGGGCAGGTCTCCTGATTGCCGTTTACGGCCTCCATGCCGGAAAGCTCTACTATTCTGGCGAGCGGCTCCGGCTCCAGGCCTCCGCCAGTCATATATAATACGATATGTCTTTCTTCAGTCGGCGTAATTGTCAGAGGGCCGCCGTAGCCGCCATCGCCGCGGACGATCGTAATGGTGTGGTAACTTGTTCGGCTGCCGGTCTGATCTGAACTGGCATCCTCAGAAACCTCCACAAATTCAGAAGTTTCCGCCGCAACAGGCTCCGCAGGCACAGAAGCCTCCGCAGGCGCCTCCTCAGCAGCAGCCGGCTCAACAGCCTCCGCCGCAGTTTCCTCCCCCTCTCTCTCAATCCACAGATCCACTTTCTTGTCCAGCCGGATCCCCTGCTTTTTCTCCACGCGGCGTGTGATCAGTTCCGTCGCGTAGCCGGAGACGAAGTTCGCCACAAGGCCCGCGAGCAGATAGCGCAGTGCGAGAGGGAAAAGGTCCTGTCCCCGGGCAAGGACGCCGTTAGCGATACCGAGCCACAAGAAAAGTTCCGCCGGGTTGATGTGCTGGAAAATCCCGCTGTTTGTGTGGCAGTGGTAACTTGCCGAGGCAAAATAAGCCGGTTTGTAGCGCTCCGGCAGGTAGCGTCCCATGGAAATTGCCATAGGATTGCCGAGAACCACCGATGATAAGAACGGAAGCACCATATAGCGCAGAAGTGTGTTGGAGCCGCATTTGGCCGCCAGCCGCTCCACACGGGACCGGCCGATCAGACTTGTCAGAGCATTGAGAAGGATCAGAAACAGAAAGATCTTGGGCAGAAGCTGCGTAACCCATGTGATGAGCTGCTGCGCCCCTGTATTTACCATTTCCTGAACAACATCGGTCAAAAACATAAAAAAGCCCCCCTGCTCATTATAAAGCAGGGGAGCGTGGATAAGTAGAAAAATGTAGTGTTTTATAGGGGGATTACAAAACATGAACTAGGGGTTTTCGCTCACTACACTTTCCGGTCATGTGACTCCTTGATCTCAATTATTTCTTATACAGCACCCGCAGCAGTTCCTGATAGTTCTGCGTCCGGGCAATCGCGTCGAGCATGTCGGTATTTCTGGCAATCTCCAGAAGTTCGTCGTAGACGCGGATCATGAGCATGTCGTCCGCGTCGGACTGCTCCGGAAGAGCCATGAAGAAAATAATGCGGACTTCGTGGCCTTTATATTTTGCAGGCTTTTCAAGGATACCCATTGCCAACAGCATACGGTCGTTGGCCGTCTGGATTCCGTGGGGAATCGCGACGCCGTTGTCGAAAACCATCGTGCCTTTCTCTTCCCTTTCATAAAGACGCTCGCCGAATCCCTCGTCGATATAGCCTTCGTCTGTCAGGATCTCGATCATCTCATCCAGGGCATCCGTGTAGGAGCGTCCCTTTTCGAAGAAGAACACCTTGTTCTCATCGAGAAGACTGCTCATAATGTACTGGTTGTCATCCAACACCGGGATGTCGACCTGATCCCAGTAACGCGCTTTCTCCAGTTTCTGCTTGAGCTCTTTCTCATCGAAGATCTCACGGATCCGGATGACCGGCTTAACAGGCTTAAAGGGCAGTTCAACGGTTGAGAGAATGACGTCATAATTCTCCAGGATCTCCGGCGTTGCCACAGAGTCCGACATAGTCTTGATCTGCACCTGGCTGTCCACAACCTTCTTGACCTGAACGCTGATCAGCCGCGCTGTGACCCGCCCGGTCCCGCAGATCACGGCAATCCGGAACGGTCTGCGCTGTCCAATGTGGTTTTCTTCCAGAAAAACGCCAAAATAGGATGCGAGGTGACCCCGCTCATCCTGATTTACTTTAAGGCCTTCTTCCCGTTCAATGACTTTCGCCGCAATGCCGGACATCTCATAAGCCAGAGGGAATTTGGTCTTCAATTCTTCCAGGATCGCGTTGGGCTGGTGTATTTTGAACCGCAGGCGGTTGATCATAAACATAAGATGGTAGGAAAACTCCTCGGCAAAATCTTTGGGATCTATGGAGATATCCAGATCCGCCTTGATCTGCTCCATGATCTTTTCGGAAAGCGGGCCGATCGTCTCATCGAGCCCCATTTCCTGCACAGAGCCCAGATCTGCCGGCGTGCGCATTCCCGCGATGGGCAAAAAAGCGAAGATCTTCTCTTCTACCGGGAAATCCACGTGCAGGATCCCTCCGATCCGGTCGAGCAGCTTATTCATCTGGAAAAACTCGCCGTTCGCTGTCAGATTGTAATAGGAGTCCGTCAGTTTGCCGATAAAATGCCCGGTGAGAAAGCGATCCATCATAAGAAGCAGGTAGCGCTCGAAGCGCTCTCCCACCTGTTTCTCAAACGTCTTCTGTTTCAGCGCTTCCCGGACCAGTTCCTGAATATCATTGTCCAGCGGATAGTCGCTGTAAAGGGCGTCAAAACAATTCTCCAGCACATAGGTGCGGATATCCAGCTCCTTCCCGTGCAGGATCATTCCTTTACTCGTCTTTCCCACAACGCTGAGGCCGAAGGGCTCGATCTCCTCGCGGAGCTTTTTCAGATCGCTGATCAGCGTGGTCCTGCCCACATTCATTTCGTAAGCGAGCTCATCTGTCAGAAGAGGCGCGTCCGCGCGCATAAGCTCTCCGAACACATAAGTCTGCCGCCCTCGCGGCGTACCGAATATACCGTCGATATTGCATATTTTCTCAAAAGCTCGCTTATACTGTTCTGCGTCAAAAATCCGCAGACTGTATCGTCCCTGATTCCCTTCTACTGCTGCACTTCCGCCCAAATCCTCGTTCAGCTGGCGGATATCATTCCGGATCGTCCGCTCGCTCACACTAAGTTTCTGCGCCATGGAAGCGACCGTTACGCCTGATTTATGTCCGAGAATCTGCAGGATATCAGCTGCCCTGTTATCTGTAAATCGTTTGCTCACCTGCTTGTTTCCCCCATATGTATCCCCATTGCATACATTCCATACACTTAGCCTGATGCTATTATACAATCCCCCTTCCTTTTGAGTTAATACAGAAAATTTCCACAGCGTGGAAGAAAACTGCTCCATGCTGTGGAAATCTCTAAAATCCCTTATGCTGCAAGCACCTGCCTCAGCGTTTTTTCTTGGCCTTTCCGCCCAGTGCTTTCTTCTTGATGATCTTCATTTCCCTGGCCGCGGCATATTTTGCCACCACAGGAAGCTTGTCCTCGCAGCGGACCATGTTGGACGCCTCCGGAATATCTCTGGAGAGATGGATCGCGTCGAACTCGCAGCGAGTCGTGCACAGGCCGCAGCCGATGCAGCGGTTGAGATCAACTACTGTAGCGCCGCATCCGAGGCATCTGGATGCCTCCTTCTTGATCTGCTCCTCCGTGAAAGGCAGGCGCAGGTCGTCAAAGGTTCCGACAGGATTGCCGGGCTTTCTGCCGGGCACCTGGCGCTTCGCGTTGTCAAAAGATTCAATAACGATATTGTCCTTGTCCAGTTCGATGAATTCGCGCAGGTCGCGGGCGATGGTCTGGGACTGTCCGGGGTGCACGAAGCGGTGCATGCTCTCGCTGGCCTTCTTGCCGTCCGCGATCGCATCGATGGCGAAACGAGCGCCGTGGGCAATGTCGCCGCCGACAAAGATGCCGGGCTCGCCGGTCTCAAAGGTCACCGGATCGTGTTTGACCGTTCCGTTGAGGTGGCGCTGCACCTTAGTTCCCTCAAGAAGTTTGCCCCACTGAGCTGACTGTCCGATCGCCTCAAGGACATTCTCACACTCGATCGTGATCGTGCTGTCCTCCATGAACTTGGGCTCAAAGACATGGAGTTTATTAAACACAGAGATGCACTTTCTGAAGACGACGCCCTTTACCTTGCCGTCTTCGGTCAGGATCTCCCTGGGTCCCCAGCCGTACATCACATTGATGCCTTCCGCGATGGCCTCTTCGACCTCGTCGCGGGCCGCAGGCATCTCGGATTCGCTCTCAAGACAGAGCATCGTGACTTTACCGTCTGTTACGCGGGCTGCCGAACGGGCCACGTCTACCGCCACATTTCCGCCGCCGACAACGACCACGTCGCCATGGAGCCTTATCGTATGATCCTGATTAATACGGGACAGGAAGCTGACGCCGGACTCTACGCCCTGCGCGTCCTCTCCGGGAATGCCGGTCTTTCTGCCGCCCTGCAGGCCGATGGCCAGATAGAACGCCTTATAACCCTCTCTCTTAAGATCCTGGATCGTGATATCCTTGCCGACTTCCACGCCGCACTTAAACTCTACGCCCATCTCGCGAAGGACGTCGATCTCTGCCTCAATGACATCTTTTTCAAGGCGGAAGGACGGAATACCGTTCATCAGCATACCGCCGGGACGGCTCTCCTTCTCAAATACAGTGACGTCATAGCCGCGGGTGCGCAGATAGTAAGCCGCCGACATGCCGGCCGGGCCTGCGCCGATGACCGCCATCTTGTAGTCGGGTCCCCACATGCCGCCGTCGTCCTTCTCGCAGATCGGGATGAAGCGCTTGTCGGCGTGCAGCTCCTGATCGGCGATGAATTTTTTGATCTCGTCGATGGCGATAGGATCGTCAACCGTGCCCCTCGTGCAGGCATCCTCGCAGCGCCTGTTGCAGATCGCGCCGCAGACTGCCGGGAAGGGGTTGTCCTGCTTGATGAGCTTGAGGGCGTCCATAAACCTGCCCTCTCCCGCCATCTTCACATAGCCCTGGACTGCCAGGTGCGCGGGACATGCTGTCTTGCAAGGCGCCGTGCCTGTATCATAGCAGTTGATCTTGGCATCTTCGCGGTAATTTACATTCCAGTGGTCTGCGCTCCATGCCGTCTCATCGGGCAAAAGAGTGAGGGGATACTGGACTTCTCCCTGCTTCGTGCACAGTTTCTGGCCGAGCTTGGCCGCACCGACGGGACATACTTCCACGCACTTGCCGCAGGCGACGCATTTGAGTTTATCCACATGAGCGCGGTAAGCGCTTCTGGACATATTGGGCGTGTTGTAGAGCTGGCTGGTGCGCAGTGCATTGCAGACGCCGGCCGCGCAGTTGCAGATCGCCACTATTTTGTCACTGCCGTCGATGTTCGTGATCTGGTGTACGAAGCCGTGGC
>CAMOIJ010000062.1 GCA_946615865.1 uncultured Lachnospiraceae bacterium | reverse complement strand
GACGAGCTCCGCGCCCGCGGCTTCAAGGCTTTCTACATCGCGATCGGCCTTCAGGGAGGCAGGCTTGCCGGCGTGCCCGGCGAATCCGCGGAGGGCGTGATCACAGGAGTCGACTTCCTGCGCCGCATTAATCAGGACGATTCCGTGCGGCTTAACGGCGATGTCGTTGTCGTCGGCGGCGGCAATGTGGCGGCTGATGTGGCACGCACCGCTCTTCGCGTGACGGGCGGCAAGGTGACCATGCTCTGTCTTGAGTCCAGGGAAGAGATGCCCGCTGCTAAGGATGAGATCGCGGAAGTGGAGGAAGAGGGTATCTCCATCATGAATGGATGGGGTCCCAAGGAAGTGCTCTCCGAGAATGGCAAAGTCACGGCGATCGTCTTCAAGAAGTGTGTCCGCGTCTTCGACGAAAAACATCGCTTCGCTCCTGTCTACGACGAAGATGAGACGATCACGATCCCGTGCAGCAATATTTTGATGGCGATCGGCCAGTCTGCCGACTGGGGCGACCTGCTCGAGGGAACGAAAGTGCAGCTTCGCGGAAACGGCACTGTGATCGCGAATCCCACGACATACCAGACAAGTGAGCCCGACATCTTCGTCGGCGGTGATATTTATCACGGAGCGAAATTCGCGATCGACGCGATCGCGGACGGCAAAGAAGGCATGGTCTCCATCAACCGCTTTGTCCACCCCGGCCAGTCCCTGACCATTGGCCGCGACCTGCGCGAGTTCATCGAACTCGACCGCACCGACATCCGCGTCGAGTCCTACGACAACGCCGGCAGACAAGCTCCCGGCCTCGCGCCCGGGAAAGCTGCAGAATCTTTCCGCGACCTCAGGCTTCCTCTCACCGAGGAGCAGGTCAAGGCGGAGGCGAACCGCTGCCTGAAGTGCGGCGCGACTGTCGTCGACCTCAACCAGTGCATCGGCTGCGGCCTGTGCACCACGCGCTGCGAATTTGACGCGATCCATCTCAGCAGGGATATCCCCCACGCCGCGGACATGCACACCGCGGAGGAAATGAAGAAATGCGTAGCACCCTATGCATTAAAGAGAGGATTCAAGATCCTCAAAACAAAGGTGACCGGAAAATCCGATTACCCGACTGAACAGACAAACTGATAAACAATACAAAATGGAGTAAATAATGGAAATTGGAATTGATTTGCAATACCTGTTGTTTCTGCAGAACCTGAGATTGGCAACAGGCGGTATTTTTGATGAGTTTTTTAACGGGATGAGCAAGGTCGCTGTCGACGTCCTTCCTTTTCTCCCTTTTTTGATCTTCCTGTGCGTAAGTAAGAAATGGGGCTATCGAATTCTTACTTCCTATCTCGGCGCGGATCTCCTGAACGGAGTCGTCAAACTCACGGTTTGTGCTTACCGCCCCTGGATCCGCTCGGACCTGATCGAGCCCGCAGGGGATTCTAAGGTGGCCGCCACCGGCTATTCTTTCCCGAGCGGACACACCGTATCGGCTTCTTCCCTCTATGGAAGTGTCGTCGAGAACCAATGGAGTAAGCGAAGATGGCTCGCCGTCATCTGTATCATCTGTATCCTGCTGACCGGTTTTTCAAGAAACTTCCTCGGCGTCCACACTCCGCAGGACGTCCTCGTCGGCCTCACAGAAGGTATTGTTATGATCCTTATCGTGAGAAAGGCAAGCCAGGCGATCGGCGATAACGAGAAAACCTACGATATCCTCACACTTGTCGGCATCCTGGTAGTGGTCGCTGTTTTGATCTATGTCCAGGTCAAGCCCTATCCGATGGACTATGTGGACGGTAAACTTCTGGTCGACCCGCAGAAAATGATGAACGACTGCTTCAAAGCCTGTGGAGCTTTCCTGGGCCTTCTTCTCGGAAGTTATGTGGAGCGCCACTACATCCACTACGAGATTCCGTTCGGATACAAGAATCTTCCAATCCAGGCCGGCGTCTCCGTCGCGCTTTTATTCATCTGGAAGGCATACTTTGAGAAGG
This sequence comes from uncultured Lachnospiraceae bacterium, assembly GCA_946615865.1. Classification (GTDB taxonomy): domain Bacteria; phylum Bacillota; class Clostridia; order Lachnospirales; family Lachnospiraceae; genus CAG-791. The sequence continues at coordinate 8,873 of CAMOIJ010000062.1, read as the reverse complement.
CCACCATCATCCCCGCCCTTGGCGGACACTGGGGAAACCTCATTTCCCGATTTGGCATGGTGTTCATCGGCCTCACACTGATCCCGTACCTCATTATGAAGAGTGTCAGGGAATATCAGCAAACTGCCGCCTGACACATTTAACACAAGGATTTAAAAACCCGGACTCTATACAAAGAGCCCGGGTTTCTTATTTTACAAAATCGGTATCTTGATCTTCATATCCGACAGCGGATACGCCGCGCAGGCGTGGATATAGTTGAAGTCTTTATCCGCCTCTCTCCTTCCGTCGCCTTCCGGGCAGACAAAATAGTCGCCGGACAGCACCTTGGTCCTGCAGAATCCGCACTCGCCGCTGCGGCAGCCGGTCTCGATCCTGATGCCTGCGCGCTCGAGCGCCACTACGATGCTCTCGCAGGATTTTGCCGGGATCTTTACTTCGCTGATGCCGCGCACCACGGTGAGTTCGAAGGTCTCATCGCGCAGGTCGCGGGGATAGCCCTCGTAAACAGCGATGTCCTTCACCTGTCCGAATACCTCGAAGCGCACGCGCCTCGCGGGAACATCAAGTTTGGCAACTTCGCCGTGCAGGAACTTATACATCACCTGCGGTCCGCAGATAAAATAAGTGGTGTCTTCCGCCGAATATTCCTTAATGATCTCTGCTGTCAGGAATCCCTTTTCGCCGGTCCAGCCGGGCTCATCGCCGGAGAGCACGTGGACGATCTTCAGCTTGTCGCATACGCCGTCCAGCTTATCCAGCTCATCCCTCATAACGATATCGTCAGAAGAGACCGAACCGTACAGGATCGTCAAGTCGATATCCAGCGTTCCGTTCACCACTTCCTTGGCCATGGATGCAAACGGTGTGATCCCTACGCCGCCGGCCAATGCGACCACGTGATAAGCGTCGCGCAGGGGCTCATAGTAGAACTGCCCCAGTCCCATGGTTCCGGTCAAAATATCGCCGACCTTCAGCTCATCGTTGACATAGTCACAGATGAAGCCGTCGCCCTTGGATCTTCTCACCGTGATCTCCACAAAAGGATGCTCCGCTCTCGCCTCAAAGGGCGCGGAGGAAATGGAATAAGGTCTGGAGATCAGGCTCTCTCCGATCTTAAAATCGAGCACGATATATTGCCCGGCATAGAAGAAGGGAAGTTTGCCGCCGTCCGTTCTCTCGAACCGGATCGTCTTCGCCGTCTTGCAGGCAGGCGTGATCTTTGTGACCACAAGCTCGATCGGTCCGGGATGCCACGCGCGGGACACATCGCCGATAGGATCTGTGCTCTCAAGCGCGGGAGAGGCCGAAGCAAACGCGTTCAGACGCGCCTTCGTGACGCGGGAGGCTCCGCCGACGTCTTTAATGAAATTCTTTACCTTCATCTCTTCGCCTCCTTTGCCGCAATGTCATCCAGTACATTCTTCGCCGCTTTGCGTCCGTTGGTCACGGCCGGTCCCATTCCGTCGCCGGAGATGGCGTGGGCGCCCGCAAACTCGAGCCCTTCGATGAAGCGCTCCGCTTCCGCCGTCTGCAGTCTCGCGACGATGTGGTCCTCCATGGTGTGCGCGTAGCCGTAGATGCAGCCGTTCCAGGCCCCTGTGTAGTGGGCTATGGTCATGGGCGTCTCGATGACGCACTCCAGCACATGGTCCAGAAGATTTACGCCAAAATAGTCCGACATGTCGTCGATCAGCTGCTTTGCCACTTCGTGCTTGACGCGGTCGTAGTCCTCTGCTGCCACAGTCTTCCAGCCGTCCACGCGGGGCAGCACTGTCACACTGAAGGAGCAGGTCCCCTCCGGAGTTACTCCCGGATTGCCGTAGTTGTGGCAGATGCAGGTCAGATATCTGTAAGGGCCAAGGCCCGCCAGGTTCTCATAGAGCACATCCGTGTCCATGGTGTCGCCGCGGAAAATGCTGTAATCCTTTATGTTCAGCTCTTCCGCCGGCTTGTCCAGGATCAGGATGACCGAGAATGCAGTCAGCGAAAGGCGCCGGCCGTTGACCATCTTGGTTGCCTCTGCAGGCACCTCGGTAAGGGGCTCGATCATGCTGGTATAGACCTTGTTGGGGTAAGCCGAGGAGATCACATAGTCCGCGTAGATCTCGTCGCCGCGGGCAGTGCGAACACCGTAAGCCTTGCCTTTTTTGACCAGAATCTTGTCCACCTGCTGGCGGTACTCGATCTGCACTCCCATCTCCTCGGCACGCTCCGCCATCTTAAGGCTCATCTCGTGGCTGAGCTTTTTGGGGATCATGGAGCCGTAGCCCACGTAGTCCGCCATCAGCACGGAGTAGATCGTGAAGGGCAGGTCTGAGAAGCCGCTTCCGACATAGATCCAATAGGGAGCCAGCAGATCCAGGGCTTTCTGGGGCAGGTCAAAAGTATCCAGCACTTCCTTCGTGGAATAGCCGGCCGTCTTGACGAAAGCCTCATGCTTAAGAAGCATCTGGGGCTTGCTCATAGGATGAATAGACAGTTCATTGACACTGTTAAAAACGGTGTCGCAGAGCTTTAAGAGCTTCAATACTTTGTCATAGGTGCCCGGCACCTGCTCGTCGACTTCGCGGGAGAAGCGCTCGAGGCCCGGGTGCAGTGTCACTTCCAGTCCGGGAAGGCTCGCGTGGTAGCACTCGGGAACAGGGAGCCAGTCTATATCGACGCCCATATCGTCAAAGAACTTGCCGACTTTGAGGCGGTTCTCCTTAGGACCTATGGACATCATCTCGTGCAGCGCCGCTTCGATCTCAATGCCGCCGCGGACAAAACTCGTAGCAATGCCGCCGGGCAGGTTGTGGCGCTCGAGGACGAGCACGTCCAGTCCCTTATCCGCCAGCATAAGCGCTGAGGAGAGGCCCGCCAGGGCCCCTCCGATCACGATCACGTCATAATGATCTTTGTAAAATTTCATGTCGCTATCCTCAAATTGTGCAGATCAGAAGAATCTCTCCACCAGCTCGCGGGAGTACTCGCAGGTCTCGTCCATATCGCCAAAGCTCATGATCTCGCCCGCATAGTAGGTGTCGTACTTGCCCTGCATAGCCTCAACCTTGTCATACCAGCCGTCCTTGTACGCATTTGTAAAGACGTGCGGGAAGTAGTAGACGCTCCACTCGTTTACGACGTTGGAAGCGGGATTGCCCATGATCTCCAGATCCTTGAGGACTCTTGCTCTGCACTTCTCGTAAGGGACTTCTTCCATCTTCTTATGCTTGCGCAGCGCGTAGGTCGTGATGACCTGGTCCACAGTGTCTCTCCAGCGGCGATAGTAAACCATCAGGTGACCCAGTCTCTTCGGGATCATGTTGTCGAATACATAGTAGGAGATCTCGGGGTGATCTTCCGGCTTGGTCTCGACAGCCAGTACGTCATAGCGCTCATACTCGATCTGGCAGAAGAGCTTCTTCTCGTCCTCGCGGGCGTCAAAATAGTCCACCATGCCGATAAGTCCGTCGTCCCTGTTCTCTTTCATAGGAACATACAGAGGAGAAGTCACGATGATCTTGTCGTACTCTTCCACTTCGCCGTTCACGGTTACATAGACCTTGCCGTCTTTCCTCTCGACCTTATCGATCCTGCTGTTCAGACGGGCCGGATTTTTGAGTTTGTCGTTCAGGGACTCCCAGATGAACTGCGTGCCTTCCTTCCAGGTCCAGAGATTGATCTTGACGAAGTTCATGCAGGTCTGGAAGTCCAGATACTTCAGAACGTACGCTGCGGGGATCTCGTCAAAATATCCATAGCCGAAGGATGTGAAGGGGCCGATCCAGATATCCTGCACCAGCTCGACGCCGTTGATCTCGCAGAATTTCTTGAAGGGAAGCGCCAGATCCTTGAGGTTGGGGTTCACGCCGCTGACAGGCTCTCTTTTGGCGCTGGCTGCGGAGAATCCTTCATAACGTCCTTCCGCTACGCCGCGATGGCCGTTGATGTCGTATCCCTTGTACTTGGTCTCCAGGAGCTCGCCGAACTTCTTGAGCTGTTTCTTCATCTTAAGAAGGCGCGGGATCTTGGTGATGTTCTTCTTGGGCTCGAAGGGCTCGATGACCTGTCCGAGTCTGTTCTTGTAGTTGCGGTTGAGCTGCGGTCCGTCGTGGGTAATGCCGCAGAATTCCTCTACGTCATGCACAGCGTAATAAGACGGAACGCCCATGATCGCGCCCATCTCATAGCGGCGGCCGTTGTAATGGGGAGACCAGCACTTGCCGCCTACGCGGTCATTCTTCTCCAGGATCGTGTAGTTCTCGTAACCCTTCTGTTCCAGATACATGCCCGCAGAAAGTCCCGCCGGACCTCCGCCAATAATACAGATCTTGATGTTCTTGTCCATTTTGCTCTACCTTTCATTGTTAAACTAGTGGTTCTGCTTCCCAAGCAGTTATATTACTTTTAGTATACCGCCAAATTGTTAAATATTCATTAACATTCGATGTAATTTCACACATTCTTTGTTAAAGAATGCTATACTTGACCTATGAAGACTAAAGCATTTCCTCCAAAACTTAATAGTTTCGCGGAGGCTCTCAGATTCTTCGCGCATAATGATCCTGAACGGCCGCTTCTTGTTTATGAAGAAGGCGGAGCGCCTGTAAAGAAGAGCAGCGCCGATTTTGCGGCGTCTGTATTTGCGCGCGCCGAAGAGATGCGCGCTTTTGGAATGACCTGTCTGGGCGTTCTGTGCGACGGTTCCCTTGACTGCGTCGAGACGATCTTCGCATCCACCGTCGCGGGGCTGCAGACCGTTCTCTTGGATGAGAATGCCGACGACACTCTTTTGCAGGAGCAGATCAGGCAGACAGATATCGATATTCTCTGGAGCAGCGATCCGGATCTGGTGGAAGAGCTGACTCCTTATCTCACTGACGGGATCACGCCGCGGGCAGAGGCCGCCGATCCTTCTGTCGAGGGCAGCGACATCCTCTTCTTTACTTCCGGCACCACGGCGAGCAGCAAGGCTGTCGTGCTGACAGACCGGAGTCTTTTGGCAGCTGCTTATAATGGGAGCTGTATGCTTCCTCTCTCTCAGGACGACACACTGCTGTGCATGCTTCCACTGAACCATGTGTTCGGCTTCGTGTGCGGCCTCCTGTGGGGAATGGAATGCGGCGCGGCTGTAGCTCTTGGTCGGGGCGCAAGGTACTATACCCGTGACTTTGAATTCTACAGGCCGACAGCGCTTTCTGCAGTTCCCCTTCTTCTGAGTTTCCTCGTGCAGCACAAGCTGATGAACAGCGAACTTCGTCTTGTTCTCGTGGGAGCCGGCGACTGCTCTCCGCAGCTGTTAAACAACGCGGTACAGCAGGGCGTACAGGTCAGTTTCGGTTACGGGCTGACGGAGACAAGTTCCGGCGTCGCGATCAGCGTGCCGGGCAGTCCCTCTTTTGACCCGTTCGCATTGGAAGTCTGCCCTGAAGATACTGTGGCGCTGGCCTCTGACGGAGAGATCCTCATCTCGTCGCCGAGCTGCATGATGAAGGGCTACTACAAGCATCCGGAAGACACCGCAGCAGTCCTGAAGGGAAATCTCCTCTTCACCGGCGATATCGGGAAATGGGATGAAAACGGCAGGCTCCATGTTATCGGCAGGAAAAAGGAGATCCTGGTACTCGCCGACGGCACCAAGATCTTTCTTCCCGAGTATGAAGCGCGCATTATGACCGCTCTTCCCGGACGCGATTTCACCGTTCTTGAGAGGAACGGAAAACCGGTCCTTCTGCTCGTAGACAAAGAGTCGTCCACATGGCCCGAAGAGATGCGGGAACTGTCGCGCTCGGTGGTACAGGAAGAACTGCGCGGCGCTATGTCTCAGCTTCCGCGCGGACAGCAGCTCAGTGAAATCCTGTTCACGGACAAGCCGCTGCCCCGCACTGCGACAGGCAAGGTAAAGCGCTGGGAAATCCATTGTCCGTAAACCGGTCCATATACGCATGGGCCTTTTACAAAATACAGCTCGCATAGTCAGTCATACTTGTTGTTTTTCATATGTGGCTGCGGCCACTGTCCTGATGAAAAGGAGGGCACAGAGATTATGAGAAAACTAATGTCACTGATACTTGCAGCAGTCCTCGCGGCTTCGCTATGCAGCTGCGGCGGAGGTTCTTCCTCCACGGGCCCGGAAAAGCCCGCTGAAGTAACTACAGAGGAGAGCAAACAGGAGGCGGAAGCCGCTCCGGCAGAAGCGGCGGACGCGAATGCAGACGCGGCAGATCCTGCACAGCCGGAAGTTTCCGGAGAAGCGCAGAAAGCCGAAGTAGCTGTTCCCGAACAGCCCACGCAGGCGGAAGAGATCGCCGATAAGTACACTGTATCGGATCTTCCCGTAGAAGGTGAATACACTATCTTCGCTGTGCGCAATGAAGGCTACACCGTCAGTTCCGCGGAGATGGAGATCGAGTCCACCATGAGCCTTTTCGCAGAAGGAACCGGCTCATTAACATTAATGGGCGACACCATCGACATTACTTCCTGGTCTTCCGAAGATGGAGCCTTCAATCTCTCGCTGGCAGATGGAACCGTCACCGGGGGCAATGCCCGGGGCGGCGTCATAGAACTGGACATCTACGGGACCGGCGATATGATGCTGATTTACGCGCAGGAAAAGGCGGACACCTCAAGCTATACGCTTCTCACCATCGATGAAGTTAAGGAACAGATGGCGGCTGCCGAAGAAGCCAACAAGACCAAACTCGACTATATTTTGGACGGCATCGATCCCGTCGCCGGAGCTCACCTCCGCTACCAGCGCCGTCTGGACGCCCTTAACACAGTACAGGATTATGATGTATACGCTAAGGATGGCGTTTACTACTCCGCCAGAACGACGAAAGTCGCCGGAGCGGAGAGCACCTTAGTCACCTTTATCAAGGACGGCAAAGTGTACAACCTCTATCCGGACAAAAAGACCGGAAACTATGTCACGGATCTTCCTCTGAGTGTCACGAATGACAACATCCTTCTGATGGATGACCTCTTCTCCGAAATGCGGATGGCGTCTGTGAGGACAGACCAGGTCGAAGAAGACCGCGAGATTGAAGGCGCTTCTTTCCCGGCAGAGGTCTATCCGCAGACGGAATACAGCCCCGAGACCGTTTTCTATTTTGCCGAAGACGGATCCCTTGCGTACTGCTATACGGCGGCGCCGGTGATCGAATCCGCCGCTTATGTCGGCGATTCGCTCTATACGGTCGGATCTATTGACGGTGAAGTGGATGAGTCCCTGTTCGATATCTCCGCTTACACGATACAGGAGTGATCCCGTTGACAGCGCATACATGACAGAACTCCGGATTGCGGATATAATGATTATGCCGCATGAATAACTGACACATATTGACTTGCAACTGAAAGGATATCTGCGCCATGGATCGAAGCAAAATTGTTGAAACCTGCAGAGAAGTAATCTACGAGTGCGTCCCCGATATGGAGGGTCAGCCGCTCTACGAGGATACCGTTATCAATACAGACACAGCCATCGACTCCATGGGCTTTACTATGATCATCTGCCGGCTCGAGGCGAGATTCGATGTCAAGATCCCGCAGAGGCAGTGGTCTAAAATGTCCACATTCGGCGATGTGGTGAACGCCTTCGATAAGCGGATCAACCGGAGGTTTTGATTATGAAGGTATACAGACAGGATTTCCAGGTCCTCTCCTCTGATGTGGATATGTCCCGCACCCTGCGCCTGTCCTCGCTGTTCACGCGTCTTCAGGAGGCGGCTATCGCGCACACGATCGATCTGGGGGTGCCCCGGGACAAGACGCTGGATCAGGGACTTCTGTGGGCTGTTACGCAGTACCGCGCAGTCTTTCACCGGCTTCCTGAATATGACGAGAAGGTCACTCTTCTCTCCTGGCCGGGCAAGACGATGCATCTGTATTTTCCCAGATATTTCCGCATCGTAGACACTAACGGAATCGTGCTTTTTGAGGCAGTATCCCTCTGGGTCCTGATCGATCAGGCGACCCGCGGGATCATCTTCCCTGAGAGCCATGACATCTTCATAAAGGAGACTGTAACAGGAAACGAACTTCCCCTTCCCGGAAGGATCCGCCGTCAGGAGCCCGATGATTCCTTCTCTTTCACAGTCCCCTACAGCTTCGTCGATCTCAACGGGCACATGAATAACACCAGATACTACGACATTGCAGTAGATAATATGCCTTCTGAGATGCGCAGCCGCAGGCTCCGGGAACTCTCCTCCGAGCACATCGGAGAAGCACAACTGGGCGATGTTATAAAGATCGGGTGCGCCGCGTCGGAAGACTCTTTCTACATCTGCGGTGAGAAGGAGAAGCCGGTGTTCAGGATCAAAATGTTGTTTGAATAATGATAAAAACCGGGCTCTTTGGAGTCCGGTTTTTTGTTGCAATATTAAGTTACGGAGGCATCTGTTTCCGGTTTTCGGTACAGAAGCCTTGTTTTCATAAATTCTCGTCCCCTCAGGACGGTTCTGACCTATTAATTCTTACCTGGTAAACCTGATTCTTCCAAATTTTCGGTACAGTAGCATCGATTGTGAGAATTTGCGTCCATGAGAATTGCCAAATTAAGTTAAATTCTTGGAAATCTTGATTTTGGTGGGACGAGAATGTGCTTTGACTAAGCTTCTGTACCTAATTCTTTGCCTGCAGCTCTGCAGATTGAATGAGGCACATCATTTTCCTCCTCTTCCGTGGACGATATTTTTCTAAAAATGTCCTTCTGTGCCGAAAGTCTTTCTCTCATAAGGTATTCCCCTTCAACTTTTACCAAGCTCACCTCATTCCGCGCTCTCCGCCTCGATCTCCTTGATCACACATTGATTTCCGTCTACCAACCAGGTCTCGCCGCTGTGGCAGTACGGGCATTCCTTGCCATATTTCACAGTTTC
>CAMOIJ010000061.1 GCA_946615865.1 uncultured Lachnospiraceae bacterium | reverse complement strand
AAAGGACAAAAAACAGCCGCTCACAGGAAATTCCCGTGAGCGGCCTTTTCATTTATTTTTTTAAACTCTGCAGGAACTCCTCCGCAGTCTTCATCTCGATCTTCGTCGGATCGATCGCGTCCTTTTCGTCATAGATGAAGCCAATCGCGTCATGGTAGCCTGCCTCGGACACGGTGGAACCCTCCCACTTGTAGCTGTATTCCGGCTTTCCGGACTTTGTGTAAGCCGTAACGGCGGCATCCATCGTGCCGAAGACACCGCTCTGGTACGCCTCAAACCGGCTTCCGGTGTAGACATAGATCTGATCAGTAAACAGATTCCCCGTCCCGCTTCTGTTCAGCAGGAGATTCTCTTTGTTCAGATAGGAGAAAGTGCTGCTGACCTTGGTCTCCTGAAGGACCCCGTCGCGGTAGAACACGATCTTGGCGCCTTTATCTGCCGATGTCCCCAACTCCAGCAGTTCCGGGAACCTGTCGTCATTGACATAGATAAGCGCGAACTTATTATAGGAATCCGGGTCAGCCTCCGCGACCTCCGCGGCGTAAGCCTCGAACCGTCCGCCGAATTTCTCCCGGTCTTTCCCTGTCTTTACATAATGAGCGATTCCCGACAGAGACAGTTCAGACACAGAACTGTTAATCCTTGCGGTCAGCTCTTTATCAAGACGGGGATTTCCATCCTCATCAAACCTGTAGATCCGGGCCTCCCGTCCGTCCTGGCGTCCATTTCCTTCTTTCGTGATCTCATATTCGCAGATCGTGACGATCTCACTCCTGCCGTCGCCGTCATAGTCGCCCAGATCCACTTCGTCCACATCCCGGAATATCCTGTCTGTCCGGATATTCCGGCTGTCCATGCCGCCAAGTCTGCACAATATTTCCGAATCCCTGATGAAAAAGAAGTCGACGTCGGCATTCTCTGAGGCGTTATTATCGGGCTTATAGGCACAGAACTTCACTTTTCCGAACTTCTCCGTCTCTACCTCACAGTAGGGGCCAAGAAGAAGGCCGTTCTCCAGCCAAAGGCGGTTCGCGCAGAATCTGTAGTTATCTCCGTTTCTCTTGAGGATCGCCTCATATACGGGTATATGCCCTCCGTCCAGATCCGGCGCGTATCTGCGGACTCTGTAGTGCACTCTGTAGTAGTCGCCCTGCACTGCCGCGTCCGTCACTTCATATTCACAGATATTGGTTTCCTCGTCGCCATGGCACTGATAATAGGTGTCATAGTCCTCCAGGTAGATCCAATCCGGTTTGTGCGTCAGCTCGTCAAGGGATACGCCTGCCTTGTACTGGAGATAATCCGTTGCCTGCTGGGCGCTGATCCCGAACAGGTTCACAGTTTCTGCCCCGCCGGTTATCTCCCTGTAGGCTTCCCGCTCTTCCGCTGTCGGAGTTATCAGTTCCAGGCCTGCTCCCGTGAAGAAAACCTGTTCCGCATCCAGATCCTGCGGTTTTTCGTAGACCGAGAGAAGAAATCCGTAGCTTCCGATATCGTTTATATAGTTCTGAAGTTCCCTGCACTCCTCATCTGTGAGTTTCCTGGCTTTCCGGGATTTTCCCTGCTCCTGGGATGCCGCGATCTCCGAAACCGGGGCGGTAGTTCCGGCGGTTGTCCCGGTCTCCCCGGATGACATGCTCTCGGACTCCTCGGCTTCATTTTCAGACAAAAACAAGGCGTCGGTGACGTCAGTAACGCCGCCCGAAGCCTCTTCCTGTCCACACCCCGTCAGGATAATGATTCCAGATAAAATGAATGGAATAAGGACACTGAGTCCTTTCAATCTTTGCATATCTGCGTACCTTCTCCACATTCCCCCCGGAACTGGTTATAGGCTAATTATAGCAGACTCTTCCTCCTCTGTCAGCCTGCGATATGTTCCCGGCGCCAAACTCCCGTCCAACACAAGCGGCCCCATAGACAGCCTTTTCAGGTATAGGACCTCCCTTCCGACGGCCGCGAACATTCTCTTGATCTGGTGGAATTTTCCCTCCCTGATCGTCACTTTCACTTCATTGGCGGGCTCAAGAACATCCAGCCGTGCCGGCATGGCTGTAAGCGTCTCATCCACTCTCAGTCCCTCCGCGAACAGCCGGCGCTCCGTTTCCCCTACGGGTCCGTCCAGCCTGGCAAAATATACCTTGTCCACGTGGTTTTTGGGCGACAGCAGCCTGTGAGCCAGTTCCCCGTCATTAGTAATCAGCAGCAGCCCTTCCGTATCCCTGTCGAGTCTCCCGACCGGAAACAGCCCCTTTCTCTGCTGCCCGTCGAGCAGGTCCAGCACCGTCCGGTCTCTTGTGTCCTCGGTGGCGGAGATCACGCCCGCCGGTTTGTTCATCAGATAATACACGAACTGCTCATACGCGACTCTCTCCCCATCCATGCAGATCTCATCGTCTTTCTCCACATGTATGGCCGCGTCCCTGACTTTCACGCCGTTTACGGTGACGCGCCCGGCCCTGACAGCCTTTTTGAGTTCACTTCGCGTTCCCGCGCCCATTTCCGACAGATATTTGTCCAGTCTCATTTCCGGCCTCAGATCTTGAACCGGTATCCCACGCCCCAGATCGTCTCAATGTACTGCGGTTTGGAGGTGTTGTACTCGATCTTCTCTCTGATCTTCTTGATATGTACAGTGACTGTGGCGATGTCGCCGACGCTCTCCATATTCCATATTTTGGCAAAGAGCTCTTCCTTGCTGAACACATGATTGGGGTTCTCCGCAAGGAAAGTGAGCAGATCGAACTCCTTAGTTGTGAAGTTCTTCTCCTCGCCGTTGATCCACACTCTTCTCGCTGTCTTGTCGATCTTGAGGCCGCGGATCTCGATGATGTCATTCGTCTTCTGACCGGCGCCTACAAGTCTTTCATAGCGCGCCATGTGCGCCTTCACGCGTGCCACCAGCTCGCTGGGACTGAAGGGCTTGGTTATATAGTCGTCCGCGCCGAGGCCAAGGCCGCGGATCTTGTCTATATCGTCCTTCTTCGCTGACACCATGAGGATGGGCACATTCTTCTCTTCGCGGATCTTCCTGCAGACCTCGAAGCCGTCCATTCCGGGCAGCATAAGATCCAGGATGATCAGGTCGAAATCCTCCTTCAGGGCAGTCTGAAGGCCTTTGTCCCCCCTGTTCTCTATTTTGACATCAAAGCCGCTCAACTCCAGATAATCCTTCTCCAGATCCGCGATGGCAACTTCATCTTCAATGATCAGAATTTTGCTCATATTCTCTTACCTCCACTGATTGCGTCATGCCCAAAGCGCTCTTCAGGCTAATTATCATATCTCTTCCACGTAGTCGTCCATATCACTGGTCTCGTGATACTTGCGGATCACGAAGTGCACGCAGGTTCCCTCACCTTCCCGGCTTGTCGCCCAGACATAGCCGCCGTGGTCCTCGATCACCTTTCTCACGATGGACAGGCCGATTCCGCTGCCGCCCTGAGCGCTGCTGCGCGATTCGTCCGTCCTGTAGAACCTGTCGAATATATTGGGAAGATCCTTCGCGGGAATGCCCATCCCGTTGTCCTCGATCTCGATCCTGACGGAGTCATGCTCGTCCAGGATCCGTATATCGATCTTCCCCTCCGTCTTGTCCATATATTTTACACTATTCCCGACAATATTGTTGATAACTTTTTTGAGCTGTTCGGGATCCGCCACGATCGTCGTGTCCGGAGAGACCAGATTGCTGTAGTTGAGCGTGATCCCCCGGGACTCCATATCCATGCCGAGTTCTTCTACACAGTCGCCAAAATAGTCAGCGACATTGATCTTGTGGAAATTATACGGGATCTTGTTGTTGTCGATCTGCGAATAAAGAGTCAGCTCGTTGATCAGCGTGTTCATATCATTGGCTTTACTGTAGATCGTTCTCAGATACCGCTCTCTTTTCTCAGGCGTATTGGCTACGCCGTCGATCAGGCCTTCCACATATCCCTTGATTGAAGTAATGGGCGTCTTGAGATCATGAGTGATGTTCGTAATCAGCTCGCGGTTCTGCCTCTCCCTCTCGAGTTTCTCCTCCGCGTTCTCCTTGAGCCGCAGCCTCATCTCCTCATAGTTGTTGTACAGGCTGCCGATCTCCCCTTCCTCAGTGGTCTTAAGTCGGTAATCAAGATTGCCGTCGCGGATGTTGTTCATGGCGACGTTCAGTTTACCTATAGGGTCGAAGAAATTTCCTTCCAGCCACCGGGTCAGCAGGATCGCCGTAAATAGAAGGATCAGGACCATGGCGACAAACATCTCTCCAAGGAACTTTCTCGATACAAGGGCTACTGCCCTTGTGATGATGAAAATGCTGCCCTCCGAGCCGTCTTCAAAGGTAAAATCCAGCTGCTTGACCACCTTGACCATACTGTCGATATAATATCCGGCCTCTCCGTTCTGCTGTCCGTGGCCGTAAGCAGGCAGCGCCTGAAAGTCCCTGGCCGCCGCCTCCTCATTTCCCGTATAATAGAGATCCGATCCCTTCCTGACAACGATATAGGAATTGCTGACGTTTACCCTCTCCGAGAGGGACTGCAGATAACCGGGATCCTCCACCAGCGACGGGTCTTCTTCCAGATCCGCCTGTATTTTCTCATATGTGCTGTCCAAAAGTTCACTGTATTCCTTGTAGTCATCTGTCAGGGACACGTAATCCTGATAAGAAACGGCTCCGTCCCCGTTGTCCCCGCGCGCCAGAAAGTTTCCGATCACGATAAAGGACAGAATGAACAGAATGACCGGCAGAACGAGCACGATTGAAAACGCTATGATAAGTCTCCGCCTGAAAGTCATAAAAATGCCTCCGCGCCGCAGTGCGGCGAAATTCAAACATGAGTGTGAAGCACATTACTCTATATTATCTCATACTCTCCCCAAAAACGCCACGGTGCCCTTGCGAAGCCTCTCCCCCGGTGTCATAATGACATCAGTTTTTATGATCAGCCACTGGAGGTCTTAATGGAAAAAATCACAAGTTTTACGATCAATCACATCGACCTGGAGCCCGGCGTGTATGTCTCCCGCAAGGACCGCTACGGCAGCGCCGTGATCACGACTTTCGACCTGAGAATGACCGCCCCCAACAGGGAGCCGGTCATGAACACCGCCGAGATGCACACCATTGAGCATTTGGGCGCCACATTTCTCAGAAATCACCCTGTTTTCGCGGACAAGACCGTTTATTTCGGTCCCATGGGCTGCCGCACCGGCTTCTATATGCTTCTCGCAGGCGACTATTCCTCCCGGGAGATCGCTCCTCTGGTGACGGAAATGTTTGAGTTCATCCGGGACTTCAGCGGGGATATCCCCGGAGCTGCTCCCAGGGACTGCGGGAACTGGCAGGACCAGAATCTCGGCATGGCAAACTGGCTCGCCGACCGGTATCTGACCCGCACGCTCATCGGCATTGATGAGAAGCATCTTGTATATCCGGAGTAAGCACTGATATCCTGCTTTCATACTGGGGCAAAAAAGCGCGGGCAGCTGTCTCCCCCGAATCTATAGGGGCCGCAGCCGTCCGCGTGTCATTTTGTTACTCTATTATTGTTCTTCAGGCTTTACAAAGCGGTCAGAAAGATCTCACCATGTGCTCCACAAGGGACGCACAGTGCTCGGCCGCCTTGGCTTCGAAAGCCTCGTAGGACATCTCAGTGCTCTCGTCAGCCTTGTCGGAGATCGCTCTGACGATCACAAAAGGGATCTTGTTGATGTAAGCCGCCTGCGCGATGGCCGCGCCTTCCATCTCAGTGCACAGACCGCCGAACACTTTCTTGATCCGGTCTTTCGTGCCCCTGTCGCAGATGAACTGGTCGCCGCTGACAACGCGTCCTTCAAACACGCCGATTTCGGGAGCTGCCTCCCGGCACGCCTTCACAGCCGCAACGCGCAGCACCGGGTCAGCCGGGAACGCGAGCGTATCCAGCTGGGGGACCTGTCCGGGCTCGTATCCGAGGCCGGTCACATCCATGTCGTGATACATCGCGTCAATGGAGACCACGATGTCGCCGATATCGATCTCTTCCTCAAGGGAACCTGCGACGCCGGTATTGATCACATGAGTGATCCCGAACAGATCGGTCAGGATCTGAACGCACAGGCCCGCGCTGACTTTGCCGATCCCACAGCGGACCACAACCACTTCTGTCCGGCCGATCTGTCCCTCATAAAAATGCATTCCGGCCCTCTGCGACTCTTTCGCGCCGCCCATGCACCTGACAAGACGCGCCACCTCAACTTCCATTGCTCCTATAATTCCGATCTTCAACCCTTTTTCCTCTCTTTCCGCCGCTCTCCGTTCGCGTACACGACGATTCCAAGCCCCATCAGAGACAGAAGGATCCCCGCTGTAAGCCCCGGCGTCCTATACTGCATTGTAATATGATTTTCACCGGGCACAAGGGAAATTTCCATAAGACACCCTTCAAAAGCACCGATTTCTATCTTTTGGCCATTTAGCGCGGCCGTCCAGCCCTTCGAAGCAGGAACGCTCAGGAGCAGTTTTTGCCCTTCGCCGGCGTTCACAGTGCATGAAATCCTGCCGTTTCTGATCTCAAGGTCTTTCACAGGCTCCGCCTTCTGCCGGATCTTCGCGGTAAGCTGCGCAAGACGGTTCAGATCCAGCGCCCGGAACTGCTCTTCCCGCAGCTGCATCTCTCCTTTCGTCTCCAGCGTGACCACCGCCGTATCCGCGTTTTCGTCCGCAGGTATATAAAACACTGACGGTGACAGCCATCCGCCATATCCATAGCTCCACCCGTCCGCCACGGTCAGTCTGCCCTGCTCCTGCGCGTCGTCCCACCACTGCGGGTCGTCAAAAGATACTTCGGCCGTCCAGGGAAGATTTCCATACAGACAGTACTTTGTACCCGCGCCATCGGGGAGAGCAAGTTTCCACTCTGTAATTCCTTTACCATGAGTCTCTTCAGCGCTGACGGGCGTCCACAGCCCGGCTTTCTCTCCGGAGATCCTTGTGAAAAGGTACTCGGTATACGCAAACGGATCGCCCGCAGAGGGCTCTTCCGCCTTTTTCCCGCCCTCATCCAGGATCATCGCGGCAGGCAGCGCGTATGGATTTCTGTAAACCGCCTTCCTGTTGCGCGCCTCGATCTCCGGCACCTCGTGAAGGCCGGGGATCTCATAAGGTGACAGCACATACCTTACGCCCAGCAGAGAATCCGCCGGAAGGAAGGATGTATTCACAATATTAAAACTCTCGTACTCTTTCCTGTATCCCAGCCTGTCCAGAAAATCCAGCTGAATATTCTCCGGGCAGGATGTGTAGCCGCTGATCGACGCGTAACCATACGCCATCGCGTCGAGATAGGCGCCTGTCAGACCGTCTATGTTAGTGATCCTCGTCGACGTCTGAGAGATTCTGTAGAAGTCCTCCCCATCCGGTTTGCGAAGAGCCTCTATCTGCTCCTGCTGCCCCCTGCTGTAGGAAGCGTACTCCTCCGCTGTATCTGTGTGATAGATCTTCAGCATTGTCCGGGTCTCCAGAAAGGCCTCCCAAAGCCCCAGCGCCACCAGAAGAACTGCAAGGATCCGTCTGCGCCTCTCTATTACCTTCCGGCTGTTCAGAATCCGCAAAGCCTTATCCGGTGCGTACCGGTATCCCATGAACACTGTCATGGCGGCCAGCATCTGCAGCGCTGCCCTAGTGCTTCCGCTTCCTCCCGCGGGCCAGATCCGCCGGGAGAACAGCACCAGAATAAGACAGGTTCCTCCCGCCTTCGGTATAACAGACCACTGCTTTCCGTTCCGGAAACCTCTCCTTGCCGGTAGCGAACCCGCCCAGTAAGCCGCGCAGTACAACAACACAAAACTCCCGAGATATCCGAACCTGTACCAGTAACTGGTATTGCGCATAAAGAGTGAGAAAACATAGAACAGCGGTTTCCAGAAGCAGGACATCCAGGCTGTGAGAGCCGGCGCGAGCACTGCCAGTTTCTCCCTTCCGCGGATTCTCTCCGAGTAGAAAAAAGCCGCTGTTCCGAACGCCGCCGGCGTTCCGCAGAAAAACGACGCCCTGCTTATATCGCTCATCTCCCCGATCCTGTAACTTCTGATGACAGAGAGCGGGTTTCCCCTGAAACCTGCCGACAGACCATACTCCATCGGGTTCCAGCTCCCTGCTTTCCCCTGGCGCAGAGCGATCACGTTGGGAAGAAAGAGAACTGCCGCAAGCATAAGGCCCGCGCTCATCCCGAGAAGATATCTGCCGAACTGCCGCGCGTATCGACGTCTTAAGGGGCCGTCCGGGTTTTCGGATCCCCCGTCCCGCAGAAGCTCGTAGAGAAACCACACTGCACTGAACAGGTAATTGATCCCTCCGGTATACCAGTTCGCGAGGACCGATAACGCCGCGGGAACCGCCAGCTGCGCCGGTGCGAATCTGCGCGAATGCACAGCGCTGTGAATACCCATGACAATAAAAGGGAGCAATATGACGCCGTCAAGCCACATCACATTGCTCTCCTGTGCCAGCATGTACTGCATCAGGCCATAAGCGACAGACAAAAGGAGCGTCATGTCCCGGGAAACTCTCTGCCTGAACCTGCGCCCTGTAAACCACGCAAAGGACGCGGACGCCGCGCTGAGTTTTGCCGTGATCAGAACTTCAAGAAAGAAGTTCATCTGATCCTTTGGAAACAGCAGCACAAGCAGGTTGAAGGGCGAGGCCAGATAATAAGCCCAGATCGCTGCCGCGCCGCCCCCCAGCGTGTTCGAAAAAGTATATACTGCGCTGTTTTGACCCGTCAGCACGTCTCTGTAATAGGCAAAGAGGTCCAGATACTGCAGTTTGGCGTCTGTCACCGCGGGCGTGTTGATCCCAAGAGGGACGTACTTCCCCGAAAGCATAACGGTCCAGAAGATCACGGCCGTCACAGACGCCGCCAGCAGAGGATCCTGCAGGCGCCGGGAGAAGACCCGGCTCCTCCGATCTTTATTTGGCTCCCTTAATCTCGTCTCCAAGCGCCCTCAACTCCTCATTATCTTCAAAGACAAGGATCGTGTAGTCTCCGCACTCCAGTTTCTGCGGGTTCAAAGTATAGAACTCCTCGCAGATGTCCTCCGGCGGAGTAGAATCGATCCAGGGATTCTCCGGATCATCTCCATGGTCCTTGATCCACTGCTCTTTGTTCTTTTCATCGTCCACAGCAAAGTTTTTGAGAAGCACGAAGCACTTTCCGGGGTGCGACGCGGGATCATACCATCTCTCGTTGAGAAGCCAGTGCCTGTAATCGGAGGGGTTGTAGGCCTTTCTCTTTCCGTTCTCCGCGTCATAATCCCTGGTCGGCAGGACTATAACTTTGCCGCTGGACAGAACCGAGTTAACACTGGCGTTCCAGAAGGAAGCATATCCGTAGTGCAGATCATGTTCATCCAGGAAACTGACCAGCTCTTCGCTGGGATCCACCCCGATCTTATCCTTGTAATGTCCCCAGAAGTATACATGACAGAATGCACAGTACATCACGATCAGAAGCCCTGCGCAGACCGCCGTCAGGCGCTCCCTCTTCTTCATATACTCCGAGAGCAGCACCGCGAACAGAAGAATATCGTCGAGATAGATCGACAGCAGATACCTTGGCGCCCACTGATTGCAGGCAATGAAGACCCCCGCCACCAGCAGGTTGCTCACCCAGGTGTAAATGATCAGGAATCTTGTGAATCTGTTTCCGTGCCTGTTGTAGCGGACCAATGCCACTGCGGGGATCACAAACACCAGCGCCAGCGCCACAAAGTAATTGACGAACTTCGACAGTCCGGGGAAAGAAAGGAAGACTGCGCCTTCCACGTTTCCGAATATCATGGTCAGGTTGCTCACGAACTGTCCGATCGAGTGCCACAGACCTGAATACTTGTCCATTTTCAGGTAAGAGCCCTTGCTGTCATTCCAATACATCACAGACAGCCTGCGGTAACAAACAAATCCCACAGCAACAACCACCATGATCAGGATTACCGTGATCATACACCGCTTGCTCTTCAGTACCCTGGACAGCTTCTGGTCATATTCAAGGAAATAGAAGATCAGGATCGACGCGGCCAGAGGAAGCGTCAGGATCATGTCCATTCTGATGCTCCCCAAGAGGGGGAAGAACAGCACCACTGCCAGCAGGATTTCCAAAAAGACCTTATACTTCTTATTATCTCTCTCATCCAGCAGGATGATCCGGTGCATGATGCCCAGCGTCATGACTATGTCGAAGAAGATCGTAAGATACGCGCCCTGGAAAAACAGCATATCCGTAGTCTCGTTGGCGACGTCCGCAGTCTGATAAGGGTTCATCAAAAGCATGCAGGCGATCACTGCGGCTGCCAGATTCCTGTCCTTCTTGGGCATAAAGCAGTACATAGTCGCGAGGATCAGTATGATCCACATGACAACGACCATGATCTCCCTTGCTATCATCCAGTCCTTTATGACTTTCAGGATCGGGATCAGCAGAAGGTTCGGAGATCTTACAAACAGAACCGTACTGTAACACATCCCGGGAGGAAAGAGTTTACCGCTCTTTATCTGTTCGAGAGCCAGCTGCACATAAAATGCGCTGTCCGAATGAAAAAAAGCCTTTGTAAATAGGAAAATGATCCCGCACACACTCACAAACAATGCGATCATACATGTGAGCAGAAGTCTCTCTCCGGATCTTCCGGGTCCCCACTTCTCAACAGGCTTTACCGCAGCTTTTTTCTTCTTCTCAACAGGTTTCTTTGATACCGATTCCATACTCATATACAGTCCTCTGTCCACAGCAATTATAAGGTCAAAATATCGCCTCTTTTAGTATGTCTGAATCCAAATCCTTTTGCAATGAAAAAAGCCCCAGACCCTGATCGATCAAGGTATTGAGGCTTTATGATGAGCGATGGGGGGATCGAACCCCCGACAACTTGATTAAAAGTCAAGTGCTCTAC
>CAMOIJ010000060.1 GCA_946615865.1 uncultured Lachnospiraceae bacterium | reverse complement strand
GCATGGCTGATCAACTTCTCCATGGGCGCTGATCCTTCCAAGGAAGATGACGGCTCCATCGCACACGCCGGCGGCTGGGGACTTGTAAACGGACCTCAGGGCTTCTACTGGGGCGGCACATGGATCTGCGCAGCACAGGGCACAGACAATCCTGACATCGTTAAGGATATCATCCTCAACATGACAACCAACGACGACATCATGAAGGACATCGCTGTTAAGGATTCCGATTGCGTCAACAACAAGGACGTCCTCAATGCACTTGCAACCGACGAGACATTCGGCAATGCCATCCTTGGCGGCCAGAACCCTTATCAGATGCTTTCCGACGGCGCTGAGAAGATCGATCTGAGCAACCTTTCCGAGTATGATCAGGCTTGCGTAGAAGAGTATCAGAACGCTATGAAGAACTTCTTCGACGGAAACGCAACTTATGATGAGGCTCTTGCACAGTTCATGACAGCTGTAGGCGAGAAGCACCCTGAGCTTGCACAGTAATCCGGCTTTTAAAGAATAGGACCACTGAGCGAAAGCAAAGTATAAGATTTAAAATGAGGGCCTGTCCCGCTTGATGGGCAGGCCCTTATCTTTTAAAAACAGGTATCTTGTTTAAGATCCGGAGGACGCCCCGTACCGGGGCATTACGCAGGGCGCGGGGCGTGCTGCGGGTTTTAAAAAAAAGCACGGAATAATCTTTTAGGGAGGGAAGGATGGAAAAAACGGTACATAAAACCAATAATGTAAATAAGCATAATCGGTGGGGCTATATTTTTCTTATTCCGTTTATTGCTGTGTTTGTAATCTTTCAGCTGATTCCGCTGATCAGCACGGTCTACTACAGCTTCTTTGAAAACTATATGAGCGGGCTCAAGCAGGTAGGACCGAATTTTGTGGGACTGCAGAATTACGCAAAGCTCTTCAGCAGCGGAGATCTTCCCACTTACTTTAAGAACACGATGATCATGTGGATTCTGGGCTTTGTGCCGCAGATCCTGGTATCGCTTCTTCTGGGAGCATGGTTCACGGATCCCTCACTCAGACTTAAGGGACAGAGATTTTTCAAGACAGTCATTTATCTTCCCAACCTGATCATGGCCTCCGCATTCTCAATGCTCTTCTTTACCCTGTTCAGTGACAGCGGCCCGATCAACTCGATTCTGGTGTCGATCGGAATTTTTGCAAAACCTTACAGCTTTATGTCCCACGTATGGAGCGTAAGAGGTCTGGTCGCGATGATGAACTTCCTGATGTGGTTCGGCAATACGACGATCCTTCTGATGGCGGGCATGATGGGTATTGATCAGTCGCTCTTTGAGGCGGCGGAAGTGGACGGCGCCACGGCAAGGCAGATCTTCTTCCAGATCACGCTTCCTCTGCTTCGGCCGATCCTGATCTACGTTATGATCACATCCCTGATCGGCGGTCTGCAGATGTTCGATGTTCCTCAGATCCTGACCAACGGCAAGGGCGATCCGATGAGATCCTCCATGACACTGATCATGTATTTGAACAAGCACCTGTTCAGCAAGAACTACGGCATGGCCGGCGCGCTTTCCGTAATCCTGCTGATCATCACCGGAATCCTGAGTATGATCGTATTCAGAGTTTCCGACACAAACGAGAAAAAGTAAGGAGGAGAATGCAATGAGCGAAAGCAAAGCTAATAAACAGACAAATTCTGTACATGCGAGAAGAGCACTTGCCTATATCGTGCTGATCATTCTTTCCTTCCTTTGCCTGATCTGGTTTTACGTGCTGTTTATCAACGCGACGCGTTCCAACAACCAGTTGAAGTCCGGCTTTACACCGTTCCCCAGCACTTACCTGGTCAGAAACATGACGAACCTCTTTAAAGGCTCGACGCCTGTTGTAAGGGGTATGATCAACTCCCTGATCATCGCGGCCTGCAGCGCAGTTCTGTGTGTTTACTTCTCAACCATGACTGCTTACGGTATCCACGCATATGATTTCAAAGGCAAAAAAGCGATCTTTACATTTATCCTTGCCATTATGATGATCCCGACACAGGTAAGCGCACTCGGATTCATCCGATTGATGGGAAGATTGAAACTCACAGACACTTATGTTCCGCTGATCGTCCCTGCTATTGCGGCTCCCGTAACCTTCTTCTATATGAAGCAGTATATGGAGTCCAACCTTCCCGGATCTCTTATCGAGGCGGCAAGAATTGACGGCGCCAGTGAGATCAAGATATTCAACTCCATCGTGCTTCCTCTGATGAAGCCCGCGATCGCAGTACAGGCGATCTTCACATTTGTCGCGAGCTGGAATAACTACTTCACTCCGAACCTGATCATCAGCAGCAAGATGAAGAAGACACTTCCCATCCTGCTTGCGGAACTTCGTAACTCAGACTGGAAGACCTTCGATATGGGCCAGGTTTACGCAATGATCGCATTCGCGATTTTCCCGGTAATCGTTGTTTACCTTCTGCTTTCCAAGTACATCGTCGGCGGAGTCACGGCAGGCGGCGTCAAGGAGTGATCGCGAAGAGTTTCAAGCGACAGGGGTTTATACAACGCAGTTGTCTGTAAAATAGAGAAAACTGACAGACGGCGCATCCGACTTTCGGATGCGCCGTTTTGCATGTTGCAAAACTGTGGTACAATACTCAGATATAAACCTTGAACTTGAAGAGGAACGTTAATGAGCGAAAAGATCAAAAAAATAACTGTGTCCGCCATAACGGCGATTCTTGCAGCCAGCTGCACCGGATGTGCTGCTGTAACGGACCTGCTGCAGGAGCACAACATAGAAATTCCATATATTACGAGCGGCTGGAGGCATGGTGAAGACTCCGAGTCAGGGGAACCGGCATCTGCAGGCGTCACAGGGGCAGCCGAGACGGCTAATGAGCAGGAACCCGCCGAACAGCTCTCTGTAGAAGAACTGCGCAGAATGAGTGAGGGCAAGAACCTCAATATTTACTGCTGGGACGAGTCACTGGAATCCCTGTTTATCATGTACTATCCCGGCTATGAGGATATCGGGGACAGGAAAGGAAGGATCGGAGACGTCACAGTGAACTGGATCCTGCCGCAGGAAGAAGGCAAGTACATGGAACTGGTCGCGGAGAAGCTCCTCACAGCAGAGTATCTCGGCGCGGATGAGAGAGTGGACCTCTATCTGGCGCCCGAAGAGGACCTTGCTATTTATGTCAACAGCGACTACTCCCTGGATGTCAGAGAAAAAGTGGGACTTACGGACGAGGAATTGGAAGATCAGTTTCCTTTTACGCAGCAGATGGCGTCGACAGATATGGGCGTCCTCAAGGCTGTGACATGGCAGGCCTCGCCCGGAGTCTGCGTATACCGCAGATCGATCGCAAGGGATGTATTTGGTACAGATGATCCCAACGCGATCCAGAAGGAACTGGCGGACTGGACGAAATTTCAGGCGGCTGCCGCGGAGATGAAGAAGAAGGAATACTTCATGGTCTCGGGGTATTACGATACTTTCGCGCCTTACCGTTTTACTGCTGACAGACACTGGGAAAATGACGGGAAAATGGTCATTCCCGAAGCTATGGTTCAGTGGAGAGACATGATGGCTTCTTTCACAGCCAATGCTTATCACAATAAGACGCAGATCGGCGAGAAGGAATGGCTGGCAGACCAGGGTCCTGCGGGAAAGGTGTTCTGCTTTTTCAGGGCGATAAACGATATTGATTCGAGAATGGCGGCATATTCTCTCGCGGACGCCAACATGGCGCCGGAAGAAGGAAACGGTATATACGGCGATTACGCGGTCTGCTGCGGTCCCCAGTCCTATTGCACGGGTGGCGTCTGGATTCTGGCCGCGCCCAGTACTGACAATCTGCTTCTGGACAAGGAGATCATGGAGAACCTCACCTGCAACAGCACACTGCTCTACAAGATCGCGCAGAATGAGGAGATTTTCACCAATACTGTTTCCGGAATGAGGAGACTGGCAGGCGAGAATAAGACGGACTCCTTCCTTGGAGGCCAGAACCCGTTTGAAGTTTATTATGAGGCTGCATCAAGGCTTAACTGTCTGCCCGCGGGCAATTATGACCGGTGGATGGGCGACACATACAGGAACAACATGATCAAATCCTTTACCGGCGAGCTGGATCAAGATGAAGCGATGGATCTGTTCTATCTGAGAGTAAGGGACAGATATCCGGAACTGGATATAGAGGACTGACAAAAAGTGAGGAGGAAAGGCCCATGAAGAAGTATATCGCTGTGATGCTGACGGTAGTATTGTTGATGAGCCTGGCAGAGGGATGCGGATCATCCGGATCCGGTGAGGAAGCCGCCGGTACAGCGGCCACTGAAACAGATGCTGCGCAGAGTTCTGCTGCCGATACCTCTTCCGGCTCGGAAGCGGAAGCCGAAGAGACCCCTGAAGTGAAGGCTTTCAATATTTACAGTATAGGAGAAGACTTTAAAAACCGGGTTCAGGATTTCTACCCCGGCTATGAATCTACAGGGGAGAGCAGCGGAATGATCAGGGATGTGCCGATTGTGTGGCATGTCTACGCGGACGCCGCGGAATACAGGGACGCGCTCAATGAAAGGCTTGGATCCGGGGCGGATCCGGATGAGGGAGTTGATCTGTTTGTTGTCGAAGAGACTTACCTGAGGGACTACGTTGAATCTGCTGCTTCCATGGATGTCATCGGGGAAGTGGGACTGACGCAGGAGGATCTTTCAGATCAGTTTCTCTACACACAGCAGATGGCGACAGATGCAGACGGGAAATTGAAAGCGGTGTCCTGGCAGGCTGCGCCCGGTGTCTTTGCTTACCGCAGATCGATCGCAAGAGAGGTGCTGGGAACCGATGACCCTGAAAAGGTACAGGAAGCGGTATCGGACTGGGAAGCATTTGCCGATACGGCTGACGCTGTTAAGGAAGCAGGTTATTATATGCTCTCCGGGTACGAGGACGCTTATCGGGTCTATGCCGATAACGTGACAAGCGCCTGGGTAGAAAACGGGGCGCTCAATATAGATCCGCATCTCGAAGACTGGGCGGTACAGACTCGGGAGTTCGCTGAAAAGGGATACACGCACGGGACAGAGCAGTGGAGTGACGAATGGAGAGCGGACCATACAGGTGACGGAAAGGTTTTTGGCTTCTTCTACTCGAGTTGGGGAATTCATTACACACTTCAGACCAAGGCGGAAGGCGGGGAGGACGATGCGCAGAGCGCTTCAGGAGACTATGCGGTTTGCAGAGGTCCTGAGCCAAGCCATTACGGCGGACAGTGGATCATTGCGTCGAAAGACTGCGGAAACATTGAGCTTGCCCGTTCGATCATGAAGACTCTTACCTGTGATCCGGAGGTCATGAAGAAGATCACGAAGGACATCCGCGAATTTACAAATACTGTCAGCGGAATGACGGAACTGGCACAGAGCGACTATAAGGCGGAAGTACTGGGAGGACAGAATCCGATCCCGGTCTATTTGGAATCCGCAAAACTCCTCAGCAAGATGCACACTACGACCTATGACGATGATCTGGATACCGGTTTTCAGGTTACCATGCAGGACTATTTTGCCGGCAGAGTTTCTGAAATCGACGCCCTTGAGACATTCAGGAAAGTTGCGCTGAGCAGATATGAAGAACTGCTTGACATCGCCGGAGATGAGGAAGAAGAACAGTAAGAAACAAACGCGCGAGAGAGCGGCTCCCGCGCGTTTTCATTTTAAATAAGCAGCTGCAGTTTGTGAGGAAACACATCGATTGTGATCTCACTGGATTTGCATATGACTTCTCCGTCTGTATGCACCCAGAGCGGAATGGCGCTCCGTATCGTAATGCTCTTTCCCTTATCCGAGAAGAGTCCCTTGAAGCGAAGATGGTTGCCGTTGTATGCAGTTGGGAAGATCCTGAAAAAGTTCATGCGGTTTAGGTCTCCGGCTCCAAAGAGGCCGAGTACGCCGTCGTTGTTAACTGCGTCCGGACAGAACTTAAAGCCTCCGCCCTCATAGCATGTGTTCATGACAACGGCAAACAGAACGCGGGGTCTGAAAGTTTCCCGCCCGTCGCAGGTGATCTTCATTCCTGTCATGGGACTTGCCAGGATCATGTGGACCGCCTCAGAGATATAGACCAGTTTGCCCATACGTATACTGTTGAGAATGGTCTTGAGACCGGAGCTGTCAGCTCTCTGGCATACGGCGGCGTCAAATCCGATTCCGGCACTGATATTAAAAAGCCGCACTTTGTCTGACGAAGGAGAAGAAGCATGACCGTCCGCGCTGCCCTGAGCCCGTTTTAAAGGTTTGTGGGTGAAAGGATCCAGAAGAGAAGACTGATTGTGATAGGTAACCCTGCCTATGTCGCAGACGCGGACGGTCTTTCCCCTGAGAATGGAGTCCACGAGTTCTTCCCTGTTCTTTTTAACTCCCAGCCCTTTGATCAGATCGTTGCCCGAACCTGTCTGTATGAAACCGACTTTTGTGTGTTCAAAATCCTTAATACCGTTGACGACAGCGTTCATTGTGCCGTCTCCGCCAAGTACGACAAGGCTGCATTCTTCGCCCCGGGAAGTGAGCTCCCCGCAGATCTTTTCAATGGTGTTGTCGGCGGATGAAAAATGAACCTTATAGGGGACGCCGCTCTGCTTGAACCGCGTCTCCACTTTATCCCATTTACTCTTGCCGCGTCCCGAGCTGCTTGACGGATTTACTATAATGTGAAACATGACTGCCTCCGCTTCGCCAAAAAGGCGATGATTTTTACAAATATATTAGCACATTCCCTTATAAGTTTGGCGGTTTTGACAGAACCTTTTGGAAACAGATATGGTAATATGAATCTGTAGGCAGAGTAGGACTGTGCGCGTAAAGTGCCGGGTGGACAGGGAGTTGTCATCCGGACGAAAGGCCCGGGAGAATATCTCCGGCTTGCGGTGCACGGCCCGCATCCCGCTGCTGCATAGAATGTGAGATGGGATCTCCTTATGTAGCATGGATCATTTCGGCTGTGTAAGGAGGTTTTATTATGGCTGAGAATGAAAGATTCATGTCAGATTCCCTTTGGCTTCGGTCTCTGGGAGAGTTTAAACGGCTCAATGTTGTTGCGTTCTGCGGTATGATGTGCGCGCTTGCCATGGTGCTCAACATGGTTGCGTCGATCAATGTGGGACCTTATATCAGGATCGGCTTTTCCGGCCTTCCGAACCAGGTGGTAGCTTATTTGTTCGGACCGGCTGTGGGCGGGATCTTCGGCGCTGCGCTCGATGTGATCAAATACCTCATCAAACCTGACGGCGCTTTCTTCCCCGGATTTACAGTAAGCGCAGCTCTCGGAGGGATCATTTACGGCGCGTTTCTGTATAAAAAGAAGGTCACTCTGCCCCGCGTATTCGCGTCGCAGCTTCTGGTGAAGATCGCTGTCAATATCCTGCTCAACACCTTGTGGCTCAATATGCTGTATGGGAAAGCTTTCCTGGCTATTCTTCCCGGAAGAGTGATTTCCAACGCGGTCATGCTGCCGATCGATACGGCGATCATGTTTTTTATGCTGCAGGCAGTGGACAGGACGATCAAGAGATATTTTGACGAGAAATAATAAGCAAACAGAGAGAACTGCCTTTGGGCAGTTCTTTTTGCGGTTATATTCAGCACCTTCAAGTCCCGAATGCTGAATATACCAAAATGCTATTATTTAACAGAATCGGCAGATATTGGCGAACAATGGTATAAAAGGTCACAATCCTGCTATTGCTGAGATTTATCATATATAATTATAATGGCTGATAATAAAGCAAATAGTTTATATACTTATAGTGAAAAGGAGATACAATGGCGGTTACGGTTACTGAAAACGGAAGGCTTTTTACAATACATACTGCTAATTCGACATATCAGATGAAGGCGGACAAATACGGCGTGCTCCTTCATCTTTACTACGGGAGAAGGACCGAGGGCTCCATGGAGTACCTGCTTACGTACGCGGACAGAGGATTTGCCTCCAATATATATGACTGCGGCAGAGACCGCACTTATTCTCTGGATCTTCTTCCGCAGGAATTCCCTGTATCGGGAACAGGCGATATGAGGAGCACGGCTTTTACCGTGGAGTACGGCAACGGGATCACAGGATGTGACCTGAGATTTTCAGGATACAGAATACTGGATGGAAAATACTCCCTTAAAGGGCTGCCCGCTGTCTACGCTGAGAAAAACGAGGCGCAGACGCTGGAGATCACGCTTAAGGACACAGAAGGTCTTGTGGAAGTAACGCTTCTGTACGGCGTTCTTCCGGAGCTCGATATCATCACCAGAAGCGCGGTGATCCGCAATGCTTCTGAAGCTGAAGTACGGCTGGAAAAGGTGATGAGCGCTAATCTGGATTTTGTCAGCGGAGATTTTGACCTGATCACATTTTACGGACGCCACTGCCTGGAGAGGAACTTCCAGAGAACGCCTGTGGCGCATATGGAGCAGTGGATCGGAAGCAGGAGAGGAATGTCCTCTCATCATTATAATCCCATGATGATCCTGGCCGGCAGAGACACGACCGAAACTGCGGGAAACTGTTATTCCATGCAGTTTGTATACAGCGGCGGGTTCAGCGGCTGCGCGGGCATGGACCAGGTCGGACAGACCAGAATGCAGCTCGGCCTGATGCAGGAGAAGTTTTCCTACCCCCTTGCGCCCGGCGAATCCTTCACAGCTCCCGAAGTGATCATGAGTTATTCCGGAGAAGGACTCTCAAAGCTCTCCAACAATCTTCAGGAGTGCATCCGCAGACATATCTGCCGCGGAAAGTGGAGAGATCAGGTCCGTCCTGTGCTTATCAACAGCTGGGAAGCCTTTTATATGGATTTTGACGGCGCGGATATCCTGGCGCTCGCGGAACAGGCGGAGAAACTGGGAATGGATATGGTCGTCCTGGACGACGGATGGTTTGGAAAGCGTAATGATGACAATTCCGGACTTGGTGACTGGTATGTCAATGAGGAAAAGCTCGGCGGAGAGATGAAGGAACTTGTCTATTGGGTTCACAGGAAGGGGCTCAAATTCGGGCTCTGGGTGGAACCTGAGATGATCAATGAAGACAGCGACCTTTACAGAGAACATCCAGACTGGGCGATGACCATCCCCGGAAGGAAACCTGTTCTCGGAAGAAACCAGCTGGTCCTCGATTTTTCCCGCAAAGAAGTTGTGGATCATATATTTAAGAGCATCTGCAAGGTCCTGGATCATGGGCCTGTGGATTATCTCAAGTGGGATTACAACAGGGTTATCACAGATGTATATTCCCACACAGCGTCTGATCAGGGAAAGGTCCTTTACGACTATATTCTGGGTCTTTATGAATTCCTTGAGAGACTGAATGAAAGATACCCCGATATGCTGATCGAGGGCTGCAGCGGAGGCGGCGGACGTTTTGACGCCGGCATGCTGTACTATACTCCTCAGATCTGGTGCAGCGACAACACAGATCCGATCGACCGGCTTCTGATTCAGTACGGCACTTCATTCGGCTATCCTGCCGGCTGCATGGGCGCCCATGTCTCAGTGAGCCCCAATGAGCAGAACGGAAGAGTGACGCCACTGAACACAAGAGGGATTGTAGCGATGTCCGGAACTTTCGGATACGAACTTAATCCCGAGAAACTCTCCGAAGAGGATAAAAAAGAGATCAGACGGCAGATCGCGAAAAGAAACGAACTGGCTCATCTGATCTATAACGGCAAGTATTACCGGCTTAGCAGCCCCTTTGAAGGAGAGTCCGCCGCATGGGCCTTTGTCTCAGAGGATCAGAGCGAAGCTCTCATAAACTACGTGAGCCTTCAGATCCATGGAAACAGACATGTCACATATATCCGCATGTGCGGTCTTAAGCCCGGCTCTATCTATCGCGACAAGGAGACCGGCAAAGAATACCCTGCGGATGGTCTTATGGAGACAGGAATGCCGATGCCGATCGCATTCGGTGACTACGGGGCAGTGCAGATCTGCCTTGAAAGAGTATGAAATAAGAGGGTCAGGTCAGTCCTGCGCGTCTGAGCTTTTTAAGACGGAATTATCCTTTCTCCAGTTTCTGGGAGAGACGCCGTATACACTTTTAAAGGCGCGTGAGAAGTGGAGCTGATTGGGATATCCGACAGCGTTTCCAATCTCGTTTATGGGATAACGTGTCAGCTTCAGGAGTTCCGCCGCCTTGATCATGCGGTAACTGATCAGAAATTCCTGTGGGGACTTTCCGACGGTTTCCTTAAAGATCTTGCCGAAGTAACTGCGGTTAAGACCGGAGCTCTCGGCGATATCTTCCACTGTGACCTCTTCCATGTAATGATTC
The DNA here is from genome assembly GCA_946615865.1 of uncultured Lachnospiraceae bacterium. Classification (GTDB taxonomy): domain Bacteria; phylum Bacillota; class Clostridia; order Lachnospirales; family Lachnospiraceae; genus CAG-791. Next base: position 640 of record CAMOIJ010000060.1, on the reverse strand, counting down.
TCAATAAAGGCCAGAGCTTCCTTGATATAAAAGTCTTTTACTCTGCCGGCGGCAGGTTTATATTCGCTGACAGATCTTGTAAGAGCATCAATAAAGATATAGAGGTGTCCGATCAAATGGAGCGGCGCCTCTTTTTTGTTGCGAACGATGTAGAGCATCTCGTCGCGCATTTTCGTCTCAAATTCGCGGTGAACGGGATTGTAGACCGGGTGGTTGACGGAGAGACCGGTGATCTCCAGGGTCTCTTTGGCTCTGAGGCCGTCAAATTCCAGCCAGCAGTATTCCCAGGGGATACGGTCATCGGCAACATATGTTGTGATCTGCCCGGGGGAGATGAGAAATCCCTGCCCGGCTTTGAGAACTGCTCTGTTTTCACGCCGCTTCCCGTCCTGCCACATAAAAGTACCCTTACCGCTAAGAATATAGTGGAACAGGTAGTGATTGCGGATGGCAGGACCATAGGAATGAGCCGGCTCGCAATCTTCTCTTCCAAACTGATACAGACCCAGATCTACAAAATTCATACTCGGAAACATTGAAAAATCCTGTGCCATAAAACCCCCTCGCTTTCCTGGATATACCTTTTTGCAATTCGATATGTGATAATTCGGATAAAAACGGCAAAATGATATAAATACGA
>CAMOIJ010000059.1 GCA_946615865.1 uncultured Lachnospiraceae bacterium | reverse complement strand
ATACCGACCGACCTAAACGAGCCCCTAGACATATCTCTAGGGGCTCCATTACAGCAATCAACACCTGGCTTCATACCGACCGACCTAAACGAGCCCCTAGACATATCTCTAGGGGCTCCATTACAGCGCACAACATCTGGTTTCTTCCTCTACGGCCTAAGCGCCCCCTTCATCCTCCTCACATACTCATAAATGTGCGGCCCCGCCTCAGTCCCATACTGAGCCACGATCCGCACGATTGCGCTGCCAACGATCACGCCGTCGCAGATTGAAGCGATTTTTGCCGCCTGTTCCGGAGTGTTGATGCCGAATCCGACTGCCGCAGGAATGTCCGTCACCTTTCGGATCGCTGACAGAATAGAGGCCAGGTCTGTTTTGATCTCGGAGCGCACGCCTGTGACGCCCATGGATGAGACGACATACAAAAAGCCCCGCGCCTCTGACGCGATCGCCCGGATCCGGGACTCCGAGGTCGGCGCGATCATTGAGATCACGTCGACGCCGTGCGCGGCCGCGATTGCCTCGCACTCGCCTTTTTCCTCATAAGGCAGGTCAGGGATGATGATCCCGCTGATGCCGCACTCCTCACATCTTGTAAAGAACCTCTCATATCCATAATGGAACACCGGATTGAGATAGCCCATGAATACCAGGGGCATGTCTGTTTTTTGACGTAAGCGCCCTACCATGTCAAAAATCTTGTCCGTAGTCGTTCCCGACTTCAGCGCCCGCAGGTCCGCCTCCTGTATCACAACGCCTTCCGCGATCGGGTCGGAAAACGGGATTCCGATCTCGATGAGATCCGCTCCGGCGCGCTCCATCTCCAGTATGTATTCCTCCGTCGCGGCGAGGTTCGGGTCGCCTGCCGTGATAAACGCGATAAATGCTTTTCCGCCCGCAAAGGCGTCTTTGATTCTTCGTGCCATCGAAAGCCCCTCCTTAATCCGAAATCTGAATGCCCTGCAGCAAGCAATCTGAATTAGTCCGAAATCTGAATGCCCCTGTAGCGTGCGATCGCCGCGACGTCCTTGTCGCCTCGGCCCGACAGGCAGATGATCATGCTTTGGTCGCTACTCATCTGGGGTGCGAGCTTCCTGGCCTGCGCCACTGCGTGTGCGCTCTCGATCGCGCAGATGATGCCCTCAGTCCTCGCAAGATATTCGAAAGCCTCCACTGCTTCGTCGTCCGTGACCGGCACATACTCCGCGCGGCCAATGTCGTGCAGCCAAGCGTGCTCAGGGCCGATCCCGGGATAGTCGAGGCCCGCTGAGATCGAGTAGACTTCTTTGATCTGCCCATACTCATTCTGGCAAAACAGTGACTTCATCCCATGGAATACCCCAAGACTTCCGTCTGCGATCGTCGCCGCGTGTTCCCCGGTCTCGATCCCGCGCCCGGCCGCTTCGCAGCCGATCAGACTCACGCCTTCATCGCCGATGAAGTGATAGAACATTCCCATGGCGTTGCTGCCGCCGCCCACACAGGCGACCACAGCGTCAGGAAGCTTTCCCTGAGCCTCGAGGATCTGCTGCCTGGCTTCCCGTGAGATGACCGCCTGAAAATCCCTCACGATCGTGGGGAAAGGATGCGGCCCCATCACCGAGCCCAGCACGTAATGCGTGTCATCCACTCTGCCGGCCCATTCGCGCATAGTCTCATTGACCGCGTCTTTGAGCACCTGCGTTCCACTCTCCACCGGATGCACCTTCGCGCCCAGCAGTTCCATGCGGTAAACATTGAGCCTCTGCCTCTCGCAGTCCAGCTTCCCCATAAAAACTTCGCACTCCATACCAAGAAGTGCCGCCACCGTCGCAGTCGCAACGCCGTGCTGTCCCGCGCCGGTTTCCGCGATCACACGCGTCTTACCCATTTTTTTGGCCAAAAGCACCTGTCCGATGCAGTTGTTGATCTTGTGGGCTCCGGTATGGTTGAGATCTTCTCTCTTGAGATAGATCTTTGCTCCTCCGAGGTCCTTTGTCATCTTCTCCGCATAATACAGACGCGAAGGCCTGCCCGCGTATTCATTCAGAAGCTTTGTCAGCTCCGCGTTAAAAGCGGGATCATTCTTATAAAAGTTGTACTGCTCCTCCAGCCGGATCAGCTCGTTCATCAGTGTCTCCGGAACATACTGCCCGCCGAATTTTCCAAATCTGCCTCTGGACATCTTAACCTCCCTGCCGAATCATTTCTCTGCCGGCTCATCTGACTGCCGCCTTCTCTGCCGGCTTCTCTCACCGCCTGCACGCACCTTGCCATCTTTTCCGGATCCTTCCATCCGTCTGTCTCCGCTCCACTGCTCAGATCCACCGAGTACGGCCTGAACCTCCGCACGGCCTCCGCCACATTGTCGGGTCCCAGCCCGCCTGCCAGGATCCACGGCCTTGCGGCTTCTCCGCACATTAGCTCCTCTGCGTCGCTGATCAGCGACCAGTCAAAAGCCTCTCCGGTTCCTGTTCCATTATCGAGCAACAGATAGTCCGCCTCACTCTCCATCGCCCTCTTCAGATCATCCACACATCTTATGCGGAACGCCTGGATTAACAACCGACCTCTGGGGTCGTTTGTCATCAATCGACCTCTGGGGTCATTTGTCATCATTCGACCTCTGGGGTCATTTGTTGTCATCAACCGACCTCTGAGGTCTCTTATGTAGGCGTTGTCTTCTTTGCCATGCAGCTGGATCAGATCCAGAAATCCGGCCGCAGCCGCAACTTTCTCGACACTTTCATTGACGAAAACGCCGACTTTCAGGATCCCCGGCGCCAGCCTCCGGGCCAGCTGCTCTGCGGCTTCCGGCGTCACTGATCTCCTGAATCCCGGAGACAGGATAAACCCTATGTAATCGGGCCTGCAGGCGTTCGCCGCCTCGATATCTTCTATCCTGCGCATCCCGCAGATCTTGATCCCTGTCTCACACATCACTTCCACCTCTGGGGTACCTTTACACTTCAAATGACCTCTGGGGTACCTTTGCGCCCGCTGCGCCGCGCGCTTCATCCGACCTCTGGGGTACCTTTGCATGCCAAACGACCTCTGGGGTACCTTTAACCTCTGAGTGCCCGCAGCGCCGCCGCCTTGTCCGGGCTCCTCATCAGCGTTTCGCCGATGAGGACCGCGTCCGTTCCGTTCTGCCGCAGGACCGCGATGTCCTCCGCCGTCCGGATCCCGCTCTCTGATACAAAGAGTCTGTCGTCAGGGACCATTTTCCTGAGCCGCACCGAGTTTCTGCAATCCACGGTAAAAGTCTTCAGATCTCTGTTGTTGACGCCGATAATGCTGTGCTCGACGCGCAGCGCCCGCTCCACTTCCCGCTCGTCATGCGCTTCCACTAAAGCGGAGAGGCCCAGGGAGCGCGCTATTTTGCCATATTCGAGGAGCTCCGAATCCGAGAGGATCGCGCAGATGAGCAGAACGGCCGAAGCGCCCAGGACTTTCGCCTCGTAGATCATATATGGATCCACCGTGAAGTCTTTGCGCAGGACGGGGATCTTCACCGCAGCGGCGATCTCGCGCAGATACTCGTCGCTCCCCAGGAAGAAATCCGGCTCTGTCAGGCAGGAAATGGCTGCGGCGCCCGCCGCCTCGTACTCCCGCGCAATCGACAGGTACGGGAATTCCGCTGCGATCAGCCCCTTGGACGGGGAGGCCTTCTTCACCTCGCAGATAAAAGAAATGCCCGGCGCACCCACTGCCTTCTCAAACGGATATCCCGTGTCCGCGTTCATGGAAAGCGCAAGCATCTTCATCTCGTCAAAAGATACCCGCCCCTTATTTCGTTCCGTTCTGGCTCTCGCGTGGTCGGCCAGCGTGTCCAGGATCGTCATTTATGCCTCCTCGTTCGACACGCGGATGAACTTGTCGAGCACAGCGAGCGCTTCTCCGCTGGCGATCTTCTCTTCCGCGATCCGGATGCCTTCCGCGATGTCCGATGCTTTGCCGGCCGCGTAGATCGCGCAGCCCGCGTTGAGCAGCACCGCATTTTTCTTCGTGCCGGTGACCTCTCCGCTCAGGATCGCCCTTGTCAGCGCCGCGTTCTCAGCAGGCGTCCCGCCGACGATCTCCTCTTTCGCCCCTCTGACCATGCCAAAATCTTCCGGCTTTATCACGATCGTCCTGTAGAAGCCGTCCCGCAGCTCGCACACCGTCGTCTCGCAACTGGGCGAAACCTCGTCTATCTTGTCCCTGCCGTACACCACGAGCGCATGCTTCACGCCCATCGAAGCCAGAACCTTTGCCACCGGCTCGCACAGATACTCGTCATACACGCCCAGCATGAAATACTCGGGCTTAGCGGGATTCGTCAGCGGTCCCAAAATATTGAACACCGTCCTGAATCCCAGCTCCCTTCTGATCGCTCCGACATACTTCATTGAAGTGTGATATTTCTGGGCGAACATAAAGCAGACGCCGACTTCTTCGAGAAGCTTCCTGCACATCTCCGGGGACTGCTGAATATTGACGCCGAGCGCCTCAAGGCAGTCAGCCGCGCCGCTGTCGGAGGAAGCTGCCCGGTTTCCATGTTTTGCCACCTTGATGCCTGCCGCCGCGGCGATCATCGCGGAAGTCGTCGAAATGTTAAAAGTGCGCGCATTATCGCCGCCCGTTCCCACGATCTCGAGGACTTCCATTCCCTCGTGCGCCACCAGCGTCGCGTGATTTCTCATCGCCACCGCGCAGCCCGTGATCTCATCAATGGTCTCGGCTTTGGTGCTCTTCGTTGACAACGCCGCCAGAAACGCCGAATTCTGCGTCGGCGTAGTCTGCCCGCTCATGATCTCGTTCATCACAGTGTTGGCCTCATCGAATGTAAGGTCACCCTTGTTCACGATCTTGATAATGGCTTCTTTGATCATTGCTTTTCCTCCTTTTTGATCGCATCCGTTCTGCCCTCACAAGGATTTCTGCCATAACACAGAAAATCCCTGGCAGGACAATCACATCCTGCCAGGGACGAATCTAACAATACATACTTTGATCCGCGGTGCCACCCTGGTTCGCACAGCGCTGATGTACGCTGCACACCCTTGTCGGAATTCCATCAAATTCCCGGCAACTGACGTATGCCTTCACGTCGCATAATACTCAGCCTCAGCGGCCTTTGAATGCGCCCTCCGTGGTCCATTTGCAAAACAGCGTTCTGTCCGGCTCTCACCTATCCGGGCTCTCTGTAAGGGCTTCTTTTTGCTTTATCTCCACTTCATCGGTTTAAAGCGATATCATTTTTATATAATATAATCACTATACTATTTATTTGTCAACTGTATTTCATGATTATAATTGTCGGGCTGTTTGGTCAGCTTGTCTGGCACTTGTCCTACATCCATTTTCGGTCTCGGCTTTATCCGATGGTGTGTATAAAGCTTGCCTGGCACAAGTTCTACATCCTATTTCGGTTTCAACAGTATCCGATGGTATGAAAAAAGCTAGTTTGGCATAAACTCTACATCCGATTACGTCTTCAGCCATATCCGATGGTGCGCCCGCCCAGAAACGCTCACATTTACTACATCCATCTACGCATTCGATCAAATCCGATGGTGTATCTGTTAGAGATGCTCAAACTCAATACATCCAATCAAGTCTTGAGCCGTATCCGATGGAGCACCTGCTCAGAAACACTCAAATTCAATACATCCATTTGCGCTCTCTACTAAATCCGATGGGCCGTAATGCCTGTTCAGCGTAACCCCCCATCCCCTCAAGCACAAATCAAAATCCGATGGACCCCCGAAAAGTAACAGCTTCCCGCAGCAACCCTCTCTCTCACCTCTCCTCCATCGCATGCACCAGCCTCAGGATCGTCTCCTGAACCGGCACGCGCAGACCCTGGTCCTGAGCCGCCCGCACTACAGCGCCGCAAATGAAGTCCGCCTCGGTCTTTCTGCCGTTCTTAATATCTGAATAGATGCTTGTGAAGCCGCCCGGGGCCTTTCTCAGATGATCCTGAACGCGGAGGATCTGCTCTTCCGGATCAAAGATAGCGCCCTCGCCGGCTGCTGCCGCGCAGATCTCCCGGATCAGGTCCTGGCAGATCGACCATGCATGCGCATTAGATTCCACATAGCCCTGAGGCACCTGAAGAACTCCGGAGAGCACACTTGCCGAAGCGTTGATCATAAGCTTGTTCCAGACTTCAAAGCGAACGTTGTTGCTGACAGCGCAGGGGAACCCGGACTTCTCAAAAATGCTGCGCAGTTCCTCCAGCCTCTCAGGATCCGGCGAAGGCTCGCCCTCCGCGGCGGTCCCTCCGAATACTGTCTCACCGAGTCCGCTGTTGATGATGACGCAGCCGCTCTCCCTGGAGCTTCCCTGTTTGGTCGTTCCGACCAGTACATGCGCCGAATCAGCAAATTCGCGCATCACCCGGTCGTGACCCGCGCCGTTCTGAAGTGTCAGGAGCAGTGTATCCGGCCCGATCAGAGCGCGATTTTGCGTGAGAACATCGCGGATCTGGTATGCTTTGGTGAAGATCATCACCACGTCCACCGGCTCCGTGCAGGTGCCGGCCATATAAGCGGGAACCATTCTTGTCACGCTGCTGTCCCCTCTTTTGATTGTGACGCCTTCTTTGTTGATCTTCTCAAGATTCGCGGCGTTGCTGCCGATCAGCGATACGTCCGCGCACGCGGCCAGTTTCCCACCGAACAAAAGCCCCATTGCTCCGGGTCCAATAACTGTGATTTTCATAATTGCCTCCTTATTCCTTACTCTCCACTTTCACCCTTCCCCTGTGGATCTGCTCCGAGAAGAATTCCTTAACTGAGCATCCTGCTCGTCCGGAAGACGCGCAAGCACACGCGCATGCGCATGAAGAAGCGCACGCACAGCTCGAAGCGCAGGAGGATGCGCAGGAAGAAGCGCAGGAGGAACGGGGCCTGGATCCGCTTCTCGTTCCCGAGCCGCGTCCGCCCGAAGACCTGTACGAATGCCTCACCGGTGTATTGATCACGTTTACGAGGATATAGGTGTCCGGGGAATTCCCATAGCGGTAAGTGCCGGTCTTTGTGTATTTCTCAGGCTTCTCCAGATCCTTCTCTTCCACGATCTCTTTGCTCTTGATCATGGTGTGTCCGCAGTAAGGGCACTCGTCTTTGCCCTCCACGCGGCCCGCGCCGCAGCCGGGGCAGTTCTCATAGTACACGATCTTGGTGCGGGTGATCTTTTTCTCCATTTCGGGAGAATCACTGTCGCTCCCGAATCCCAGTCCACCGGCGATCCAGCGGACGAATTTTATGAAGAATATGATCGGCATTACAAAGATCATGAGGAAGAAGACCAGCCCTAATATAGCGTAAGGAAGGTCCTCCATCGTGAATTCCGAGCCCGAGCTTCCCCCGCCCGAGGAGCCGCCTCCATCGGCCTGACGGTCGACCGAGAAAGCAAACGCGTCGTTGGGATAAGCCACTGTAACGGAATAGCGCTCTCCTGCTGACAGGCTCGCGGAGAAGACCAGATATCCCCCTTCCTGCACGCACTCCGGCTGCCATGCGCCGGCTTTGTCCGCGTTCCAGCGGATGGTCAGGTCCTTGACCTCGATCCCGTCGAACCAGGCCGGCGTGTAGATAAATGCCGTCTCACCCTCGGCAAACCGGTCGATCTGGTACATGTGATCCTGGACAAAGGAGAACTCGAAGCTCGCCACATCGTCCGCGTAATAACTCTGGTCAAAATATATAGCCAGCGTATTTCCTTTGTCCTCGATATGGTCGATGTTGTCGCTGATCGCCGTGACGTCGGTGTGGTTCCTGTTGGGAACGCCGATGTCCGCCCAGGTCAGCGGCCCGTACTGCACATCGTCCAGTACCTTCCAGTCTATGTGGTAGGTCATCAGAAGGCTCGCGTCCTCCTGCACGTCCACCGTGATCAGGAAATGCTCGATTTCGTCGGTAGCATCTGCAGCCTTAACGGTCATCGCCAGAGGCGCGGACATGATCAGGCAAAACACAGCCAGCATGCCCGCCATAAGAAGCGCCAGGCATTTCCTCCGGGACGCAGTCTTCTGTTCAGTGACGCCGATGTTCCGCGCAGCAGCGGTGCCCCGCGCAGTCCGTTTATTCAATGTTTTGGCATTCTGTCTCATCAGCAGTACCTCCTAAGGGGGCATTCGCCGGTCAGCTGGGCAGAAAAGTCTCTGCGGGCCTCACAGACTCCGCTGTTCCAGATATCTTCCCATTTATCGGCGAGCATATTTCCGAGCGGCTCATCGTCGAGCCAGCTCTGGCAGGGCACCACATTTCCTCCGGGGGTAATGGCCATGTTGGACAGGCAGGCGCCGCAGGAAGGAGAGGGAATATTCAGTTCCTCAAATACCTGCTCGTCGAGCCAGCCCGGAGAAGTAAAGGCGATCTCCATGCCGTTTTCGTGACAATACTGAGTTGACCTGCGCAGGATCGCCTCCAGCTCTTCGCTGCTCAGCTGCAGTGCCTCCGAAGCGGCTCCCGCGGCACTTCCTGTAGTAATGAGGCCGGAACAGGTCACGTAGATTACGCCCAGTCCGTGCAGGAATTCAAGCGTCTTTTCATAGTCACGGTTGAGCGTGCACAGCGGCGTGTTGATGCTTACGGAGAGGCCCTGCGCCAGCGCGTTTTTGATCCCCGCCAGAGTTTCTTCGTAGTGATGAGCCCCGACCAGCCGGTTGTGGATCTCCGGATCGCAGCTGTAGAAGGTGACCTGGACGCTGTCTAGTTCCGCCTCCCAGAGCTTTTTGCAATATTCCGGAGTGAGCTTAATTCCGTTAGTGTTGAGCCTGGAGATGAACCAACGGGCGTATTTGACCAGCTCGAATAGATCCTCACGCATGGTGGGCTCGCCGCCCGTAAAGGTCACCTGGGGAATCCCGGCGCTGCGGCAGCGGTCCAGGATCTCTTTCCACGCATCGGTCGGGAGCTCGGCCTCATCGGCATGGATCTGCCCGGCCGCGTAGCAATGCACACATTTCTGGTTGCAGTGCCACTTGCCGTTCTTTGTCATCGCACTAACCATCAGGTCCATGCGGTGCGGCGCCTTCATAAAAGGCGCGTAATCGCCGATGCTCATGAAATGGACGTCCGTAGTCACTTCCTCCCGGAAAGCGATCTGTTTGATCGTCGTGTAGATCGTCTCCATATCGCCCTTGATCCTGCTCCGGGAAAAGAAAGGCAGGATATTGCGCACATTGCCCGTCGCTCGGGCCAGGATCTTCCAGATATCTACTTCTGAGATCTCTTTCCCGTCGAAGCGGTTCGTCTCCTTGATCAGTTCCGCCAGCATCACTGCCCAGACAAAGTTCACCGGCAGAATGTCGGTTCCGTTGATGATCGCGATGCTGGGGTTGAAGGCGTCCTCTTCCTTTTTGGGCGGGATCAGATGGATGCGGATGGCACCGGGACCGTTCGGATTGAGCGTTGTGTGTAGGACTTCGGTGAATTCGGTATCCATGTAATTCCTGATCTTGCGGACCGTCCTGGTATTCTTAAACGCCCGGGGTATCGTATTTGACATTGTGTCCTCCCTTGTCGATGCGAAGCGGCGCCGGGGCCGCGTTTGCAGCTACAAATATAGTATATCACAGCTTTAGGGGTCAGACCCCTCCAAAACAGGGGCCTGACCCCTGCGCCCCTTCTCTATTCCCCGTGACCCAGAAGTTCCAGCGCTTTCTGCGCGCTCTTTTCCTTCTCCAGTTCCAGGATCTCCTCTCCGCTCCTGTGCCGGAGCCTGATAGCCGGGGCCTCCTGCGCCCAGGGCGCGACGCCGTTTTCCGACTGGATCAGCCATTTTCCCTTTATGACCTTGTCTATGTCCTTTTTGAGCAGATATTTCCAGGAAAAACCGGCCGGAATATAGACCGCCTTTTCACCGATCCGGAACTTCTCAATGCGGACACTCTTTTTGAAATCTTCCTTCAGGGAGACGTCATTTTCTGCGCCGCCGTCTGCGATCAGGGGGTTCAGTTTATTGAACATTTTTCTTCTATGTCCTTTCTAAAATGAAATCGAATACGTTTAAGTAAAATCCATTGACTTCATCACTGCAAAGTGTTACATTTTAGGACGATTTATAAAATTTTAATAATTATACACCACTACCTGATAAATAACACGGCAACCGCCGGAGGAGTTTACATGACTTCGGGCGACTATCTCGATAAAATCCTGGACAGGATGACTTCCACTCACAATATAACACGGAATTTCACGGCAGATGGCAGGACTTTCGCGGCATACGCGCTGTACGAGTCCTCCAGTGAGAAGTATGTTTTGTCGCGCAAGGCGAATCTCTGGAAAGTCAGCGAGTCAGAGCATGTCCTGTTCATGACCCTGCCTGAAGACGCGGATCCCGGTGCGGATCCCGGCACGAATCCCGGCGCGAATCCCGGTGCGGATCCCGAAGCGCTCTTCGAAGAGGCCGGCCGCCTGATTTCCGATTACATGGAGCCCGTGCTCTCCCGCGGCAATGAGAAATACCCGCCAAAAGATCACATGCGCACGTTTCTTACCGCCGTACTGGTGCTGGAGCGCTCCCCCTCCCCGGAACTTGTCAAAAAAGTCCGGAAATTCCGTTTTGACAGAAGCTATCTCTTCTCTCTGAGAGGTTTCTCGCAGGGACGCGTCATAGTCGTCGACCTGCCGCATAAAAAAGTCTATACAAGTCCCGCCGCAAAGGACGTCGCCGGTTTTTTCCGGCAAGCCCTCTGAGGCCTCACTGTGTATATAGTAACACGCAGTAAATGCATGAGCGAAAGGAGTTTATTATGAATGCAGCTGTGATCCTGATCATTTCCATTCTCCTGCTTCTGGCGGGATACGTCTTCTACGGCGGATGGCTTGCGAAAGAGTGGGGAATCGACCCCAAGCGCAAGACCCCCGCGCATGAACTCGAAGACGGAATGGACTACGTCCCCGCGAAAGCACCCGTTCTGATGGGACACCACTTCTCCTCGATCGCCGGCGCAGGCCCTATCAACGGCCCCATCCAGGCGGCGGTCTTCGGCTGGGTTCCGGTCCTCCTCTGGGTTGTGATCGGTGGTATCTTCTTCGGCGGCGTGCACGATTTTGGCGCGCTCTTCGCCTCGATCCGCCACAAAGGCCAGTCCATCGGCGAAGTTATTTCCGGCTCCATGGGCCGCACCGCTAAGC
>CAMOIJ010000058.1 GCA_946615865.1 uncultured Lachnospiraceae bacterium | reverse complement strand
TTTGTGGAGCACACGATGATGATCGCCCTTCCGATCATGCTTCAGAACGGGATCACCAATTTCGTGAATATGCTCGATAACATAATGGTGGGGCGGATCGGAACGGACCCGATGACGGGAGTTTCTATTGTGAACTCCCTCTTATTTGTGTGGAATCTGTGCCTTTTCGGAGGTCTGTCGGGAATCGGGATCTTTACGGCCCAGTATTGCGGCAAGGAGGATGATGAGGGAGTTCGCCGGACCTTCCGCCTGCAGATCATTTTGGCGATTCTGCTCGTGGCAGCAGGAATTGCTGTATTCGCGAACTTCGGGGAATCGCTCATCGGTCTCTACCTGCATGAAGACAGCGGCGGAGGCTCCGTAGAGGCAACTATGAGCGCGGCGCTGCAGTATCTCTCGGTGATGTGCGTCGGATTTCTGCCGCTTTCACTTACGATGGTGTATTACACGACGATCAGGTCCTACGGGGAGACAGTAGCGCCAATGATCGCGTCTTTTATTTCCGTGGGAGTGAATCTTGTCGGCAACTATGTTTTGATCTTCGGAAAGTTTGGCGCGCCGAAACTGGGCGTTGTAGGCGCAGCGATGGCAACCGTGATCGCTAGGTTTGTGGAGCTTGCATATATTGTGGGGTGGGCACACACACATGCCGCAAGGGTTCCGTTCGTGGAAGGCGCGCTGCGGAGCATGTATGTGCCGGCAGAGCTTACGGTCAGCTGCATCAAAAAAGGCGTGCCGCTCCTTCTCAATGAAGCGCTTTGGTCCGGCGGGCAGGCGACACTCACGCAGTGCTACAGTGTGCGCGGGTTGTCGGTTGTCTCGTCCCTCAACATTTCGCAGACGCTTGCGAATTTCTTTAATGTCGCTTTTATCGCGATGGGATCGGCGACTGCGATCATAATCGGGCAGAAACTTGGCGAATTGGGAGAGTCCCATCCGGACGAACTCAAAGATGAGGCGTGGCGTCTGACGATTTTCTCTGTATTTTTGTGCGTGATATCAGCCGTGCTGATGATCTCGACGTCCGCCTTCTTCCCCAAGATCTATAACACCAGCGATGAGATCAGGGCACTGGCGACGAGGCTTATCTGTGTAGCGGCCTGCTTCATGCCCTTTCACGCATTCAACAACGCGTCTTATTTCATCATCCGCTCCGGCGGCAAAACATGGATCACTTTCCTGTTTGACTCCTGCTTCTGCTGGGTAGCGTCCATTCCGGCTGCTTACTTCCTGGCTCACTACACGCAGGTGCCGATCGTGCAGATGTTTGCGCTGGTGTCGGCTATCGAGATGATCAAGGTGGCGATCGGATGGAGGCTCGTGAAGACAGGCTTCTGGATCAGGGATATTACGGTGTGAAGAGAGCCGCGAGTTTCTACATCGGGCAGGATGAGCGAGGCTCCCTCTCCATGGCGCCTTTCACATAGCGTGTGCTGAAGGCCATGTTGATGTCCTTCAGTTCCATTTCGCCGCGGATATACGCGTCATACATATCGGCCACTCTTTGAGAACAGCCGTCACATGCGCCGCTGAGGTTGCCGAGGGATTCCTCGACGATCCTGCGGCGTTCTTCTTCTGTGGTGTCTTTGATCAGATAACTCATTTTATCCTCCCTTTAATTACATTCATGGAGACAGGGAACCGTCCCCTGTCTCCTTTAATTAATTCCATAAGTTGCCATATCCGCCTCGGACATGGTCTGCTCGCCCACGAAGGCCTTGCCCTTCTCTACGAGGTCGTCGACGGAGTAGTAGCGGCAGTAGCCGTACTTATTGTCCGTGGAACCTGTGCTGCCGATGATCCGCCTGAGAGCCGGGCAGTAGCCCACAGCTTCGTTGATAGCTCCGGTCAGTGCCCAGTGCTCATAATTGATCATGTAGATGTATCCTGAACCGCTGTCTATGATCAGGTCGCCGCCCGTGCCGTCGTAAATCTGAATGCCCGTGTGATACAGCTGTTTTCCGATTTCGACCACGCCTTTTTTGGCTCCGCTTCGCGCGTCGTAAGCGTATAGCCGGGAGTTGTCCGTTGCCACTACAAGGACGTCTTTGTAGAAACGCATCGCGGTGACCGCCTCCGGAAGGTTATCAATCTGCCAGATGGCCTTGCCGCCTGCGTCGTAGACGTGCAGCTCCTTCCGGCTGTCGCTCTCCTGGGAGCCCTGATAGTAGCAGGCGAACATCCCGTCCGACTCACGGCGGGTGCTGTAAGTCACACCCGGGATCTTGGCGTCTATCGCTGTAACCGCGCCGCTTCCGAAATTCGCCAGATACAGCGCGTTGTCAAAATAGAGCACCCCCTTGGACCCGTCCTCTGCAAACATGCATTTTGGCACAACGGAAGAACTTTTACCCAGGTCCTCATAGTAGGGAAGCGCCAGATAGGCCATACTGCCATCTTTCATCGAGTAGCGGAACCAATAACTGGTCATGGAGTTAAAGTTGGAAACCCTGTAAAAGATGTAATCACCGCTTACGACGCGGTTCGAGCAGTCGAAATCCCATTTGCCTTCCCCGGAAAGGAAATCTGCTTTGCTTATATCTACTGTCTCGCAAGTTCCTTCCCCCAGATCTACTCGCAGCAGGCTGCGGTTGTAAATGTCTTCGGACGTTGTCATATAGAAACAGGACTGATCTGCGTCACTGCATATATAAGAATAATGGTTTTCGCTGTCCAGCTCAATCTCATGGAGTTTCTTTTCATTCTCCATATCGTAGATATAGATCTTATTGTCGCTGTTCATCAGGACCAGACGGCTGCCGAGGATATAGTGATGTATGATAGTCCCTTCGGGCGCCTCAAATCCGAAAAACGCGAACTCGTTATCCCCTTGCTCGGCTTTAAAGATCCGGATCGTATTCCCCTGAAGCACGAGAAACTGGGAAACACCGTCAAAAGTCTCTCTGGCATGGTAGAAGAAGGTCGTGTCCACCTCGCCGTCTATGTAAGACATTCCGCTGTAGCCCTCGGAAAAACTGTCAAAATAGTACTGCGTCCCGCTGGCTCCGTTCACACGGGCATACGGCTCGAAGGATCCCTGCCTGTCCGCTGAGACAACCCAGTCGGAGAGTGTGATGTCCTTGATCTTTGTGCCGTCAGCTGCATCGAAGAGGACGATCTTGTTGGAAACTGCGGCCAGTACCACTTTTCTTGCCGGATGCTCCGCATCGCCGGGCATCGTTCTGATCTCGAAGCAGCCGCAGCTTCTCTCCCTCAGACCCGTGTAATCCACACTATTTTGCCAGAGGATCTCGCCGGTTCCCTCTTTGACCATGACCAGTGAAGCCCGGCCTTTGTCAAAGAACGCAGATCCGCTGTCATAGGAAACGCCGTAGTAGCTGTTGAGTATGTAGTCTGTCTCTTTCTCCGCATAGGCGAGCAGGATATTGCCGTCCGTGTCCTGGCTTACCCCCTCAAACTGATAGTTCTCCTGTCCGAAGGGCGTCCAGACCGTCTTTCCGGTCTTATAGTAATAAGTCAGAACGCCCGACGCCGGCTCCGAGAAAGAATCATCGTCGATGGAGCAAAGGATAGTGCAGCTGGCGTTTTCCTCATTCGCACTGGCGAAATTCCCGTTGCTGAATGAATAGGAGTATTTGTAGGACTGTGTCGCGCCGCCTCCCGATGCTTCTTCAATGGTGCACCGGCTCAGGACTTCTCCGTTTTCCGAATTAATGATGATCACTTCTTTATCTGTGAGCAGCAGAAGAGAGGCACCATCTTTCCCGAGGCCCATGACTCTTTTATAACGCCCTTTGAACTGCTGGTGCCAGAGGACTTCGCCGTCGCTGAAGCGGATCATGGCCAGATCATCCAGAAGTTCGCCGTAGAGCACAAAGCGGTCGCCCCCGCAGGCGGCTGTTCTGTCCGCAGCGGCGCCAAAGAGGCTGTAGGACGAGATGGAATAGGGCGCGGTATTTTTTGCCAGGTCGCAGATCTCCACATCTCCTCCGGAAGAGACCATTGCCATGTAGTGAGCGTCGTCCGTGATAGAAAAATAGCTTAGCGCGCCGGACTGCGGTGTATAGGAAGCGACGCCTCTGAAGTTCAAAACCTGCCTGGTCTGATACGCCCCGATCGCCCGGGACAGTGTATAGACCGCCTCAGGCACGATCGGCCGCTCCCTCCCCCGGTCGGGCAGGGCTGCCAGAGAGAGCTGGGCTGCCAGAATATTGTCGTTGGTGCTGAGCGCCGCCCGCGCCGAAGAAGCAAGATACTGGCTCTGGTTGATCAGCGACCGGCGGTAATTGTTCTGAATGTTGATGTAACTCCAGATAAAATAGCCTGCCAGAGCCGCCGCGAAAGCACCCGCTGCCGCCGCGAGGCGCATCCTGCGCCTGCGCATTTTCTGACGAAGATCCGCGTACCGGCATCCGATCAGGACTGCGGCCAGCCTGGGAAACTCCTCATTTCTGGCTCTGTGCCGGTCTCCCCTGTAGTCACAGCTGAGCGGCTCCAGCTTCGCCTCGATCGTGACATCATTACCGTTCTCGTCCTTCACTGTCACTGTTTCTTTGCACAGGATCTCCGGAACGACTTCGTAGGGATCGCCCTCCGCGAGCACCGTCAGGATATGGTGCTTGTCGTGGCTCTCAAGAAAGAACTCGATTTCCTTCTGACACCAGATCGACTCGATATAGCGCGGCGAACAGATGCAGATCAGGTATTCGCTGTTAATGATCGCGTTCTTGATGTTGTCATTGAGGTCACTGGTAGAGGGCAGTTCATCCTTGTCGCGGAAAACCCTGCCGATCGACTTGATACCCAGCTCTCTGCGGATGCTCCCGGGTATGATGTAGCGCTCGATCCGGTTCTGGATCTCCACGGCTACTTTGGTGTCCAGCTCTGCATGCCGGTATGAAATAAATGCTTTGTAGTGATATTCCATAAGACGCCCCCCGCTATTATTCCGCTGTTATGAGGTTTGCCAAAGACTCGTCCTCTGTCAGCAGCTTCCGGATCTCCGCTTCATCCTCCTCCGTAAACCCGGAATCGTAATACATGGAATAACCGATTTTCATCTTACTGCCTGAGCCGGGCGTGCGAGTAAGGAACATCAGCTGCGGCATGTTGTTGCTGTCGATAAAATCGAGCCTGAACCAATAGGTGAAGATCTCATCTTCAAGCCTCTTAAACACCTTGCTCATGATTGCTGCGATCTGCTCATTTCTTGTCTCGCCTTCCGGCAGCGCAAACTGCAGGCATGGCTTTCCGCTTGTCAAAATACCGATCCGCGCATATTCTAAATCCCCGAGCTCGCTTTTTATCTCAGCATAGAGATTGTCCCTCGGAATGCTGTACTGCTCTAAGATACAGGGCTCTCCTTCCTCATTGAGATAGATTTGCTCCTTGTTTTCCAGCGTGACAGCAGGTGTACTGGAATAGATCGTCGGGATCTGCGTTCCGCTGATCATTGCCGCCCAAAAATCCGCCATCCACTCCATTTCTCCCGCAAATCCGTTCTCAGCGTTTATCGCGTTATAGTCCATGACGAATTTGCCGTCATTTATCATACTGTCACAATAGCCATAGGCGACAGCGTTCGAATTCATCGTCAGGACGATCCTGCCGCCGCCTTTTTTCATGCAGTTCGCTGACAGTTTATTGAAAGCTTCCTTCCTGAGAGCGGACATATCAAGGGCCAGCACTTTTTTGCCGGATCGCTCCTGAACAGACGCCTCTATGCCGGATGAGGCTTCACGCAGGGTCTCTCCGCATGCGCTGAGATCGATAGCCACATTGCTTATCACGTAGTCCAGAAAACTGTCGGTAAACAGTCCCTTCTCCATGCGGATCACGATCGAGCGGTCAACACCGGGCCTTCGTCCCAGCGCATAGGGAACTCCCGAGGCATCCAGTCTCTCGCGGACCGCCTGCAGCGTCTGCTCCCAGTTCTTGTCGCTCACATACACCTCTTCAGGCTCATATTCATTGATCATCGTCGCGGTATCAAATCCGGTATTTTCAATCTGTCCCGCGCCCTTTACAGCCTCACCGCTTTCCCATTCCACGACGGGAAACGAGATCAGATTAAAAGCATCGGACAGCGGCTCATGCGTAAAAGCATAGTAAAGGGGCTCACAATAGCCTTTTCGATCCTCATTCTCAGTAAAGATCATGCAGCGGTTCTCCGCATCCGGGTAAACTCTCATATGCGCATAGCCTTCAAATTCCTCAATGTCCTGCAGAATATTCGGCTGTTTCCACTCCCAGATCTGCGGATTCTCACGGCAGAACTCCTCGGTCAGCGTGATTTTAAGATAATTGAATTCCTTCAGTTTTATGCCGTAATCCATCGGGTTGAAGTGTTCCGGACATCCGTAAAGGACTTCCACAGACTCGATCGCATTCCTGGGAAGAGCAATCTGGTCTGTGAAGTTGTTCCACGTCCCGGTGCTTGTATCGTTGCAGAGCCAAAGATTCATAGGGCGGCTGATCAGAATGCGGCTGATATCTCTTAGGCTGTACTCGCCGTATACTTCCTTGGGCACATAGAATTTAACCGCGTCCAAAGCTCCCTGCGGTGTCTCTAATGTCGTGTCCTCTTTCAGATAATTGCCATCAGTCAAAGCATTGATCCGCCCTTCCACGATCTCCATATCGGCGTCAAAACTGTCGTCTTTTTCATATCTGAAATAGCAGAGTGCCGCCATATCTTCCGGGTGGAGGCCGGCACTGTTTTGACTTGTGCTGCCTTGGCCCGCACTGTTTTGGCCTGTGCTGCAACCGGCAAAACAAAGAATGGCTGCAAGGACTACAAGAGCTGCGGCTCGGATTTTGTTCAGTTTTTTTCTATGCATCCCCAACTTCATAGTTTACCTGCCTTCTGTCGCGAAACCTGCTTATAACTGCATGAGCCTCATGAGTATATTTTACACGAAATACGATAATAGCGTGCCGTAGAATATCAAATCTGATAGCATGGAGATAGGGAATCATCCCCTGTCTATTGTGGAGGTGTAAAATTATGCGCAAGTTATTGGACATTGGTAACCGTTATGCAAAAGAGAGCACCTGGAAGGACTTTGCCCTTGTGAAGTTCTGCCTGTTTGCCATGGGCCTGGCAGCCGGAACACAAGTACCTGACAAATACAAGAAGGCGGCGGTCGGAGCGGCAGCGGGCGTGTTTGCCGTGACGTATGTGCCGCTGATGGCGAAGGTGTTCAGAATCGCGTTTCGCGGGGAGAAGTGAGAAGTATCAAATTGGATGGGGCGTGAAAAACTTGTCTGAGGAGGCCACTGTGGAGATGTCAACTGGCACAAACTTTCCATCCACTTTGGCTTGTCGAGAAATCGGATGGACTGCAAAAAAGTGCTCTGGCACAAATCCTCCATCCACCTACGGCTATGCGACGAATCCGATGGTATGGAAAAGCTTCCTTGTGCTCAAACTCTCCATCTACCTACGGCTATGCCACAAATCCGATGGTATGGAAAAGCTTCCTTGTGCTCAAACTCTCCATCCACCTACAGCTATACCAATAATCCGATGGGGCCCTTGGCAAGAAGAACCCAAATGAGCTCCATCCTCACAGAAAAAGAGGCAAATCCGATGGAGCCCAAGGCAAAAAGTGCCAAAATGGGCTCCATCCATTTTGGTGTCTAATCAAATCCGATGGGCTCCGCCTAAATGAACGAATTCAACCTGCCCAATTCAGCGCTGCGCCACACATGACAAACCTGCATCTGACCCATCTGACTCATTCTGTTGCAATATCTGCTACCTCCTATTAAGCTTTATTAACAAGCTCACCAAAGGAGGCATATATGTACAACAGTGCTCGTATGATCGGAGTAACAATAGGTATAATTGTCGGGTTGATCGTCGCGATTTTCATCATTCGCTATGTGAACCGGAACAAGAAGCTGACTACGGAATATGATGAGATGCAGAAGCAGATCCGCGGAGAGGGTTATAAGTATGCGTTTTACACAGTGATGATCCTTGAAGCCGTGCTGTGCGGCCTGATGTTTGCGGTGATCGGAATAGTTGGCCTTGTCAAAAAAGTGACTGACCGGGAGGAAGAGGCATGAAGAATCTGAAGTTGAAAGCGGCCCGGGCAGGCCTGGACCTGTCGCAGGCGGATCTTGCCGAAGCGGTCGGTGTGTCCCGGCAGACGATCAGCGCGATCGAAAAGGGCGACTACAACCCGACGATCAATTTGTGCATTAAGATCTGCAAGGTTCTGGGAAAGACTCTGGACGAGCTTTTCTGGACAGAGGAGTGAGGCTAACGCTGCAAAGACCAATTAGGACATTAGTGTAAAGCGAACGCCGGATGGACTTATCAGAGTCTGTCCGGCGTTTTGCAATTTGTATTTGCACGGTTTGCCGTATATGCTATAAATTAAGAATGAAGAGTTAATCGGCAAGGCAAAGGAAGGCAATACCATGAATTATGTATTTATTTCCCCTGCATACCCTGTCACCTGCACACTGTTTATCGACCGCCTGCAGATGCACGGCGTGAACGTGCTCGGAATCGGTGATGTGCCTTATGACATGCTGAACGACCAACTCAAAGGCGCGCTGATGGAATACTACTACGTGGATTCGCTCGAGGATTACGATCAGGTGTACCGCGCAGTCGCCTTTTTCATACACAAGTATGGCAGGATCGACTGGCTGGAGTCCCTGAATGAATACTGGCTTCCTGTGGACGCGAGACTCCGCACGGATTTCAACATCGCCGTTGGCACACGCGAGGACGGGATCGGAAACCTCGTCAGGAAATCCTGCATGAAGCAGGTCTTCCTTGATGCCAAAATACCGACTGCCCGCCAGCACATAGTATCTGACCTTGCAGCCGCGAAGGCTTTCGTGAATGAGGTGGGATATCCTGTGATCGTAAAACCGGACATCGGCGTCGGCGCGAACGGCACGATGAAGATCAATAACGAAGAAGACCTTCTGAGTTTTTACAACGAATTGCCGGAAACCCCTTATGTCATGGAGGAGTTCCTGTGCGGTGATATCTGTACTTACGACGCGATCCTTGACGCCGACTGCGAGCCGATCTTCGAGTCCACATGCACGTATCCGCCGGTGATCGATGCTGTGCTGAACAATGATGAGATCAAGTTCTACACAGTTGCGGAGGTTCCTGAGCAGCTGAGGAAATTCGGAAGGAAGGCCGCTAAGGCTTTCGGCGCGGACAGGCGCTTCGTACACTTCGAGTTCATCAATATCACGAAGGATTATGAGGGCATCGGCAAGGCCGGCGATTTTGCGATCATGGAAGTCAACATGCGCCCGGCCGGAGGACATGACCCGGATATGATGAATTACGCGCAGTCGATCGATGTTTTTGACATTTACGCGCGGATGGTTACGGGAGAAGGCGCTGCGGCGGATGCTGCGGGCGAGGGTGTATCGGGTGAGGCTGCACCTGAACATTATTTCTGCGCTTACGCTGCCCGCAGAGATGGAGGCAGCTACACGCACACACCGGAAGAGATCGCGGAGCGCTATGGAAACGACATTGTGATGCAGGAAGAAATGCCGCCGATCGACTGGCCGTCCATGGGCCGCTATGTGTACATGGCGAAGTTTAAAGAAAAAGAGGAGATGGAGCAATATTTTGCCTTTGTACTCGGGTGAGTGAGACGAACGGAGGACCTCATGTGCTTTAGATCGATTGCATTGGCCATAGTAATGGCAGCTGTGCTGTCTGCGCTCGCCGGGTGCGGCACAGACCTTAAGATCAGCAACGGCTCCGCGACGCAGGAGGGCGTGACCGTGACGCTGGAAAAAGCGGCGGCGCAAAAAAAGACAAATCCTTCCCGTTACGAATACAGCTTCAGTGGAACGATCGAGAACAATTCGGACGTTGGCGTCATGAGGGTCATTTATACTTTTTCCATCTGTGATAAGGATGGAGAGGAGTTCCGCTCGTTCGGAATTCCTTATGATGGGGTGGACGAACCGATCCCGCCGCACGGCGTGGTCAGTTTTTCCCACGATGGCATTAAGTGGGGCGCACAGTCCGTTCCCGCATCGGTGTCGATCGGCATCAGCTCGGTGCAGACGGAAGACGAGCTGCCGCCCGCGCATGTCCCTCAGAAGGGCGAGTACCTATATGAGGCGCTTGGCGACGACAAACTGGCGAATGTCAAAACAGAGCCGCCCGCAGAACTCGCTTTCCACATCGACCAGGGCGGATACGGGCGCACGGCTGTCTTTACAAGCGGCGAACAGCTCGACAAGGCCCTTGATCTGTTCTGCAATATTCGGATCGGCGAAGAGACCGGCGAAATGGTCACGGACAATTACAACTGGATCAGTCTCACCTGGAAGGACGGCTCGAAGTCATCCATCAGTCTGAATTTGCGCAATCTCGAGCATTACATTCACTCGGAGCCGCACATTTTCACGCTGGAAAACCTGGGGGATTTCTGGTCGTTCGCTTCCGACTATCTGGAAGAGGATGAATAAGATGTTCCGCACTTGTCTGGACGCGGAAAACATGTGACATAATGCATCAGCGTACATATAGAACACTTGATGAACATGAAGGAGGTAAAACATGGAATTCAAAGAAGTTGTGAAGAACCGTTTCTCTTGCAAAAAATACAGCAGCCGCAAGCTCGAAGCAGCGAAACTTGAGGCGATCCTGGAAGCCGGAAGACTTGCTCCCACTGCCAAGAACCTGCAGGAGCAGCACGTGTACGTTGTTCAGTCGGAAGAGATTCTGACTAAGATCGACGCCGTAACTCCCTGCCGCTATGGCGCACCTGTTGTGCTGGTAGTAGCTTTTGACAAAGACAATGTGTTCACATATCCGGGCGGAAAGCGCGATTCGGGCGTGGAAGACGCGACGATCGTGGCGACCCACATGATCCTGGCCGCGGCAGATGAAGGCGTGGACAGCTGCTGGATCAATTTCTTCGACCCCGATAAGATGGCGGAGGCAATTGACCTTCCGGAAAACGAAGAGATCCTGATGCTTCTGGACCTCGGCTATGCGGCGGAGGGCGCAGGCCCGCTTCCGAATCACAGCAGCAGGAAGCCGCTGGCGGAGACCGTAAGTTATCTTTGATAAAGTGTCACCCGCGGCAGCTGCCGCGGGTGAATTTCGGAGCAGGAGAACTATCGAACTGAAGGCGGGTGACAGAAGCATGGAAAAAGAATTACATAAGTTGGCAGTCATTTTCCCGGGAATCGGATATACGGCGGACAAGCCGCTGCTATATTTTGGCAGAAGGATTGCCGTGGAATACGGATATGAAGTCCGTATTATGGATTATAAAGGCTTTCCACCGAAGGTGAAGGGCGACCGGAACCGGATGGAGGAGTCCTTTTTTATTGCGCTGCGGCAGGCTGAGGAGATGCTTGCCGGCGTCGACTTTACGGAATACGACGATATCGTGTTCATCGGAAAGAGCATAGGGACGATCGTAGCGGCGAAGATCGCAGCGGATGCTGCGGCTGCCGTATCGGAGGGCAACCCGGATGCTGCGGCGGGAAACGCACCGGAGAGTCCGGCAAAAGCCCGGATCCGTCATGTCCTCTACACGCCGCTGGAAGATACTTTCAGATTTCCGATCGGAGAAGCGATTGCTT
>CAMOIJ010000057.1 GCA_946615865.1 uncultured Lachnospiraceae bacterium | reverse complement strand
AGGTCGAATTCCCACACATCCTTGGCGATCTTGACAAGCTGCTCTGTTGTGTATTCCTTGCCTGCGAACTGGATGGAGATGTTCTCCTTCACTGCCGCTGCCTTCTTGGTTGTCTTGGCGGCTGCGTTTTTTGTTGTTGTCTTCTTGGCTGCAGTAGTCTTAGCTGCTGTGGTCTTAGCAGTAGTCTTTGCTGCTGTAGTCTTGGTCTCTGTAGTCTTAGTGGCTGCCTTCTTGGCTGTTGTCTCTGCTGCCTTTGCTACAGGCTTCTTAACGGTTGCCTTTGCTGTTTTCTTTGCTTCTGCCATGGTGTAATTTCTCCTTAGTTAGAATATGGACCCCCGCAGTACGCAAAATATAGTTAATCCCCAAAAACTTCATCTAAAATAGCGCAGTTATCTGAATTTGTCAACTTTTCAGAATATTTTCATCAATAGACAGGCGCCTTGATCACTAAAAAGTACAGAAGTACCAGTGCGCCGAGGACGATCCTGTACCAGCCAAAG
The DNA here is from genome assembly GCA_946615865.1 of uncultured Lachnospiraceae bacterium. Lineage (GTDB taxonomy): Bacteria > Bacillota > Clostridia > Lachnospirales > Lachnospiraceae > CAG-791. The sequence goes on along the minus strand of CAMOIJ010000057.1, from coordinate 11,083 downwards.
ACCTTGAAATCGTGCTTTCTGATGTAGTTCATCAGGAACGCGATGATGACTATGGATACCAGGAATGCGACCAGCATGCCTGTGCCGAGGAGGATCAGTTCGGTGCCTGAGAAGCGGAAGCCGTACTTGACGATCTTTAAAAGGCTCGCGCCCGCCATGACCGGGATTGCCAGGATAAAGGTGAACTTGGCGGCCACTGTGCGGGAGACGCCGATCATCAGTCCGCCGACGATAGTGGCGCCGGAACGTGAGGTTCCGGGGAAGATCGCCGCGATCAGCTGGAAAAGGCCGATGAGGAAGGCATCCTTGAAGGTGAGATCCCGGAGCCTGTCGACTCTGGGAACTTTGTTCTTGTTAACGGTCTCAATAATAATGAAGGCAATACCTACGATGATCAGGGCTGCTCCGACGACGATCGCGTTGTAGAGGTGCGCGTCCAGCCAGTCGTCCGCGAGGACGCCCACAACGCCCGCGGGAATACAGGCCACCAGAGCCTTGAGCCAGAGCATGAGCGTCGATTTTCTCAGCACGATCTTGGACTTGCCTGACTTTAATGTCACTTTTTTGAAAGGCCAGATGGTCTTCCAGTAAAGGATGACGACCGCGAGGATCGCGCCAAGCTGAATGACCACCAGGAACAGGTTCCAGAACTCCGGGGAGACGTCCAGCTTAACAAACTCGTTGAGCAGGATCATATGGCCGGTGCTGCTGATGGGAAGCCACTCGGTGACGCCCTCCACGATACCGAACAGAATTGCTTTTAGTATTTCAATTGCTGATAACTGCATTCAGAATTCTCCTTTCCATCACTTTCCCGCGTACTCGGCCTGCACGAATTCGCGGATCCTGGGCAGCGCCCTCTCCACCTTCTCAGTGTCGATGCAGTAAGCGACGCGGAAGAAGCCGGGTGCCCCGAAGCCGTCCGCGGGGACGAAGATCAGGTCGTACTTCAGCGCCTTCTGGCAGAACGCAACGGAATCTTCCTCCAGAGCCTTGGGCATGATATAGAAAGTGCCGCCCGGCCTTACTACGGTGAACCCGAGTTCCTTGAAAGTATCGTACAGAAGGTTCATGTTCGTCTCATAGACGGAGAGGTCCGCCGTGTCGTCCACTGTCTCAGCCATAGCCAGCATGATCAGGGAGGACGGGCAGTTGTGACCGATTCCTCTGGAGATCTGTCCGAACATGGGGACCAGGTCCTCGGCGTGCTCGCAGGCAGGGTTTACTGCCACATAGCCGATACGCTCTCCAGGCACGGAGAGGGACTTGGAGAATGAATAGCAGGTCAGCGTGTGGGGATAGAACTTCGCCACATAAGGCGCTTTTTTGCCGTCGAAGATGATCTCCCTGTAGGGCTCGTCGGAAATAAGGAACACATTGTGTCCAAATTCCGCAGACTTCCTTGTCAGAAGATCGGCGAGCTTCTCAAGCGTCTCTTCGCTGTACAGCACTCCAGACGGATTGTTGGGGGTGTTGATCAGGACCGCCGCCACATTCTCTGTCAGATACTTCTCCGCTTCCGCGAAGTTGATCTGGAAAGTCTCAAGATCGGCGGGGACCACTTTGATCCTGGCTCCTGTGTCATTGATGTAAGGATTGTACTCCGGGAAATAGGGCGCGAATACCAGCACCTCGTCGCCGGGCTTCGTCACTGCGCGCAGAGCGTGCGCAAGGGCGCCTGCTGCTCCGGAAGTGGCAAAAATATGATTGCCCGTATAATTCATTCCGAACCTGCGGTTCAGGGAGGCCGCGACCTTATCCTTCACCTCGGGAATGCCGAGAGTGGGGCTGTATCCGTGGAGTTTGAGGGGCTCCATTGTCTCAAGGAGTGAGATCGATACATCCTTGAAACTCTGGGGTGCGGGCACAGAAGGGTTTCCGAGACTGAAGTCGAAGACGTTCTCATAACCGACTTCTTTACCCCTTGCGGTAGCGTACTCCGAGAGAGTACGGATCACCGATTTATTGGAAAGCATGTTCAGATAATGTTCATTGATCATGTCAGGTTCCTCCGTTGTATATCTTCTATAAAATGTAAATCCATTCTTTTTTATTCAGTATATAATAGCGCTGATCTTCCCTGCGCGCTACCTCTCTGAAGCCAAAAGATCGCAATATTTTGGCTGAAGCGGTGTTGGAGAGCGCCGCGTCGGCCCCGATCCGCTCGAATCCGAGCTGCGAAAAGCCGTACTCGATAAGCGCCGCGCAGACCTCCCGGGCGATCCCTTTCCCGCGCATGTCCTTTCGCACAAGATAGCCGAAGGTCGCGTCAGGCGCCGGTCCCGGCGCGGAACTGTTGGGAAAAGAGAAGCCGATCCTGCCGATCAGTTCCCCCGTCTGCCGGGAGATCACCGCCCAGTGGCCGTATCCGCAGAGCCGGTAGACTCTGTCGATATAGGCCTCAAGGATCTTTCTCTCCTTCTCAGTATCCTCCGAGGGCGCTTCCAGAAACCTCCGGGCTTCCTCGTCGTAGAGCGCCCGGATAGCCTCCAGGTCTTCCGGCACGAATTCCCGCACTTCGCAGCGCGCCGTCTCCAGGATCGTCCAGGGCAGACGCCTCTGCCGCTGCCAGATCTTGACCAGGGAATCACTGTCCACCCACTGGGGCTCCATCAGAATATAGTCGGCCCTTTTGATGGGGGCCAGCCCCCCGTTCCCAGGGGTCTGGCCCCCATGAGAATACCCGCAGGACGCGGCTCCAAGATCCTGCAGCTGCTGCAGCAATCTCTCCGAATCAGCTATGTACAGCGCGTCGTATTCAGGATCAGGCAGTACATCTCCGCTCTCGACCACCCACAGGTCCGATTCAAATCCGTATCCCCTGAAAGCCCTCACTGCCTCCGCCGCTTCGGGAAGGCATTCTTTATACCATTGTTCATCCAGATAAAAAAATACTTTCTCGACCATACTATGCATCATTATACAAAGACCTACATCGGATTGCAAAGTGGAAGTAGAGCCGGAGGCGTTCATATTTTGTTCATATTTTATTTTAACATTCTTCAATCTTTACTAAATCTTTGTACACGATTGACATCTATAATACAACCATAGACAACAAACAAAGCGTTTACCCATTTACTGGTTTACAAATAACTTTTTCATAACATGCCAGGTACCTCGCGTACCTGGCATCCTCCCTTTTATGGGAGTTTTTTATTTTCAGGATCATTTCATATAAAAAAACCGGCCTGCTTTCAGGACTTCCCTGACAGCAGTGCCGGTCTTTTTACTCCCTATTCATTATTGTAAACTCTGCGCCGGATCCCCCGCGCGTCATCTCAGCTCACGAGATTGAGCTTGCATTTGAGAAAGTCCTGGATCTCATTCATGGCGTCTTCCTCATCATTCCCATCTGCCGATACGGTGAGAAGATCACCGTTTGCAAGATTCAGAGACATCATCCCCATGATGCTCTTCGCGTTTACCCGCTTCGTTTCCGTCTCAAGATAAATCTTGCTCTCATACTTGCTGGCAACCTGCACCAGCTCGGCAATCGGTCTGGGTTCGAGTCCGTTAGGGCATAAGATTTTAATAGATTCCTTAATCATTACACACTCTCCTTGACTGCGCTGTCCGGCCTCTTCTCTAGTCCGGCCCCGGAAGCCTGTTTCCCGCTTCGCGAATCCGATCTGTATTTCTCGGCGATCTCCGTGAGTCTTCTAAGCCTGTGATTCACCCCCGACTTTCCAATGGGGGGAACAGCCAGATCTCCCAGTTCCCGTAGAGGGGTGTCCGGATACTGCAGACGCAGCTCGGCCATTTTCCTCAGGCTCTCCGGAAGTGTCCTGAGAATCCCTGATTCCTCCAGATAGCGGATATCGCTGATCTGCTTTCTGGAAGCGCTCACTGTCTTCCCTATGTTGGCGGTCTCGCAGTTGACACGCCGGTTGACAGAATTGCGCAGTTCCTTAAGGATCCTCTGGTTCTCCATCTCCATCATACTGATAGGCGCTCCCATCAGGTTCAGAAGATCGACAATATCCTCGGAGTCCTTGAAATACACAACGTTTACTTTCTTACGGATAACATCTTTGGCTTCCTTGCCAAAACTCAGAAGTATTTCCTTCAGCTGTGAAGCCTGCTCTTTCGAGCCGCAGCTCCATTCCAGATGATACTCTTTTCGGGGGTCACTCACAGATCCGCAGCACAGAAAGAGGTCTCTGAGATAATTTCTCCTGCAGCAGCTTCTTCCCAGCAGTTCCGCCGGCACTGTGCATTCGTCATTTTCCCGCAGATTGCCGACGCTGTCACACGCCCTGATCATCTGCGCGAGGTCTCTCACTGTATCTGATGAAAGGTCTGCATGTAGCCATCCCCGTGGTTCCCGGCTTCCCGTACCTGCCGGTGAACACACCACGTTTCTAATATTACTGGTTTTACATACTAAAGTAAAGCACTTTCTAAGGGCTTCACGGTTATCCTGACTCAGAAATAGTCTGTATTTCCCGTCCGCATCCCTCTCAAATCTGCCCACGCACGCAAGAAGCACAGCCGCAGACGCGGTCCGGCAATGTTTTGCCGACGGGATATCGGCGGCGATCTCCGCCTTCACTTCAGAAGAAAAAGACATAACGATTCCACCCGTTCTAGTGCTTAGCGTCTCTGTGATAGAGGTTGATCCCGTAATCGCCGCCCCGCAGTCTCTCTGCCAGCGCGTTGGCGATCGTCACGCTGCGGTGCTGTCCTCCGGTGCATCCGATGGCTATGACAAGCTGGTTCTTGCCCTCCTTGACGTAGCCCGGGATCAGAAACGAGATCATATCCTCAAGTTTCTCCATAAACTGCTCTGCTTCCGGGAAGGACATGACATAATCCCGGACAGGCTTGTCGTTTCCCGTCAGTTTCTTAAGGCTCTCCACGTAGAAAGGATTGGGCAGAAAGCGCACGTCGAAGACCAGGTCCGCGTCCGCCGGAATCCCGTTCTTGAAGCCGAAAGACATGATGGAGATCATAAGGGAGTTGTAATTTTCGTCTTTGACGAAGATCCTGATCAGTTCCTCCTTGAGGACCCTGGTGAGAAGACCGGATGTGTCGATCACATAATCCGCATCTTTTTTGATCTGTTCCAGGATCTTTCTTTCCTTCGCGATGCCGTCCTCAACGCGTCCCCCGGGAGCCACGGGATGCTGGCGCCTGGTCTCCTTGTATCTCTTGATCAGGACCTCATCGCTGGCGTCCATGAAGAGAATTTCGTATTTATAGCCTTTTTCTTTGAGCGCTGCGAGCACCTGCTCCACATTGTCAAAAGATTTATCGGCGCGGACGTCCAGTCCCAGAACGACCTTGTCGACATCACTGCCGGGCGCGGATACGAGTTCCATGAAAGGGTCGATCAGACGGACCGGGAGATTGTCCACGCAGTAATAACCCATATCCTCAAGAAATCGGATCGCCGTGAGTTTCCCTCCGCCGCTCATACCTGTGACTACAACAAATCTCATTTTCGTCCTTTCCGCAGGGCCGCCCGTCGCCGGAAGCCCTGCCCGGGCTCTCAGAATTCTCCCAAAAAGATCACTTCGCGCTCAAGCTGCACGCCGGAATCCTCCAGCACGATCCTCTGCACTTCTTCGATCAGCTGCCGGATCTGCGCCGCGCTGGCGTTTCCCCTGTTGATTACAAAACCCGCGTGTTTCTCTGACACCTGGGCGTCTCCGACGCTAAACCCCATAAGTCCGGCGTCCTGGATCAGTTTGCCGGCATAATATCCTTCAGGCCGCTTAAAAGTACTGCCCGCGCTGGCGTACTCCAGGGGCTGCTTATCCATGCGCTTCTGCGCAAGTTCCGTGATTTTGTCGACGATCTTCTGCCTGTCGCCCGGCTCCAGTTCCATTTCCGCGCCGAGAACGATCCCGTTCTCCCGCTTGAGGCGGCTGGTGCGGTAGCCGAATTCCATCTCATCACCGGCGAATTCCCTGATCCCGGAACCCGGATAGTAGATTCTCACAGACTTCACCACGTCCTTCATCTCGCCGCCGTAAGCGCCTGCATTCATCATCACAGCGCCTCCGAGCGAGCCGGGAATGCCCGCCGCGAATTCAAATCCTGCAAGAGACGCGTCTCTTGCGGCCATCGCTATTTTGAGAAGGGAAGCGCCCGCTCCTGCTCTCAGGCGGCACCCGTCGATCCTGACGTCGCACAGATCGGACTCCGCGCCCGACGGAGCGCACATTGTCACGACGGCTCCCCGATAGCCCCCGTCTCCGATCAGGAGATTCGTGCCCCGACCCAGCAGGAACACCTCAACATCCGATGCTTCAAGCAGTTCCAAAGTCCTGACCAGTTCTTCTTCCGTGCACACCTGTATGAACAGGTCTGCCGGCCCGCCGGTCCTGAAGGAACAGTGCCCCGACAGTAGTTCGTCCCTTAAGACTCTCTCCGGAGCCGCGATTTTTATAAGTTCACTGACTAATCCTGACGTAATCACTTAATCGTCCTCATCATCTCTGTTGCCGCCCATCAGATTGGCCTGAACGCGCTTGTAGAGCTCCTGCGCCGCGTTATAGCCCATGAGCTTCTGTCTGTGGTTAACTGCCGCCGCCTCGCATATGATCGCAAGATTCCGGCCCGGACGGATCGGGATCTTGTGACACACAACGCGGTTGCCGAGGTACTCGATATAGTGCTCCTCAAGGCCCAGGCGGTCGAATTCCTTGTCCTTGCTCCACTCCTCCAGTTCGATGACCAGATCGATATTCTGGCTGTTGCGGACACTGGAGACGCCGAACAGAGTCTTGACATCGATAATGCCGATACCCCTCAGTTCTATCAGGTGCTTCGTGATCTTGGGCGCGGTGCCGATCAGCGTGTCCTCGCTCACTTTGCGGATCTCGACGACGTCATCGGACACCAGTCTGTGTCCTCTCTTGATCAGCTCCAGCGCCATCTCGGATTTACCGATGCCGCTTTCGCCCGTAATAAGGACGCCGACGCCGTATACGTCGATCAGTACGCCGTGGATCGTGATGCAGGGCGCCAGCCTCACATTCAGCCAGCGGATGATCTCTCCCATGAAGTTGGAGGTGGCATCTTTGGTCATCAGGAGCGCAACCCCGTTTTCCAGGGCGTATTTCATGAAGAGTTCATCGGGCTCCAGCTCCCTGCAGAATACGACGCACGGAATATCCATGGAAAGGAATCTCTGATAGATCTCATCTTTCCGCTCCGGGCTCATCTGCTGCATATAGGAATACTCAACCAGGCCGATGATCTGGATCCTCCCCGCCGCGAAGTGCTCAAAATATCCCGTCATCTGCACCGCGGGCCTGTTGATATCGGGCTGTCGGATCTTGATCTTGGTGACATCGATCTGCGGTGTCAGATTTTCGAGGTTCATCTTGGCGATCACCTCATTTAATCGAACAGTTGCCATACTCTTTCCTCTCTGGCTTACGCGCCTGGATCAGTTACCTGTACCTCTGTCTCCGCCCCCGGAGTCTTCCGCGGGCATTTCTTTTCCCTTGTGAAAATATCGATAGATCTCTTCCGCGGCTCCTGCCGTGATCTCCGGCACCTGAGCAAGCCTTTCGGCATCTGCCGCCGCGATCTCCTCTATGGAGCCGAATTCGCGCATCAGCGCTTTCTTTCTGGCCGGACCGATCCCGGGGATCTCCTCAAGTGAAGAAGACGTCTGCGCCTTGCCTCTCAGCGACCGGTGATACTCGATCGCGAACCTGTGAGCCTCATCCTGAATTCGTGTGATCAGCTTGAAAGCCTCGCTCGAGCGGTCAATAGGGATCTCTATATTATTGTAATACAAACCTCTGGTCCTGTGGTGATCATCCTTCACCATTCCGCACACGGGGATCTGAAGTCCCAGCTCATCCAGCACCTGCAGCGCGATATTGACCTGCCCCCTGCCGCCGTCCATCATAAGGACGTCAGGAAATCTGGTGAAACTTCCGAATTCCCTGTCGATCAGTCTGCGGTCCAATTCTTTCTGCTCATCCATTCCGTGGCGGAAGCGCCTTGTGAGCACTTCCTTCATGCAGGCGTAGTCATTGGGGCCCGACACTGTTTTGATCCGGAATTTGCGGTAATCGCTGCGCTTAGGTCTCCCTTTCTCGTATACAACCATGGATCCCACGTTGGCGAACCCGCTGATGTTGGAGATATCGAAAGCCTCCATGCGGTCTGCCTTCTTAAGCCCGAGCAGCTGCTCGATCTCCCGAACAGCGCCGATAGTCCTTCCCTCTTCTCTCTTGAGCCGCTCACGGTCCTTGTCAAGGACAAGTCCCGCGTTGGTGTTGGCGAGTTCGACCAGTTTCTCTTTCTGTCCCTTTACAGGCACACGCAGGACCACTTTGCTGCCCTTGACGGCAGTCAGCCACTGTTCGAGCAGTTCCCGGTCCTCCAGTTCGCAGGGCAGAAAGATCTCCCTGGGGATCGACGGAGTTCCCCCGTAGAACTGTTTGATAAACTCGGACAGGATATCCGATTTCTTCCTTCCTGCCACGTGCGTCATATAGAAGTGCTCGCGGCCGATCAGCTTGCCGTCCCGCAAAAAGAAAGTCTGCACAACTCCGTCGGAATCGGGGCTGGAATTGTCCACCGCGATACCCAGGATATCCCTGTTCTCCCCGAGATTCTCGGACATCTTCTGCTTCTGGGCGACTTGCTGCACATCGTTTAGAAGGTCTCTGTATCGGATCGCCTTCTCGAATTCCATCGCCTCCGACGCTTCCGTCATCTTCTGCGTCAGGTCCCTGATGATGGGATCATAGCGCCCGGAGAGGAACTCCAGCGCCATGTCCACGCGCTTTCTGTACTCCTCCTCTGTCACCTCTCCCGTGCACGGCGCGCAGCAGCGCTCCATGTGAAGGTTCAGGCAGGGCCTCTCTTTCCCGAAATCCCTGGGAAGCACCCTGGAGCAGTCCCTCAGTCCGTACATCCTGTTCAGCAGCTCGATGGTGCTCTTCACAGCCTGCGCGCTGGTATAGGGGCCAAAATATCGCGCCTTGTCCTTCTGCTGTCTCCTCGCGAAGAGGATCCTGGGATAGGGTTCTCCGACTGTCACCTTGATATAGGGATAAGTCTTGTCGTCCTTGAGCATCGTATTATATTTTGGCCGGTGCTCCTTGATCAGGTTGTTCTCCAGGATCAGCGCCTCCAGCTCCGAGTCCGTTACGATATACTCAAAGCGGGCGATCTGCTTCACCATCTGGTCAATCTGCGGACCTCTCCCTACGATCTTACGAAAATAAGAGCGGACACGATTATGGAGGTTCACCGCCTTTCCCACATATATAATCGTATCCCGCTCATCATGCATGATATAAACGCCCGGTTTGGGCGGCAGTTTCTTCAGTTCATCCTGTACGTCGAACATTCCGCTCGTTCACTCACTTCTTGAAAAACCGATCCACATCCTCCTGCGGCACGTCCGTAAACCTGCCTCTGGGGCCGTTCTTTACCGGCTTCTCTTCCGCTTCTTCCTCCTCGTCGTCGGCTTCGGGCACTGCGGCATTGGGCGCCTCAGTCTTGGGCGCGGCGGTCTCAGGCGCTGCTTCTGCCTCGGCAGTTTCAGAAACGGCTTCAGCCCTGATAGCTTCGGCTGCTTCTTCTGCTCTGGCCTCTGCCTCAGCCTTGATCTCCGGGATTGAAGCGGGCATCGCCTCTATTTTGGCGATTTCCTTTCTCTCAGCTTCGATAGCTGTCTCAGCGCTGCCTTCGCCCTCTTCAGGCTCCGGAATACCCTTGGCCTGCCTGTAGAGTTCCATGAATTCCTTGCCGGTGATCGTCTCCTCCCGGATCAGATAATCGGCGATCATGTCCATGGCTTCCATATTCTCGGAAAGAATTGCCTTCGCCTCGTTGTAGCATTCTTCCATGATCAGGCGGACTTCCTCGTCCACCGCTGCTGCCGTGACATCGCTGCAGTTGAGCACAGCTCTGCCCTCGAGATACTGGCTCTCCACGGTCGCGAGGCCCATCAGGCCGAACTTGCTGCTCATGCCGTACTGGGTGACCATATTGCGGGCGATCGCGGTGGCGCGCTCGATATCGTTGGAAGCGCCTGTAGTAACAGTCTCAAACTTGAGCTCCTCAGCGGCGCGTCCGCCCAGAAGTCCTACGATCATATCGTGCAGCTCTGCCTTGGTATTGAGATATTTCTCCTCTTCAGGCACCTGCATGACATAACCCAGCGCGCCCATAGTTCTGGGAACGATGGTGATCTTCTGCACAGGTTCGGAGTTCTTCTGCACTGCGCTGATCAGCGCATGGCCGACTTCGTGATAGGATACGATCCGCCTCTCCTTCTGGCTCATGATCCTGTCCTTCTTCTCCTTGCCGACCAGGACCTGCTCGACTGCCTCGAAGAGATCCTGCTGATTTACGTATTTGCGGTTATTCTTGACCGCGTTGATGGCCGCCTCATTGATCATATTGGCGAGATCGGAACCCACTGCTCCGCTGGTTGCCAGCGCGATCTCCTCCAGATCTACGGTCTCGTCCATCCTGACGTCCTTGGCGTGCACTTTCAAAATAGCGATGCGCCCCTTCAGATCCGGCCTGTCCACGATGATCCGGCGGTCGAAACGGCCGGGACGCAGGAGCGCCTTGTCCAGGATCTCAGGCCTGTTGGTGGCTCCGAGCACAAGAATACCCTTGGCCGGCTCGAAACCGTCCATCTCGGAGAGCAGCTGGTTCAGTGTCTGCTCACGCTCCTCGTTGCCGCCGCCGTACTTGGAATCGCGGCTGCGGCCGATGGCGTCGATCTCATCGATGAAGATAATACAGGGCGCGTTCTTGTTGGCTTCCTTGAAAAGGTCTCGTACACGGGATGCGCCGACGCCTACATACAATTCGATAAAGTCAGAACCCGTAAGCGAGAAGAAAGGCACATGCGCCTCACCCGCGACTGCCTTGGCGAGCAATGTCTTACCTGTGCCGGGAGGGCCCACCAGCAGAGCTCCCTTGGGGAGCTTGGCGCCGATCTTAACGTATTTCCCGGGGTTATGCAGGAAATCTACAACTTCCTGCAGAGACTCCTTGGCCTCGTCCTCACCTGCCACATCCGCGAACGTGACGCCGGTGTCCTTCTGCACATACTCCTTGGCCGTGCTCTTGCCTACACTTCCCA
>CAMOIJ010000056.1 GCA_946615865.1 uncultured Lachnospiraceae bacterium | reverse complement strand
CACATGGAGGACGAGGTACACGCAGTCCTCAAGGAGATGCTCACCAAACACAAGAGGATCCTCTTCAACGGAAACGGATACACCGACGAGTGGGTTGAGGAAGCCGGCCGCAGAGGTCTTGCAAACCTCGTTTCCCTTCCGGATGCGATGCCGCACTTCATCTCTGATAAGAGCATCGGGCTCTTCACCAAATACGGGATCTTTACCAAAGAAGAGATCTATTCCCGCTACGAGATCCTGCTTGAGAACTACGCGAAGACAGTGCACATCGAAGCGCTGACGCTGATGGAGATGGTTCGCAAGGACTTCACAACAGGCCTGGTCCGATACATGAAGGATGTGACAACTGAAGCGCTTAAGAAGAGAGACCTTCTTCCGGGAAGTAAGTGCAGTTATGAGAGCGAGATTTTGAAGACTTTGGATGAGACAAGTGAGCAGATCGTATTCGCGATGAACAAGCTGGCGGAGGATACCGCTAAGGCAGAAGGCATCGAGGACATCCTGGAGCAGGCCAAGTTCTACCATGAGACGGTGCTGGCTGAAATGGAAGTCCTGCGCAGCTGGACAGATAAGGCGGAAGCCATCATACCTGATGAATATCTGCCGTATCCGACTTATGAGAGGATGCTGTTTTCATTGAGGTGAGTTCTGGGGCAGCTTGCTATGTTGGGGTCAATTTTCTCTGACCAGGTGACTGCCGGTTTAGTGCCCTTAAAGGGTGTCAAAGGGCACTAAAGGGGCAGAAACAGGAAGAAATGAAAAAATTGCCGCTTAAGTGCCCTTCAAGCACTTCAAAGGGCACTGAAAGGGCAAACAGAAGGAAAATGAAAGAAATTGCCGCTTAAGTGCCCTTCAAGCACTTCAAAGGGCACTAAAAGGGCAAACAGAAGGAAAATGAAAGAAATTGCCGTTTAAGTGCCCTTCAAGCACTTCAAAAGGCACTGAAACGGCAGAGACAGAATCAGAAGCAGAATCACAAGCAAAATCTGCCCCGGCAGAAGAGGAAAAGCTATGTTGTACCAACAGGAGCACGGTGCCTGCGGCACCTACATGCAGGAGCACGATGCCTGCGGCATCGGAAGCATTGTAAATATTGACGGAAGGAAAGACCACAAGGTCCTGGACGACGCGCTGCACATAGTGGAGAAACTGGAGCACAGGGCCGGCAAGGACGCCACCGGTGAGGTCGGTGACGGCGTCGGCATCCTGACCCAGATCTCGCACAAGTTCTTCAGGAAAGCGGCGCAGGAAGCAGGCATCACGCTGGGCGGCGAGGGCGACTACGGCATCGGAATGTTTTTCCTGCCGCAGGAGACTTTGAAGCGCACTTTTGCCATGCGCATGTTCGAGGTCATCGCCGATAAGAGCGGCATGGAGATCTTGGGCTGGCGCGACGTCCCGGTACACGAGGAGATCCTCGGCAAGGTCGCCGTCGACTGCATGCCTTACATTGCTCAGTGCTTCATCAAGAGGCCTGCCAAAATAGAGAAAGGCATCGACTTCGACAGAAGACTCTACGTGATCCGCCGCGAGTTCGAGCAGTCCTCCGAGGACACTTACATTTGCTCCCTGAGCTCGAGGACCATCGTCTACAAGGGAATGTTCCTTGTGGGGCAGCTCCGCAGGTTTTATGAGGACCTTCAGTCGGAAGATTACGAGTCTGCCATTGCCATCGTGCACTCCCGTTTTTCCACCAATACAATGCCGTCCTGGCACCGCGCTCACCCCTACCGCATGATCGCCCATAACGGCGAGATCAATACCATCCGCGGCAACATAGACAGGATGCTGGCAAGGGAAGAGACCATGACCAGCCCCCTGATGGACAGCGATATTGACAAAATATTCCCCGTTGTCGACCGCAGCGGCTCCGATTCCGCCATGCTCGACAACACTCTGGAATTCCTCTATATGAACGGCATGCCCCTGGCTCTGGCCATGATGGTGATCATCCCCGAGCCCTGGAAGCACAACACCTTCATGAGCGAGGACAAGAAGGACTTTTATCACTACTACGCCACGATGATGGAGCCCTGGGACGGCCCGGCGGCGATCCTTTTCTCCGACGGCGAAGTCCTGGGCGCGACTCTGGACCGAAACGGCCTGCGCCCCTCCAGATACTACATTACCGATGACAACCGCCTGATCCTGTCCTCAGAGGTCGGTGTGCTGGACATCGAGCCTGAGCGCATCGTCAAAAAAGCGCGCCTGGAGCCCGGCAGGATCCTTCTTGTGGACACGAAACAGAAGAGGATCATCTCCGACGAGGAGTGCAAGTCCTACTATGCCGGCAGAAGCCCCTACGGGGAGTGGCTGGACCGAAACCTCCTCCATCTGTCGAACCTTGAGATCCCCAATCGCAAGATCCCCGTCCACACCCAGCAGATGCGCGACAGGCTGTACAAGGTCTTCGGTTACACCTATGAAGACGTCAAGGACGAGATTCTCCCCATGGCGGAAAATGGCGTGGAACCGACCCTCTCTATGGGCCACGATGCGCCTCTGGCGGTGCTCTCCAAGGAGCATCAGCTGCTGTTTAACTATTTCAAGCAGCTCTTTGCCCAGGTGACTAACCCGCCCATTGACTCCCTCAGGGAGAAAATAGTGACCGATACCACCGTATACATCGGCTCGGACGGCGATCTCCTGCAGGAGAAGAGCGCAAACTGCACGGTTCTGGAAGTCAACAACCCGATCCTGACAGGCGTTGATCTCCTCAAGATCCGGAATCTGGACAAACCCGGCTTCCACACCAGGACAGTGCCGCTTCTCTATTACAAAAACACCTCCCTCGCGCGGGCTTTGGAGCAGCTCAACATCGCAGTGGACCGCGCCGCAGCTGCCGGAGCCAATATAATCATCCTTTCAGACCGCGGCGTGGACGAGAACCACGTGGCCATCCCGTCCCTGCTGGCGGTCTCCAGTGTGGAGGAGCACCTGGTCCGCACGAAAAAGCGAACAGCCGTATCCCTGATCCTGGAGAGCGGCGAGCCAAGAGACGTGCATCAGGTCGCGACGCTTCTGGGCTTTGGCGCCCGGGCTGTCAATCCCTACCTTGCTCATGAGTGCATCGGGGAGCTGATCGAACTGGGTATTCTGGACAAAGATTATCACACGGCCGTAGAGGACTATAACCACGCCCTGTTATTCGGCGTTGTCAAAATAGCGGCTAAGATGGGTATTTCCACCCTCCAATCCTATCAGTCGGCCAGAATCTTCGAGGCCATCGGACTGGGCAAAGATGTGATCGACCGCTACTTCACCGGCACAGTCAGCCGTGTGGGCGGTATCGGCATCAAGGAAATAGAGGAGGGAGTGGCTTTCCGGCACGATCACGCTTTTGACCCTCTGGGACTGGGAGTGGACGAAACTTTGGACTCCGTCGGATTCCACTACCTGCGCAGCGGCAGGGACAAAGAAGACCATATGTACAGCCCTGAGACGATCATCGCTCTGCAGAGAGCGGTGCGCACGGATTCCTATGAGAAATTCAGGGAATACACGGATCTTGTGGACGACGCGAAGAGACCCCACACACTGCGCGGTCTTCTGGAATTCGTCCCCGCGGGGGACCCTGTTCCGATCGACGAAGTGGAACCCGCGTCAGAGATTGTTAAGCGCTTCAAGACAGGCGCGATGAGTTACGGCTCTCTGTCAGAGGAGGCGCACGAAACTCTTGCGATCGCGATGAACTCCATAGGAGCCCGCTCCAATACGGGAGAGGGCGGAGAGAAGACAGACCGCTTCGGAACGAACAAAAACAGCAAGATCAAGCAGGTGGCTTCGGGACGATTCGGCGTCACGAGCGCGTACCTGTGCAGCGCGGAGGAGATCCAGATCAAGATGGCCCAGGGAGCGAAACCGGGCGAGGGCGGACATCTTCCGGGCAAAAAAGTGTATCCGTGGGTGGCGCAGACCCGCTATTCGACCCCCGGGGTCGCTTTGATCTCGCCGCCGCCCCATCATGACATTTATTCCATCGAGGACCTGGCGCAGCTGATCTACGATCTTAAGAACGCCAACAGGGACGCCAGGATCAACGTCAAACTTGTATCGGAGGCAGGGGTAGGCACCATCGCATCTGGTGTGGCAAAGGCAGGTGCACAGGTGATCCTGATCTCCGGCTATGACGGAGGGACCGGCGCTGCACCCGGAAGCTCTATACATAATGCGGGTCTTCCGTGGGAACTTGGCCTCTCTGAAGCGCACAGATGCCTGACTCAGAACGGTTTGCGTGACCGAGTAGTCCTGGAGACAGACGGAAAACTCATGAGCGGCAGGGACGTTGCAATTGCGGCGCTTCTGGGAGCGGAGGAATTCGGTTTTGCTACAGCTCCTCTTGTATCCCTCGGCTGTATGATGATGCGTGTCTGTTCCAAGGACACATGCCCGGTCGGTATCGCCACTCAGAACAGGAAGCTTAGAGACCGCTTCTGCGGACGCCCTGAGCATGTGACCCGCTTCATGTTCTTCATCGCGGAGCAGGTGCGTGAACTCATGGCGCGTATGGGATTTCGGTCTATGGCGGAGATGACGGGCAGGACGGACTGCCTGAGGGTCCGCGGAGAACTCATTACCGACAGGGCGTTCAAGGTGGACATGAGGGAGATTTTGGGAGAGGCTCCCATGCCCGTCCTGAGCGAGGAGGCCAAATGCAGCGGCGGGTGCGGCCTTTATGCCCCAAAAAATCTTTATGATTTCAAGCTGGAGGCCACACCCGACATGGCAGTCCTTATGCCTGCCTTCGGGGAAGGACTGTCCAAAAAGGCGGAAGCAGGAGCGGTAGAGGGAAGCATCAGCATCGGCCGATACGAAAAATCCCTAAAAGTCTCCTCCACGGACCGCGCTTTTGGCACGATCCTCGGGTCGGAGATCACGAAAAAGTTCGGCAGCACTTTGCAGGAAGACACATTTGTGGTTCACGCGGAAGGCGGCGGAGGACAATCTTTTGGCGCATTCCTGCCGAAAGGCCTTACGATCCGGCTCACAGGAGACGCAAATGACGGATTTGGCAAAGGATTGTCCGGAGGCAAGCTGATCCTGGTGCCCGACAAACGGAGCAGATTTGAAGCAAGCGAGAACATTATTCTCGGCAACGTAGCGCTCTATGGCGCGACGGCCGGAAAAGCCTATATCTGCGGCATTGCGGGCGAGCGCTTCTGTGTGCGCAACTCAGGTGCTGTCGCTGTTGCGGAGGGCTGCGGCGACCATGGTCTTGAGTACATGACCGGAGGCAGGGCAGTGATCCTGGGGCGCACGGGCAAGAACTTCGCGGCCGGCATGAGCGGCGGCATCGCCTATGTGCTGGACACCGATCACAGCCTCTACCGCAGGATGAACAAAGATATGGTATCGCTTCAGGAACTGACGGAGAAATACGAGATCGAGGAGCTGCGCGGTATTTTGACAGACTATGTGAAAGAGACAGGGTCGAAACTGGGTCGCAGAGTCCTGGAGAATTTCGAGCAGTACATTCCTTACTTCAAAAAGGTCGTCCCCAACGACTACCAGCGGATGCTGACAGCCATCAGCAGGAATGAGGAGCAGGGGATGCCGTATGAAACGGCAATATTTGAAGCGTTTAAGGAAGTTACGGGAAGCTGAGGTGCAGTCATGGGAAAAGCGACAGGATTTCTGGAATACACCAGACAGAACAATATAGACAGGGCCCCGCTGGAGCGGCTGCAGGATTACTGTGAATTTCACCTTCCCATAAGTGCCGAAGAGAGGAGACAGCAGGGCGCCCGCTGCATGAACTGCGGCGTTCCGCTCTGCCAGAGCGCGATGAAACTGAGCGGAATGGTGACGGGGTGTCCCCTCCACAATATGATTCCCGAATGGAACGACCAGATCTACTCGGACCACATGCGCCACGCGCTTTCAAGGCTTCTTAAGACCAGCAACTTTCCGGAATTCACCGGACGGGTATGTCCGGCGCTGTGCGAGAAGGCCTGTATCTGCGGGATGAATGACGATCCGGTCACGATCCATGACAACGAGCTGTATATCATTGAGACAGCCTTCAAAAGCGGCTGGATGCAGCCCCGGATCCCTGCAAAGCGAAGCGGCAAGAAAGTGGCCGTTATCGGAAGCGGTCCCTCGGGCCTTGCGGCGGCGGACCAGCTCAACCACAGAGGGCACCAGGTGACCGTCTTCGAGCGGGAGGACCGGATCGGCGGGCTTTTGATGTACGGGATCCCGAATATGAAACTTGATAAATCCGTTATCGAGCGCAGGCAGAAACTCATGGAGGCAGAGGGAGTGACTTTCCGCACCGGCGTGAATGTGAACGCCGAGAGAGCGGATGCGATCCTGAAAGGATATGACGCAGTGATCCTGGCATGCGGCGCCAAGAAAGCGAGGTCCCTGTCGGTAAAGGTCAGGGATTTGTCGGAGGATCCGCAAGGGGAACCATCCGATCCCGTGCCGGCGCAGGAAGTGCCCGGCGTCCGTTTTGCAGTTGATTTTCTTACAGAGAACACAAAGAGACTTCTGTCGGGGAGCAGAGAGACGAGGGGAACGGCAAAAGGGAAACATGTTGTGATCGTCGGAGGCGGCGATACGGGAAACGACTGTATAGGAACAGTCCTTCGCCAGAGATGTAAAAGTGTCACTGCGCTGGAAATGATGCCGGCACCTCCCTCGGTGAGAGCACCCTCCAATCCCTGGCCGGAATGGCCGAGGGTGCTCAAGACCGATTACGGTCACGAAGAGGCGGCTGCCAGGTTCGGAAAAGATCCCCGCGTATTCAGAACGACAGTTAAAGAACTGATCACCAAAAATGGGAAACTCAAGAAGATCCGAACCGTAGAAGTGGAGTTTGCGGGCGGAAAATTGACAGAAGTCGAGGGGAGCGAAAAAACCATTCCCTGCGACCTGCTTCTGATCGCGGCGGGATTTACCGGCTGCGAGACATATACGGCAGAGGCTTTCGGCGTCCGGCTCACCGGAAGGGGCGTCGTAGAGACAGCGGACGGCCCTGACCACTACAGGACAAATGCTGCAAAAGTCTTCACTGCGGGAGATATGCACAGAGGGCAGTCTCTGGTGGTATGGAATATCGTCGAGGGACGCGGCTGCGCCAGGGAAGTAGACGAGTTCCTTATGGGATACACGTCGCTGCGGGAGCAGTAATAGAATGAATCGTTCACCAGTAACAGGGGTATTGCGCTGCCAGGGCGCAGCACCCCATTTGCTGTGAAATGGAGAGGAAACGCAAATGAATAAGTATGTGTTTGTGACAGGCGGTGTTGTATCCGGTCTGGGGAAGGGAATTACGGCGGCTTCATTGGGGCGTCTTCTGAAGTCACGAGGCTATAAGGTGACCATGCAGAAGTTCGACCCCTACCTGAACATTGATCCCGGAACGATGAATCCGATCCAGCACGGAGAGGTCTTCGTTACAGACGACGGGACGGAGACAGACCTCGATCTTGGTCACTACGAGCGCTTTATCGACGAAAGCCTTGACCACAACTGCAATGTCACGTCCGGCAAAATATACTGGTCCGTCCTCAACAAAGAGCGCCGGGGCGACTATGGCGGAGGCACAGTTCAGGTCATCCCCCATGTCACAAATGAGATCAAGAGCAGGTTCTATGTGGGAGCAGGGGACGCTGATGATACCATCGCGATCATCGAAGTGGGCGGAACAGTCGGAGATATTGAATCCCAGCCCATCTACGAGGCGATCCGCCAGTTCATGCAGGAGAAGCCGCAGGGAACATGCTGCATGATCCATGTGACACTCATGCCTTATCTGCACGGTTCTGAAGAACTCAAGACCAAACCGACCCAGGCGAGTGTCCGGGAACTTCAGAGGATGGGAATCAGGGCAGATATTATCGTGTGCAGGTCCGAGTATGAGATCCCGCAGGCGATGAAAGATAAGATCGCACTGTTTTGCAACGTGCCCGTCACCCATGTCCTGCAGAATCTTAACGCGTCCTCAATTTATGAGGTCCCGCTCATGATGGAAGAAGAACACCTGGCGGAAGTGGTCTGCGACTGTCTGCGGCTCCCTTGTCCCGAGCCCGATCTGTCCGACTGGAGCAGGATCGTGCATGCAATGCAGAATCCAAAGGTCAAAGTCACAATAGCGCTGGTGGGCAAATACACGCAGCTGCACGACTCCTATCTCAGCGTCGTGGAGGCGCTCCATCACGGAGGATTTGCCAATGACGCGGAGGTGAGTATCAAGTGGGTGGATTCAGAGAAACTTGAAAAGGAACCCGAAAGGATCGGCGGGAAACTGGGAGTGATCGATGGAATGATCATTCCCGGCGGCTTTGGCAGCCGGGGAACAGAGGGGATGATCCTGGCAGCGCAGTACGCCAGGATTAACGGCATTCCCTTCCTCGGAATATGCCTCGGCATGCAGATGGCGCTGGTCGAATTCGCGAGAAATGTCGTGGGCTGGAAAGACGCGAACAGTTCGGAACTTGATCCGGAAACGTTCCATCCGGTCATCGACCTTATGCCGGAGCAGGAAGGCGTCACGCAGCTCGGCGGAACGATGCGCCTGGGCGCGTATCCTTGTGTGCTTAAGAGGGGATCACTCGCACACAGGCTTTATGGCAGCGATAAGATTTCCGAGAGACACCGCCACCGCTATGAAGTAAACAACGAGATGAGGGAGCAGCTTGCTGCCGCAGGCCTGACCTTCTCCGGGATATCTCCGGACGGCAGGATCGTAGAAATGATTGAATGGAGCGACCATCCATATTATATTGGAACACAGGGACATCCCGAGTTCAAATCGAGGCCCAACCGGGCGCACCCGCTCTTTGCGGGACTTGTGATGGCGGCAGTGAACAGGAAAGTAAAGCGAGGTAATAGATAAAATGCAGAGTTACAGTCAGATCCGTGAGTTTATTGAAGAGAATGACGTCGAGTTTATAAGGCTGGCATATTTTGACGTGTTTGGAACTCAGAAGAACATCGCGATCATGTCCGGGGAACTGGAGAGAGCCATGAAATACGGGATCTCCATCGACGGAGCCGCCATCGCGGGCTTCGACGCGGACATCCGCAGCGATCTCTTTTTAAGGCCCGACCCTTCCACCATCTCAATCGTTCCCTGGAGACCTGCGGACGGCAGGGTCTGCCGAATGTTCTGTGATATCGTGTACCCGGACGGGACGCCTTTCGAGCGGGATACCCGCTATATGCTCAAAATAGCGATGGAGGAAGCGCGGTCAAGAGGGGTTGAAGTGAAATTCGGCCCCGAGGTGGAGTTCTACGTATTCCGTCAGGACGAGCGCGGCCGCAAGACAGACGAACCCATCGATCACGCGGGCTATATGGATGTGGATCCCCTGGATTCAGGCGAGAACCTGCGCAGGGACATCTGCTATGCGCTTGTGGAGATGGGGATCACGCCTGAGTCCTCCCATCACGAGCAGGGACCCGGCCAGATGGAAATCGACTTCCGGTACGGCGACCCTCTGACAGCAGCCGATAATACTTCCACATTCAAGTGGGCAGTGCGCAGCATCTGCGCGGCGGACGGCTATGCGGCGGATTTCTCGCCCAAGCCGATCGCGGACAAGCCCGGCAGCGGAATGCATCTCAACATCTCAGTCCATCGCATCGAAGGGGAAGACAGGAAGGAAGACCTGGACGCCTTTATGGCAGGCGTTCTTAAGTATATCAGCGAGATCACTCTGTTTCTGAATCCGTCAGAGCAGTCTTACTGGCGGTTCGGCCGCATGGAAGCGCCTCGCTATATCAGCTGGTCGGTACAGAACAGGTCTCAGCTGATCCGTGTGCCGGCAGACCCGTCCGGACGCAGAAGGATCGAACTTCGCTCCCCGGACCCGCTGGCCAATCCGTATCTGGCTTTTGCCCTGCTGATCTATGCGGGACTGGAGGGAATGAGCCAGAATATGACGCCGCCGCAGTCAATAGAAGCAAACCTCTACAAAGAGGATCCGGCGCTGATGAGAGGTCTGGAACAGCTCCCGGCATCCAGGCAGGAGGCGACGCAATGCGCGATGGAGAGCGAACTGGTGAGACGCCATGTGCCCAAATCGTGTCTGGAGGCGTATGTTTATGAAGGGAAGAAGTAAGACCTGCTATGTCCTTGCGGCGGCAGGGAAGGATGAGAGCATACAGCTCCTAAGGCAGATCCTGCGGGGAGTGTCCGGCGCCGGGCAACTGCGGATACAGCAGGCTGCAACCCTCGAGCAGATCAGACGAGGAGTATCGGGAGCGGGAGCCCAGTCGCCGGCGGACCTTCTGATCGCTGTCATGCCGCTGGGTGATGGAACCGGCGTCGAGGGGATCATCGATGTGGCGCAGAGACACCCGCAGCTGATGTCTATACTCCTGGTGCGCCAGGAAGCCTACGAACAGGTCACTTATCAGTGCAGGAATCAGCAGATCTTTGTCATCGCCATGCCTTTCAAGCGCCAGGTCCTGGCGGAAGCGGCGTCCTTTATGCTGCGGATCCGCACAGTCATAGACGACAAAGACAAAGAGCTGGCGCGCCTTAGAAAGAACCTGAGTGAGATCAGGATCATAACGAGCGCCAAGATCCGCCTTATGCAGACCAGACAGATGACGGAAGAAGAGGCGCACTATTATTTGGAAAAGGAAGCAATGGACAGAAGTCTGTCCAAAAAGGAAGTGGCGGAGGAGATCCTGCGCTGAAAGCGATCACAACAAAACCGTCAAATGTTTGTTCTCATCAGATCTGACAGCCGTCAGGCTCCTCACTCTTTTGCATCTTAATCCGAAAAGACGTAATTTCTCAGTACGGTTGACAAAAATAGAATAGTTAGTTATATTTAACCCATGAGGCGCCGGAGAGGCGCATTTATTTCAATCATGAGTTAGTTATGTATAACTATATAAGGCGCAAGGAGACATAACATGAAAGTGGTGATACTCGGCGGAAACGAATGTATGGAGAGACAGTATAAGGATATCTGTGAAGAGTACTGCGGAAAGGCAAAAATATTCATCAAACCTTCCGGAAGCCTTAAAAACAAACTGGGCAGGCCGGACCTGATGATCTGTTTTACAGGAGCACTGTCTCATAAAGTTCTTAAAAACGCTCAGTGCGAGATTCGAGGATGCGGAACGCATGTGGAGCACTCTAAGACAGCATCTGTTGCAGCACTGCGATCGATTCTTGAGAAGTACGAGGCTGCATCTGCATGACTGGATTTTGATCTTTCTGACGGTTTTTGTGTCAGAAGAACCGTCCCTTTGTCACAAACGGGAGGAAATGGGAAATGTCTGATGAGACACTGGTGAAGTTCGGCTCACCGACGCTGGCGGGCCTCAAGACAGGCAATACTTTTACCTGTGAATATACGGATCTGCACGAACTGTCGGGGCAGCTCCGGGATTTGAACCGGAAACTGGTACCCAGAGGTCTGAGGCTGATACCTCTGAGGTGGAGCAAAAAACGTGTTCTTCTGTACTTGTATCGCCCTGACCGTCTGGAAAAAGACCTGGCGGGGGAGGAGGCAAGAGATCTGCTCAGTCAAGAGGGTTATTCGGATAGGAACTCTGAATACTGTCTTCTGGAACTGATCCGAAGACTGCGTGGACGGAAAGCATTCCCTCATGAGATTGGGCTTTTCCTCAGTTATCCTCCGGAGGATGTGCGCGGTTTCATCCGTTATGGCGGTTCGCGCAGCAAGTTGACAGGATGCTGGCAGGTCTACGGCGATGCGGAAGCAGCAAGAAAGACTTTTGAGCGATTTGACAAATGCACGCGCATCTACTGCAGGCGCTGGGCGGAGGGCGTGCCTCTCACCCGGCTTGCAGTGGCAGGCGTTTAGTGTATAAATTTTCATAGGTAATTGCGAAACTCGCTCCACGAGTTCGTAAACCTGAACAAAGTAAGAC
>CAMOIJ010000055.1 GCA_946615865.1 uncultured Lachnospiraceae bacterium | reverse complement strand
TAAGATCTGGATTGGGTATAATCACCCTGTAAGATTTTTGTTAGTCGCATAACTTGATTTTACAGCAAAAACCGGGCTCTTTGGAGTCCGGTTTTTGTGTTATACGGATATGAAAAGTGACCTGCCTGTCAGGTGTCATGGATCAGGTCCGGACGGGTGCGGCAAGCCCCGGAAAAATTGCTTTGAATAAGCGGCCCGGATGAACCTGATCCTGACCGAGCGGAGGAGGGAATGAGGGCTGCAGCTCCTGCAGCCCGAAAGCCCAACATGTCCGAGCCGGCCAGTCATCAGAGCGGACGGCGAGTTTTGGATCAGCGGTTCCCTCCGCAGCGAAAGGAAGGATCTGTGTGAATCCCGCGATTTCAATGCAATTTTGAAGGGGCTTGCCGCACCCGCGCAGGATTTAATCCTTCGCTTAATGCGACAGCCCCTTACTTCTCACACAACTCCCTCACTTGTTTTTCCCACAGCACTTTTTGTACTTCTTGCCTGAACCGCACGGACAAGGGTCATTCGGATATATTTTTGTGGCATTGACCACAGTCGGCGCATGCTTGAGATTTCCGATATAAGAAGGGTGTTCCGGATCGAACATTCCCCCAAAGCGGATTTCCCCGCCTTTGAAATCATCTTCACTGTATTCTTCCAGATATAATTTCTTGATTTTCTCACTCAGTCCGGTAAATATCTTTGCCTTTACCTGATCGCCTTTCGCAGAGTAATACGCCTCCGCCCGCATGTAAATATCTTCGTATCGCTCTTCTGCCGGCAGCCCTTCCGGAAGACAATCCGTGAGAACCTTCCCGGCTTTCTCCAGATCTCCCCGGTCCATCAGCGCCATTACGTAATAATTCGCACAGTGCGGATCTTTCGGACGCTCAGAAAGCCATGCTTCAAACCATTTGTCCGCCTCCCCTTTTTTGCCAGAGCGCTCCAGACAATCACCGATGCCACCCCGGATAGAGGCGTCTTCGTCTTTTTCCCACGCGAATGTCTGAAGGATCTCCCCCAAAACACGCACTCCTTCCTCATAGCGTCCCGCATTAAGAAAAGCCATATCCGCATCCGTCACGGAGTTATAGATATCCATACGATATTCCGTTCTCTCATCGATCTGACCGGGCGTAAGGCGCTGCAACCCGTCCTCCGTCTCCCGCGTGTAGTTGTCATCGATATACGCCTTCAGCTTAGGCCAGACCTCTAAGAAGGCATCGGCAGCTTCATCAGACGCGTTTTCCTCCATGACCAGTTCTTCAAACTCATACAACAGCTCTGAAATAGTACGTTCTCTCCCCGTCTCGATATCAATCACGCTGTCTTCATTAAAGTCCTCCCGAACCGCCTCCTCAACAAATGCGCGGTACCTTTCCTCACTATGCGGCTTATTGTATTTCACGATCTCGAAAATCTCATTTACAAGCGCCGTCGCGAGCTTCACCTTCGCCAGTTTTCTGATATATCCCTTTTTCTGCAGCGCAATATAGGCTTTCTCTACAAACGCCGGGCTCTTCGTCTCTATCTGATGCTCTGTGATCCGCAATACGAGCCTTCCAAAACGAGGGTTTGACTCCTCCCCAATCTTTTCGTAGTCCTCGTCAAAGTATTCCTCCGAGAAGTCCAGTTCGTCCTCGTCCTTAAGAAGCCCTTCCAACACATCAGCTCCAGATCCGTACTGCCTTCCAGATCTGCTCTTTTTCTTACCCGGGGCATTGTTCTCTTCGTCCTCCCAATCAGGATACTGCTCTGCCGCGCCAATTGACTCCAGTACCTCTGGCCGGATGTTGCCGGACTTGTTTTCCGCCTCCAGCACTTCCATCTGAAACGTCCAGTTATCTCCAAAATCATAGATAAACAGAAACTTCTTCCCAGTCTTCAGACCGAGCTTGTAGAGCTTTTCCTTCGTTGACGCCTTGCCTCCCCTGTCAGAGCCGGAAATATGTGCATTTCGTGAGTGTGCATTATTATCCATACAGAAATGATACATATGATCCCTGTCAAAATCCAGAGACCGCAGCATAACCTCGCACAGATCATCCAAAGATGCGGATCCTCCGATCCGTATCGTGCGGATTACTTCCTGCTCAGGCACATGCATTCCGCCAACCAGTTCACTTTTGATCGTATATATCATTTTTCAACACTCCTTCTTGAATTAGCTCACAATACCCCAAACAGCCCCGTCAGATCCGTCTCTCGAAGGATCCTCTCACTGGGCTGTTCGGCGTTCCTGAGCATACTCTCCACCTTGTTCTCAAGGGCTACGTCGATGAAGCGGTCGACGTCTATCCCCCTCAGATGGAAGAAATAAAACGGGTTTTCATCAAAGCGGACGCCGATCCCGTACATAGCCGCCGCAACATGTTTGCACATTAGTGCCCAATCCGGACAGGTGCAGTTAAAACTGATCTCACGAGGAGAAGGAAACAGCCCGTTCTCTCCCGTAAACAGGTCCCGGAGTTCATCAGGGAACTCTCCGTTGATCAGCTTGTCGATTGTCTGTATTTTACGCCCGCAGCGGGCTATGATCTCCTGACACTTTTCCTCCGACAGGGGACTGATTCGAATGTCCACTTTGTAGGGCACCTTCCGGCTTCCCTGCACACGCGCCTCGACACGTCCGCCGTGAATCTTCAGATCCACCACTGTCCCGGAGCGAAAATAGCGCCGCCCCCGCTCCAGTCTGCTCGCGTAATCGGCATACTTTTCAAGATTAGCGCACCACGCCTGCCCCCACCAGCTCTCGCAGATCTGTCTGCTTCCTCTGTGCGGCATGACGGGCTCGTAATCCCGTCCTTTTTTCTGCGCATCCCGAACACTCTCCTGTGCTTTCCGGCGCAGAACCTCCACTGCCGGCTGCGAAAAACTCGTATATGTATTCCAATATCTGCCCATCTAATTTACCTCGGATCTTTTCACCTGCTTTCATGCAAGCCTTTCTCAGATCTTCTCACTTCTTTTGCGCAGACCTTTATCATATCTTCAGCCTCAGAAGTTCCATTAGCTCCCGGTCTCCCAGTTCCGTGATCCAGGCCTCGCCTCCGGCACCGATTACGTTCTCCGCCAGCTCTTTTTTGCTGTTGATCAAAGTATCGATACGCTCCTCGATTGTCCCCGTACATACCATTTTATGGACCACAACATCTTTGGTCTGGCCGATTCTGAATGCGCGGTCCGTCGCCTGATTCTCGACGGCCGGATTCCACCAGCGGTCAAAATGGATGACATGGTTGGCTCCGGTCAGATTAAGTCCGGTCCCGCCGGCCTTGACAGACAAGACCATAAAGGGAACATAATCCTCGCCGTTAAAGGCGTCTGCCATCTCCTGCCGGCGCTTTACTCTCGTCCCGCCATGCAGAACGAGACCCTTGGCATGAAAGATCTGTTCCAGAAATTCCGCCAAAGGCTCCGTGATCTCTCTGTATTGCGTAAATACAAGGACACGCTCTCTCTTTTCATAGATCGTCTCACAAATCTCGCGGAGCATGGCAAATTTACCGCTCTCCTTCGGATCGTAAGTCTCCTGCCCCAGAAACTGATCCGGATGGTTGCAGATCTGCTTGAGCTTAGTGATGGCAGAAAGAACAATCCCGCGGCGCTGCATTCCTTCCACTTCCGAAATTGCCTTCTCCAGCTCGCTTACCTGCTTGCGGTAGAGCACGATCTGCTTCGCTGACAGATCCGTATAGTCAATAGTTTCCAGCTTGTCCGGAAGATCCGCAATGATGGACTTGTCCGTCTTGACGCGGCGCAGAATGAAGGGCGAGACCATGTTTTTGAGTTTTTGATAACCCTCCGGATTCTTCTCCAATTGCTTGACAAATACATTGAACTCATCCGAACTCCCGAGCAGCCCCTTGTTCAAAAAATCAAACAGCGACCACAGATTCGTCAGATCATTTTCAATCGGCGTGCCGGTCATGGCAACGCGCTGGTCTGCCTGCAGTTTTTTGATGGCTCTGGTCTGCTTTGTTCCCGGATTCTTGATAGCTTGCGCCTCATCGAGGATTACGGCACTCCAGCGCTGCTCCTGCAGCACAGCCAGCCTGTTTACCATTCCGTAGGTTGTGATGGTAAGAAAAGGCGGCGAAGAAGCCAGCTTCTTCATGGCTGCCGAAGTCATCCCGTGCAGGATCTGCAATTCTATGGCGGGCGCAAAGCGCTCCGCCTCCTTCTTCCAGTTCCCAAGGAGCGAAGCCGGGACAATCAACAATACCCGTGCCTCCGGATCAGACCTCCGCATATCATCAAGCCACGTAAGGACCTGCAATGTTTTGCCAAGACCCATATCGTCTGCCAGGCACGCTCCGAACCCCATTTCCTGCATGTAGGAGAGCCAGTGAAATCCCGTCTTCTGATAGGGACGAAGAGTGGCTTTTACTGTTGCCGGAACACGGCGGCCGCGCATTCCCGCCGGCTGCCGCAGCTTTGCGAACATCGTCCCGAGCCACTTCCCGTTCGTTACCAGCGGTCCGACGTCAATGTCCTGCGTTTTGCCAATGCCCGTCTCCATGCGGAGCGCCTGCAAAAGCGTCACGGATCCCTCGTACTTCTCCATAGAATCGAGCATTGCCCTGAGCCGGGCGTGATCTACAACGACCCATTTTCCCTTAAGTAACGCCAGTCCTTCCGTCTGTGCGAGGAGTTTTCTGATCTCCGCGCCCGTGAGGGCGACTCCGTCAACAGTCAGTTCCGGCTTCATGGAGACTAACGCGTCAAAGCCCAGCATCGACGGCTTCTCTTCCCCCAGCCTGACCTGCATGGCAACCTGCCCGCTGCCGCGCTTCCACCAGTTCGGGACCCTGAACAGAATACCGGCAGCTTCTATGGCCTCTGCATCCCGGAGAAGCGCGTACGCCTCTGCCGCAGTCAGCCCAAGAGGGTGAAAGAGCTCTCCCGATTCCATGAACTCACCGATCAGTGCAGACGCTTCTGCCGCGCTGTTCAGGCAGGAGAGAAGCTCGACAAGCTTCCCTCGCTCGTGTTCGTATTCCGTCAGCGCATAGGAAAGCGGCATATGCCGCACCATCCCCTGATTGTCCTGGGTAGCGTAAGTTGAAAGGAAAGCAAAAGGATATCCACCTTCTTCCTGCTTATTCTCAACAAGGTGAAAGAATATGCGCTCCGGAACGCGCAGCTGCTGGCTCTTCTCCGTCAGATACAGCTGCACCGTCCCCTCATAAGCCGCAATTTCGGCGGCAAAGACCTCCTTCAGTTTTCGGAACATTCCATCGATCCATGCAGCCGTAATATATTCCGTTCCGATCCCGAACGGCACCGACAGAAGAAGCTCTTCACAGACTTCCTCTGACGGACGCACCTCCACTTCCTCCCGGGCGATCTCCAACTCAGGAATATCCGTGAGCGCCTTGACAAAAGCTCCCGCCACCTGACGAAGAAACGCGACTGACGCAGTATCCTGTGCTCTTTTTTGCGCAAATCCCATGTCAAATACTGTCTTTAGCGGCTCTTTGCACAGGCGCTCCTGCAGCGATTTTTCATAAGGGTCCTTCGGCTTTCCGGCCGCGCGGTCCACCGCAAAACCGCTCTTTTTAAAGATGACCTGGAGCCGTCCGCCGCCGGAAGCCGCTGCCAGCTTCGAAGCTTTGCTTTTGGCGGTTTCGCTGCTCCCTGTATTAATCTTATTTACTGAAGCTTTCTTTACTGAAGCATCCTGCTTTTTTATCTGCCCCAATGTCATTATACAACTCCCTCATACAGCACTTTGTCGCCGACATGCACCTGCCGCACTCCGGTTTCCTTCCTCACTTGTTTTTCCCGCAGCACTTTTTATACTTCTTGCCCGAACCGCACGGACAAGGATCATTCGGGTAAATCTTCGCGGCATTGACTACATTTGGTGCATGCTTTAAATTCCTGATATAATAAGGATTTTCCGGATCAAATATTCCTCCAAAGCGGATTTCTCCGTCTCCGAAATCCTCTTCCCTATATTCTCCGAGATATGATTCCTCGATTTTCTTACGCAGTGCGGAAAATTTCTCTTTCTCTTCCCCATCACCTTTTGCAGCGTAAAACTCCTCCGCCCGCATGTAAATCTCTTCGTATCTCTCTTCTGCCGGCAGCCCATCCGGAAGACAATCCTTGAGGACCTTCTCTGCCTTCTCAAGATCCCCCCGGTCCGCCAACACCATAACGTAATAGTTCACACAGCTCGGATCCTTCGGGCGCTCAGAAAGCCAGTCTTCGAACCACCTGTCAGCCTCCTCTTTTTTGCCCGAACGCTCCAGGCATTCGCCGATACCTCCTCGAACAGAAGCGTCTTCCTCTCCTTCCCACGCAAAAGTCTCCAGGATTTCTTTTAAGACATTTACGCCTTCCTCATAGCGTCCTGCATTGACAAGGGCCATGTCCGCATCCATGATCGAATTAAAAAGTTCCATGCGGAACTCCGTCCTCTCATCGATCTCGCTGATCGTACAGCGTTGCAGCCCATCCTCCGTCTCCCGCGTGTAGTTGTCATCAATATACGCCTTCAACATAGGCCAGACTTTCAGGAAAACCACAGCAGCCTCGTCTGCCCCATTTTCGTCCATGACCAGATCTTCAAAATCATATAAATGATCCGCTATGGTATGTTCTCTCCCCGTCTCGATGTCGATCACACTGCCTTCGTCATATTTCTCCCGAACTGCCTCGTCAACAAATGAACGGTACCTCTCCTCACTGTGCGGCTTATTATATTTCATGATTTCAAAAATCTCATTTATAAGCGCAGTCGCGAGCTTCACCTTAGCCAGTTTGCGGATGTATCCTTTTTTCTGCAGCGCGACATAAGCTTCCCCGACAAACGCCGGTTTTTTCGTCTCGATCTGATGCTCCGTGATCCGTAACACGATTCTGCCCAGGCGCGGATTTGACCCATCATTATCCTCTGCGCCATCGTCAAAATATTCTTCCGAAAGATCCAATTCGTCCTCCTCGAGGAGACCTTTCATCACGTCAGCCCCTGATCCAAAATGCCCGGCAAACTCACTCCCATTCTTTCTTGAGAAACCGCTCTCTTCCTCTTCCCAATCCGGATACTGCTCTACCGTGCCAATTGACTCCAGCACCTCCGGCCGGATATTCCCCGACTTATTATCCGCAGTCAGCACTTCCATCTGAAAAGTCCAGTCATCTCCAAAATCATAGGTAAAAAGGAACTGCTTCCCTTTCTTCAGTCCAAGCTTGTAGAGTTTTTCCTTTGTTGACGCCTTACCTCTCCTATCAGCCCCGGAGACATAAGCATTTCCAGAATACGGCTTGTTGTCCATGCAAAACTGATACATATGATCCCTGTCAAAATCCAAAGAACGCAGCATGATCTCACAAAGATCATCCAACGTTGCGGATCCACCGATACGGATCGTGCGAGTTACTTCATGCTCCGGTTTATACATTCCACCGATCAGATCACTTTTGATTGTATATATCATTTTTCAATGCTCCTTCATCTTCAAATGCACTGCCCGGCGTATCAGTTTCTCCCATTGACCTGAACGACTGGATGTCTTTGTTTTTGGTTAACAGGGTCTGACCCCACTGTGCAGGTACAGACTTTTACCTCACTGATCCGTTGGGACACGTATTGCAGCATCCGCCCGAGAACCCCGCAAGGGTTCCCTGCGGCGGCTGGTTATAACCTCCGGCTCAGAATCCAGGAACAGTGCGGTAACCGATTTCAATTTTAACTTAATCGTTTTGAATCACGTGTCCTGAACGATATATTGTATTGTTTTGCTTTCATAGCCTCAGATTTTGAACAAAGGGTTTTCAAAGAGTCATATGTGAAGCCACAAAACATACGATATATCATTTTCCAAGGCCGTCCTAATGCGAAAAACGCGTCACCCATTAAGTGGTCCTGCTGATCCAATACTATTACAGCAGGCTGAAATTCGTCGAATTATCCCTGTGCCACCCCAAACTCTTTGCCCAGGCAAGGAGCTCCTTCTTCTCGTATTTAGCATTCTCTTTCTCGTCCGGATCCATCCCTTTCAGTTCGGGATGGATCTTTTCCAGGAAATTCGCGAATCCGCCCAAACCGCCGACATCGTCGATCAGCATCTCGCCGTCTCTGGAGATCATAACGGGGCGATACACCTCCCTGCACTTCACATTTGCCTGATCAAGCTCCGCCTGTGTGATCCGTCCCGATTCTACCAGATCCGGGCAGTTGGCGCTGGCAGTGATGCGAACCTCCCAATCATCACCGAAATCATAGTTGTAGAGAAGTACATCCGTCACAGGCGGCGTCATTACCTGCACCTGCGGCGCGTCGATCTTCTTTTTTATGATAGACTGTACGTGCTGATTCACCGCCTGGCAGACATCTTCCCCGGAATACGCGATCTGACTGTCAATAAGTGCGCGCTCTCCTTCGGAACAATTCTCCGGCAGTTCCATCTTTCCGATGGCCAATACGGCTCTGATCGGCAGCCTTTCCAGGAGCGCTCTTGGATTACGATCAAACAAAAGCCGCAGTCCTTCCGCCGGCACCGCATCAAACTTCACGACTTCAACCCGATAGGGTACATCATCTCCATGCCAGGGTTTTGGCTCTTGCCGCTTATTCCCTTCATAGTCATAAACAGGAAGCACATTGCAAACATGCTCTTCTTCGTCATATTTTTTTGAAACAGGATCGTAGGTCCTGGTATACACGACATAGTATTCCCTGTTCCTGTCAAGCTTTCTCATATCCTCCCGGCAGGATATGATCCCCTCGCCATGGCACTGGGACATATACGGCCCGGTATATTTTTTCCGAAGCCAGTTCTTGAAACTGCCGCCGCTATAATCATCCGCCCAGAATTCATCCTCATCATCCATAAGCGGCGAACGGAACAGTAACCCCACAAGGCGGCTCCACATGGAAGCAGTATGATCTGTCAAAATACCGAACCTCTCGTCCGGCAATTCAAACTGATGCAAATGGGAATTCTGCCACCCGAAAGTCCTCTGGATCACATAATGCAGCGCATACAGCGGAATATCTTCCGGTACGATAACATCTCTGCTGATACAATCGCCATGTTCCAGCTTTCCGTACTTTCTGAATACCTCTACCTCATCATCATTCCTATAATCACTGTATACCTCCATATGCAGCCGAATGACGTTCGCCGGCTCCGGAGGCAGCCTGTCACCCGCAATCTGCTCCAGATCTTTTTCGTTCCTGTCCCTTAACGCCCCGGGGAACTTCCCTGTAGCATATCGCAATAATTCCAGCCTGTCCTTTTCCTCTTCTGACAGACTCTTTTTTGCCAGAAGCATGTCAAGCTCCCGTTCTTCCTTATCCCTCTTCCGGTCCAAAGCCTCCAGAATCATGCGAAATTCCTTCCACTCTTCCGATATCTCCTCCGTCATTTGTGCAGATTCTTCGTCCATCATCTCTTCCATATCGTCCCACGTAAACCTGCGCGGCCTGTGATAAGCTTCCGTATAGGACATCCTGATATCCTTCTGCCACTCATTGACAATCTTCTTCTGTTCTGCCATCCTGTCTCCCTTCCAGGCAGCAGGGACATCCACTTTTCCAAACGCACGCCCTGCCTGCCGCTCCAGCTGCTGCTTCTCATATGCGCGGTACTCTCTCACATCCCGTGTGTGCTCCGACGGATCAAGGGTGTGGTCAATTTTGTCTTCATAGGGCAATGCCGTTGACACCGTCGCAACGGAAACGCCCAGATCATGAGCAATCTCCTTAATACTCATCCCCTTCTTCCGAAGCCGGACTGCAATTTCCGTGATCGGAGATTCCATTCTTTCCATTGTGATCAGAATCTTCCTTACTTTGTTCCGGTTGATGCCAAACTTAAGCGCCGTATCGCGAATAGACCCCATCGGCTCCTGCGGCGTTATGGTACTGTCATAATAGTCGGCAACCTCCGCCATAAATCCCCTGTCCTTATCAGAAATCGGCATATAATTTTCCTCGTTTCGTTTAGTGGTCAGACATGTCTTGAGTAAATTATAGCTGTTCGTTTAGCCCGCATCAATTGAATATGCTAATTTTCACAGTTAGACATGCTGGGGATAAAAGAGGAGCCGACTTGGTTGTCGACTCCTTGATGTTCGCTGTCATTAAGTATCATCGATATGCGATTTTACTTTGTCTTATTTACTATGGCATTTTGCCTTATGGTTTGCCAGAGTAGTACCAGCTTTGCTCTTAGCCACTTTGCTTGTACCCTTACTCGCTAATGTCTTTCCGGCTTTCCCGACTTTGCCCCCATGATGTACTGGCATATTGCAGTCCTCCTTTCTTAAAGTCTCCTTGCCCTTAAGACTATTCCCTGATAATATTGAATTGGTATTATTTGTCGGAGAATCATCTCTAGGCAAGGGAGGCTGGAGCATCGTATTGCTCCAGTTTTCTATGTTTATGGAATAATCCTTAAACAATCTTATTGAATCATTGTTGCGATATACTCCCTCAGCCCTTCTTCTGTTGCAATACTGTACTTCTGATTCACCGCCATAAAGTACCTCTTAATACTCTCCTTTGGGATAATTTCATGTGACGGTATTCCATCATCATATCCTTTTCGTGCGATAAGCCATGGCTTCTCCTTATGAGTAATCCTTTCAAGTGTTTTACCACCATACATCCCGAAAGTTTTTAGGACCAAATCAATTACACCCTTTTCTTCACTAGTCAGTACTTCTTTG
The DNA here is from genome assembly GCA_946615865.1 of uncultured Lachnospiraceae bacterium. GTDB lineage: Bacteria > Bacillota > Clostridia > Lachnospirales > Lachnospiraceae > CAG-791. The sequence goes on along the minus strand of CAMOIJ010000055.1, from coordinate 1,343 downwards.
CTTCCTCCAACGATCGCAAATCTGGGATCATCAATTGGATTATATTTGAACTCTTTAAATAAATTGTAGATTTCTTCGTAGACTGGACCATGAACCCATGCTCTACAATCTTCCATGAATACAGGCTGATCATATAATGCGCTATAAATCCCCTGAATAAAATACAATAGCTTCTGCAACATAAGCGGTGTGACCTCTTCCAATGTTGCAAATATATATGCAACCACAGAAAGCAATTTATCCGAAATAGAGAAGAGGTTTTCTAATGATGTAGCTGCTTCCATAGCTTTATTAAAGGCAACTTCTCCAACCTTTTCCCTGTTTTCAATCAATAATTTTTTCATAAATCTGGGAGATGCCAACGCAGCTTTAATAATATCTGAATACTCCTTTGACGGAACCTGGCCTGCCAGGTATCTCGTTATTGTTATTTCACCAAACCCTAACGCATATGATGCCGGGGCTTTCCCTATTTTATAAAGCCTAAGCAGTCTTTCAATATCCTCTACAGACACGATGCCTTCCGTTTCCCTGTATTGTTCATCGATTTCTTTAATATTCTTATCAATCAATCCAGGAAGATTCATTTCCGCACCGCATTCATTGCAGATCGCAGTTGTAATTGAGAAGATGTACTCACGTCCCTTAATTGTTTTTGGCATCATCTTCTTTTTTAGCGCATACTCCGTTTCCCGTCTGCACTCAATGCAGAACCCCACTCTCCTTTCGCTGTTCATTTTTCTCCTCCTCAACATCTACTCTTTTTCAATAAATCTATTTAAAATAGTATGTAAGTGGGTGTTTTTGTTCATGGAAAGAGACCACTATCACATACTTATTTTCCAGTTTGTTAAACTTGATATATAATCCAACGACCTTCTCAACACCGCTGAATCTTCCTATCAGATTAACATTCTTGCCAAATATCCAAAGTATCTCATGTTCTTGTCCAATATGTGTATTTTGCCTGACTTCAGAAAAATCATCTGCTTCTAAACTCAGTAGTACTGCTTTAGCGTCCGCCTCATCGATGATATAATCACTGAACAAATCGAGATTGTCTTGTCTTTTCGAATTTCTTGCAATTATATATCTATTATTCCGAATAGCGGCTTTAACTTCATAAAGGTACTGTTCAACTGCCGATCTTGAAACTGTCAATTCTTAATTGCCCCCTTACAAAATGATATGATTTTCTCGGTTTTCTATCATTATAACGAGATGATGGTATTTTGTCAATAATCTATCATCAAATGAAATGAGTAGTAAGATTTTGCTTATCTGTGAGCTTCCTCTTATTTTACGCCTAAAAATCCCTGTTTTGTGCAGCTTTTACAAAACAG
>CAMOIJ010000054.1 GCA_946615865.1 uncultured Lachnospiraceae bacterium | reverse complement strand
GATAAACAGCTTCGGAATCGACGATGACGCCGTCCATGTCAAAGATCACGTACATATGGATTCTCCTTATCGTTATTATGTTTATAATATATCACGATATCAAATTCTATTGACAAAAAAAGGGTATAGCCGGCACTGTATTGCCTGCTATACCCAATTTATCATGTTTGTCTTTTTAATGCGACGGATACTGCTCCATCGCCTCTTCAACGGACATACCCTGCGCGATCGCCTCGCGGCGTTTGCCGTTGACTTCCTGGATCTCTCTCACTCTCTCGCCGTCCAGTTCATATCCTGTCATGGACCACAAGGTCAGGGCCCATGCGCACATCGGAACAATGCAGAACAGAATGATGACTACGATGTTCATGCCGTCTGTATAAGGTGTAGCCTTGGTAGGCAGAGCATCCAGGCCGATGATCGTGACTGCCACACCGACTACGGTTGCGGAAAGGCTGGACACCAGCTTGTCCACCAGAGAGAACAGAGTTCCCATGATACCGGGAATGAACTTGCCGGAACGGTAAGTCTCATAGTCCGCGCAGTCAGCGACCATGGGGATCGGCATGTCGGCCGTCGCGTAATAAGCGCCGTATCCGATGCCGAAGCACAGGATGAATGCGATGGTGTAGAAGTTCAGAGCTAACTTGCCGTCACTCATGATCTGCATATGCATGGAAGTGTTGGGATTCCACAGAAGGAGCAGCGCCAGCACGCCGATGTAGCAGACAAATGCGACCGCCACATAGCGCATCAGAGATGCTTTCTGGCCCTTCTTCTGGGAAGTACGCACGGTGAGTCCGAAGAACGGAACCGCGAATATGTAGCCTACGACCATCATAGGCATGTAGAGTCCGTCATAATCTCCCATCATGCAGGAGTAAAGCATGATCAGGACTGTGATGTTGGTAGCGATGGACAGGGCCAGTTTGCAGGCGCCGCCGGCCACCATCAGTCTCTGCAGAGGCTTATTGGCCTTGATGATGTCGATGTACTCGGAAATCTTGACCTTCTGCTGCTTGCCGCCGCCGAGGCCGAAGTACTTGGGCTGGTCCTTCTCCCAGATTCCGATGATCGCGAGGATGGTAAGCAGCACAGAGATGCAGATACCGATAGGTGTGATCGCTGCAAACCAGCTTCTGTTGTAATCGCCGAAGATGTTGTCCCTCGCGAGGATCGGTCCGATGAACTGCATAAGTCCCATACCAGCCAGTGAACCGATTGTATTGAAGATCGTAAACAGAGGTCTCTGTTTCGGATCATTCGTTAAAACCGCCTGCGCTGCTCTCGTGACGGAGGTCTGGAAAGTGTATCCGATGACCCATACCGCGTAGAGAAGAATAAAGAGCGCATAGCGAAGACCCATCATGCTCTCGGGCACGAAGGGTGTCAAAATATAGAGGCAGACAACGGAAACTGCCATGATGACAGATCCGATGACCATGAAGGGACGGAATTTTCCGAACCTTCCGTTTGTTTTGTCCATGAGAGCGCCGATGATCGGGTCGGTGATCGCGTCGAAGATGCGCATGCCGGTGACCATGAAGGATGCAAATACAGTTGCGATTCCAAGCACGGTGTTTCCGAATGTGGCGATATACGTGAGGATCAAAACATAGTAAACGTTAGTTGCGCCGTTGTTCAAAGGGAACAGCGCAAGCTGATATGGCTTGGCCCGGTTCAGCGTTGTCCCGGACTGCTGCTGGTTATCGTTCATTGTGTCCCCCTGTTCTGTGTGTCAGGGGGACGGTTCCCCTGACACACTTCTGCAGTTATTTATGCATTCTGTTCTTTAGCAAGCTTCTTGTTCTTGAAGAGCATGTAACCGCTGCCGATGGTAAGCAGAGCCGTTACTGCGATCAGAGCGTAGATCGCGAGCTGCCACCAAGGTGTGTTGGGAACGATGCGGGTCTCAGCAGTCCATCCGTTCATGGCGTTGGAGTTGACAACTGTGTAGAGGATGTTGTGCATTGCCTCTCTCATCTCAGTGACCATGTAAGGATCGGAAGCGTAGCCGCCTGCGATATTGGTGTGGATCATGGGCATCGGGCTGTCCCAGATGTCGGATCCGCCGATCAGACCGTCAGCCACATCCATATACTGGCTAAGGCCTGAGAAGTCTGTGATGGACATGCCGCGCATGCCGCACTCGCCGCGCAGGAAAGCTGTCTGCAGGTTGTAGTTCTCGCCGCTCCACTGAGCGCCCCAGCGGTTGAATCCGCTCATGACGCACCATGCGCCGCCGTCGATGATCGCGCGGTCCGCGACTTCGAGGTAGATCTCACGGGCTGTCTGCTCGTTGAGCCATGTGTTGACACCTCTTCTGGAGGTCTCGGAATCGTTCAGAGCTACGTGCTTGAGGTAAACATATACGCCCTTGGACTGGATGCCCTTGGTCTCTGCCGCGCAGATCGCGCCTGCTACGAAGGGATCCTCGGAATAGTACTCGAAGTTACGTCCGGAATAAGGAGTTCTGTGCATGTTGATACCGGGGCCGTAGAGTCCGGAATAACCCATATCCAGGCAGTCGTTGCCGATGCAGCGGCCGACATCTTCCATCAGCTCGAGGTTCATTGTTGCTGCCATGACATCCTCAGATGTGTAGCACATTGCGGACTTGCCGCCGACCAGGGAAGCAGTCAGACCCTGAGGGCCGTTCTCGTCCTTGGTTGCCGCCTTGGAGACGCTCTCGCAGGCTGCGGTGTTGTGGAAGCCGAGTGTGATGGTGGTCACCATCTCCTGGAATGTGAGCTGGTCAAGCAGGCTCTCCCAGCGCTCGTCGTTGTAATCAGCTCCGATCATCTCGGAGATCGTCATATTTCCGCCGGATGCCAGTGTGGGCATGGGGGTATCTGCGTGCTCTTCTGCCTTGTACTGTGTGAACTGCAGAGCCGCTGCCAGATTGTCGTTCATGGTGAGCTGCTGACGGGCTGTCGGGAAAGTTCCCTCCCAGTCGCTTCTGCTCAGGAATGTGACGTTACCGGGTGTCAGGCTGCTCTTGTTGGGATCAGACTCGTCGAAGAGGTTTGTGATCTGCGCGCCAGTAGCCTCGCTCTTTGCATAAGTTGTGGTATCAAGTGCCGCATTGTTCCACTGGTATACCAGTGCCTGATTTCCTTCTGCATCCATGCCGTTCGCAGTGGTATATCCCTTCGCTGCCAAAATATTGTTGACCGCTTCGTGAGATCCCATTGCAACAGTGAAATAGTAATCGCCTGCGTCAAGGATATAAGTCTTTGCGCCGTTGGCGTCATAAGTTCTCAGCTCTCTCTTAGGAACATTGACAGTGATCGTCTCGGAAGCACCGGGCTCGAGGGTCTGTGTTTTGCCAAATCCGCAGAGCTCGACGGAAGCCTTCTCGATGCCGTTAGCTTTGTCATAGTCGGTGTAAGGGGACTGGAAGTAGACCTGAACGGTCTTCTTGCCTGCCACGCTGCCAGTGTTTGTCACATTTACAGTCACGTCGAAGCTGTCCGCATTCTCTTTTACCTGGAAGCCGCTCATATCGAAGGTCGTGTAGCTCAGGCCGTAACCGAAGGGATAAGCAACAGTCGTGTTGTAGTCGAAGTCGCCTGCGCCTGCAGTGCCCATAACGACGTCTTCATATCTGGTCTCAGGATAGCGGTATCCGAGGTAGATGCCTTCCTGATATACGCTGTACATAGCCTGTACGTCAGCGCCTTCTGTGTTCAGGCCGTAGCTCTCATAGCCTGCATAAGGTACTGTGTAGAAGTTGACCACTGCGGGGTTCTTCATGTTGTCGTACCAGTAGGTGTCTACAAGAGATCCGGAAGGGGAAACTGTGCCGGAAAGAAGACGGCCTACGCCGATCGCGCCGGTCTGTCCCACGTCGCCGATCCACATGCAGGAGTCGATGCCGTAGTCTACGCCGCAGATCTCGGGATTAAGGAAATCCAGTTCGATCGCGTTGGAAGTGTTGAGCAGGACTACGATCTTCTTGAATGTGCCGTTGTCCTTGAGAGCCTTGAGGCCTGCCAGCATGTCTTTCTCTTCCTGGGAAAGAGCAAGGTAGTCGCCGTCGCCTTCTGAGCCCATGCCGTAGTGTACGTCAGCAGTCTTGGGGGCCTCAGAGCTCTGCTCGCCGCCCTTATTGTCGCCTACTGCGCTCTTTGCCTCTGTTGTAGTTACGAGGGATACGCTGTCATCGCCATCCGGAAGGTCCGCGCCTTCGCCGCCGGATCTGGACAGAACTACGATCGCCGCGTCGCCGTACTCGGCAAATGTGGAGCTGTTCGCACTCTCGACCTCTGCCCAGGGAGCTTCATTCACGCCGTACTGGGTGTTTGCAACCAGCGCGTCAGAGATGGAAGCGGGGGCCTTGCGGCCGTACTTCTCGGAAGTGGAAGTGTACCAGTCCCAGAGGCCCTGGTTGATCTCGATGCCTTCCTGTGTGAGGGCGTCCTTGAGGCTGGGAGCCTGGCTGGTATCTACAGAACCGGAACCGGTTCCGCCGTACATAAGCTCTACGCTTCCCCTTGCGAAGAGGGAAACCTTGGATCCGCCTGCCAGCGGAAGAGCTGCGTTGTCGTTCTTAAGGAGCGCTGCGCCCTCGGATTCTACCTGTGCGCAGAGCTCGCGCTCATATTCCCAGCGGGCGTCTTCGCTCTCGAAGTCGCTCTCAAAATACTTGACGTTCTCATCAAATCCCTGGATCTTGGAGAATGAAGTGCCAAGGGCTACGTTGATGGTCGTCGCATACTGATTAGCAAAGTGGTTGCCTACGATGGATCCGATGCAGAGAATAGCGCACAGGATCGTCAGAACGCGCCAAAGTCCTACTCTGGGCTTTTTATTCATAGTTTTTTCCTCCCTGTATAAATTGATCATTAACAATTGGTTTCAATAACTTTTATAAGTCCCGGCTTATACCCAGTTCGCGCTGTTGGAGCTCTTTCCCTTGAGCTTGTAGTCGGGATTGGGTTTGTCAACTTTGCAAAATACTGCTGTATCCTCGCACTCTCCGCTCACAGCGCGGATTTCGTGCTTACCGCTGATCGGAACACCAAATGTAAAAACATGGCTGCCCGTCTTTGTGCCGATCTCTTTGCCGTCGCAGTACAGTGTGACGGATTTTTGATTGGAGTAGACTTTAATCTCTATTTTGGCTTCTGCCCTGTCCGCAAAGCGTTTGGAGCAAATGTGAACGAAAGGATCTTTCTCATTCCACCACGCCTTGTAGAGGTAGAAGCTGTCCTTCTTGGTCTTGCGGTCGAAAGTGACCAGACCTTTGTGGTTCATTCCGGGCTCTCCGCCCTGGTCGCGGGCGTCCGCCGCGAAGTCGAACATGTTCCACACGTGAGTAGCCCACATGAAGGGGCGCTTTGCAAAGCATTCCAGCAGATATTCGTGATACAGCGCCTGATATTCTTCCGTCTGGTCGCCGCGGCGGGGCTTTGCGCTGTGCAGAGTCGTCATCGCCTCCGCGCCGTACTCGGAGTAGCCGAGGCACCTGTTCGGATAGACCTTGTGGAAGAAGTCGATCCACAGGTCATTGAGCTTAAATCCAGGTACATACCAGCCCAGGTAGAGGTTCCAGCTGACCACATCGGTGATGTGAGCGACCTTGTTGAAGGGACCGCACATGGCGTAGCAGGCCAGCGTCGTAAATCTCGTCTTGTCCATCTCGTGACACAGGTCGTTGAGCACTCGGTGGTTGTCCAGCATATCCGAGTTGTCCTTCGTGGAGATCGTGATCTCATTGGAGACGCCCCAGCAGACGATGGAAGGGTGATTGTAATTCTGAATGATCAGCTCCTTCATCTGGGAGATGGTGTTCTCGCGGCCGTTCGGCATGTGCTCGGAGATGTAGGGGATCTCCGCCCAGACCACCATGCCGCGCTCGTCGCACAGGTCGTAGAAGTACTGGTCGTGCTGGTAATGCGCGAGGCGGACTGTGTTGACGCCCATCTCGCAGATCATATCCATGTCCTCGAGGTGCATCTCCTTCGTCAGCGCGTTGCCGATGCCCTTGCGGTCCTGGTGGCGGGATACGCCGTGGAGCGGGTATTTTTTGCCGTTGAGGTAGAATCCCGTCTTGGGATCAGTGGCAAAATCCCGCACGCCGAATTTGGTCTCCACACAGTCGACTTCTTTTCCGTCCACAGTGAGGACCGCCTGTGCGGTGTAGAGATAAGGGTCTTTGACACCGTTCCACATCCTTGCGTTTTCGATGCGCATCTGAGCGTCCGTTCCGTTTCCTTCCGCGACGCATTTCCCGTCCGCGTCCAGGATCCGGACAGTGACTTCTCCATCCTCACAATTTGTATATGTCTCCACGCGGACCTCTCCGCGGGTATATCCTTCTGCCGGCCTTGCCGTCACCTTGATGCCGGGACCTCCGAAGTGATCCATATCAAAGTGCTTTTCATTCACCCTGATCAGAAAAACATCTCTGTATATTCCGCCGTAGAAAGTGAAATCCGCTTTCTGGGGGTAAACTCTGTCGTTCCTGCTGTTATCGGCCCATACTTTGAGGTGGTTCTCATCGGCGAGAAGGTCCGTGATGTCCCAGCGGAATGTAGAGTAACCGCCGTCGTGCGTGCCGATCACAGTCTCGTTCAGCTCTGCTTTGGCAGAAGCGTTGACACCGCGAAACTCCAGGTAGATCCGCTCATCGGCGGCGAACTGCGGCTTTGTGAAATCCTTTTCGTACAGGCAGGTGCCCCTCCAATAGTCGTTTCCGCCGTCCTGGCCGTCGATGGCGTTCCAGGTGTGCGGCAGATCCACTGCAGTTTTCGCACCGTCGGGCCCGGTAAAATGCCAGTCCCGGTTCATTTGTATGAATTCCCTCATACTCCCCTCCTGCATTGGTTTTTTACATCAGTTACAGATCTTGCAGCTATTCTTACTCTTCTGCGGAAATTGTAGCAATCCGCCTCCCCGACTTTCAACGGACACAGAATAATCGACATTTCTGACAGCATAAATTACATTTGCTCCGAGGGGTGAGCCGCGGTGACAGTTGTGGTAATATATAAGGGTGATGTCTGTAAAGGACATAAAGAGGTTAATGAAATGAAACAATATCTGTCAGCGATCATCGAAGATGATCCGGAGTATTCCCAATATCTGGTTCAGTGCCTGGAGCGCTACGGAGGGGAGCACGGCTGCAGTTTTAAGATCAGAACCTTTGGCAGGGCGGAAGCTTTCCTGGCCAGCGTGCAGGGCCTCTACGATCTGGTCTTTATGGATGTGGAGCTGGGAGACGGCTGGATGAACGGGATCGAGGCCGCCCGGAAGCTGCGCGCCAAGGGAAGCATGGCGATGCTCTTCTTTATTACTAATATGCCCCAATACGCGCCCAGCGGTTATGATGTGGACGCCATCGACTACTGCATAAAGCCCATCAACTACCGCTCTCTCTCCGTCAAGCTGGACAAGGCGCTGCGCATTCTCGCGAATCGAAGCGGTGTTCCGGTCAAGATCCGCGTCAAAGATGGTCTGCGCGTTGTCTCCTCGGCGGATATCCGCTATATCGAGGTCATGGGGCACGATCTGATGTATCACACAGAAGATGAAGTAATCACCGCTTACGGCGGCCTCAAGGAGAAGGAGGAGCAGCTCGCCGGACAGGATTTTGCCAGATGCAGCGCGTCTGTACTGGTAAACCTGAGGTATGTGGACGGCCTTTACGGCGACGAAGTGAGCGTAGGTTCGGAGCGGATCCGGATCGGGCGCTCCCGCAAGAAAGAATTTATGACAAGACTTAACGAATATCTGGGAGGCTGAATGGCACCGACAATACTGCAGCTGCGGCCCGATCTCAACGCCGCAGCTTATTTAATTGAGATCATGATCGCGGAAGCCCTTTTTCTGAGGCCTTATAAAAAAAGGGAGAATTTCGCAGCCCGCTATATCGCTTCCGGGCTGCTTCTTCTCGTCCTCGGAACGGTGACCGGGATTCCCGCCCTGGCAGGCTTCCCGCGCTTTTTGTGGTTTTTTGCCGCGATGGCCGGATGTATAGCCGCGGTCTGCTTCTGTTATGAGGAAGACATTTTCACGCTCACTTCAGCCTGCGTCGCCGGTTTTGCCGCTCAGCACATCGCGAACAAATTTACGATCCTGCTGGGTCTTATACCGACTATAAAGTGGATCGCGGACCAGAGCATCACTATGCACGCGGTTTTCGAGATCCTTGTCTTCAGCTATGTCTATCTGATCATATTCATGTTTTTCGGAAGGCATCGCACCAACGCGAAGTCCAACCTTCATCTGCAGCTGCTCTCCCTGGTGATCGTCATTACCTGCATCGGTGTAAACAGGCTGGTGGTGGACCACGCTGTCGGTGATATATATTTTGAGATCGCGGCCTGCCTTTACGCGATCCTGAGCTGCGTCTTTGCGCTGATCATCCAGTTCACAGTCACCAAGTGGCAGCAGGCGGACACAGAGCGTCTGCTTACTGCCCAGCTCTTCACGGAGTCAAAAAAGCAATATGAGCAGTGGTCCGTAAACGCCGGCATGATCAAGCAGTGGATCCACGACCTGCGGCACCTGATGAACCGGATCGAAAACCTGGCCTCCCAGAAACAGGTGGATATACCCGATATCTCGAGGGTAAAGGCCGCAGTGGACCGCATCTCTCCTACTGCCAAGACCGGTAATGACGCGCTGGACGTCCTTTTGCAAAATATGGATGACCTCTGCCGGCAGAACAAGATCGAGCTGCAGTGCGTCGCTTACGCGGACTGCCTGAAATATTTTGACGGAATGAAGCTGTACTTTCTGTTCGCAAATGCCATAGATAATGCAATGGAGGGCGTCTCAGGCATTGAAGATCCCGAAAAGAGGCTCATCGACATCAGTATCCGCGCCTTCGGCGATTCCGCATCCATTCATATCTGGAACTATTTCAGCGGGCCGATCACTTTTAATTCGGGACTGCCCGTCACCAATAAGGGCGGGGAGGCACACGGATTCGGCATGAAGAGCATGCAGCGGATCGTCGACGAATTTGACGGCGTCATGCACGCGCACACGGAGGGCGAGATCTTCAACCTGGATATCATGCTGCCGGTGCCCGCATGACACCCCAGGAGGTTTATATGAAATCCAGGATCCAGACTCCCTTTACCCACAGGCAGTATATGCTGTCGCAGGACTTCGAGATCTACTACTACAGCGATACCAGACACAACAATGTCGACCTGCATTCCCACGATTACTACGAGTTCTACTTCTATATGGAAGGAGATGTCGAATTTGAGATCGGTGACCGCAGGCAGGTCCTGAGAAGCGGCGACTTCGTCATTGTTCCGCCGGGGACTATGCACCGGGCTTTTGTTGTAGATACGGAACTGCCCTACAGGCGGTTTGTCTTCTGGATCAGCGCTGATTTCGCGCAGCAGCTGGCAGAGCACTTTGCCGACTTCGCTTTTCTTCTTAACTATATGCACAGGGACCGGCATCTTCACATCTTTCACAATGATCCTGTCTCCTTCAACGCGATCCTCTCCAAAGCCCTTCAGCTTCTCGAGGAAGTACACGGCAGCCACTTCGCCCGGGAGGCGGTCATCGAGATCCGGGTGGAGGATCTTCTCCTCCTTCTGTGCAGGACTGTCTACGACAAGGTCAATCCATCCTCACGAAAAGCGGCAAGCCGCCTGCACGAGCAGGTGATGGCCTATATCGACGAAAATCTCGAGGAAGATATCTCTCTCGACAGCCTGGCCGAGCGCTTTTTCGTCAGCAAATACCATATTTCCCATACTTTTAAGGAACACCTCGGCATTTCCGTTCACCAGTACCTGCTGCGCAAGAGGCTCGCCGCCTGCAGAGACGCCATCATGATGAACGAGAAGATCAGCGAGGTCTGCCTCACCTACGGCTTCAAGGATTATCCGAGCTTTTTCAGGGCTTTCCGCAAGGCGTACGGGATGTCGCCCAAGGAATACCGGGAGGCCTTCTCTCTCGCTGAGCTTCAGCAGGATTAAACATGACCGCAATTTTTGCAATATATACAACAACCCAGTCAATTCAATATTTTGGCTGGGTTTAGTAATCTATATACAACAAAGAAAAGAACAGATCAAAACAGCAAAAACTTACTCTTGTAAACAACAAATCCGCATTCAGTGAAAAGGAGAGGTATTCACTATGGAAATGACACTCAGATGGTACGGTTCCAAATTCGACACTGTCACACTGCAGCAGATCAGGCAGATCCCCGGCGTGACCGGCGTCATCACAACACTTTATGATACACAGCCCGGCGAAGTCTGGAGTCAGGAAAGAATCCACGCTCTGAAGGAAGAAGTTGAGGCGGCAGGCCTTCGCATCTCCGGTATCGAGAGCGTCAACATTCACGAAGATATCAAGCTCGGCAAGCCTTCCCGCGAGCAGCTGATCGCCAACTATATCGAGACTCTTGAGAACCTCGGCAAAGAAGATATCCACATGGTATGCTACAACTTCATGCCCGTCTTCGACTGGACAAGGACCGAGCTGGCAAGAGTCCTTCCGGACGGCTCCACTGCCCTGGCTTACACACAGAAGGCCGTCGACGAACTGATCCCCGAGAAGATGTTCGAGTCCATCGCAGGCGATATGAACGGCACGGTAATGCCCGGCTGGGAGCCTGAGAGAATGGAGCACGTCAAGGAGCTCTTCGAGGAATACAAGGACGTCACCGCTGATGACCTCTTCGACAACCTCAAATACTTCCTTGAGAAGATCATGCCCGTCTGCAACAAGTACGACATTAAGATGGCGATCCATCCCGATGATCCCGCATGGCCCGTATTCGGTCTGCCCCGCATCATCACCTGCAAGGAGAACATCCTTCGCATGATGAAGATGGTCGACGATCCTCACAACGGCGTTACTTTCTGCGCAGGCTCCTACGGCACAAACCTCAAGAACGACCTGCCGGATATGATCCGCTCCCTCAAGGGCAGAGTGCACTTCGCGCATGTCAGAAACCTCAAGTTCCTTGATCCCAATCCGGAGACCCTGAACTTTGAAGAGGCTCCTCACCTCTCCCGCTGCGGCTCCTTCGACCTCTATGAGATCGTCAAGGCCCTGCACGACATCGGATTTGAGGGCCCCATCCGCCCCGACCACGGCAGAATGATCTGGGGCGAGGTAGGAATGCCCGGTTACGGCCTCTATGACAGAGCTCTCGGCGCATGCTACATCAACGGCCTCATCGAAGCGATCGAGAAGAACGACAGAAAGTAATACCGGAATTATCGGATTGGAGGTAATGATATGAAACTCAATGACGCAGGATTGAAAGACAGGCAGTGGTGGGAAGAAAAAGGTTATTCCCTTCCCAAATACGATAGAGAAGAAGTAAGAAAAGCGACCAAAGAGAATCCCTTCTGGATCCACTTCGGCGGCGGCAATATTTTCAGGGCATTCCAGGCAAACGTAGTGCAGAACCTTCTCAATGAAGGCGTACTGGACCGCGGACTGACCGTAGCGGAAGGCTTCGACTATGAGATCATCCAGAAGATGTATCATCCCCACGATGACCTCTCCATCCTGGTGACTCTCAAGTCCACCGGCACGATCGAGAAGACCGTAGTAGGCAGCGTTATGGAGTCCCTGGAACTGGACAGCAATAACGAGCAGTCTTATGCGAGACTTCGCGAGATCTTCGGCAAGGATTCCCTGCAGATGGCGAGCTTTACCATCACTGAGAAGGGCTACAGCCTCGTGAACGGCAAGGGCGAAATGGTTCCCGCTGTCGTCTCCGATATGGAAAAGGGCCCTGAGAAGCCCCAGAGCTACATGGGCAAAGTAGCGTCTCTCCTCTACGCCCGCTTTAAGGCAGGCGAGAAGCCGATCGCCATGGTCAGCATGGACAACTGCTCCCACAACGGCGACAAGCTTAAAGCCGCTATCACTGCTTTCGCAGAAGGGTGGGTTGCGAACGGCGTCGCAGAGCCTGAGTTTGAGGCTTATGTCAAAGGCGACAAGGTCTCCTTCCCCTGGTCCATGATCGACAAGATCACCCCTCGTCCCAACGAGTCCGTCGAGAAGATCATCAACGCTGACGGCATCGACGATC
>CAMOIJ010000053.1 GCA_946615865.1 uncultured Lachnospiraceae bacterium | reverse complement strand
AAGACCTCATCCGGAACCTTCTCGATGTCCAGGACCTTGCCGGTCATGGGGGAAGCGATCTCGATCTTTTCTACCAGAGGCTTCTTCTCTTCTCTGAGACCGCCCTCAGCCTGTATTTTCCAACACATTCCGGTACGATAAAAGTCTCCGCGTAATGGACTTCATAGGGCTCAAAGCTCCCGTCCACACTCTCAACAAGGCATCTGTCGCCTTCGACCAGATTCAGCACATTAACGCTCTCATGGCAGTCAAGTTCTGCGCTGTCACGCACCGTAAAGCGCCTGGTCTCTATGAACATATCTCTTGCGCAGATCATAAGATTCGGCTCAAGTTCCTCAAGAAGTCGGCGCATATTGTCCTCCGAAACGCCGGGATAAGTCTCCGCAATCAACGTCCAGCTTTCGCCGGACAGTTCCTCCCGCAGACAGTCAAGGATCTCACGGACGACTATCGTCGGCCGGAGCTTTACGCGCCGTTTCGATAATTGAGAAAAACCGGGGTTATCATGCGACAGCCCCTTCTTTCTAATACAGATACCGAAACTTCATTCACGCTATATCGTCCATTTTTAGCCGGCGCTTTTTCTTGATTGTGCATTTTTTTGTCATATCCCGCATAGATTAGCTTTAAAATTGTGCGAAAAATCATGCAATCCACAAGTTTTATTGAAAGTCGATAGTGAAAGCGATACAATTAATTATGTAAAATTTGGTGTTTTTGTGCATTTTACTTAAGAAAGGAGTGCGACAATGGGAGCTGTAGATGTTCTGTATGAGCGGTTCGAGAAGAACCTGCAGGCAGTAAACGGTAACAGCTGGCTGGCCGACAAGGCCGAAGCCGCAGGCATTATCGCTCAGGCCTACAAGGAAGAAGGGGTTGATTCCGTATGTATCGCAGAGTCACCGCTGCTTCAGGAGATCGGCCTGGCGAAAGCTCTTGCTGATGCCGGCATGGAAGTCTATACCGACCACCTTCGTCTTCATGCGGAGACCGCAAAGGGCGGCGTGCTTGAAGCACAGTGCGGTATTGCTGATCTTGGCAGTATTATTCAGCTGAGCGATGACATCGACAACAGGATCGTAGCCATCATGCCTGAATACTGTATCGGCGTAGTCAGACTCTCTGAGATTGTAGATGACTACGATGCAATGTTTGACAAACTCTGTTCGCTGGAGACTCTCCCGGCTTTCGTGGGCTTCATTACCGGACCCAGCCGTACCGCCGATATCGAGTGCGTGAGTACGGTAGGCGTTCACGGTCCCCTGAAGCTTTCGATCGTCGTGATCAAGGATGTCTGACAGATTTGACAGATCGATAAGGGAAAGGAGGCAGCAGAATGGCAAATGAAGCTTTGAAGCAGGAAATAAAGTCTGCTCTCAGTAATAAGACGCTTGGCAGGACACTCGGAACGTTCTGTGAGACATATCCCGAGAGAAGACTGAAATCATATGAAGGCGTTGACTTTGAAGAGACCCGCGAGAATATCCGCAGAGTCAAAGGATACGCCGCTGACCACATCGATGAGATGATCGAGGAGTTTACGAAGAACTGCACCGCCCGCGGCGGTCACGTCTTCCATGCGACCAGCGCTGATGAGGCGATTGAATTCGTCCGTAACCTGGTCAAGGAAAAAGGGGTCCAGACCATCGTCAAATCCAAATCGATGGCTTCCGAAGAGATCCACATGAACAAGATCCTGGGCGACGACGGAGTCCTGGTTCAGGAGACCGACCTGGGCGAGTTCATCATCGCTCTCGAAGGCAATACTCCCGTGCACATGGTCATGCCCGCTCTTCACCTGAACAAAGAGCAGGTAGCCGATCTTTTCACAGACTATACCAAAGTAGAGAACAAGCCGATCATTTCCGAAGAAGTAAAGACGGCTCGTAAAGTAATGAGAGACAAATTCACACATGCGGACATGGGCGTATCCGGTGCTAACGTGGCGGTTGCCGAGACCGGCACGGTCTTCACCATGACCAACGAAGGCAACGGCCGTATGGTCGGCACGCTCCCCAAGATCCATCTGTATGTGTTCGGTATCGAGAAGTTCGTAAAGAGCCTGTCCGATGCCCGCTATATTTTCAAGGCACTCCCCCGCAACGGCACGGCCCAGAGACTGACCGCTTATCTGTCCCTGTACACCGGCGCAAACGAAGTAGTGCTCGACAAAGAGACCGACGAGAAGGGCCCGAAGGACTTCTACTGCGTGATCCTGGATGATCCGGGAAGACGCGAGATTCTTGCCGAAGAGTCCTTCAGAGAGATCTTCGACTGCATCCGCTGCGGCGCATGTCTTGACGTATGTCCCGCCTTCGCTCTGCTGGGCGGCCATGTATATGGAAGTAATGTCTATACCGGCGGTATCGGCACACTGCTGAGCCACTTCCTGGTATCCGAGGAGCGCGCGGAGCAGATCCAGAACATCTGCCTGCAGTGCGGAAGATGTAAGGAAGTCTGCGGCGGCGGCCTGCATATACCGGAGATGATCATGAAGCTGCGTGAGCGCAGCATGGAGAAGCATCCCAACCCGACCTACAAGTTCGCTCTGGATGCTGTCAGCGACAGGAAACTCTTCCACTCCATGCTCCGCATCGCTTCGATCGCACAGCCCGCATTCATGAAACAGGGCCAGCCCATGATGCGTCATCTGCCCATGTTCCTGTCCGGTCTCTCCGAGGGAAGAAGCCTTCCCAAGATCGCCCAGGTTCCGTTCAGGGATGTTTTCCCGACCATTGAGCAGAATGTCCCCAATCCCAAGGGCAAAATAGCGATCTTTACAGGGTGCCTCCTCGACTTCGTATACATAGACACCGCCAAGGCGGTCATCAAGGACCTCAACTCCATCGGCTATATCGTCGATATGCCCATGGGCCAGTCCTGCTGCGGCGCTCCCGCCACCTACATGGGCGACAGAGAAAACGCCAAGAAGACCGCGGAGCTCAATATCAACGCGATGGCGGCGGAGAACTACGATTACATCGTATCGGCCTGCCCGACCTGTACACACCAGATCAGGGAGTACGAGCAGTTCTTCCAGGACGATCCCGAGATGCTCGCAAAGGCCAAAGAGCTCGGCAAGAAGAGCTATGACTTCTGCAAACTGTTCCACATGCTGGGCGGCCTCTCCGACGAGGGCGACGGCAAGGAGCTCAATATCACTTACCACGATTCCTGCCACCTCAAGAGATCCATGGGCGTGTTCAAGGAGCAGAGAGAACTGCTGACCCACACCAAGGGCGTCCATCTCACCGAGATGAAGGAAAGCGACAACTGCTGCGGATTCGGCGGAACCTACAGTATCAAGTTCCCCGAGGTGGCAGCTCCCATCCTCGAGCGCAAAGTCGAGCATATCAAAGAGACCGGTGCAGATACCGTCGCAGTGGACTGCCCCGGCTGCATGATGCAGATCAGCGGCGGACTCGATGCCAGAGACATCCCAGTCGATGTCAAGCACACCGCAGTCATCATCGCCGAGAAGAGAGGATTAATGTAAAGAATGATCAGTGACTGGATGGACAGTGTCGAGTCCGACATCGCGAGGCTCACCGCACATCCTTACGCCGGTACGCCGGTGGGAGAAGTGCTGGACTGGGCCGCCTGTTCAAAGGGAAAGCGGATCCGTCCCATGCTCCTGGTCCTGAGCGCAATGTTCGGTCCGCGCTGTGAGGAGCGGCGCGCCCGTCTGTCGCTTTTGGCCGCCATGACGGAGATCACCCATCTGGCCTCGCTCGTGCACGACGACATCGTAGACGACGCCCCTGTCCGCAGGGAAAAAGCTTCCGTACAGAAGAAATTCGGTAAGGACGCGGCCGTCTACGCGGGAGATTTTCTCATCTCGCGCGTCATGTACACACAGGCACAGGAGAATCTCCACGAGTCCGGCATGATCCTGGCAGGTGCCATCGGACAGATGTGCGCCGGCGAGATCGGCCAGGCCGGCTGCCGCTACCGGGAAGATGTGACGCTGCAGGAATACCTCTGCAATATCCGAGGCAAGACGACGGCCCTTTTTAAGGCCGCCTGCAGGATCGGCGCACTCGAGAGCGGATGCTCTCCCGCCGTGATCGAACAGCTGGACAAGCTGGGAGAGGCGCTCGGATGCATGTTCCAGTTCCGGGACGATCTGCTCGATTTTACGACAGATCAGGCGTGTATGGGCAAGGAGACGCACAAGGATTTCCGCGACGGCATTTACACGATGCCGGTGCTCATGGCAATGCGGAATTCCGAGGCCAGAGACAAGCTTCTGCCCATAATGCGCAGAAACCGCGAAGAAGGAATCGACAGGACTCAGATCAGGGAAATGGAAGAGATCGTGCGGGAGTACGGCGGCGTAGAGGAGACCAAAAAAGAGATCCTTCGCTATCGGAAACGGTGCGAAGAGATCCTCGCAGGGCTACCTGCCGGAGCCGCCTCTTCCGGCCTTGACAAAATAGTAAAAAAATGCGCGCAGGTCTGACCGGCCGGTAATGCGCGCAGAGCAAACAGGACAATTTTTTGATGAGAGTGTTTTGATGAGAGTTATGAACAGTTCCGACAACCGCACAAGCGGCGTTCGATACAACGCGCTGACCCCAAAGCTCGCACTGCAGCTGGCGGCGCCCCACACCTGGGCCGCCTCCGTGTTCCCGTCTCTTTTCGGGATCCTGTACTGCATCTATCGATCTTTTGGCATAAGCGCCATAGAGGCCGCTCTTCTGTTGTCCGCCTGCGTGCTCATGCAGGCCGCTGTGAATACTTTCAATGATTATATGGATTTTGTAAAAGGCACTGACAGCCTGGAGGACAATCTTGAGAAGGAGGACGCCGTTCTTCTGTACGCGGGCGTTGACCCGCTGCAGGTCAGGAACCTGGCTTTCGCTTTTCTCGGGACGGCAGCTCTGATCGGGATCGGATTTACCGTAAAGAGCGGACCGCTTCCTCTTGCGATCGGCCTGCTCGGCGGACTGATCGTGCTGCTCTACTCCGGAGGTCCGCTGCCGATCTCCTATCTCCCGATCGGAGAGATCACATCGGGAGTCGTGATGGGAGCTCTGATCCCGCTGGGGATCACGGCGGCCGTTACAGGCAGATTTCATCCGGAGATCCTGCCCCTCACTCTCCCCCTTGTCACGGGGATCGGTCTCATCATGATGACCAACAACACCTGCGACATCGAGAAGGACCTGAAGGCAGGAAGGAGAACATTTCCAAACTGCATCGGAAGGGAGAAAGCCGTGCGCGTATACAGGCTCGCGGTAATCCTCTGGATGCTTTTGATCGCCCTTGACGGCGCCCTCTTAGGCCGCGCGCCCCTCACGGCCGCGCTCCTGGGAGTCGCCGCCGCCTACATTCCGGCTTACCGCTTTCTGATGCGCTCCCCGCTCCTTCAGAGCACGCGGGTCGCGCAGATGAAAGGGATCCTGAAGGCAAATATCTGCAGCGGCATCGTCTGCCTGGCCATTCTGCTGGCGGCGATCGCGAACGGATGAAAAAAGTGAGGTACAGATCAATGCGTTCTGCACAGAGCCTGACAAAGGAAGAAAAACAGGATAAAGTCTTCCGCGTCTTCGAGACGATCGCGAAGGGCTATGACAGGGCGAATGTGAGGATCAGCCTCGGCATGCAGGATTCCTGGAAAGAAATGCTGATCCGGGAAGCGGTCCGGCGCCCTCGAAACAGGGTGCTCGACCTGTGCACCGGAACCGGAGACATTGCCATCGGTATTGCAAAGGCCGGGGCAAAATACAGTATAACCGGCATGGATTTTTCCCCCTCTATGCTCAGGGTCGCGGCCCGCAAGGCGAAGCGGCTCGGAATCACGAACATAAGGTGGAGAAAAGGAAATGCCATGAAAATCCCTTGCGGCGATGCATATTTTGACGCCGTGAGTATATCGTTCGGACTGCGCAACTGCGCGGACCCGCAGCAGGTCCTGGAGGAGATCTACCGGGTGCTGCGGCCGGGAGGAGAGATCCTCTGTCTGGAATCCTTTGTCCCGGACAGCACTGTTGTGAAACCTTTCTACCGGCTCTATTTTGGTAGGATCATGCCCCTTTTAGGGGGCGGACGTTCCAACCGAAAAGAGTACGAGTGGCTGCAGGAGTCGACAGAGAGCTTCCTTCGCTCGAAGGAGCTGTCCCATCTCATGCGAAGGTGTGGATTTGTCGATGTCAGAGTCAGGCGCAGAATGATGGGCGCCTGCGCGATGCACGTCGCTGTGAAGCCCGGCTGCAGGAAGCAGTGAGATGTCCGATCGATGATCATTCGTAAAAAGGGTGAGGGACCTGCCATACAGTGCCCTGCGCCCGGAAACCGACGAACGAACCACGCAAGGAGGTTTTGGTAAATATGAGTGAAGAAAAATTTGATGCCATAGTTGTTGGCGGAGGTCTGGCGGGACTTACGGCCGCTTACTGTCTGGCACAGGCGGAAATGGAAGTTCTTGTCATTGAAAGAGGTACTTTCTGCGGTTCCAAGAACGTGACCGGAGGAAGGATCTACACACACAGTCTCGAGAAAGTGATGCCCGGTTTCGCCGAGGAGGCACCTCTTGAGAGAAAAGTCACCAAAGAGCGCGTCGCCCTGATGACCGAAAAGGGCGTCGTCAATATTGAATATGCGTCCGGAAAGCCCGACACGCCGGAAACTGCTTCCTACACGGTGCTTCGCAGCAAATTCGACAAGTGGTTTGCGGAGAAGTGCGAGGAAGTCGGTGTCATGATGGTTCCCGGCATCCGTGTAGACTCGCTGATCAAGGACGGCGACAAGATCGTCGGCATCGACGCCGGCGGCGAAGAGATGTACGCCGATGTAGTGATCCTTGCAGACGGCGTTAACTCCCTTCTGGCCCAGTCCATCGGCCTCAAGCCCGAGCTTAAGCCCGAGCAGGTGGCGGTCGGCTGTAAAGAAGTCATCCAGCTGGGCGAGGACGTGATCAACCAGCGCTTCGGCCTCGAAGGGAACGACGGCTTATCCATGCTGGTGGCGGGCGATCCCACAGTCGGCAATATCGGCGGCGGATTCCTCTACACCAATAAGGACAGCGTCTCCATCGGTATCGTCGCTACCTGCAGCGATATCGGCCGCGTAGACGTCTCCATCCCGGATATGCTCGAGCGCTTCAAGAACCATCCTTCCATCGAGCCCCTGATCAAAGGCGGGCTTCCGCTGGAGTATTCCGCGCACCTGGTTCCCGAGGGCGGATTTGACATGATCCCCAAGCTGTATGACAACGGCGTTCTGGTGACCGGCGATGCAGCTGCTTTCGTAATCAACCTCGGCTACACGGTCCGCGGCATGGACTTCGCCGTGGAGTCCGGAAGACTGGCCGCAGAGGCGGTGATCCGCGCCAAGGCTGCTGATGATTTCAGCGCCGCTTCTCTTGCTTACTATCAGAAGCTTGTGGAGAACAGCTTCATTTATACCGATATGAAGCAGTATCGCAACTTCCCCAAGCTTCTTGAGCGCCATGAGATCTTCAACGATGTGCCTGAGATCGCCGACGTTCTCTTCGACAGGCTCTTCAGAGTGGACGGCAAAAAGCCCGTATCTCTGCCGATGTTCGCTATCGATGAGATCGCGAAGCGCACCAGCGCCTCCAAGCTCCTCGAGCTTGTCATGGTCGCCCTTGACGCATTATAAGAGACAGGAAGGAGGAAACCAAAATGGCAAAAAAAGTTCCTGTAGATGACAAACTGGGCTATAACAATTTCCATACTGACGAGAGCTATGCCCATATTGAGATCAACAGTGATTTTAAGGATGAGGAAGAGATCCGCAAGGTCGTCCTCGCCTGCCCCGCTGAGCTCTACAAATACGAGAACGGTGAACTCGCTTTCAATCACGAGGGCTGCCTTGAGTGCGGCACCTGCCGTGTCGTCTCCGGCGGCAAAGTAGTGAAGAGCTGGAATCACCCTTACGGAGAAATGGGTGTGACCTATATGCAGGGTTGACCTGCGGCACAGGGCGTAACTTTTCGCCCGGTCTTTAAGTAAAGGTTGACCTGCGGCACGGGCGTAACTTTTCGCCCGGACTTTAAGTAAAATAAGCCCTCCGGGGATCACTGCGGCGGCCATCTGCCCGACAGAGGTCCCCGGAACAGGGTTGTCGTTTATCTTTATAGGGGGCCTCCCCCTGAGAGCAATTGAGGCAGGAATGGGCAGAATCATTATTTTTACCGGAAAAGGCGGCGTAGGGAAGACGAGCATCATCTCGGCCCACGCGCTGCGCGCTGCTCGCAGCGGAATGAAAACGCTTCTGGTGAGTGCCGACATGGCGCATAACCTGGGAGATCTCTTCGAGACAGAGACGGGCGGGGATTTTGTCAGCCCCACTGCCAATCTCACGCTCTTGGAACTGGATCCCGGAAAGATCATGCGCGAGCACTACCCTGACCTGAACCGCTCTCTTCTGGAGATGCTCGGCGGCTCCATGAGCCGCGCGGCGGGAAGCATTAACAGTGAGTTCATGATCCCCGGCTTTGAGGATCTGTTCATGCTGCTGGGAATCCGCGATCTGTATAAGAGCGGCGAGTATGACCTTCTTCTTGTGGACTGCGCGCCGTCCGGCGAGACATTATCTCTCCTCAAGCTCCCGGAGCTTCTGGAGTGGTATATGGAGAAATTCTTCCCCGTCGGCAAGTTCATGACGAGGGTTCTCTCCCCCGTCTCCAACGCGCTCTACAAAGTCAAACTTCCCGACAGCACGGCGATGGACCAGGTCTCCCTGATGCACCGGAACCTCGTTGACCTTCAGAATCTTCTCAAGGACCCGCAGGTGACTTCTGTCCGCCTGATCACGCTCCCCGAGAAAATGGTGGTCGAAGAGACCAAGAGGACCTACATGTACCTGAATCTGTACGGCTATCGGGTTGAGCGCGTCTTTATAAACCGCGTACTCCCTCCCATGCCGGATAATCCTTTTATGGACAGCTGGCACAGGATCCAGAAGACGTACATCAAGGAGGTGGAAAGTGTGTTCTCACACATTCCGGTCACCCGGATTCCCTGGTTTCCCGAGGAGATCAAAGGCCTCGAAGCCGTAGAGAGACTGAGCAGATGTCTGCCGGACAATGAGGTGCTCTTTGCACCGGCCGACATGGAATCGTCCGCACAGGCCTCGGAGACCTATGAGATCACGCCGGAAGGGTGCTGCCTCAGCCTGTATATGCCCGGTGCCGAAAATGTATCCGTTCAGATCTGCGGCCGGGATCTGGATGTGAAGACGGCAAACGTTCTGCGGAAGATCCCCCTGCCCGCAGTTCTGTACAGGGCAGAGATCCTCAAGACACAGCTCACCGGCGGCTTTCTTAAAGTGTACTTCCGTTATTCGAACGAAGACAAAGCAGAGGGACAATTATGAGAATACTGATGTACACCGGAAAGGGAGGCGTAGGAAAGACCGGCATCGCAGCTGCCACGGCCGTCCGATGCGCCGCGCTCGGCTACCGGACGACCATAATGAGCACCGATCAGGCGCACAGCCTCGGAGATGTCTTCGAGTGCCGGATCGGGTCCGCCCCGGTACGGATTGCGGACAATCTGACAGCTCTGGAAGTCGATCCCGCCGTGGAGAGCGAGCGCGCGTGGGGAACCCTGAAGGATTATCTCAGGCAGATCATGGAAGAAAAATCGGGTGAGAGCCTGGCCGCGCAGGAAGCCCTGGTCTTCCCCGGCCTGGAGGAACTCTCCTCTCTCCTGCGCATTCTCGACCTCAGCAAAGCGGGATCCTGCGATGTCCTTGTGGTCGACTGCTCGCCGACCGGCGAGACGCTCTCACTCCTGCGCTATCCCGAACAGCTCCGCGTTCTCACGGACAAAGTACTGCCCATGGTGCGCAGCGTCACGAGCGCTTTCGGAGGGCTGATCAGCCGCGCCACGACCGTTCCCAAGCCCAGAGACAAGGTCTTTGAGGAGCTGGACATCGTTGTCAAAAGATTGCACGGCCTGCAGAAGATCCTCTGCGACCGGCAGACGACGGGTATTCGCCTCGTCATGACGCCGGAGAGCATCGTAGTGAG
Organism: uncultured Lachnospiraceae bacterium; assembly: GCA_946615865.1. Taxonomy (GTDB): domain Bacteria; phylum Bacillota; class Clostridia; order Lachnospirales; family Lachnospiraceae; genus CAG-791. The sequence continues at coordinate 2,189 of CAMOIJ010000053.1, read as the reverse complement.
CGAGGCGGAACGCTCTTACTCCTGGCTGAGCGCCTTCGACTTCGGCGTAGACGCCGTCTATGTCAACCGGATCTATCCGAAAGAAGCCCTGAGCGGCAGCTTTGCCGGCTGGGCCTCCATGCAGGAGAAGAGCCTGGCGCGGGTAAAAGAGAGCTTTCCCCTGCAGAAGCAGTTCTATCTCCCGCTGCAGGACAAGGAGCTTCGCGGCATCCCGGTGCTGGAATCCGTCGCGGAGCAGCTCTACGGGGAGCTTAAGGCAGAACCGGAAAAAGGGTGCAGCATCGACCCTGCGACTATATTTTGCGCAGAACAGAGCTATACGACCGAAAGAAATATGGAGGACGGCTCCTGGATCATGACAGTGCGCCTCCCCTATATGAAGAGCACGGATCTTTCGGTGTCGAAGGACGGGAATGACCTGATCCTGGGCGTGCGTGACGAGCGGCGGCGGTTCCGGCTTACGGAACAGTGCGGCCGACGGGAACTGAAATCGTGGTCGTATGAAAACGGCCGCCTTCAGATCATATTTGCGTAGATACTGTCCGCTTAAAGATCGCGTCATCAGGTCGTTGTCGGCAGCCGGATGTGTCTGAGTATCTGAAGTTATTAAGGAGGAACAGAAAATGCTAATAGTCAAATTTATTCTGGGACTTGTTCCGATCATCTGGCTGATCATCGCCCTGACCGGCATGAAAATGCCCGGCTACAAAGCCTGCAGTATCGCAATCATTTTTGCAGCCGTTGTTGCACTGTTTTACAAACATCTTCCGGTCATTTCCGTGGGAACCGCTTTCCTCGAAGGTGTATTCAGCGCTCTGTGGCCGATCATCCTCGTCATTCTGGCCGCACTGTTCGTCTACGCGCTGACTCTCGAGACAGGTGCTATGGAAGAGATCAAGGCGATGCTCAGCAGCGTGTCCAGAGACAAGCGCGTACTCGGTCTGATCATCGGCTGGGGCTTCGGATGCTTCATGGAAGGTATGGCAGGTTTCGGTACCGCTGTTGCTATCCCCGCGTCCATCCTGGTTGCGCTGAACTTCGATCCGATTCCCACTGTTCTGGCACTTTTGATTGTCAACTCTACTCCTACCGCTTTCGGCAGCGTCGGCGTTCCGACTACCTCCCTGGCTTCTGCCACAGGTCTTGCCGTCAATGCTCTCTCGCTGAACACGGTGCGCATTGAAGTTCTGCTCATGGCGATCTCGCCGCTCCTGTTCGTGGTCGTGATCGGCGGCGGCTTTAAGGCCCTCAAGGGAATGATCCCGTTCACGCTCATCGCGTCAGCTTCCTTTGTCATTCCCAACTTTATTATCGGCTCTTTCATCGGTCCCGAGCTTCCCGACATCATCGGTTCGATCTGCTCCATGATCTGCATGATCCTTGTCGCGCTCAAGATGAAGAGCAAAGAGGTACCCGAGGAATACCTGGTAGGCGGCTCTGATTCACAGAAAGAGCTCAAACTCGATGTAAACAGCGCGCTGCGCGCATGGAGCCCCTTCATCCTGATCTTCGTGCTCCTTCTGTTTACCTCCAAGCTGTTCCCTTTCATCAACGAACCGCTTTCCAAGATCTCTTCCAAGATCAACATCTACGTCGGTGAAGGCGCAACGCCCACCAGCTTTACCTGGATCAATACACCCGGTGTATGGATCATCCTTTCCGGTATCATCGGCGGCCTGATCCAGGGCGCGTCGATCGGCAAGATCTTCGGCGTTCTCGGCTCTACGATCAAGAAGAATATCAAGACGATCGTGACGATCTGCTCCGTCCTTGCAACCGCTAAGATCATGGTGCACAGCGGCATGACCACCGACGTCGCAGACGTCCTCGTCACTGTGACCGGCAAGTTCTATCCGCTGTTCTCCCCTCTGGTCGGCGTTCTCGGCGCATTCGTCACGGGCTCCGGCACGAGTACCGGCGTTCTGTTCGGACCTCTGCAGTCCGCCTCCGCAGCGCAGCTCGGGCTTTCTCCCGAATGGCTCTGCGCGGCCAACTCTCTCGGTGCAGGTGTCGGCAAGATGATCTCGCCTTCCAACATCGCGCTGGCAACGGCCTCGGCAGGACTGGCAGGACGCGAAAATGAGATCCTGAGCGGTATCTTCAAGTACTGCATCCTCTATGCGGTGATTGGTGGAATTATCTGCTTCGCATTTGTCTGATTACGGATCGGCGGCGGATTGCGGAGCGAG
>CAMOIJ010000052.1 GCA_946615865.1 uncultured Lachnospiraceae bacterium | reverse complement strand
GTGACAGAACCTTGTATCATTTCCGGCTTTCCGCCTCCCTTGGCTCCCAGCTTCTCTCTGAGCGCTTTCTGCACATCCCGGGAGTCCATCTGCCTGCTGCCTATAATATAGCGGTATCTGCCTTCTTTATCGCTTCCGGCAAATACGCCGCAAAATCCGTCATGTTCCTCGCAGAGCCTGTTGACAAGATTTCTCTGCACAATATTATCCATATCCCCGACAAACAAAAAGACATTCTTCTGATCTTTGGGGATCGTCTCAAGACGAAGAAACGCCGCTTTATATTCCAGGTCACGGTTTTTCTGCTTCAGCTCGCCAATTTCGTCAAGCAGATGCTTTACTCCGTCTCCGATCTCATCCTGGCTTCTGTTTGTCAGATGGGAGACTTCTTCAATGCGCTGCTGTCTCTTCTGCATCAGTGCGAAAGCTCTCCTTCCGCAGGCGATAAACAGGCGCATTCCGCCGTTAAAGCGCAGCGTCTTCACTATTTTGATCAGGCCGATCTCGCCTGTCATTCCGACATGGGTCGCACAGCATGCGCAGACATCTACCTCAGGGATCGTGACCAGCCTCACCTGTCCTTCGATCTCGATCTTGCTTCGGTAACTGATTTCTCCAAGCTTTTCACTGTCAGGATAAGAAACCTTTACCGGAAGATTTCTGTAAATGACCTCATTAGCTTCCCATTCCAGAAGAAGGATCTCTTCTTCACTGAGCTGTCCGTTGACGTCCAGCGTCACCGAATTGTCGCTGAGGTGAAATCCGATATTATCAAATCCATACCTGTTATGCATCAGCCCGGACAGAATATGCTCGCCGGTGTGATTCTGCATGAAGCCGAACCTTCTCTCCCAGTTGATCTGAAGAAGAACCTGTTCGCCGGGCAGGAAAAGCTCGCCATTGTCTTCCGGGCAGCTGACAGTATGTCTGATCACTCCGTCTTTGATCTGTACATCCGTTACAGCCAGCATCCCGTACTTAAGACCACTGTCGTTTCCGGCGCTGCAGATCCAGCCGATGTCGGAGGACTGGCCGCCGCCTTCCGGAAAAAATACCGTCTTGTCCAGGATCAGTTCCAGGCTGCATCCGGATTCAGTGTTCTCTTCTCCCGTCAATTTCCGTGCCGAGAGAACCGTCGCCTCACACTGTGTCAGATATGCGTCATTTTCGTAAAGTCTCTCTGTGGCGTTCACGTCAAATGTTCTTTCTCTCTGCTTTTCCCGCTTCCATCTTGAGGTACGCGTTGATGAAGCGGTCAATATCTCCATCCAGCACGGCTCCCGTGTTGCTGGTCTCTTCTGCTGTTCTGGTATCCTTAACCAGTGTGTACGGCTGCAGGACATAGGAACGGATCTGGCTTCCCCATGCGATATCCTTCACTTCGCCGCGGATGCCGGCAAGCTTTGCCTGCTCCTCTTCCATTCTCTTCATATACAGTTTGGCTTTGAGCATCTGCATTGCCTTGTCCTTGTTCTGGAACTGGGAACGCTCATTCTGGCAGGTCACGACGATACCGGAAGGGAAGTGCGTAATACGGATCGCCGAGGAAGTCTTATTAATATGCTGTCCGCCGGCTCCGCTGCTTCGATATGTGTCGATGCGGATGTCGTCAGGATTGATGACAATATCAATATCCTTCTCAATGTCGGGCATAACATCACAGGAAACAAAGGAAGTCTGTCTCTTCCCCTGCGCGTTGAAGGGAGAGATGCGGACAAGCCTGTGCACGCCTCTCTCTGACTTGAGATAGCCGTAAGCATTTGTTCCATTGATCTGGAAGTCGACTGACTTAATGCCCGCTTCGTCGCCGTCCACAAAGTTCATAACGTCCACTGTAAATCCTTTGCGGTCAGCCCAGCGCGTATACATTCTGTAGAGCATTGAACACCAGTCGCAGCTCTCTGTGCCGCCTGCTCCGGCGTTAAGGCTGACGATGGCGTTGGAATCGTCATACTCGCCGGTGAGAAGGGTGGACAGCCTCATATCCTCAAGTTTCTCCTTGAAAGCGTCCAGATCCTCTCTGATGGTTTCGATCACGGAACGGTCGTCTTCTTCATTTCCCATCTCAATGAGCATCATCATATCCTCGTAAGAGGTGCTGAGCTTATCGGCATCCTCCACCAGGGTCTGAAGATCCTTGAGCTGTTTCATTTTTTTGTTTGCAGTGTCCGCGTCGTTCCAAAAATCAGGCGCTTCCGACTCCCTTGAGAGTTCTTCGATCCTCTGTTTCTTGTAATCCAGGTCCAGTGAATCCCTGACTTCCTCAAGCGGTGTCTCGTACTGCTGCAGTTCGAGCTTCATCTGGTCTAATTCGATCATTCGCTGTAAATCTCCTTATATATATTGACGGCTTTTATCACTGTTTACGTCCGCAGCAGTTCTTATATTTTTTGCCGCTTCCGCAGGGGCAGGGATCATTGGGATAGATCTTCTTCTCAACCCTTCTCTTGGGATCCTTGGCCGTAGTCTCATCCTTGTTGGTTCCGGTCACCTTGGCGACCTCTTCTCTCTCAACCTTCTGCTCAACCTTGACATGGAAGAGGACGCGCACCGTCTCCTCCATAATGTTGTGATTCATCTCGTTGAACATGTCGTAGCCGGCGATCTTGTATTCCACCAGCGGATCATGCTGTCCGAGTGCCTGGAGGCCGATGCTCTGGCGCAGCTGGTCCATATCGTCGATGTGGTCCATCCACTTTCTGTCGACGACTTTGAGCAGCACCACGCGCTCCAGTTCTCTTACGGCTTCCTCATCCGGGAACTCGGATTCCTTGCTCTCATAGAGTTCCAGCGCCTCTTCCTTGAGCTGCTGCTTCAGTCCGTTCTTGGTGCGCTCCTTGATCCTTCCCCTGTTTATGACCTTGAAAGGAATCGTGGGCAGGAGCAGCTCATTGAGCTCTGTGAGATTCCACTCATCGCTGTCCTGATCCTCGGAGATACTGATATCCACTGCTCTCTCAACGACCTCGGCGATCATATTGAGGATCGAGTCCCTCATGCTCTCGCCGTCAAGGACCTGTCGGCGCTGTTTGTACATGATCTCTCTCTGCTCGTTCATGACCTGGTCATAATCCAGCAGGTTCTTACGAATGCCGAAGTTGTTGGCCTCGATCTTCTTCTGGGCGCCTTCAACAGCCTTAGTAAGGGACTTGTGAGAGATCTCCTCGCCCTCCGGGATCTTGAGCGCGTTAAACATTGCGATCATCCTGTCGGAGCCGAACAGGCGCATCAGATCATCTTCAAGGGAGATATAGAAACGGGATTCACCGGGATCTCCCTGTCGTCCGCTTCGTCCGCGCAGCTGATTGTCGATACGTCTGGATTCATGTCTCTCCGTGCCGATTATCTTAAGACCGCCGGCAGCCTTTGCTTCTTCATCCAGCTTGATATCCGTACCGCGGCCCGCCATGTTCGTTGCGATCGTGACAGCGCCGTGCTGACCGGCCTGAGCGACGATCTCAGCTTCCATCTCATGGAACTTGGCGTTCAATACATTGTGCTGGATCCCCTCTCTGCGGAGCATCTTGGAGACATCCTCAGAGACCTGGATCGTGATCGTGCCGACAAGGACAGGCTGGCCCTTTTCATGAGCTTCTTTAACAGCCTCAACGACCGCCTTATACTTCTCTTTCTTAGTCTTGTAGACCGCATCCTGATGGTCCACACGGATCACAGGCTTGTTTGTGGGGATCTCAATGACGTCCATACCGTAGATCTCGCGGAATTCGCGCTCTTCAGTGAGGGCAGTACCGGTCATGCCGCACTTCTTGTCGAATTTATTGAAGAAGTTCTGGAATGTGATCGTAGCGAGCGTCTTGCTCTCTTTTTTGACCTTGACGTTTTCCTTCGCTTCGATCGCCTGGTGCAGTCCGTCGCTGTAGCGTCTTCCCGGCATTACGCGGCCTGTAAACTCATCTACGATCAGAACCTGATCGTCCTTTACGATATAGTCGTGGTCCCTGTGCATCAGATTGTTCGCTCTCAGTGCGAGAATGATACAGTGCTGGATCTCGAGGTTCTCCGGATCCGCGAGGTTGGGAATGTGGAAGAATTTCTCAACCTTGGAGACGCCCTCTGCCGTCAGATTTACCACCTTATCCTTCTCATTGACGATAAAGTCTCCGGTCTCCTCTCTCTCGACGCCCATGATCGCGTCGATCTTGGACAGATCCTCCATATCTTCGCCGCGCTTCATCTGCTTTGCCAAAATGTCGCAGGCCTCATAGATCTTGGTGGACTTGCCGCTCTGTCCGGAAATGATAAGAGGCGTGCGCGCCTCGTCGATCAGGACCGAGTCTACCTCGTCGATGATGGCGTAATGGAGTTCCCGAAGAACAAGGTTCTTCTTATAGATCGCCATGTTATCACGCAGATAGTCAAAACCGAGTTCGTTATTGGTGACATAGGTGATATCGCAGCCGTAAGCCTGCTGCCTCTCCTCGCTGCTCATGCTGTTAAGAACAACGCCTACGGTTAGTCCCATAAACTGGTAGACCTGTCCCATCCATTCCGCGTCACGCTTAGCCAGATAGTCGTTGACTGTGACTACATGTACGCCTCTGCCTTCCAAAGCGTTCAAGTACGCAGGCATAGTTGCCACCAGTGTCTTACCTTCACCGGTGCGCATCTCCGCGATACGGCCCTGGTGAAGGATAATGCCGCCGATCAGCTGCACGCGGAAAGGCTCCATTCCCAGTGACCTTCTCGCGCCTTCCCTGACTGCCGCATAGGCCTCGGGAAGAAGATCATCCAGTGTCTCCCCTTCCGCGAGTCTCTTTTTAAATTCATCTGTTTTGCCCCGGAGCTGCTCGTCGCTCAGTTCCTGCATATGGGGCCGCAGTTCTTCGATCTTTTTAACGAGAGGCTCGATCCTCTTGAGCTCTCTCTGGCTGTGTGTGCCGAATAACATATCTGTAATCTTGGACATATTTATACTCCTGATATTTATCTGATGCGCATATTCTTTGAAATGATATCATAAATCATTTCAATACGCTATTCTTCCTCATCATAATTCACAGAGATTCCACAAGCGGCTTCAGCGTGCCTGCGCACCGAGCACTTTGTATAAAAGCCTGTAAAGTTCTGACGCCTCCTCAGGTTCGAGATTAACGCAGCTCGACATGGATTCGGGAATGCTGAGCGCCTCTTCGCGAAGCTTCCAGCCCTTCTCAGTCACAGTCACGATCAGATTCCTTTCATCTTCTTTCGAGCGCTTTCTCTCAAGATATCCCTTGCTCTCCAGTTTCTTGAGAACCGGCGTCAACGTTCCGGAATCGAGAAAAAGCACAAGACCCAGTTCCCGCACGTTCATACTCTCATTTTCCCATAGCGCCATCATAGTAATGTACTGCGTATAAGTAAGATCAAACTTGTCAAGAAACGGCTTGTATTTCCTTATTATTTCTTTAGAACAGGCGTAAAGCGGAAAGCACAGCTGGCTTTTCAGCTTCAGGCAGTCGTATTTGTCACCCATGGAAATGAACCCTCCACTGTTGTACATTTTTGTTGCATCATGCAATCGAATTTATCACAATTTAATAGCAATTGCAACTATCTCCGTTGTAGTTGCGATAAAAAAAGAGAGGCAGCGTGATTGAGGAGTAACCCCTCATCAGCTGCCTCGTCTTTATAATCTTCAATGTCACTTGAGAGCGCCCTGACTGTCGAAATAGTAGGTTCTGCCGTCGATCCACTGACGTCCGGTGGCCATTGCGCCGGAACTTGTCAGGTAATACCATTCGTCGCCGTACCAGAGCCAGCCTGTCCTCATGGATCCGTCTCCATTGAGATAGTACCAGGTTCCGTTTACTCTAACCCAGCTGGTCTTCATGGCTCCGCTGCTGTCCAGGTAATACCATTTGCCTCCGTCTTTGATCCAGCCGGTCTCCATGGCACCGCTTCTGTTCATGAAATACCAGATACCTCCGACTTTGATCCAGCCGGTCCTCATAGCTCCGCTGCTATCCAGGTAATACCACTTGCCTCCGTCTTTAAGCCAGCCTGTCTTCAATCCTCCCCAGGACTGCAGGTAGTACCATTTTCCTCCTACCAATCTCCAGCCTGTGGCCATCACTCCGTTTCCTTCAAGATAATACCAGTCTCCTTTGTAAAGAAGCCAGCCTGTCTTGAGTTTGCCGTTATTGTAGTAGTACCACTTGCCGTTCTTCTTCTCCCAGCCCGTTTTACCACCGTATGCGGAAGTTACGGTTGTTTTTTTCACTGTATCGACAATAGTAGAAGCCGAAGTTGCTGAAGACTTACCGATAAAGACTCCACTGGAGTTAAAATCATATATCACGCCGTCAATACTGACGACACCGGTCACCATGACTCCGTTTGTATCGAAGAAATATTTACGTCCGTCTATCGTCTGCCAGCCGTACTGCACGACGCCGTACTGATCAAGGTGATATTTCTGTCCTGATACAGTGATCCATCCGAATTTCTCGGCGCCATCGGTGCCAAAATAGTGCATCTTGCCTTTTATGCTGGCAAACCCTGTTGCCATTACGCAGTTAGAGGGATTGAAATAATACCATTTTCCTCCGATCTGCTGCCATTCCCGTACGCCGTAACCGTCGGAATTGAAGTAATACCATTTACCGCCTTCCAGCACCCAGCCGGTCTTCATTGCGCAGGAGGATTTGTCAAAATAGAAGTAGTCGGTCCCGATCTTCTGAAGGCCCTTTAAAGCGTAACCGCTGCTGTTAAAATAGTACCAGGCATTGTCGATCTTCTTCCAGCAGCTCGTGAGGTAACTGCCGTCAGCATACTCATACCACTTGCCCACGCTGTTCTGCTTCCAGTAACCGCCCTCAGACGATGTGGATGATGCGGTTCCCGATTTTCGCAGCTGGATCGTAGCAGCTTTACTGAAACTCCAGTTGTTCCATGCGGCGTGATAGAGATCCTTAGTATGGGAGTCCAGAATCGGAGTTCCGCTGTTGTTGCGGCCTACGCAGATCGTCGCGTGATCATATGTGCTGTCGCCGTTCCAGTCAAAATAGATTGGGTTGCCGGCGAGGAGGTTCCCGTTGTTCGCGCTCATGAATGAACCGTACTGTTTAAAGTGAGCGATCTGCTTCATGACATTGATCCACGCTACACTGTGCTTGTACCACGTGGAATCCTGGGGAAATCCTCCGTTATAGAGGCACTGGGACACAAAGTTGGCGCAGTCTCCGCCTCTTCCTTTGTAACTGTTATAAGAAGAATTATAGTTAATGCAGTATTTATCCGCATAAGCAATAGCATTGGCTACATTATAGTTGTAGGTTCTGGCTGCGGTCGCCGCCATCATTTCCTGTTCGCCGTTCTCTGAGATCACTCTGAGGGCGTCTGCGCTCTCGTTCTCAGCCTGAAGTGAATACTCGACTTCTTCCTGCATCCAGTCAAAGTTCTGATCTGTTTCTTCTACAGAAGCGATCTTCCAGCTTCCGCTGCGGTCACAGTCAAGTTTCAGGGAGAAATTATAGCCGTATGCAGCTGCACTTACTGCGGACATATCGTCAGAAGCATATCCGACTGTCATCCACTCGTAAATATCCAGGTTGGCTGAACCGTTTTCCACAGTGCACGCATTGACTTTGATCCTGGGAACCAATGTGCGGATCATATCCTCAGCGGGCATCACATAAGATGTATACTCCCCCTGTCTGTCCCATTCACTGATCACATCTTCCGAAAAGTCCAGGCTGTTTTCCTCAGAACCTGCAATATATCTGCTCTTGGCAGCTTCATAATATTTGAGGTAACCGATCAGATTATCCGCGTCCTCTCCTATTCCGGACTCTACTGCTGAGAAATCCGACTTCATCATCTCTGCTGACGCGATGATCTCTTCATCGGTAGCTGACATCGAATTATCGTACAGCTCCCGGATCGACTGATCAAAATTTCCCGCGCCTTCCGCCGCGCTTTCCGTGCGTTCTTCAGCAGCTCCGAGGTTGCTGAGAGCGGCTCTGGTATTCGCTTTTATCTCCGTCATTACTCCGGAGCCTGCGGGTGACATAAGCCCGACTACCATACAGGATGTGAGAACTACAGCCAAAATTCTTTTCATAGTTAAACTCTCCCTTTAATATGTAACATTATTGTAATATATCAATCACATAAATGCAACATTTTAGGGGAGAGTTTTTAATTATTTGTTAATTCTATTTAATCATTGTTAATTCCAGGAGATTGATTTCGTCACATTCCCAGTTTCCGCATATCCTCCAGGATCTCCTCTTCCGTCATCGGGTACTCCTCGGATTCCTCAGACGGGTCCTCATTCCTGTCTTCTGTCTTCGCGTCAAGATACGGCGCAAATACCGGCAGCAGAAGCGTCGCCGCCAGCATTGCCTGAAGTCCGAATCCGCACAACACCCACAAAAAAGCGTAGAGCGGAAGCGATTGCAGATCTGAAAAGGTAAGGACAAAGGGAAAGATGTCAAAAAACAGGATCACCAGCGTTCTTAGCGGCTTTTTACAGAGAAAATAGACCGTGTTCCTTATCAGATGCGGCAGTGAATCCTCAAAGACAGTCATAACAGGGATCAGGTATAAATATAAAATGACCGCCGCAGCGCCAATAGCATACACGCCGATCTTCAGATAGCCCAGCGTCCCCCCGGCAGCATTGCAGATCCGGATATCCATGAGCAAAAACGCGATCAGGAGGACAAACAGGATCCAGGTGATCGTCGCCTGTTTGAAGTTCATTCTAAGGCCGGTCCAGAATTCCTTAAAGGGATTAACGACTCCGTCGTTCCTAAGAGTCCTGAACATAACATAATAAAGAGCTGAGAACCCGGCCCCGATCGTGAAAAAAGGAATGCTCAGAAGCACGAACATGATATTCGCGGCGATGATGATGCCCAGCTTCGTCATGAATCTTCCGAAGAAGCTGTCATTATCCAAAAAGCCTTGTACCATATTATTCATCTCTTCCTCCCAACACTACAGCAGTATCCGCCAGATCGCCGCATAGATCACGATTTCCAGAATGATCGCTGCCAGGTAAGCGTACATTATCTTTCGCGGCGCGTCTCCGGCAGTTGCAATATGCACAGTGCCGTTTTCTTCCACATAATAGCGGATTCCTACTCTGCTTCCCAACTGATACTGCCCCGCATACTCGCGCGGAACAACGACTTCGGAGCTTCTCTCCTCTCCGCCGATCTCGTATGATAGCAGTACGTCCAGAGCCGGAGGTTCTTTTCTGCTTGCAGGCTCATGATCCCTGATCTTTTTGACAACAGCCTGTGTCTCCTCTTTATAGTTTTTTACGATCCGGTAATACTGAAGGAACCTGGCCGCCGTATAGATCAGCGCCCAGAAAACCAGCACCAGCGTTAAATAATAAAGCATGACGAAGCCCCCTCCTATTTGGTCCCCGGATCTTCAAACAGGAAATCCAGAAACAGTTCCACCGATTCCACGTTCCCCGACAGGGCGCCGATCCCGAGCGCGCAGGGTTCAGAATAGATCCCGTATTGAGTTACCAGACGGCTGTCGCTGATGTCTATGCAGACAGGGATTTCTTTTCCGCCGTACTCCTCATTAAGCGGTACCGCGTAAAGAAAACGGTCTCCATATTTTGCCCGGATCGAAGAACACTCCTCACTGTTAAGGTCGAGCAGCCTCCCTGTCTTTCCAAGCGCAGCCAGAGAATCCCGTCCCATCACGACCGCGTCCAGTGTTCCGCTGTCCGCATATGCTACAAACGCCTCAAAATAACTATTTCCGGTAACGCCTTTGAGATAGTCAAAATAGGAAGCGGCGTCGAATCTGACCGCTTTCTCAGTCAGGTCAAAACCCGCGTATTCGACGTAATCCTCCCACAGGTCCGAGTGATCTCCGGCGTCGGCGTAGGTGTTTGCAAAGACCATAAAGCACCAGTAATCCTTCAGAGTTGTTGTATACTGGCGGATGGCAAACGTTATAAACCAGATGCCCAGGACTATTCCTATGATCCAGATCTTATAGTATTCCCAAACGTATCCGATCTTTTTTGATGTACCGGGAATCCCCGAAATCTTTTCTCTCTCCGTCTTCCACCGCTTTGAAAGGCGGTCGTTTCTATCAGCCATGCGGGTTCCCCCATACTTAACAATAAACCGAAAAAAATGAGCTGCAGTACGCAGCTCATTATACACCAAAACAACAAAACCGTTCTTTACAGTTTTCCGCCGGAAGTAGCGATACCTTCGACGAACTGTTTCTGGAAGATGATATAGATCACGATCATCGGTACTACTGCGAGAACCGCTGCGGCCATCATCTGCGGATAGTTGCTTCCGTACTGTCCCTGAGCCTTTGCAAGGCCGGCTGCAAGTGTCGTAGTCTGTACGCTGGAGCAGACGATCATAGGCCACATAAGATCCTTGAACGCAAACAGAGCGGTGAAGATGCCGAGCGATACCATTGATGATCTGGTGAGCGGCATCATGATCAGCAGGAATTTCTGTCCGATGTTGCAGCCGTCAATGCCGGCCGCCTCCTCCAGATCTTTTGGCAATCCCTGGTATCCCGTCTTTAGCAGATAAGTACCGAAGGCGGTGACAATACCAGGAAATACAAGTCCTGCTGTAGTATTGAGCCATCCTAATGACGAAACCATCAGGTACTGCGGGATGATGAAGATCGTGGAAGGGATCATCATCTGGATCAGGACGAGCGAGAACAGGAAGTTCCTTCCCGGGAATTTCAGACGTCCGAAAGCGTAGCCCGCCATAGTAGCCGTCAGGCATGCGCAAATGACACGGAATAAGATCATGAGCAGTGTGTTCTTATAAAGAAGCACGAAGTTGTAGCTCTTCCAGACTTCTCCGAATGTCTCCCAGTGCCACCCGTTATGCGGGAAAATATAGAAGGGATCGACAGAAATAGCTTCCTGGTTGGTCTTGAGCGCAGTGAGGATCATCCACGCGAAGGGAACCAGCATGATAAAAGCCATAATAATCAGGATGACATAGACGATCGCTTTCCTGATTCTATCTTTTGTGCTTGCACTTTCCATGTATCATTCCCTCCTTTCTCAGTTATAGAATACGAAGCGCTTCTCAGCGCGCTGCATGATCACTGTGACGACCATGATGAAAGCAACAAGGATCATAACGATCGCTGCACCGTAGCCCTTATTGCCCTGGTCGAATGTATACTTATAGAATACATATACTGTGGACTGTACCTTGGGCAGTGCCGCGTTGGTCTTGTCCATGACCATGAACATAAGGTCGAAGATCGTCAGTGCGCCGATGACACGGGTCTGCACGATAAAGAACGTGGTCGGGCTCAGAAGTGGAACAGTGATGTTAAAGAACTGGTTGATTCCGGTCGCGCCGTCGATCGAAGCTGCTTCGTAGTAGTCTCCCGGGATCTCTTTCAGTCCGGAAATAAACAGGACCATATTGTAACCTATGATCGACCAAACGCCGATGACGCCGACCGAGATCCATGCGATCTTGGGATCGGAAATCCACGCAATATTCTTGTGTAAAATATTGTTGAACAGACCGAACTGCTGATTGTAAAGCCACTTCCAAACCATTGCGACAGCCGCAGGCGCGCAGACCATCGGGAGGAAGAAGATCGTGCGGAATATTGAAACTCCTTTTATCTTACCGTTCAAAAAAACAGCAAGAAGCAGAGCGATCACTACGCCGAGAGGAACTTCAATGATGGCGTATTTTACCGTATTGATCAGCGACTGCCAGATCTCCGGATCCGCAAATGCCTTTGAATAATTTGCGAGTCCGACAAAAGTGTTGCCCTTTCCGAAATCACCTGTCTTACAGAAAGACTGGTAAACTGTATTGATGGCCGGATAGAAGTTCAGAACGATCAGTCCGATCATGGTAGGCGCCACAAAGGCTAATCCCCAAATTGCCTCGTTCTTTTCTCTGGGCGTCATCTTTTTCTTTTCCTTCATGCATTGCCCCCTTTCATGAAGAAGATTTATCAGCGGACTGCCGCTTTACAGCGGCAGTCCTCAGTATCTCACAGTTAGCCGTTTGTGAAGTTTATTACTGCTGCTCTTCTGCGATGCAGTCACGGATCAGCTTCGCGACTTTGTCGCATGCATCAGACATAGCCTGAGGGTTCTCGGGAGCCTGCCATGCATCGAGGAAGTAACCTGCCTGCTTCATAGGAGTCTGCCACTTGCCGGAATTACGTGTGCCGGGACGTGCATACAGAGTTCCGTTTTCTTCAACCTTTG
>CAMOIJ010000051.1 GCA_946615865.1 uncultured Lachnospiraceae bacterium | reverse complement strand
TCTGCCAATTCCGACCTGGGAATCTCACCCGTCAACTCTCTCCCGTATGTCATCAGTGATATCGTAAAAATGAAGCCCGGAACCTGCGTTACGATCGTATTCTGCTTCTATATCCTTGTGCAGATCCTGCTTTTGGGTAAAGAGTTCAATCCGGTCAACCTGTTCCAGATCGTCTTTTCCACGATCTTTGGATATTTTGTCAACTTCACTAAGTGGATGGTAGGAGATTTCCTCTTTCCCGGAGGGTACATCGGACGTCTGGGAATGCAGTGCGTCGGCATTGTGTTGGTAGCATTCGGCGTCTTCCTGTATCTGGATGTGGACCTCGTTCCGATGCCCATGGAAGGCATGACAATGGCCATTGCCAAGAAAGTTGGTCAGCCCTTCACAAAAGTCAAGACTATCGTGGACTGCGCGGTTGTCCTGCTCGGCGTGATCCTTACAGTCGTGTTCCTGCACCTGATTCCCTTCCGCGATCCGGGAGTCCGTATCAGAGAGGGCACGATCCTCGCGGCACTCGTCACGGGCAAGGTCATTGCGATCATAAGAAAGCCGCTTTCGCCGATCGTGCAGAAGATCTGCTTCGGTGAGAGCAAAGAATAAGAGATTTTCGAGAATCTGCCTCATTCTTTTCGGAGCCTCCTCTGTGCGCCAGCCGGCGCCGGAGGAGGTTTTTTTGCTCTTTTTCGGATGATATCTGTGCCGTTCTGGTATAAAATAGATGTATAAGATTTCTGTTTTCATAAGTGCTGATAATACTCTCATATACAAACCGGGGGTGGCGACTACAGGAGGGGAGCGTATGTTTGAAGGAGTGACAAAATATATACCGGATCTGGAAGAGAAGAAAGACCCGCACCGGACCATCAGCAAGATAGAAGATGCAGTCTACAGTTTTGTGCACAATAATCCGAAGTGGGGCCTCAAGTATTACAGAGATATCTTAAAGAGCAGAGGGGTAGATATCGAAAAGACGCCGATGTCCGAAGTTGACGCGGCAAGCCTTGGCTGGCTGGGCGTCATGGCGCTTCTTGCCGCCGCAGTACACGGCGAGCGCCACAACTGCGGAACGCTGAGCGCGATCTACGAGGACGGAAGCCTGCTGAAATGGCTGCTGCTGCTCAGGAAGTTTGATGAACAAATGTAAAATGTGGAACTGCCGCTCCGGGAATTAGTTTCCCGGGGCGGCAGTTCCTTTTTGGTTCAAGGATGATGGGACTATTTGGGCGCTTATTAGCGTTTCGATGCTACACTTCCTATGAATTACTTGTTCTCCATCGGATTTAGTCAAAACCGTCAGTGGATGTAAGCTTGTGCGTAGACAAGCTTTCGAGCTACATCCGATTTGACGACAAGCCGAATAGGATGGGATTCAACGTAATTTAAAAGGGGCATGCCGCCAAGCGTAGATTTAATCCTGATTTGACAAGAAAGACAGTGCTTTTTTATTATATTGAAGATGGAAATTGCATGCTTTTTTTATTGCGGAAACGGGCAGAAATGCCGGGGAGATCTGAAAAATGACAGGCAGCTCGGAAGACAGAAGGATCTACATACTGCGGGAGGAAAAACCCGCGAAAGCGGTGGTAAAACTGGGGGTTCCCCTGATCGCAGGCATGTTCATTATGGTCCTGTACAATCTGGTGGACACCTATTTCATAGGGCTTATGCGGGACGACTATCAGCTGGCGGCTGTAAATCTGGCCTACCCGGTCATGATGATCTCCATCGCGATCTCGAATATGATCGGTACAGGCGCGTCATCTCTGATCGCGAGGAGCCTCGGAGCGGGTGACAGGGAGAAAGCGGATCACACAGTGACAGCCGGTTTCGTCCTGACGGTGGTGAACAGTGTGATAGTGGCGGTTCTGGGCCTGAGCCTGCTTGGCCCGATCGTCACAGGGCTCGGCGCCCAGGCCAATACGTTTGACTATACGAGACAGTATGTACAGGTGATCCTGGCGGGAAGCCTCTTTACGATGGGAAATTACACCTTCGGACAGCTCCTTAGAAGTGAAGGATCAGTCAGGCAGTCCGTTGCGGGGATGATCGCGGGAACGATCGTGAATATCATGCTCGGCCCGATTTTTATCTTTGGACTGGGGCTGGAGATCAGGGGAGCAGCTATCGCGACGATTCTGGGAAACGCCGCGGGCATGTGTGTATCTTTGTGGTTCTACCTTGGCGGCAAAACATTGCTGAGTCCGTCTCTTAAATACGTCCGCCCGACCGCTGAGATCCTTAAGGAAATCTTCTGGGTCGGCGTACCCGCGACGCTGGAGACTCTGCTGACTTCGGCAGCCTATATTGTGAACAACAACCTGGCGGTGGGATACGGAGAACTGACGGTAGCCGCTATGGGGATCGCCCAGAAGATCCTCTCCCTGGGCAATTATGTATACCAGGGATTCGCTGCCGGCACACAGCCCATCATGGGATACAACTACGGGGCTAAGAATTACCGCCGCATGATCGATGTCCTGAAGGCGGGCGTTATGGTCTGCAGCGGTACGGAGCTCTGCATCATGGCGGTATACGGCGTATTCGCGCCGCAGCTGATCGGAATCTTTACGGATTCGGCAGAGGTCATCGCGACGGGAAGCCGGGTGCTCCGGACGATCATGTGCATACTTCCGTTTGTGGGCGCGGTCTCCATGAGCAGGATGTCCTTTCAGGCTATGGGAAAGCCCCAGTTTGCCTTCGCCATCACTTTGGTGCGGCAGCTGTTCCTCTATGTTCCGCTGCTGCTTATCCTGAACAGGGTATTCGGCTTCGGAGGCATGATCTGGGCTCAGCCTGTCACAGAGTTTATTATGATGACAGTTTCCCTGACTCTGCTGTATCGGGTGATCAAGGGGCAGGAAACTTAAAAAGACAACGCTGGAGAAGAACGATGAGAAAAGGAGCGATTTTTGACGTCGACGGGACGCTGCTGGATTCCATGCCGATTTGGGAGAACGCTTCAGAGAGATTTCTTGAAGAGCTGGGCATTGAGGCTGAACCGGGCCTTAATGAGATCATGTTCAGGATGAGTCTGGACGAGGGGGCAGCCTACCTGAGGTCGGCCTATAATCTTGCCATGACTGATCAGGAAATCAAGGAAGGCGTCCTTGGAGTGATCCGCGACTTCTATTTCTATCAGGCGCAGCCCAAGCCCGGCGCGGCAGAGTTCCTGGAACGGATGAAGGAGCGGGGAATCCCGATGTATATTGCTACATCCAACAACAGGGAGCATGTCCGGGCAGCTTTTGAGAGACTTGGACTGTATGATTACTTCGAGGGACTGATCACCTGCGAGGAGGCAGGGGCAGGCAAGGACGCTCCCGTGATCTTTATGCTGGCGTCGGAGCGAATGGGACTTACCCCTCCTGACATATTTGTGTTCGAAGACGTGATCCACGCTGTCCGGACGGCGAACAGGGCGGGATTTGTGACGGTAGGCGTATTTGATCCTGCCAGCAGCGCAGATAACGCCGCGATGAGGGCGGAGAGCGGGCTTTACCTGCATTCGCTTGAGAACTGGGAGAGATTCCGGAATTTCGCGTTTGATGCGGCGAAATGATCGCTGTGAGTATCGGATTCCTGAAAGGCAAAAAATGGCATAAAAAGGGCGCTGCTTAATGCGGCGCCCTATGCTTATGCCTTTATTCTTCTTTTTTTACCTGCACCTTTACCCGTCTGACTCTCCGTTTCGACACTTCCAGGATCGTCACTTCGATATCTTTGTATCTGAAGACGCTGTTGACATTGGGGAATCCGTTGTTGTACTCGATGCACCAGCCGCCGACGGTCTCGGAATCGAAATCGAAGTCATCCTCTTTCCAGCCCATCAGCTCCAGGAACTCATAGATCGGCGTGTCGCCGTCCAGTTCGTACTTTCCGTCGCCGTGCTTTACGACATCCTTTTCCACCGTGTCGGTCTCATCCCAGATATCTCCGACCAGCTGCTCCAGAACGTCTTCCATGGAGACCACGCCCAGCGTTCCTCCGTACTCGTCGGTCACCACCGCGATGTGCTGCTGAGCGTTCCGCAGAGAAGAGAGCACTGCCGGAAGCCTCATGGTCTTGTACACGTAGCATGTGGGGAGCAGGAGAGAACGTATCTCTACTTTGTCGTTGTCGATCATAGCCTTAAGGAAGCGGTTCAGGGACAGAATGCCGATTATGTGGTCAATACTGTCCTCATAGACAGGGATCCGGGTATAGGGGGAGGAATCGATGGTCCGCAGGATTTCCTCCCACGGGTCGTCTATGTCGATCGCTACAATATCCACCCTGGCCGTCATGACTTCCGAAGCCGAAATGTCCGCGAAGTCGATCGCCGCGCTGACAAGTTCCGAGGCGTCTTCATCAAGGACATCTTCGTCCTCCGCCATGTCGATCATCGTATGCAGTTCCTCCAGGGCCGCGTCGCTGTCTGTGTCCTCCAGATCCGGCAGCAGGCGGGTGATCAGATTGACCAGTCCCACAACTATGAATGTCACCGGTTTTAAGATGATCATCAGCGCCCTGATCGGGTAGGCAAAAGAGAGAGCAAATCTGGTCGCGTTCTTCTTGGCCGTGATCTTGGGAATGGTTTCGCCGAAAATTATGACCGCCACCGTGATCAGCGCCGTTGAGACCCAGGTGTAGTGCTCGCCCAGCGTCATCATCACCGCGACCGATCCCATGGAAGAAGCAGCAATATTCACAAGGTTATTTCCTACCAGAATAGTGGAGAGGGCGTCGTCAAACTTATTCGCTATTTTGGCCGCGATCCCCGCTTTTTTGCTGCCGTTGTCCCGCTCGTGCTCAAGGCGGACTTTGTTGCAGGCGGAATAGGACATCTCAGACGCGGAGAAGAATGCCGAGAGCATGACGCAGACGATAATTCCTATAATATAAATATACAGATCCATCTACGCGTCACCTCCCCTCTCTTGCGGAAGGGCGCATAGCCTTCGCGTAGTGCTTGTTTTTGGCCTGTTGAACGGCATACGCTTCGCCTTTGGCAAAGCCCTCGTAGTTTTCCCTGATTTCTTCCGGGCTGTCATCGTTTTCGGCGATCCTGCGGTCTTCTTTGAGTTCCGTATCGGTCAGGCGGCGCACTTTAAGGCGCATGATCCTGTTGTGGCGCATGACGAGGATCGAGATCTTGGTTCCAAGATAGTGGAAGCTGTCCCCGGCCACAGGAATAGACGGGAACGCCTCATAGGCAAGCTCGTTCATGAGCTTGTATCCGATGCTCTCCTCCTGCTCCTCAGTGTATTCGACGCCCAGCTCATCCAGGATATCCAGAACCTGCTCTTCAGGGTTGACGCTGTAGGAGCCGTCCGTCATGGGAACAACATTGCGCACCGCGCGGTCGTCCTCATCCCAGATCTCTCCCACAAGTTCCTCCAGAATATCTTCGTCTGTCACAATGCCGAGGGTTCCACCGTAGTTGTCCGTGACAACAGCGATGTTGATCTTGTTTCTTGACATGATCGTCAGAAGATCATCGATCTTGGTCGACTGATGGACGAAGAAAGGTTCATAGAGGAGAGGCCTGATATCCAAAGCTTTTCCTATGCGGATGTAATAGCGGATGTATCTGCGGATGTGCAGGATGCCGATGATATTGTCGATACTTCCTTCATATACCGGCAGGCGGCTGTGATTCTGCTCCTTGATGAACTGCAGGATCTCCTCCTGGGGCATATTGATATCAATGGCCGCGATGTCCATGCGGGGCGTCAGAATACTCTCCACGGTCACATCGCCGAACTGCAGCGCCGAGGAGATCAGCTCGCTCTGTTCCTCGTTGATCGTACCTTCCTCGGTCATGTCCTCTATGATGTCATAGATATCATTTTCCGTGACGGACGTCTCGTCGTCGCCCTTTGAGGCTTTCGCCGCAGCGTTGCCGATCATTGTCAGCAGTGCGGCAAAAGGTTTGAGGACCGTCATGATCACGCGCAGCGTGCCTGCTGTCGCAAGACTGATGGGCTCACTGTATTTTCTCGCAACACTTTTAGGCAGCATCTCTCCGAAGAAGAATACTACCAGCGTGGTTACCAATGTGGAAATGGATACTGCGGAAACGCCCCACCGCTTGGTGACATACACTGTCACAATGGAGGCTGTCGCGATGTGAACAATATTGGTACAGATCAGGAGAGTTGTGATCGCACGGTCAAAGTGATCCGTCACATACAGCGCCGTTTCTGCCCGCTTATCCCCTCTCTCTGCGTCTGTCTTGAGACGCACCCGGGAAACCGATGCAAAAGCGGTCTCCGCTATAGCGAAAAACATTGCGGCAAACAGCAACAGAATTACGATCAGCCATGTTGATTGACTGCCATCGTCCATAAGACTCGATCACACTCCTTCTAAAATCAGGAAACGAAAAACATATGATTTCATGTTCAAGAGCGTATCATAAAAGCACATATTGCGCAAGGGCAGGCACTTTCCTGCTATTCGGAAATCATATATAATAGAGGTCACAGACGTCCATACCCGCTTAAAGAACAGGAGGGAAAAATGAGCGATTTACATACAGGACTCGGCAATACCGGAACGGATTACGGAGCCAGCGATCCCCGTCCCAAGAGGAGCGTGGAATTCTCCCAGGTTGAGAATGTATATGTGATCCGGTATGAGAATATCAATCCCACAGGAAGGCTGTTCGGCGGGCAGCTCGTCTCCTGGATCGACGAAGTGGCCGGCGCCTGCGCGAGCCGCCATACAGGACTCGCGGTGACTACCGCATCCATCGACAACCTCACATTCAAGCGCGGCGCGTATCTCGCCGACCGCCTTGTTCTGGTAGGCCGCATCACCTTTGTCGGCCGTTCCTCCTGTGAGATCAGAGTCGACTCTTTCATAGAGGACAAGGACGGTTACCGCCATATCATCAACCGCGCTTTTCTCACCTATGTAGCCATCGATGAGAAGGGAAATCCTCTGCCGATCCCTTATGGTCTGGAGGTCAACACCGTGGCTGAGAAGGCCCGCTGGGACGGGGCCCTTCTGCGCCGCAATAACCGCAAATCGAGGAAGAACATCGGATTCTGACCCCTTAAGACAACGAAGAAGCTGTGAAGAAATGAGCCTGATACAGGACTCATTTCTTCACAGCTTTTTTTAAATATTCAACTATTGGCCGATCATAATAAGGTGGGCCTGCGGCTCCTTCGGGAGGTCAAAAAACCGAAGGGGCTCCTTTTTTCGTTCAGGAGCCTGGCCGATACGGAGGCGTTGCCGGTGCCTGAGACGGGGGAGACACTGAAAGCAACTTCTCTGTTAATGATCTCCAGCAGTTCTGCAGAGCTCTGCGGGCGCTTTGCGGGGTCAAGTTCAAGCCCGCTGAGAAGCAGATCGTTTACAAAGGCAGGAAGATCGCTTACGTGAATAACGGGCGGGACAAGGGGCTCACCCCGCAGACGCTCCACGCATTGTCTGGGCGGTTCTCCGCAGACAGCGTCGTATATCGTGGCGCACAGACAGTAGAGGTCTGTGGCCGGGGTCAGGGTGTGGCCGCTGATCTGCTGTTCGGGGGTCGCATAGCGTATATTGACTGCCTGCCGGACTACGTGATCTTCCATACTGCCGCTCAGATCCACGGCGTTGCCCCAGTCGATGAGATAAACGCCGCCGTCCCTGCACAGGAAACTGTTGATAGGACTGATGTCACAGTGGATATAGCCCCGGCTGTGTATTGCCTGCAGGATCTCAAGGGTGCCCTTCATTATATAGAGCGCCAGGGTAAAGGGCATGCGGCCGCGGAAGCGGTCCATGTATTCTTTACAGGTCATGCCTTCGAGATATTCCTTGACGAGATAGAAGGTGTTGTTCTCCTGAAAGGTGTCAAGGACGCCGGGAACGCCGGGAACACCGCTGAAGAGATCCAGCATCTGCGCTTCCCTGCGGACCTGCATCAACCCCCGGGACAGCTTTTCCTCGCCGGAAAGATCGGAAGGGTCGGGCACAGGCTGCGGCTCAGAACGGTTCGCGATATCATAGGCGTTGACGCGCAGGGCGGTCGCAAGTCCGTCCATGTGCTCAGCAGTGAACTCCTTGACAGACACTTCCGTTCCTGTGGCCTCATCCAATGCAAGATAGATCGTACTGAACCCCCCGGTACCCAGTATGCTCCTGACGCGGTAACGGTTGTGAAGAAGAACTGTATTTTGACTCATAGCGGTCCTCCTGAATGTGATCACAAAATACTGCATATTCATTATATCATTATTTAGAAAAGTATATGTGACAGTCTGCCAAAACTCTGCAATAAGGGATTGAACTGCAATTTTTACTCTTTTTCTCAATGTGGTCCTGTGCTACTATAATAAGACGGACTTTTTTTACAGCGTAACAGAAAGGGATATGATGAAGATTGCAGTAACCTATGATAACGGAAACATTTTCCAGCATTTCGGAAGAACAGAGAGTTTTAAAGTATATGAGATAGAGGATGGAAAGGTCGTGTCGAGTGAAGTGATCGGCTCTGACGGGATCGGCCACGGCGCGCTGGCGGGACTTCTTGCGGGACACGACATTCAGGTGCTGATCTGCGGCGGTCTTGGCGGCGGAGCGCTGAACGCGCTTAAGAATGCGGGGATCGAAGTCTGCGCAGGCGCTTCCGGAAACGCCGACGAGGCAGTGGAGGCGTATCTGAGGGACGATCTGGTTGACACCGGCGCTAATTGTGACCATCATGGGGAAGGACATGAGTGTGGCCACCATGACGGCGATGACCACGAGTGCTGCGGCGGACATCACGATGACGAGGATCACGAGTGCTGCGGCGGCCACGGTGAAGGCGGCGGATGCTGCGGCAGACACGCGCAGCAGCTCACACTGGAAGGGAAGAACGCGGGAAAGAGCGTCAGGGTCCACTACAGAGGCACCTTCGACGACGGAACGCAGTTTGATTCTTCCTATGACCGTGGCGAGACTTTGGATTTTGTCTGCGGCACAGGCATGATGATCAGGGGCTTTGACAAGGCAGTGGCGGACATGGAAGTCGGTCAGGCAGTGGACGTGCACCTGATGCCCGAGGAGGCGTATGGCCCTAAGGATCCCGAAGCGATCATTACGATTGAGATCGCGCAGCTTCCCGGCTCCGAGAATCTGAATGTAGGAGAGAGAGTCTATCTCAGGAATATGATGGGACAGCCTTTCCCCGTGACAGTCACGGCCAAGGATGACGATACGATCACACTGGACGCTAACCACGAGATGGCGGGCAGGGAACTGAATTTCCACATCGAACTGATTGAAGTACAGGAATGACACACTGAGGTCCTGAACGCAGGTAATGAAGAACATAGTTAAGATCATTGGCTTTATGGCCGGAGTGCTCATCATCATCTGGGTGCTGTCATGGTTTTTTGACGGCGCGAAATGGGTGGGAAAGGGCTATATAGCGGACCGCGACGCGCGGATCGCCGGGATGGACGTGGAAGTGCCCGGACAGATCGACGTGCTCAATGTCGGCGACAG
Source organism: uncultured Lachnospiraceae bacterium (assembly GCA_946615865.1). GTDB lineage: Bacteria > Bacillota > Clostridia > Lachnospirales > Lachnospiraceae > CAG-791. The sequence goes on along the minus strand of CAMOIJ010000051.1, from coordinate 2,811 downwards.
TTTGTGCAATGTCGGTATGACGCCCATGGAACTGTACCGGGACTACGGCTATACGGCGTTTAATATGGGGCGCGATCTGCAAAAGCCTCTGGAATCGCTGTTTTACATCAGGCAGGCCGTCAAGAGACAGCCGATCAAAGTCATCCTCTGGGAAGCGCATAATCTGTTCAAGGACGAGAGCATTATCACTTCCGGAAGTATGCTCTTTTCCGAGTATTTCAAGTATAAGTTTCAGTTCATCAAGTACCACTATATCTGGAAGAACTGGCTGGAAGGACCCGGGATCCGCAAGTATTTCAAGGGATATCTGGTCAACGAGGAGAGCGTGCCTTATACCGGCGGCCCGCATTACTGGTATCCGGACAAGGAGATCTATCCGATCCACACCAAGCAGAAGCTTCTGTTTAAACTGGCGCTGCAGTACTGCCGGAAGAATGACATACAGCTCGTGCTGTACAGCGGCGTCTCCGCGAAAAGCTATGACATACGTATGCACAACGCGGTCATACAGTTTGCGCAGGAGTGCGGCGTGGATTATCTGGACGCCAACTATGACATGGACAAGGTTTATATCGACTGGTCGCGGGATACATTTGACGGCGGAGATCATCTGAATCTTTTCGGATGTCAGAAGATGACGCGCTATCTCGGCAATTATCTGGCTGACGAGTGCGGACTTACTGATCACAGGGGCGATCCGGATTACCGTAACTGGGATGACATGCTTCCCGCCTATGAACAGGAACTGAAGGATATGGAAGGGACCAGTTATCCCCGGATCGAAGAGGATATGAAAAAGAACAAATGACGGACGGAACCGGCCTCTGAGGGAACCGGAACCGAAGAGAAGGACGCAATAGACGGAAAATATTAACATGAAGAATTTGCTTAAAATACTGAGCTTCGGAGCGATACTGATCGTCCTGATCGGTATACTGTCGGTGGTATTTAACGGCGGAGACCTGGCTGCCAGGGGAAGCGTTATTTATTACGACAGAAGGATTGCCGAATTATCCAATGAGCAGGAGGGACAGATCGACGTCCTGTTTCTGGGAGACAGCCTGTGCGGCGCCGGATTTTGCTCACCGTCCCTTTACCGGGATTACGGAATTACTTCCTATAACGCCGGTAAGGAGATGCAGAAACCAGTTGAGACATATTACTGCATCAAGGAAGCGATAAAGAAGCAGCCTGTTAAAGTTGTGATGCTGGAGACTCACGGACTGCTCAGGAAGCTTGACGGATTAGATCCCTGGGGCTATGGCCTGTCTGAGGCTGTCATGTACAGGCTTCCTTTTCTCAAATATCATTCTTTCTGGAAATTCTGCACTGACGGAAGGAGTATCCGCAAATATTTCAAAGGCTTTATAGTGGATGAAACAGTGGAAGGATATGAGGGCCCGGTCCCGTATTATGACCCTGAGGACCCGGATACTTATCCGATGCCGTGGTATAACAGATATATGCTGACAAAGATCCGGAAACTGTGTGAGAGCAACGGGGTCAAACTGGTGCTTGTAGGCACTGTGTCGCCTAAATGCTATAACACCCAGGTACACAGGCGTTTTGAAAAAGAGGCTCAGCAGCTGGGGGTTGATTTTTATGACCTTAACTGTGAACTGGACAAGATGGACATTGACTGGAAAAATGATTTTTACGACGATGGAGATCATTTGAACGTGTTCGGCGCGGAGAAGGCCACAGATCCTCTCGGCGTATATCTGTCAAAAGAGTGTGGACTTGAGGATCACAGAGGAGATCCGGATTACCGGCTATGGGACGAAATGCTTGCCAAATACAAGCAGGAAGTCATAGATATGGAGGGGACGGACTATTTTATCCTTGAGCATGATGCCGGTATTCAGCGGCAGATCAGGGTGTTGACGGAATTGGACAAAAGTAAGTGATGAAAAGCATTTTAAAGTCCTGCTCATTTTTATGATCGGTATTCTCGGATTTCCTTTCAGAGGCGGCAGTTCATCAAGTATCATTACATCTGGAAAAGATTGAGGAGCAGAAAAGACCCGCTGATTACGACAGAAAGAAATACGGGCCTAAAGGAAAAAAACATAAACACAAAAAAGGAGTAAGCAATGCAATACAGGAGCGATAAACACGGCAAAATGCTGTCAATCCTGGGTTACGGCTGCATGCGTTTTACAAAAAAGGGAAACAGTATAGACATCGATAAGGCGGAGCAGGAAATCCTGGCCGCTTACAGGGCCGGCGTAAACTATTACGACACGGCCTATATTTATCCCGGCAGCGAGGAGGCGCTGGGAGAGATCTTTGAGAGGAACGGGATTCGGGAGAAAATCAATATAGCGACGAAACTTCCCCAGTATATGATCCGAAGCCGCGATGGGCTTGACAAGTACTTCGGGGAGGAACTGACCCGTCTGAGGACCACATATATCGATTACTATCTGATGCACCATCTGACAGATATCGCCATGTGGGAGAAACTTAAGCAGGTCGGGATCCTTTCATGGATCGCTGACAAAAAAGCGAGCGGCGCCATTAAGAACATTGGATTTTCCTATCACGGCAATACCGAGAATTTCCTGAAGATTTTGAATGATTACGACTGGGACTTCTGCCAGATCCAGTACAATTATCTCGATGAAGTGGCGCAGGCCGGAGTGAAGGGACTCAAAGCGGCAGCCGCCAAGGGGATTCCTGTGGTCATCATGGAGCCCCTGCGCGGCGGAAAGCTTGTGAACATGCTGCCCGCGGGCGCGCTTGAGGCGATGAAAAAGAGCGGCCATGACTGGACGCCTGCCGAGTGGGGACTTCGCTGGCTTTACAACC
>CAMOIJ010000050.1 GCA_946615865.1 uncultured Lachnospiraceae bacterium | reverse complement strand
AGTCGCGATAGAGCTGATGTCGGAAAGCGAGTTGGAGAGTTATGAAAAATCCGGTATTTGAATGCGGAATTTAATTCCGCACATTGAAAAACGCCGCAAATATGCGGCACTAACGTCCGCATTATGACTTTAAAACTTGTCTTTCAGCCGTTATAATGGCCTGATCACAAATGAGGAGGTAATCAAGGAACTGCTTAAAGCAGCGGAAGAGATTACGCAGCTTTATAAAAATGGAGCAAAACTGGGTCTAACACAGGAAGAACTGGCCTTTTATGATGCGCTCACGAAACCGGAGCACATCAAGGACTTCTATCAGAACAACGAATTAATTGCTCTAACACATGAACTGACGGAAATGCTTCGCCGGAACCGCACAATTGACTGGCAAAAGAAAGAGACGGCTAGGGCAAAGATGCGAAAAATGGTGAAACGATTATTGAAGAAATACAAGTACCCTCCAGAGGACTATGAAGTGGCAATAACCACTGTTATCAGTCAGTGTGAGATGTGGACGGACAATACGGAAATATACCCAGACAAGGTGGTTGTATCTTATAGTTTCGAAGATCCGAAATCAAAGATGGTGGCGGAATCTATGGGAGAATATGGGACAGTTAAGTGAATTGAAGAGGTTGCAGAGTGTATAGCTTGCATTATTTCTAAAAGGAATGTGTGGACAAACTACCCCAGAGATCGAGAGGTTCTTTGACAGCGGAAAGGCTATATGATATTCTGTAGTTACAAAGGAGCTGCCGATAGACGGTCAGCCCGCATTAAGTTAGCTATTGAAATAGCCGCCCATGTTTGCGAGACTGGGGCGGCTATTTCTGTGTCTTATTGCTATCTTTACCAATCTGGTAACCGATAGCGAAGAAGGTTCCGCATAAGCTTGGACCACCCGGAAGTCAGGCCAGGCGTAGTGAATCTGGTGCACACGGAAGTGGATCCTTCATTAGGCGGCCAGGAAATTGCGGGGAAGATCACGCAGGCAGTGGCAGACAGCTTTCGGGAAAAGGGGCTGAAAGCCTAATTATCCTGCTCCTATTCTATTAAATGGTTCGCAAAGCATCCGGAATATGCGGATGTGTTGGCAGATCCTGAAATGGAAAAACAGAAGGCTGAGATGCTGGCCGGTCCTGCGTGCGGTCTGAGGAGATGACGAAAAACCGGCATGCGACCTCTGGGGTAGTTTGTGGACAAACTACCCCAGAGGTCTATTTATGCGAGACGGCTGTTACTGACGCGCCGATCAAGCTTGAGAATAGCGATCTTGCCTGGTTCCCGCAGCAGATCTTCTCCGGAATCGCCTGCATCGCGATGATGTTCCTCCTTGCCGCATTGATCAATCTGCTGATGCAGAATGCGTTTTTTGCCACAATTGCAAACCCTGTTCCCAAGGGCGGAGAGCCCCGCAAAGGCGCCAAGGCTTGGGCACTCGACATCCTGTTCTCCCTCGTAATCCCTGCCCTGATCTTTGTGCATGTATCGGCATACACGATCAAGTGGACCGGTCTTGGCACTCCCTGGGTCAAAATACTGCCTTCTGCAAACCTCAACGGAATCATGGCATGGCTGGTCGTGCTGGCAGTGATCGGCATCATCAGAATGGTGATCCGTGCTAACAAAGCCAAGGCAGCAGGCAATCCTCTGACACTGGGCGACTACGCGCTCGGCGCGGACGGCGACACAAAGATCGACTGGTCCAAGCCCGCTAAGAGCTTCCTTATGGCCCTGATCATTGCGGTTTTCGTATTCACATGGCTCTGGCTTATTGAAGGCTTTGCCGGCATCAACTATCAGGTATGGAATCTCTCCACTTACCTCAAGATGAGTCCCATGAGAATCGTTCGCGCAATTCCGTATATCCTGATCATCTTCTTTGTGATGTTCGTCGGAAACATGTCCCAGCGCATCCTGCCTTCCACCGGAAACGAAAAGAAGGACATGTGGAGAGCGGTTATTGTTAACTCCTGCCTGACGGCAAGTGCACTCTTCGTGCTCCTGCTGATCCAGTACGGCGGCTCCATGATCATGGGCACCGGCGAGACGATCATCCCGCAGATCGATATCTACGGAACCGGCAAAAACACAAGCTCAGGATCTCTCGATTTTGCCTTCGGTTACTGCTACATGATGGGAGGAACCACCGGTGTGGTCACTTACATCTACCGCAAATACGGCAACATCTGGGCGGGCGTTATCCCTGCAGCGATGTTCGCGGGCCTTGTGACACTTTCCGGATTCACAGTACTTGGATAAGCTGATTATTTGTTTTTTCCTACCTTATATTTTTTGAATCGACCTCTGGGGTAGTTTGTCCACATTTGTGGACAAACTACCCCAGAGGTCGATTATGGCGTATAATAATGCTATATTTTGTCACCATACCCCAAAAGCGAGGCCACAGATGATCGTATACAACGCAACTAAGACACAATTCAATGACGATGTCAATCTGAACCAGATCTCGGATATTATTCTCAGAAATCTGAGGGAGAAGCATATCTCAGGCGGGCAGGCAGCGGAGTTTCATTCCTGGCAGAATTCGCTGCACTTTATGCGATCGGTGATCGACGATCCGGAGATTCCCGGCGACGCCGATATCGCGATCGAGTACCAGATTCCCAGGACTTCCAAGCGCGTGGACTTCATGATCGCAGGCGCTGACAGGGACGACCGCAGCAATGTGGTCGTCGTCGAGCTGAAGCAGTGGGATAAGGCGGAGAAGGTTGACGATATCATGCAGCATAGTGTCCGCGCTTTTACGGGCGGCGCGTATCGCATAGTCAATCATCCTTCCTACCAGGCCTATGCTTACGCCACGTTTATTAAGAATTCGTCCGAGCAGGTCCAGGACGAGGAAATTGGGATCTGGCCCTGCGCGTACCTGCACAACTGCGCGCCGGCCAACAGAGAGCCGCTGGATGATGAGATCTACAAGCTCTGGTATGACGAGGCACCGCTTTTTGACCGGAGCCAGGTGCTCAAGTTCCGCAGCTTCATCAAGAAGTTTATTGTCAAAAAAGCGGCGAACGGCGATCTTTTGTACAAGATCGATAACGGACGGATCCGCCCGTCCAAGGCCCTTCAGGATTGTCTGGTCTCCCTGATGAAGGGAAATCAGGAATTTATTCTGCTGGATGACCAGGCGGTAGCTTTTGACATATGCAAAAAATTGATGAACCAGTGTCTCAAGGACCTGAAGAAGCGCAGCGTCATTATTCAGGGCGGACCGGGAACCGGCAAATCGGTGCTGGCGGTGAATCTGCTCAATGAGTTTACGCAGAAGGGATACAACGCCAGTTACTGCACCAAGAACAGCGCGCCTCGTGAGGCTTACCAGAGACTGCTGTCTAAGTCGGACCTGAAGGCGCAGGTGAACATCAAGCAGCTCTTTCGGTCGCCGTTTGGGCTCTGCAATATGGCGCCGAACTTCTATGACTGCCTGATCGTGGATGAGGCGCACCGGCTTGTTTCCAAAATGTACGGCGACTGGAACGGCGAGAATCAGATCAAGGAGTGCATTGGCGCGTCGCGTTTTACAATTTTCCTGATCGATGAGGACCAAAGGATCACGACCAAAGACATCGGCTCTGTGAAGGAAATCGAGAAGTGGGCGGGTGAGCTGAACAGTGAAGTGACAATGAATGAGGATACGGTGCTTCACTCCCAGTTCCGGTGCAACGGGAGTGATCAGTATATTCAGTTCCTCGACAGAATGCTGCAAATCGGTGAGCCGGTTGACGTAGACCTTAGCGAGCTGAATTTTGACCTGAGAGTGTATGACGATCCGAATGAACTTCGACGCGATCTCCGGGCGATGAACGCGGCGAGTAACAAAGCCCGCATGGTTGCAGGCTACTGCTACGACTGGAACGTCAAGCACAAGCGGGGCGACTTCGACATATATCTGGAGCGGGACTTCAGGGCTCAGTGGAACCTCGAAAAGGACAAAATATGGGCGATCAACCCCAAATCCTTCGAGCAGGTTGGCTGCATCCACACCGCGCAGGGGCTCGAGTTCGATTACGTTGGCGTGTTCATCGGGAAGGACCTGCGGTACGACCCGGACACAGGCAAAATAGTGACAGACCGCTTGCGGATTTCCAAGGATGACAAGTCTTCCGGCATCAGATCGGCCTCCGACAAGGTCGCGGAGATCCTGATCAAGAATACGTATAAGACACTGCTGACCAGAGGCCAGAAGGGCTGCTTCATTTACTGTGAGGACAAGGCATTAGCGGAGTATATCAGGGGGATTGCCGGGCTTTGAGGCTTAGGAGGCTTAATCGACCTCTGGGGTAGTTTGTCCACAGGTGTGGACAAACTACCCCAGAGGTCGAACTCGGTTATGAAAGGAGATAACTATGGAATTCAAAGCTAATGAAGCAAAGACCTGGCTTGAGGACGAGAACGGGAAGCAGGTCGCTGTTTTGGACCACCCGGAAGTCAGGCCGGGCGTAGTGAATCTGGTGCACACGGAAGTGGATCCTTCGCTTGGCGGCCAGGGAATTGCAGGGAAGATCACACAGGCAGTGGCAGACAGCCTTCGGGAAAAGGGGTTGAAAGCCGAGTTATCCTGCTCCTATTCTATTAAATGGTTCGCGAAGCATCCGGAATATGCGGATGTGCTGGCAGATCCTGACACGGAAAAACAGAAGGCGGAGATGCTGGCCGGACCTGCGTGCGGTCTGAGGAGATAAGTGACCTCTGGGGTAGTTTGTCCACAGGTGTGGACAAACTACCCCAGAGGTCTATTGGACAGGCAGAGGTCGATTGGAGAACAGAGTTTAACCCGAGTTCACCCCGGGTTTGTAGAATCAAGATTGAAATAATATGTATACCGGTTGCCGGCATAGAAGGTCTCAGTATATTCGAAGTAGGGACCACATTCAGCCGAGCTCGTATGAGCTGATTTTAAGAGAGCGCAGGACTCCGTTTGCAGGAGCTCCTGCTGTTTTTTTGTTGGAAGAAGGGCACTGAAGGCATATTCCGTGACGTGAGGGTGGATGCCGCACACCTGGTCCAGGTATTGGTAGAGGGAATGCTCCAGCACAGTGATGTCCAGGGCCGGAAGAAGGGCGCAGGGAATGTATGTATGGCTGAGAGCAACACGAACGCCGTCGATCGTGCGGATCCTGAAAATGTAGTGAACCATATCATTTGGATCGAGATGGAGTTTTTCCTGCATTCGGGGGTATTCAGAGGCGCGGATCATCCGGTACTCCTGCAGGATCGCGCCCGGCTGCTTCCCAATCGATGTGATGTCAGCGGAGAAGCTGTTGTGTCCTTCCTGACGGATGTTCTTTCGCACCACAGGCTCCTGCGCGTTGACAAAACTGCCTTTGCCGGGAGTTCTTGTGATGTAATTCTGATAGACCAGAGAAGAGAGGGCTTTGTTGACCGTCATTCTGCTGACATTGTATTTATCACACAATTCTTTCTCTACGGGAAGCTGGTCACCCGGACGCAGGCTTCCGGCCTGAATCTGATCAATGATGTCTTGTGCGATCGTGAGATAGAGTGCTGTTTTTTTCAATTTGTGCTCCTTTTTATAAGGTATATACAAATATTATCGTGTCACTAAAGAAATGTCAATTTTTTAGCGGCAAAACATAGAAAATCGTGCCAAAATGTATTTACAAATACAAAAATGTATGCTATATATAATTTAAATGTATATACATTAATAGGAGGAAACAATGAGCAATATTATTCTGTTGACACACGGCGATTTCTCAAAAGGAATCGCACAGTCCTGCAGGTTTATCCTGGGGGAGGCCGCAAATTTGATACCTCTGAGCATCACGATGGAGACGGGAATTGAAGAGGCATTGGGAATGTTGAGAGACGCTGTTGCGAAATTCGATGAGAAGGAGCCCGTCATCATTCTCACAGATATTCCCGGAGGGAGTACGACACAGGCAGCGGTCAGGGTACTGGGGGACAGAGACAATCTCTATCTGGTTTCCGGCATGAATCTGGGGCTTTTGATCGAGCTGGCAGTAACAGAATTCGACGAAGACCGGGCCGGTAACGAAGAACTGATCAGAGAAGCTGTTGAGCAGGCAAAAAGCAATTTGATGCTGATCAGTGCAGCTGCAGATGGCGATGTTTTGGAAGATGATGATGAATTGTGACTGAAGTCGGAAAGGGGAAACAATGATAAAGATTTTACGCGTAGATGACAGACTGCTGCATGGTCAGGTCGCGGTGGCATGGACGAATTATTATAAAGCGGATGTGATCCTGATCGCGAATAACGCAATGCTTCAGGACAAGGCGATGCAGGTAGCTTTCAAACTTGCGACGCCTCCCGGAGTCACTTTGTCTATGAAATCACTTGATGGAGCGGCGGCGGTGATCAACAATCCTAAACACGCTTCCAGAACGATCATGGTGATCACTAAAACGATGAAGGATGCGGAATATGTGATCGGCAAGACCGGGGACGCGGTGAAGGAAGTGCTGATGGGCGGCCTCAGAAGCGGAGCCGGAAAGAAGCAGATCGATATGAATTCCTATATGGGAGAAGAGGACATCGCCGTGATGAATCGCCTCGAGGGACAGGGGATCCATCTTTTCATGCAGGCTGATCCCACTTCCAAAAAACTCTCCTGCGAAGATATTCGCAGAAACTATAATCGCTAAAAGAAGAGAAGGAGGAAATGATGAATATTTTTCAAGCTGTTTTACTGGGCCTTTTGGGCGGTCTCGGAATTTGGGACAGCCGTATGTTTGGAATTTTGATGTGTGACCGTCCGCTTGTTCTCGGACCTTTGGTCGGACTGATCCTGGGGGACTTTACCACCGGCATCATCATCGGCGCTTCACTGGAACTTGTCATGATGGGCGTTGTGGGCATCGGATCTGCGACACCTCCGGACACCGTTTCCGGAACAATCCTTGCAACCGCGTTTGCGATTACTTCCGGTCTCGACGTCAGTGCAGCTGTCGCGCTTGCGCTCCCCATTGCAACACTGGGTCAGCTGGTAGGAATTCTGGACAGAACAGCCAATGCATATTTTGTCAGCATGGCAGATAAGGCAGCGGAAAGAGGTGATTACAAAGGTATCGACAGAGCGCTTTGGGGCGGCGGGATCCTTTTCTTCGTTAGTTATTTTCTGCTTGTTTTCCTTGGATCTCTTTTGGGATCGGCAGTGATCGGCACCTTCGTGGACATGATCCCCGCAAGTGTTACAAACGGTCTGCGTGTGGCCAGCGGTATGCTTCCTGCACTTGGTATCGCGATCCTGATGAACCTTCTGTTTGATAAGAAAAATGTCGCGTTCTTCTTTGTAGGCTGGGTGCTTACAGCGCTCATGGGTGTGAACACAGTCGGCGCAGCCGTTCTGGGAACCGCGGTTGCCTATATTATTTATCAGTATACTATGCAGGCTAAAGAGAATGCCGCTGCGGCACAGGCGGCTGCCGGCAATCTGTATGATCCGTTGTCCGATGATTTGGGAGGTGAACTGTGATGGAAGAGAGAGCAGCAGTTATGGAGAATGAAGTGCAAAACAGTGTAATGACTAAGGACGTTTTCAATAAGACTTTCTGGAGGTCTTTCCCTCTGCAGGGATGCTTCTGCTACGAGAGAATGCAGAACGTGGGATTTGCATATCAGATGCTCCCGGCCCTTAAAGAGCTTTATCCCGACGGCGAAGAGGCCAAAGCAGCCATGAAGAGACACCTGGCGATCTTTAATACGACACCCGCGATCGTCACTTTCATTACCGGCGCGGCCATCGCTATGGAAGAAAAATTCAAAAAAGCGAAGGATGCAGGCGAAGAGTGCGACGAAGAGTCCATCAACGCTGTTAAGACAGCACTTATGGGCCCTCTTGCAGGCATAGGCGATGCATTCTTCTGGGGCACTCTGAGGATCATCGGCGCAGGTATCGGCTGCAGCATCGCGGCACAGGGAAGCATCCTCGGCGCGATCCTGTTCCTCCTGATCTACAATATTCCGCACTTCCTTGTCAGATACAAGGGTCTTGAGCTCGGTTATAAGAGCGGAATCAGCTTCCTTGAGAGTATGACAGAAGGCGGGGCGATCGCTGTTTTGACAGAGGTTGCCAAAATATTGGGTCTGGTAGTCGTCGGCTCCATGTGCGCTTCGATGGTCTCCCTTGCCACACCGCTTGTGCTTTCGATCGGCGGAGCAGAAGTTGTTCTGCAGGACATTTTTGACAGCATCATTGCCGGATTCCTGCCGCTTTGCCTGACTTTCTTCATTTACTTCCTGATGCGGAAGGGCGTGAAGACCACAACACTGCTCTGGGGCATGATCATCGTCGGCATCCTGGGTTCTGTGATCGGAATTTTCTGATTGGGAGGTATATGCTATTATGAGCCATTCAAATATGTATGACTATATCTGCGAGACACCTGTTGTGCTGCGCAGCATTATCAAGGACCGCAGAGAGATCACGAAAGAATTCGTTGATTTTTATAAGGATAAAAACATTGAGCAGATCTATATTTTGGGATCCGGTACGAGTTACCATGCTGGCCTCAATGCCAAAAACTTCCTTGAAGAACTGCTGAATATGAAAGTCATCGTAATGTATCCGACACAGTTCGAGCGGGGAGAGAAGGTGTTCAACACCAACACGCTCGTGATCGGAATGTCTCAGGGCGGGCAGAGCCTGTCGACGGTCGCAGGTCTTGATTCGGCGACCGAGAAGGGGCTGTACACTGCGGCGGTATCAGAAAATCCGAGAGCGCTGATTTTTGACCACGCGGCGACAAAGACCAGAATCATGGTCGGCAATGAGCTGGCCGGCGCAAAAACCAAGGGATTTGCAGGGAGCACGCTCACAATTGAACTGATGCTGGCAGAGCTGGGCATTGCGAAAGGAATCATCACCGAGGAGTGCGTCGAGGGATATATCGAGAGGATGCATCGCGTGATCGATAACCTTGTAAATATCACGGAAGCAGCGACTGCCTGGTACGACAGGATCCGCAATGAATTCCTGCCCGCAAAGAGGATCATTGTGGTCGGATATGACAACTGCTATGGTGACGTGCTCGAAGGAGCGCTGAAGATGCTCGAGACTGTGCGGCAGGGTGTTACAGGATACGATATCGAAGAATTCTTCCATGGAATTTATAACTCTATCACGGAGAGTGCACATGTTTTCTATCTGGCGTCGAAGGGTGATTATAAGCCCAGGACAGTTAAGCTCATCGAGATCCTCAGTGAGTGGACACCCCACAATTATCTGATCGGCACGGCGGAGGGCGTTGATGAAATTCAGGATAAGTACTGCATCGCGCCGTTTACAGAGGACCCGCTGTTCTCCTGCTGGGAGTACATCATCCCGCTGCAGGTAGTAGCCTGCCTGGCGCCGCAGGAACTGGGCATTAATCCCGATATTCCCAAAGATCCTCAGTTCCACAAAAGGATCGGAAGCAAAGTCCTTGATGGTGTGAGAGATAATTACGTGGTGGAGAAAGCGTGATATTTCACTGTGAGGAGAAGCAGGCGTGAAAGGTGAAAATATAGCTTCATTTAAATCGATCAGAAGGATGGCCGTCACTGCTGTGTCAGTGGCGGCTTCCGCTTTTATTCAGGCCGCGGCGATGCGCACTTTTTTACAACCGGTGAATCTGCTTCCCGGCGGTTTTACGGGAATTGCTACGCTGTTGTCTATTTTGACACAAAGAATTGGAGTGCCGGTGACAGTGGGAATGGGCATGGTCGTACTGAATATTCCAGCGGCCTTGTTGTGCAGCCGAAGCATTGGACGAAAATTCGTTGTGTTTTCTTTGGCGCAGGTTCTGATGACAAGTCTATTGCTCGGGATTTTGCCGGCGCGGCCTCTTTTTGACGATGTGCTTCTGAACATTTGCTTCGGAGGAACCCTGTACGGGATTTCAGCGGTGACCGCACTGCGGGGGAATGCGTCTACGGGAGGGACGGATTTCATTGCGCTGTACGTTTCCAACCGGCTCGGCAAGTCGATTTGGCAATATGTATTTGCCTTTAACGCGGCGATGCTGTGCGTGTTCGGCGCCATCTCCGGCTGGGAGAGCGCGGGGTACTCGATCTTGTTCCAATTCATTTCGACGAAGACGATCGAGGCGTTTTACCATCGGTATAAACGGGTAACTCTTCAGGCGACGACACAAAAGGCAGACGAAATTGTGGCGGCATTTATACAGCATTCCATGCACGGGATTTCGGTGCTGGAAGGGCGGGGCGGTTACAGCGGAAAAAAGATGAGCATTCTGCATACGGTGATCTCTGCGTATGAAGAGAAGGACATCGTCAACCTTTTTAGGGAAGTTGATCCGGGGATCATCATAAATGTGCTGCCGACGGAGGACTTTTTCGGGAAGTACTATAGTGAGCCGGTTGATTGAGTGTAAATCATAATAAATGAGACACAAGGCCTTAACGCTGGTGTATTATTATGGATAAGCGACCTGACCCGACCTCTGGGGTAGTTTGTCCCCACCTGGGGACAAACTACCCCAGAGGTCGGGTCAGAGCCGATCATTATCACCCCCCAATACGTAACAAGTGAATTAAAAGAGAGTGACAAAAATGAGCAAAAAAGTGCTGATCATGAATACAGGCGGAACACTTGCCTCAGTTGTCAGGGAACACGGGATTACTCCGGGTCTAACGACTGAGTCCATGGAGCGTGAACTACACATTGTCGCAGGAGAAGCTCAGCTGACCATGCAGGAATTCATGTCGCTGGACAGCGCAAACATTTTCCCGGAGGATTGGGCGCGCCTTGCACAGGCTATAAGCCGGCAGAGGGACTGTTTTGACGGAATTGTGGTGATTCATGGAACAGATACTCTGGCTTATACGTCGTCCATGTTGTCGTTTATGCTTCAAAATATCAATATACCTGTCGTGATCACCGGCAGCCAGCTTTCCATCTCGAACCCTGTGGCGGACGCAATGGAGAATTTGCGGTGCGCGATCTACATGGCGCAGAGCGGGTGCTCCGGCGTTTTCGTCGCTTTCAACAGGAAAGTAATGCTGGGGTGCCGCGCATCGAAGGTACGGTCACTTAGTTTTGACGCATTTGACAGTATCAATTGCGAAAATGTGGCGGAGATCAGTTCAATCGGCATGAAGATCAATGAGAGAATGCTGCCCTTGAAAAAAGGTGTTTTCAAGCTGCAGGATCAGTACTGTCCGGATGTTGCGGTCATCAAACTTTTTCCCGGCATTCACAGAGAAGTGCTGCGGATGTATGCGGAAAAGGGGTATAAAGCATTCTACATTGAGGCATTCGGATTGGGTGGAATGCCGTTCCTGAGGCATGATTTCATCAGCGAGCTTCAAAATCTCACCGGGCAGGGGGCAACAGTTCTTGTCGGGACGCAGTGTCGGTTTGAGGGAAGCAATCTGGGAATCTATGAGACAGGGCGCCGTGCGCTGGAGGCGGGCGTGATCCAGGCGTATGATATGACAACTGAAGCGGCAGTCACTAAACTGATGTGGGTGCTGGGGCAGACGGAAGACTATCAGGAGCTCAAAGAATACTTTCGCCTGAGCCTGTGTGGTGAGGTGTCGATTCCATGATGGACATCTCTCGACCTCTGGGGTGGTTTGTCCACAGGTGTGGACAAACCACCCCAGAGGTCGGAGGTCAAGGGTCAAGTATAAGAAAGAGAAGCGACATGAAAAAACTATTTACTGCTATAAGAGCATCGAACCTTGAAATGGTCAGGCAGGTTATTGAGAAGAAACCGGCACTGGTCAATTGTGTGGCAAAGCAGCCGCCTAAGAAGGACGACGGGCAGTCGCCTTTGCAGGTTGCCCTCAAAACGGGGAATATCGCTATTGCCAATTATTTGCTGGATATGGGAGCGGATGTAAATTTTATAGAAGATGAGTCCTGCTGCAACGCCTGGAGAACACCGGTGCTGCATGACGCAATTAACTGCGCTGTGATGTGCTGCAGGTGGAATACAAATGATAAATATATGGGATTCCGTGTCTTCTCAACAAAAGAGAGAGCTGTTGAAGCGCTCAATGTTTTGAAAAGGATGCTTGATATGGGAGCGGATGTGAATGCATTGGATTCATATGGAAATTCCGGCATGAATCGATTCGCTCTTCAGGCAAAACAGATACTGCCATCATACAATTACGTGGAGCATCGTGAAGGGACAGATCGGGTCTTTACTGAGGAACTGCACGAAGATCTCAGGAATGTTCTGCAGGCACTGAAAGATGCCGGAGGAGATGAAGAATATAGGGCACCAAATCTGGGATATTCCGTCAGGAAGTTCTGCAGCGAAGGATC
>CAMOIJ010000049.1 GCA_946615865.1 uncultured Lachnospiraceae bacterium | reverse complement strand
GAGCATCTGCGCGGCTGCATCTTCGTCTTATCTGCCATCAGTAATCTCCTTGCGGGTTGTATAGATCCTGTCGATCAGGCCGTATTCCAGGGCCTGCTCAGGTGTCATCCAGTTATCGCGGTCTGTATCCCTGACGATCTTCTCGTAAGGCTGTCCGGTGTTCTGCGCAAGAAGTCTGTTCATTCTCTCCTTGATCGCAGCCATATGGGCCGCCTGAATGGCGATATCGGATGCCTGGCCTTCTGTTCCGCCCAGAGGCTGGTGGATCAGGATCTCCGAGTGAGGAAGAGAATATCTCTTTCCCTTTGTTCCGCCCGCCAGAAGGAAAGATCCCATGCTGGCCGCCATGCCCACGCAGATCGTTGATACATCGCATTTTACAAACTGCATTGTGTCATAGATCGCCATACCTGCGGAAATGGAGCCGCCGGGGCTGTTGATATAGAACTGAATGTCCTTATCCGGATCCTCTCCCTCAAGGAAGAGCATCTGCGCCACTATGAGTTCCGCGGACGCGTCCGTCACCTGATCACCTAAGAAGATGATCCTCTCTTTGAGAAGGCGGGAGAAAATATCGTATGAACGCTCTCCCGTGCCTGTCTGTTCAATTACATAAGGAATAAAATTTGCCATTTTCTAACTCCGATCTTCAATTACGAAAACTGACCAGATTGTCTGCCTCTTAATCTACATTGGCGGAGCGCATTATTTCCTGCGCTCCGCCATCCAATTACTTTTCTACAGCATTGTCAGCGACAAAGGAAACAGCTTTCTGAACAGCGATATCCTCCATCATTCTGTCTTTCTCTCTTCCCTCGAAGATCTTCTTGATCGTGTCGAGGTCTGTGCCGTATGCTTCCGCAAGCTTGCCCAGTTCGACTTCGAAGTCCTCGTCGGTAGCGACGATATTCTCAGCCTTGACGATCTCTTCCAGCACAAGACGTGTGCGGATGCGCTTGTCGGCCTGGTCCTTGACTTCTTCCATCATCTTCTCTCTGCTTCCGCCGATATAGGAGAAGTACTGATCGATATTAAGTCCCTGGGACTGAAGTCTCTGCGCGAACTCATCTACGATCTGCTCCTGCTGAGCCTTGAGCATAGGCTCGGGGATCTCGATCTCGGAATCAGCGATGATCGCGTCGATCACCTTATTCTCCTTCTCTGTTCTCGCCTTCTCTTCCTTCTTAACCTCGAGGTTCTTGCGGATGTCGGCTTTGTACTCTTCAAGAGTAGAGAACTCAGAGACATCATCCGCGAACTCATCGTTCAGTTCAGGGAGAACCTTCTCGGTGATCTTGAGGACTGTGCACTTGAACACAGCGGGCTTGCCTGCCAGCTCAGCTGACTGATAGTTCTCAGGGAAAGTGACGTTAACTTCGATCTCTTTGCCGATCTCTGCTCCCACCAGCTGCTCTTCGAAGCCGGGGATGAAGGAACCGGAGCCGATGGTCAGAGGATAGTCCTCTCCCTTTCCGCCTTCAAATGCGACGCCGTCGACAAATCCCTCAAAGTTGAGGTTGATCTTGTCGCCGTCTGCAACCGGTCTGTCGGTGATCTCGTTATAAGAAGCATTCTTCTCCTGCTCTGCGGCGAGCTCGGCATCAACTTCCTCATCGGATACGGTCACGTCGGTCTTCTCAACTTCGACTCCCTTGTATTTGCCAAGACCTACCGGAGGCTTAACAGCTACAGTAGCTGTATAGATCAGCGGCTTGCCGGCTTCTGCCTGCACAAGCTCGATGTCAGGGTTGGAAGAGATTTCGTTTGAGATCTCGCATCCCTGCGCCGCCTCAGGATAAGTGCTGTTGATCGTATCATTAATGGCATCCTCAAGGAATACGCCGGTGCCGTACATCTGCTCGATCAGCTTCCTGGGCGCCTTGCCCTTGCGGAATCCGGGCACATTGATCCGGGCTCTCTGTTTGAGATATACCTTGTTAATTGCTTTATCAAAATCTTCGGCGCTTACTTCAATAGTAAGTTTCGCCATACTTTTTTCCAGTTTTTCAACCGTTACGCTCATTGACTACTATCCTCCTGTCTGATTTACACAATTGCAGTACATTATATCATAACAGTTTGCAAAATTCCAACATGAAAACTGTTTATTTGCTTATTCTTCCGTATATTTGGGCAAATTCTTTCATTCTCGCTGCCAGATCTTCCGTGAGTTCTTCCGGAAGCAGTCTCCAGGACCAGTTTCCGCCCAGAGTAGAAGGGGTATTTATCCTTCCGTCAGAACCGATATCAAGATAATCCTGGATCGGGATGATCGCGGTGTCCGCTACGCTCTGCATGGCCAGCCTGATCAGGTCCCATGTAGCAGTCTGGCTGCAGCGAATGTCCGCGTACTTATTGATGAACTCCAGCTGCTTCTCATCTGAAGCGATGTACCAGCCTCTTGTAGTATCGTTGTCATGGGTACCGGTATATACGACCGCGTTGCTGGTATAGTTGTGAGGCAGATAAGTATTGTCCGCGTCACTTTCAAAAGCGAACTGCAATACTTTCATCCCCGGGAACCCTGTGCGCTTCACGAGCCTTAGCACAGATTTCGTGAGATATCCAAGATCCTCCGCGATGATCTCTTTCTCTCCCAGTTTCTGCTTCATCGCGGCAAACAGCGAATAACCGGGGCCCTTTTTCCACTTTCCTCCCATGGCGTCCGCGGCGCCGTAGGGAACGGCCCAGAACTCATCAAAACCCCTGAAATGATCGATCCTTACAACGTCGTAGAGTTTGAAGACATGCTCAAGTCTTTTGATCCACCAGTCGTAACCTGTGGCCTTGTGATACTTCCAGCGGTAAATCGGATTGCCCCACAGCTGTCCGGTAGCGGAAAAAGAGTCCGGAGGCACACCGGCAACGACGGTAGGAAATCCGTTTTCGTCAAATTCAAACAGTTCCGGATGACTCCATGTGTCCGCGCTGTCAAAAGCGACGTAGATAGGGATATCGCCGACGATCCTGATGCCCTTGCCATTGGCATATTCCTTGAGATCCTTCCACTGCTGTGCGAAGAGGAACTGCAGGAACTCGTAAAACCTGATCTCCTCATCGAGTTTAATTCTGTAACTGTCCATGGCGGCCGTTCTGCGAAGCCTTATATCTTCGGGCCAGAGCGTGAACATATCCCCGTCAAAATATTCCTTCACCGCGCTGAACAGCGCGTAATCCGGAAGCCATTCGGAGTTGTCCCACCTGAAATCCTCGAAGGCTCTCCTGTCGCTTTCATAAGCATCCTTCGCCCACTTTCCCGCAGGGTTCTGACAGAAGGGACTGTTCGCGTAGGCCCTGCGAAGCAGAGTATATCTGTTCCTGTAGATCTTCTCATAGTCCACAGTCCGGGGCTCTTTTCCGAAATCGAACTGATCCGCGGTTTTTCTGTCGATATATCCGGCCTTGATCAGTGCCTCGGGGTCAATGAAATACGGATTGCCTGCAAATGTCGAAAAGGACTGGTAGGGAGAATCCCCGTAGCCTGTCTGTCCGAGCGGCAGGATCTGCCAGTATGACTGACCTGCGTCCGCCAGAAAATCCACAAATTTATAAGCTTCTTTGGAAAAGCATCCGATCCCGTAGCGGGAGGGGAGGCTTGCGACCGGAAGCAGCACGCCGCATCTTCTGTCCATTGTCTTATCCTCTGTTTGAAAGATATTTTGATGATAACACTATGAAATACTCATTTCGGTCAGCTGTCAGTAAAACCACTTCTGCTTTTTTACGATACTAACGAACTCTCCGTTATTTCTGGTCTTTGCGAAAAGATCGAGAACCTGATTCACCGACTCCTCTGATTTTACTCCGTTGAAAGCCCTTCTGATCATGTTGATCGCTTCCAGTTCATCGGGCGTAAGAAGAAGATCGTCTCTTCTTGTACTGGAGCGCTGCATATCGATAGCAGGGAAGATCCTGCGCTCAGAGAGTTTGCGGTCAAGTACCATTTCCATGTTGCCGGTGCCCTTGAACTCCTCATAGACAACTTCGTCCATCTTGCTTCCCGTCTCGATGAGGGCCGTGGCGAGAATAGTGAGGCTTCCGCCCTCTCTCATGTTGCGGGCCGCTCCGAAGAACCTCTTGGGCATATGAAGCGCCGCGGGATCCAGACCTCCTGACAGCGTTCTGCCGCTCGAAGGCTCTGTGAGGTTGTACGCGCGGGTCAGTCTCGTGATGCTGTCCAGAAGGATCATGACATCTTTTTTGTGTTCAACAAGTCTCTTAGCCCTCTCAATGACCATCTCGGAGACTCTCTTGTGATGCTCGGGAAGTTCGTCGAATGTAGAGTAGATCACTTCCACATTAGGTCCCTCGATAGCTTCCTTGATGTCAGTAACTTCCTCCGGGCGCTCGTCAATAAGCAGGATGATCAGGTGGATCTCTGGATTATTAGCTTTCACAGACTTCGCGACTTCTTTCATGAGAGTCGTCTTACCGGCCTTAGGGGGAGATACGATCATGCCTCTCTGCCCCTTTCCTACGGGACTTAGAAGGTCCATGACCCTCATGGATATGCCTGCGCCGGGCTTTTCAAGGCGGATCCTGTCATCAGGAAAGATCGGGGTCATATCCTCAAAATTATAGCGCTTCGTTGCCTCCTCAGGCTTCATTCCGTTGACAGATTTGACAAACAGGAGCGCGCCGAATTTCTCTCCCTGAGTCTTGACCCTGATGTTTCCTCTGACGATATCGCCGGTCTTGAGATTGAACCTTCTGATCTGGCTGGGCGCCACATAAATATCGTTGTCCCCGGGAAGATAATTTGCGCATCTGATAAACCCGTAGCCGTCAGGCATGACTTCCAGAATTCCGTTTGCGATCTGGCCGCTGTCGAGTTCACTGGCAAATTCATTTTTGTGGATGATCGGAGCATCAGGTTTCTTCTGCTCCGTCTTGGGAATACGGCCGCCGTTCTGAGCCGCAAGCGCAAGCGCGTCCTCCTCATCTTTTTTGAGCAGAGCATCGATGAGTTCCGCCTTCTTGAGCGTGGAGATTTTCTTCATTCCTCTGTTCTTGGCAATTTCCTTAAGATTTTGAAGTGCCAGGAATTCATATCTTTCTTTTGTCATGGTTCTCCTTTAAATATAGATAAGCATGAGCCGGCTCAGACATAGCCGGATTATCGCGATATAAAAAAGTAATTCTGATTAAATTCTTATGTGGGGTAATGACTGCAGACTATCGCATGATACGGACAGATTACGCTGCCTGTTAGAATTATCGAATCCATTGTAAGCCTATCAAAATAAATTTTCAATGAGTGAGTTATAAATCTTCTCGTTTTTCTCGGGCCATCTGCGGCAGATCTCTTCCGCCAGTCCTTTATCGGGCACCTGCAGCCTGATCTCCATAACAGGATCGTTTCTCTCCATGACCTTAAGGACCACATTGTACATTCCGTTCTCCGCCGGGATACAATCTGCCCTCACAGACTGCTCGCTGCGAAGGACCGTCCCCTCGCTCTTAAGAAAATCGTCTGCCTGCTGTATGATCTCTCTCCCAAGATCAGACCTGAAGATCCGCAGCGTCTGCCTTCCGTCCGCCGTGATCTGATAGAAACACCTGTCTCCGGAATTTCTCGAGCTCACAAGACCGCTCTTCTCGATCTCCGCGTAAGTCTGCGTCAGAGATAGGAAATTGACATATCCCTTCTCAAGCAGAAAAGAGGAGAGCCTGTCCATTGCGATCTCCCCGTCCGCTTTATCCAGAAGGTACAATATGATCAGTTTGTAGATTGCAAGAGGTGATGACATTTTTCTTCCTCATAAACCCGCTGCCGGGTCAAAACAGTGACGGCTTCTTCCTCTTTACTCTTCCCGCGGCCTCGGAAGGAGCTGTTCCGGTTCCGTATACCTGCTGTCATGAGTCAGAGAGGCCATGTGCTCCCTGATTTTTTTCTCGTACCCATTGCCGGAAGGCAGGTAAAACCTTTCTCCCCGCAGTTTCTCCGGAAGCAGGGGCTGGCCCGCGAAATGCTGTTCATAGTCGTGGGCGTATTGATATCCGATTCCTCTTCCAAGCCCCTGCGCGCCCTTATAGTGCGCGTCCTGCAGATATCCCGGGATCGGAAGACTCCCTGTCTCACGCACGATCCGGCCTGCTGTCATAATTGATTCCACCGCTGTATTGCTTTTAGGTGCAGTTGCTACGTATTCCGCCGCCTGTGCCAGAATGATCTGCGACTCAGGCATTCCGATCCTTTCACAGGCCAGCGAGCAGTTCACCGCCACAACAATGGCGTTGGGATCCGCGTTTCCTACATCCTCGGACGCGCAGATCATGATCCTGCGCGCTAT
Source organism: uncultured Lachnospiraceae bacterium (assembly GCA_946615865.1). Lineage (GTDB taxonomy): Bacteria > Bacillota > Clostridia > Lachnospirales > Lachnospiraceae > CAG-791. Next base: position 6,667 of record CAMOIJ010000049.1, on the reverse strand, counting down.
GAACACGGGGTCCTCTCCTGCCTCCAGCATTCGCGCCAGATAATATACTGCCGCGTCGGGATCGCTCCCGCGCATGCTCTTTATAAACGCGGAGATCGTGTCATAGTGGTTATCTCCGTTTTTATCATAACGGGTCGTCTTCTTCTGAATGCATTCTTTCACCACGTCCATCGTGAGACGGATCTTCCCGTCCGCGTCCCTTTCAGTGGTCATGACGCCAAGTTCGATCGCATTCAGGGCCCGTCTGGCATCTCCCCCCGACATCTCCGCAAGGAAACGGGCGGCATCTTCTTCGATCACAGCGTCATACGCGCCCATTCCCCGTTCTGTATCATACACCGCCCGGTGGATCAGTTCCAGTATATCCTCCGATGAGAGAGGTTTGAGTTCGAAGATCATCGACCTTGACAAAAGCGCTCCGTTCACTTCAAAATACGGATTTTCGGTGGTAGCGCCGATCAGAGTCAGGGTTCCGTCCTCCACAAAAGGCAGCAGGTAATCCTGCTGCGATTTGTTGAAGCGGTGTATCTCGTCGATAAAGAGGATTGTCTTCAGGCCGTACATACCGCGCCTGTCCTGAGCCTCTTTCACTACCTGCTCCATATCCTTCTTGCCTGCTGACGTCGCATTGATCTGCTGGAACTGCGCCTTTGTAGCATTGGCGATCACCTTGGCCAGCGTCGTTTTACCGGTTCCGGGAGGGCCGTAGAAGATAAGGCTGCTTATCTTGTCAGCTTTGATCGCTCTGTAGAGGAGTTTTCCCTTTCCGATGATGTGCCGTTGTCCGACTACCTCTTCCAGATCAACGGGACGAAGGCGAGCGGCAAGCGGCGCCTCCGTCTCCTGTTCAGTCTCTCTCATATAATCAAAAAGATCCATATAATCCTTTACTTTCCTTCCTCGGAATAGGTCTTAAAAGATTTAAGTTTCCAGATATCCCTGTTGTATTCTGAAATCGTGCGGTCCGATGAGAAGTATGACGCTCCTGCGATATTAAGAAGCGCTTTTCTATTCCAGGACATCCTGTCCTCATAATCATGCAGCATCCGGTCTTTCACTTCGATATAGGATTCCATGTCCAGCAGTGCCATATATCTGTCACGCGTCCGGATCTCATCATAAAGCCTTTCCAGATTCTCTCTGCGGCCTTTGGCGAACATCTGTGGACCGACAATAAAATCGACTGCTTCCCTGACTTTTTCGCTGCTGTTATATACAAGGGCGGGATCATAATCTCCTCTCTCATAATGCCCTATGACCTCTTCCGCGCTGACTCCGAAGAGATAAACATTCTCCTCTCCCGCAGACTCGCATAACTCGACATTGGCCCCGTCATTGGTTCCAAGAGTCAGGGCTCCATTGAGCATCAGTTTCATATTTCCTGTCCCTGATGCTTCTCTCGAAGCCAGCGAGATCTGTTCGGAAATATCAGCTGCCGGGATCAATCTTTCCGCGTATGTCACATTATAATCAGTGACCATCACTATCCTCATGTACTGATTCGCCTCAGGGTCGCTGTTGATGACATCGGCAAGGACAAGGATCAGGTGAATGATGTCCTGAGCCATCACATAGGCTGACGCGGCTTTCCCGCCGAAGATAAAATTGACCGGCCTCTCCGGCACTTTTCCCCTCTTGATCTCAAGATACTTGTGGATCACATAGAGGGCGCCTAAATGCTGTCTCTTATACTCATGGATCCTTTTGATCTGCAGATCATAGATGCCGTCGTCAAGAAGATCTACGCCCTCTCTCTTTTTTATGAAGGACGCGACGCGCTTCTTTGCTCCCGCCTTGATCTCCTCAAGTTCTTTCAGAGCTTCCGGATCGTCCCCAAATGCCTTCAGATCCTCCAGCCGTGCGGGATCCAGCTTGTAATCATTCCCTATTTTGGCACTGATCCAGTCGGATAGTTCAGAATTGCACCCGTACAGCCACCTTCGGAAAGAGATTCCGTTCGTCTTGTTGCTGAACTTCTCCGGATAGATTTGATAGAGACCTCTGAGCTGGGATTCCTTCAGGATCTTTGTATGGATCTTCGCTACACCGTTTACTGAAAAACCGAAATGTACGCACAGATTGGCCATATGGACGTTTCTTTCCGTGTCGATGATCCATACTGAAGGATCATGATATCTGTTCTTGATGATCAGATCCAGTCTGTGAATGATCGGAACCAGCTGGGGCACCACCTCTGAGAGCTGATCGACTGACCAGGTCTCAAGCGCCTCCGCAAGGATCGTGTGGTTCGTATAGGCGCAGGTCTTCGTCACGACCTTCACTGCCTCCATAAAAGAGAGTGCTTTATCGTCAGTAAGGATGCGGATAAGTTCCGGAATGATCAAAGACGGATGTGTGTCATTGATCTGAATGACCGCATAGTCATACATCCTTCTCAGGTCACATTTGCGTGCTTTCATTTCGCTCAGGATCTGCTGCGCCGCGCAGCTCACCAGAAAATACTGCTGATACAGGCGAAGGATCTTTCCCCCCTCATCAGAATCATCCGGATATACAAAGAGAGTCAGGTTCTTATCGATCGCACTCTTATCAAATTCGATCCCGTCATGAACAATAGATCCGTCCGCGCTCTCCAGGTCAAAAAGCCTTAGTTTGTTGACGCCGCTGTGATAGCCGGCGACACTGATCTCATACACACGTGCCCTGACCTTGTACCTGCCCAAGGTAACATCGAAACTGGCTTCCGTCAGATCCTCCCAGGAGTCCCACTGGATCCAGGGGTCCTTGTCCATCTGCTGCATATGGTCCGAGAAAGACTGCCGGAACAGTCCATATCGATAGTTGATACCAAGGCCCTCTGCCGGATATCCAAGTGTCGCTATCGAGTCCATAAAGCATGCCGACAGACGCCCCAGACCGCCGCTGCCGAGAGAGGGCTCCGGTTCATACTCCAAAACATTCTGAAGTTTCTTGCCATACCGGGCGAGAAGCTTTTCTGCCTTTCTGTAGATCCCGAGATTGATCAGAGTGTTGAGAAGAAATCTTCCGGGCAGGAACTCCGCCGAGACATAATAGACTTTCTTCTCTCCGCTGTTCTTCTCGCTGATCTTGAGTATCCTCTTTACCAGCAGCATCAGAATAAAATATGTCTCCTCATCTCCGCATTTTTCAAGCGGCTTCCCGAATCGCTCATGGGACAGCTCTGTGAGCTGTTTCTCCATATTCATCACCATAACGTCAAAGATCATGTTTCTGTAACCCATAGACATTCTCCTCGAAGGCTATCCGCAGTTTTACTTATGATATCAGATTCAAAATACAGGGGCAATCAATACGGTCTTCTCAGCCCTTTCGGGTAGTGGTTCTTGATCTGGTCTCCCGAGAGTTTTCCCCAGCCGCAGCTGAATCCGCAGTCTGTCACCAGACACCAGCCTTTATCTCCTCTGATCTGTGCGCAGTCCTGAGTACGCAGGCTCTCTCCCCTCAGATAGGCTCGGGCCGCATTCCCGTCGCCGAGGACGTCCTCAAAACCGTCAGAGAGCTCTGCACTGCACTTTACGTCTCCGGCTTCCAATGCCGCTGCCAGAGCGTGGGACGGCTCGAACCGGTTCTTTTTAAGAGTACCCAGATGGAGCCCGGGCCGCAGGACCTTCAATCCGTCCAGCCCGGCACTTTCCGGGATCCTGTACAGTTCTTTGCCAAAAAGCGTCAAAGATGCTTCGGGTCCGTCTTTAAGAAACGACTCCATTCTCCTGACCCCCTTCTGCGACAGTGTCTCCTCACAGAATTCCTTATAAAGCTTTATAGCTTCACGATCTCTTACAGGTCTTGCACCGGCAGCTCTTCTTCTCAGCGCGGAACCTTCTTTTCTGAAAACAGCCAGATAGTGTCCCTCTCCCTCCAGTTTGTGAGGCCACAGACGGATCGTTCCGCTAAGGGAATCCAGGATCTTTCCGGGAATTTCTTCATCGGATGCATACTCCGGCCTTCCTGCCGCAAGCCCTGTGCGTTCCATATAGTCCGGGCCAAGATGCGCAGGAATATCCAAAATCTGAAAATCGGGATGCCGCATGACAAACTTTGCCGCGTTCTGTTCATTTTCCTTCGGCGCAAATGTACAGGTAGAGTACACCAGCGTTCCTCCCGGAGCAGTCATTTCCGCCGCGCAGTCAAGGATCCCACTCTGCCTGCAGGCGCACAACTCGACATTTTCAGGGCTCCAGTTCGGGATCGCCTCCTCTTCCTTGTTGAACATCCCTTCTCCGGAGCAGGGAGCGTCCACGACCACTGTGTCAAAATACAGCGGGAACCTTTTCGCAAGTTTTTCCGGATCTTCATTCAGGACCACAGCGTTAGTGATCCCCATTCTTTCAATATTTTGAGAGAGGATCTTCGCTCTTGCCGGATGGATCTCATTAGAATACAGAACCCCTTCCCCATCAAGCATAGAAGCCAGCTGTGTGCTCTTTCCTCCGGGAGCTGCGCACAGGTCCAGAACCCTCATGCCAGGCCTGATCCCCGAGAGTGCAGCCACCGCCATAGCGCTTGGTTCCTGTATATAATAAGCTCCTGCTTCATGAAGCGGATGTTTGCCGGGCCTTGTCAGCGGATCATAATAAAAGCCGTGAGGAGCCCAGGAAATCGGCTGCATGCCGAACAGCGGAGCAACCTCCAGCATTCCCGCACGCTCCCGCAGTATGTTCACCCGCAGTCCGGGTCTTCTGGTATCCCCATAGGATTTCAGAAATGCGCCATATTCTTCTCCCAGCATTTGCTTCATACGCTTTTTAAACTCTTCGGGCAGTCTGTTCAATCTGATATCTCCATAATTCAAACGGCCGGTTATTCCTGCCGGATTTACAACCCTGCCGTTTCATCCTAAAATAGTATTGTGCATTTATTGATTATACACAAAAAGGGAGGGTATATGAAAACAAAATCCAAAACGTCTATGCCGCTGGCAATGCAGATCTTTATCGCTCTGGTGCTCGCAGTGATCGCAGGCCTTTTAATGCAGAGTCATGTGGAATTCACTGAATCCTACATCAAACCGCTCGGAACGGTCTTTCTGAATCTGGTCAAGTTCATCGTCGGTCCGATCGTGCTCTTTTCCATAATGTCCGGCGTAGTCTCCTTAAAGGATATCCGCAAAGTCGGTTCCATCGGCGGAATTACCGTTGTCTACTATTTCTGCACGACAGCTGTGGCCACCGTGATCGGTCTTACTTTTGCAAATCTTTTCAAAAGCTTTTATCCGGTCCTCTCCACAGAGAGTCTCACCTATGAAGCACCTGAAGGAAAGACTATGATGGATGTGTTCGTAGGGATTTTCCCCAAGAACTTCGTAGAGCCCATCGCTGAAGCCAATATGCTCCAGGTCATCGTCATGGCGCTCCTGATCGGCTTTGCAGTGATCTCTCTGGGTGAAAAGGTTGAAAAAACTGTCGAAGGCATAAACCGCTGGAACGATATTTTCATGAAGGTCATGGAAATGATCCTCCGCCTCTCTCCTCTTGGCGTCTTTTGCCTTCTGTGCCCTGTGATCGCTGCTAACGGTCCCAAAGTCATAGGCTCTTTGGCAATGGTCCTTCTGACTGCCTATCTGGGTTATATCATCCACGCGGTTGTGGTATATTCCTTTACCGTCAGGACACTGGGCGGACTGAGCCCCTTAAAATTCTTCAAAGGAATGATGCCTGCGATCATGTTCGCCTTTTCCAGTGCCTCTTCTGTGGGCACTCTTCCGCTCAACATAGAGTGTACAGAAGAACTTGGCGCGACAAGAGAAATAACCTCTTTCGTCCTGCCGCTGGGCGCCACGATCAATATGGACGGAACTGCGATCTACCAGGGCGTGTGCGCCGTATTCATCGCATCCTGCTACGGCATTAACCTGACGCCGGGTCAGATGCTCACTATAGTACTTACGGCTACCCTCGCCTCTGTCGGAACAGCAGGCGTACCCGGCGCAGGCATGGTCATGCTGGCTATGGTCCTTACGTCCGTAGGACTCCCGATCGACGGCATTGCGCTGGTTGCCGGCGTAGACCGTATCTTTGACATGGGACGCACGACGCTCAATATCACCGGAGACGCCTCTGCTGCCCTCATCGTTACAAATATTCTGGAGAAAAAAAAGAAAGTGTAAACGGATTTTCAGGTATTCACGAAATTTAAGACAGCCAGGTTTAAAACCCGGCTGTCTTTATGTTTAAATCATGTGTTCCGACAGATGTCAGATCGTATTCTCATACGCATCCGCTTCCGTCCTGTGCATTTTCTTTCCATTCAGGATAATAAAACCGTCCTCAATATCATCGTGGACAATAAAGCGTACGGCGGGTTCCTCCAGTTCGGAATGTCTGTGTCCGAACTGCCTGCAGGTGATATCCTGATCCTTTCTGAGCGTGTGTCCGTCTGTAGAGCGAGGCGGCCTGTAACCTTTCCCCGCATCCCTGATCATCGATTCCAGCCGTTTTGCCGCGTCAGTCCGGGATGGTCTCTGCGGCTTTCCGTCTTTTCCTTTTCCAGAAATACGTCTGAGTGAGAAGATCACGATGAACCAGATCATGATCATTACATATAGAACCAGAGATCCCATTTCACATCCTTTCTCACGGAAGGACTTCTGCAATGCAGGATTCCGTGCCAGTGACAGAACCTTGTATCATTTCCGGCTTTCCGCCTCCCTTGGCTCCCAGCTTCT
>CAMOIJ010000048.1 GCA_946615865.1 uncultured Lachnospiraceae bacterium | reverse complement strand
CGACCTTCTCGCCCTTGCGGATATCCTGTGTGATGCCGTTGAGGACGACATTGTCCCCAAATGACTTCTTGAGGTTCTCTACATGGATCATGACTTCTCCCTGCTGCACAGGGGACTGATTGGTATTCTTAGCGTCTGTCACTTTCTCTCAACCTCCTTTCCAGGATTCCGAGGAGTTTTGTCAAAATCATGACTACAACGAGGTACATGATCGCGATGCCGATGTAGGGCATAAAGGCCTGGTATGTTTTGGCCTGGATCTGCTGAGCCGCCTTGGTCAGGTCGGTAAGACCGATGACAGTGACCAGGGACGTATCCTTGAAGAGCGTGATCAGCTCGTTGCCCAGAGCGGGAAGGATGTTCTTGATCGCCTGCGGAATGATGATGTCTTTCATGACTGTGATGTAGTCCATGCCGAGGCTGCGGCCGGCTTCCATCTGGCCGGGATCGATCGACATGATGCCGCTTCGGATGATCTCTGCCGTGTAGGCGCCTGAGTTGATGCCGAGAGAGAGGATCGCGACGCCGACAAGGTTGCGGCTGGACTTAAAGATAACGAAGCCCATGATCAGCAGCTGAACCATCATAGGGGTACCGCGGATCACGGTCGTGTAGAACTCGCAGAGCTTGTTGGCAACGCTCAAAAGAACGCTGTTGTCTGTACCCTTTTGCTGGTCGTGCAGCGTGCGGGTGATCGCGACAAGAACGCCGAGGATAATACCGATGATCAGCGCGCCCAGTGTGACGGTAAAGGAGATGCCGATTCCGGAGAGATAACGCTGCCATCTGTCCGCTTCAATAAAAGCCTGGTTGAATTGCGCAGCCAGATCCTGGAATAAAGTGCCCAAATTACTACCTCCAAAAACTTATTAAATCGCCATGCCCATCGCTTTAAAAGGACCGGGCATGGCGATTCAGATTACTTTTTAAGTAAAGATTCCCGGAAAAGATACTGCGGGATGATCAGTTCTCAGCGTTGATGTACTTGTCGACGATTGTCTTGACAGTGCCGTCAGCAATGAGCTCTTTAAGAGCATTGTTGACTGCGTCGCGAAGACCGGGGTTATCCTTGGAGATACCGATCGCGTAATTCTCAATGATGTACTCTGTATCAAGAATCTTCAGTCCATCGTTAGCTGCTACGAAAGCCTTAGCGGGCTCATTGTCGATGACAACTGCGTCGACCTTGCCGCCCTTGAGGGCTTCGATTGCCATAGCGCCGTTGGGATAGGAAGAAACGTGGTCTTCGCCGTAGCCGCCGTCCGCAACTTTAGCGGAGCAATAGATGTAACCTGTAGTTCCGTCCTGAACGCCGATCATCTTGTCGTTTGCAAGATCATCAACTGTCTGAATGTCAGAGCCTTCGGGAACGATGATGACCTGTACGCCGGTCGCATAGGACTCTGTGAAGTCAACGTTCTGCTTGCGCTCATCGGTGACGGTCAGGCCGGCCATAGCGATGTCGGACTTGCCGCCCTGGACGGAAATGATGACAGAGTTGAACTCCATGTCATCGACAACAAGCTCAAGACCGAGTTTCTGAGCGATCGCTGTTGCGATCTCGACGTCGATTCCCTCGAATCCGCCGTTGTCGGAGATCATCTCATAGGGCGGGAATGCGGCGTTGGTGGCCATGTGGAGCTTTCCGGCCTCAATAGTTTTGATTTCGCCTGCGGTCTCCGCTGCTGCGGGAGCTTCTGCTTCGGCTTTCTCTTCTGCGGGGGTTTCTGCCGCAGCTTCTTCTTTCTGGGTCTCAGCGGGAGCTGCAGGAGCGGAAGAAGAGCCGCCGCATGCCGCGAGAGAAAGTGCCATTACGCCTGCGAGAAGCAGTGCAAAGTATTTTTTCATTGTGTTTCCTCCTTAATTGATTCGTTCACTGCGTATATTATTCGGTATAATCGGCAGTGATATGAATAAATATTCAGAATTGATGCATAAAACATCAAAACTTTAACTATTATATGCATTTGCAAATCCAACTGCAACATTATATTAGAAATAATTTCTAAACAGAGAAGCCTTTTCACATTGTTTCCCGCCACAGATGCCTCGCGAAGAGCGCGGCAGCAGCAGTTAATACGGCCACTACGACCTCGATCAGGATCACGTTCACGCCCAGGCCTGACAGAAGGGCGGCGGCAGCGTCAACAGCGAAGTGGATCAGGATCGCCGCCGGATAGAGGCAGAACTTGCCATTCCACTTGACGGCGAACCAGACAATGACCGACAGCGCAATATGCAGAGCGATGGCTAGCAGCCGCTCAGCGCCGCCCAGCAGGAACTGATAGGAAGGTGTCGTGGCCAAAAGAGTGACAGACTGCTGTGCCTGGACCACCTGATCGCCGGGCAGAGAACTGATCATCGACGAGATGCTCCCGTTGTTGATCATAACGGACCAGATAATATTGTTGATCATGGTGAAACCGGTGATGACGATCGCCTCGAAGCCGCCGTGACCTGCGCCGTACATAAGGGCATTCACATTTTTGGCACGGTATTTTTTGAGGGCGAAGGCGAAGGCCAGATAGCGTCCGGTCTCCTCAAAGAGTCCGGCCATGAATCCACCGTAGAGCGCGTACAGCCAGATATTGTTCCGGATTGCCGGCCCGGCGGGAGAGGAGAATACGAGATTGTGCAGTCCCGACTCCAGGATAAAGGCGAAGAGCAGCATCACGGCGCATCCTGCAAAGAACGGATAAATATCCGCCTTCTTAACCAGCCGCAGATATAGAAAGAGCGCCAACGGCGTCAGAAAGCAGATCGCGCAGGAAACTGTCATAAATATCATTGATAATACTGGAACGGTTCCGGTCATTTTTTAACCTCCATGTAAAATCGACCTCTGGGGTAGTTTGTCCCCAAGTGGGGACAAACTACCCCAGAGGTCGATTTTGCTTTTTTTAATCCTCCACCCCGTATTCCTTCAGCACAAAGTCCTTGAAGACATGAGTGACGGGGTTGACAGTGTTGTCTTTCCAGATGGCCAGGATGTCAACATACTCATGATCGCCCTCGAGAGGGACAAAGGACAGATCTGTGGAGTGTCCCAGGGTGCTCACAATGGACTCAGGAAGGATGGTGATGCCTATGCCGGTGGAGACGAGGATCATCAGGGTCTCCGCGTCGGAAGAGCGAGAGTCAATTTTGGGGATGAAGCCCGACTCCGCGTATTTGTCCGGAATGACATGACCGTATTTTTTGGCAGAGGGGTCGTCGTAATATTTAGTCAGAAGGAAAGGCTCGTCCCGCAGGTCATAGCGGCGGATCGAGGAGAGCTGGGAGTAGGGGTGTCCGGGCGGAAGAACCGCATAGAGCCGGTCTCTGCCAATACGCTGATAAGAGTAATTGGTGAGATCCGTGTTGCCGTATACAATGTTGAAGATAAAATCCAGTTTCCCCTTCTCGAGGTTCATAAGTAAATCCAGATGTGCCTGACGGAAGATCTGGAACTTTACGGAAGGATTCTGTAAATAGAACTTCTTTATAAGAGGAGTGATGCGGGAAAAACATTGTCCCTTTACATATCCTATATTCAGGGAGCCTGAGATTCCGTCCGCGGCGTTTCGGGCTCTGCTTACCGCGATCTTGCTCCTCTCCAGGATCGCTTTGGCTTCCATATAGAAGATCTCTCCGGCGGGAGTAAGGTGCACCCGCTTTTTTTCGCGCGCGAACAGCTTGACGCCGAGCTGCTCCTCAAGAGACTGGATGTGCTGTGTGATCGCGGTCTGTGAAATATAGTGCAGTTTGCCAGCTTCCGTGAAGCTGAGAGTTTCTGCAGCTGTAATGAAATACTTTAGCTGATTGGTGGTCATTGTGCGAACTCCTTTGCCGAAATGATGCTGTCAGAATTATGCCTTCCGGGGAAGGTTTGGGGGACTGGCCGGCAGCAACTGTTTTGAAATAAATTCATAAGCAAATACTTATCAACTTACGGATTTTATTATAGCAATTGAGAAAATAAAACGAAATATCAAAAGATTTAATAATTACTATAAGGTTTTACTTGTAAAGTGATTCCAAACGCTTATTGGAGGGAGCGTGGGTGCCACAGTTATACTATTGTTAAATAAAAAACACACTTCGCCGCCAAAATATCGAAGTACTGAAAAGTACAAATAAGAAAGCGCAGCGAAGCAGCATCCGGAAGGAGGAACAGAGAAAAGATGAGGAAGGCACTGGAAGGTATCAAAGTTATTCAGCTGGCAAACTTTATCGCAGCTGCAGCTACAGGACGTTATCTGGCAGATCACGGCGCAGACGTAATTCTGGTAGAGTCCCCCAAGGGCGACCCGATCCGCTACACACAGGAGCAGGAAGGACGTCCTCAGAACATCAAAGAGAATGTTGCCTGGGAATATCTGAATGGTAACAAGCGCTGCATCTCCATCAACACCAAGACCGAGGAAGGTAAAGAAGCTCTCTTCAAACTCCTCGACGGCGCTGATGTTCTTCTTACAAACTGGAGACTGGGCGCTCTGCAGAGAGCAGGTCTTGACTATGAGACCCTCAAGGAGAGATATCCCAAGCTCATTTACGCTATGATCCTCGGCTACGGCAAGACCGGCCCCGACAAGGATCTGCCCGGTTATGATTTTACAGCTTTCTTCGGAAGAGGCGGCTATACACAGAACCTTCGCCGCAGAGGAAATGATCCTATCACCATGATCCCCGGCCTCGGCGACAACAACGTCGGTCTGATGCTCGCTATGGGTATCATCACCGCTCTCTACAACAGACAGTTCACCGGAAAGGGTGATTTTGTCACAACGAGCCTTTATGAGACCGCTATCTTCAACATGTCCATGATGCTTCTGGGTGTGCAGTATGACGGCCAGGCTCATGACTATCCGATCTCTATCTACGACAACAAGAATCCTTTCAACGGAGCATACCGCACCAGCGACGACCGTATCATCCAGTGCGCATGCCCCGACTACAACGTAAGATTCGAGCAGTTCCTTAAGGCCATCGGCAGACAGGACCTGATCGACTGCGGCAAGTACTATCCCCAGACAGAGATGCTCGCGAATAACCTGATCAAGGAGTTCATGGATGAGATCCAGAAGACTTTCCTTGAGCACGACGTCAAAGAGATGGACGAGATCCTCAGAAAGGGCGATATCCCTCACAGCATCGCTTACAGCTGGGATGACATCATGAACGACCCTCAGGCACACGCTGTCGGCGCTTTCTACGATGTAACCTGCCCCAACGGCGTAGTCCGCAAGGCAACCCACACACCTGTCCGTCTTGAGTCCGAGGGCGAGATCGACGGCAGAACCGCTCCCATGATCGGCGAACAGGGCCGTGAGATCCTTAGCGAGATCGGCTACACAGACGAGAAGATCAATCAGATGCTGGAAGACGGCTCCCTGTATATCTGGCAGGACAAGGAATAAAAAATGTATACATTCGGAATAGATATCGGATCGACCACCTCTAAATGTGTGGTCATGGAAGATGGTCAAAATATTGTCGGAACCTCTCTTTTGGTAGGAGGCATCGGCACCAGGAGCCCGGAACTGGCAGTGAGCCAGGCGCTGGAAAACGCAGGCGTCACATGGGACGACCTGACAGCTACGGCTGCGACAGGCTACGGCCGCAACCGCTATGAGGGCGCGGACTATAACGTCAGCGAACTGTCCTGCCACGGACTCGGCGCGCACCATACTTTCCCCACAGTCCGCACGATCATCGATATCGGCGGACAGGACGCCAAAGTGATCTCCCTGGATGAAAAGGGCCGCATGAATAACTTCCTCATGAACGACAAGTGCGCGGCCGGTACAGGGCGGTTTCTGGACGTCATGGCCAACATTCTGGTCGTGCCGGTGGATGAATTCGCGCAGTACTGCGAAAAATCCGTAAACCCGGCCCAGATCTCCAGTACCTGCACGGTATTCGCGGAGAGCGAAGTGATCAGCCAGCTGGCCAACGGCGTGGAGATGGAGGACCTGATCGCGGGAATCTGCAGCAGCGTAGCAGTCCGTGTGGGAAATCTGGCCAAGAGAATCAATATTGTTCCGGATGTCTGTATGAGCGGAGGCGTTGCGCAGAACGCAGGCGTCAGAAACGCGCTATCCCGCAGCATCGGGCAGCCCATACTGTTCTCTCCACAGGCCCAGCTGTTCGGAGCGATCGGCGCAGCGCTTTATGCATACCAGAAACAAGTGAAAAAATAATAGAAAGGATCGATCGACATGGCAGAAGAAGTTAAGAAAAAACGTCCGCCGCTGGATCCGAATTCAGCGAAGGCAAGACTTGGCAAGATCGCAGCAGAAGCATATTCTTCCGCACAGGCTGCCAAGGAACGCGGTGAAATGGTTGGCTGGTGCTCCAGCAACTTCCCCGTGGAAATTCCCGAGACCCTCGGCCTGGCAGTAGTTTACCCCGAGAACCAGGCGGCAGGTATCGCGGCCCGAGGCGCCGGCGAGCGCATGTGCAACATCAGTGAAGCAGACGGATATTCCAACGACATCTGCGCGTACGCAAGGATCAGCCTTGCCTATGCCAAGGTTAAGAGCGCGCCGGAGCAAGATATGCCCCAGCCCGATTTCCTTCTCTGTTGTAATAATATCTGCAACTGCATGATCAAGTGGTATGAGAACCTGGCTAAGGAACTCAATATCCCCATGATCATGATCGATATCCCCTTTAACCCTGACTACGAAGTATCCGACGCTGAAGTCGCTTATGTCCGCGACCAGTTCCGCGCAGCCATCAAGCAGCTCGAGGAACTGACCGGCAAGAAGTGGAGCGAGGAGAAGTACAACGAAGTCAGAGAGATCAGCGGAAGAACCAGCCGTGCATGGCTCAAGGCTACCGCTTGCGCTCACTATGAGCCCTCACCTTTCAACGGCTTCGACCTGCTCAACCACATGGCAGTCATGGTCACCGCCCGCGGCAAACTTGAGGCGGCGGAAGCTATGGAGAAGCTGTATCAGGAGTACGAAGAGAACCACGAGAAGGGCGTCAGCACATTCCGTACGGAAGAGAAGTACAGGATCATGTTCGAAGGCATCGCATGCTGGCCCTGGCTTCGCGTGACATCCACAGGACTTAAGAGCAGAGGCATCAACATGGTCACCACCATCTACGCCGACGCTTTCGGATTCATTTATGACGACTTCGACGATATGTGCCGCGCATACTGCAAGGTGCCGAACGCCATCAACCTCGAGTACGCACGCGACAAGCGCGTCACGCTCTGCAAGAACAACAAGGTCGAAGGCCTTCTGGTCCACACCAACCGCAGCTGCAAGCTCTGGAGCGGATTCATGTATGAGATGAGCCGCCAGATCGGCGAAGAGTGCGACATCCCTGTAGCAAGCTTCGACGGCGACCAGGCAGATCCCCGCAACTTCTCTGAGGCGCAGTATGACACCCGCGTCCAGGGCCTTATGGAAATTATGGAAGCACGGAAGTGATGGCGGGAAGCGCTATTTTGACGGTCGTAAACGCGGCCTGACAGCGTAACTTACACAGCACATTCCGGAATAAGGAGGAATAAATGAACAAACAGGAATTACTCGCATGCTTCCATGAGGCGGTCGCAGACCCCAGGAAGCTGATGGACAAATATCTGGCAGAAGGCCGCAAGGTAGTTCTGACTGCCCCTGTCTATACACCCGAAGAGATCATCCATTCTATGGGAATGGTTCCCATGGGCGTTTGGGGAGCAGACGTTCAGATCAACGAGGCCAAAAAATACTTCCCGGCATTTATCTGCACGATCATGCAGAGCATTGTCGAGCTGGGAATCAAGGGCGTATACGACGGAGCGTCCGCAATCGTGATCCCCAGCCTGTGCGATTCCCTTAAAGTTATCGGACAGAACTGGAAATACGCGGTTAAGGGCATCCCCTTTATCGCCATGACTTATCCCCAGAACAGAAAGCCCGCTTTCGGCCACACATTCACAAAGGCCGGATATGAGTACGTGATCAGGGGCCTTGAAGAGGCGACCGGTCTTAAGTTTGACGACGAGAAACTCGCTGAGTCTATCGAAGTCTACAACGCCCACAATGCGGCAATGAGAGCGCTGGTTCCCGCACTGGCAGCGCATTCCGAGATCACATGCGCACAGAGAAGCGATATCTTCAAGAGCGCTTTCTTCATGAGAAAAGAAGAGCACACAGCTCTCGTGAACGAACTGCTGGCAGTTCTTGAAGCAGAAGCTCCTGCAGAGGATAAGATCCGCATCATGACCAGCGGTATCCTCGCCGATGCTCCCGGACTCCTTGAGATCCTGGACGACAACGGCATGCAGATCGTCTGTGACGACGTCGCGGCTGAGAGCAGACAGTACCGCACAGACGCACCCGCAGAGGGCGAAACCGCGCTGGACCGTCTCGCTTCCAAGTTCTGCGCTATGGACAACTGCAGTGTTCTCTACGATGTAGAGAAAAAGCGCGTAGATAAGATCGTCAGCGACGCTAAGGCAGCTAAGGCAAAGGGCGTACTGGTCGTCCTGACCAAGTTCTGCGATCCCGAGGAATTTGATTATCCTCTGATCAAGCGCGCATGCGCGGAAGCGGAGATCCCTTGCGTTCTTATCGAAGTAGACCGTCAGATGGTTAACTACGAGCAGGCCAGAACTGCGATCGAGACCTTCAAGGACCTGCTGTAATTAGAAGACCCGGTGAAGCGGGCAGCCCCCCTGCCCGCAGGATCCGGTCACGGAAGTTTACCGGAGGAGCGACCTATGGAACTGGTTCAAAAGACAATCGGCGGCTGCCTCAAAGAGACAGCGGCAAAGATAGGACAGCAAACAGCAATTGAATTCGGAGACTGGAGCTGCACATGGTCGGAACTGGATGAAGTGACGGATCTTCTGGCGGCGCGTTTTATGAGTCTGTATGGCATTCAGAAAGGCACACATGTCGGCATCTGGAGCCAGAATTCTCCGGCGTTTGCACAGGGCGTGCTTGCTCTGTACAAGATCGGAGCTGTTGTAGTCGTTCTCAATGCCGCCAACAGACAGGATGAAATGATAGACCAGCTCGACCGGGCGGATGTAGAAGTACTTTTCTATGGATCCGGCGCACGCGGCACTATTTTTGACGAGCTGATTCCCCAGATCCGTAAGAAAACGCCTAAGATCAGACATTTTCTCCATATCGAGGAGAGAGAAGCCGGCAAATGGCTTAAGCCTGACAGTTTTTCTGAATCAGGAAGAAAGCGCCTTCCTCTGCAGGAAATGCGCAGGAATCTGGAAAATCTTTCTTCAGATTCTCCTGCCTGCATCATCTTTACCTCAGGAACGACATCCAAGGCTAAGCCGGTTGTGCTGACTCACTACGGGATCGTAAACGTCAATCTCCACGTACAGAAGTGCATGAGATGGACCACAGATGACAAGACTGTTGTGGCTGTTTCCATGTACCACGGATTCGGGCTTAACACCGCATTGGCGGGCAGCGTGATCGTGGGTATGACGATGCACATCATTCCGTCCTTCAGGACGCAGGGCGTCTGGGAGGCCATCAGCGATCATCGCTGCACGGTAATGCTCGGCGTTCCCAGTATGTATCTGGCTCTGGTCCGCAAGGAAGGAAACGAAGTATACGACGGAAGTTCTCTTCGGTCAGGCATCATCGGCGGCAGCGTGATCACGACAGAAGAGTATAAGGAAATCTGCAGGAGATTCCCGCAGGCGCACCTGATTCCCTCTTTTGGCATGACAGAAGCGTCAACGAGCGGATCCTTCTCAGACTGGGACAACCCGCTCAGAAGCGGCGAAGTCACAGGCGGCGCCTTCTACGAGGATACGATGGCGAGAGTCAGGGATATTGTCACCGGTGAGATCGTCGGCTGGGATACAGCGGCGGATCCTGTGGTCAACCCGGACGGAACGAAGAAGAGAGTGTTCGGATTACCCGGAGAACTGGAGCTTGCAGGCTTCAATATTTTTAAAGAGTACTACAAGATGCCCAAGGAGACGGCGGACACTATGACTGAGGACGGCTGGCTCAAGACGGGCGATATCGGATATTTCAACGAATTTGACGAGATCTGCATCACAGGCAGAAGAAAAGAGATGATCATCCGGTCAGGAGAGAACATTTCTCCCAGAGAGATCGAAAAGGCGATCATCGCGAGCGGAATGACGAAGGAAGTAAAGGTCGTCGGAGTTCCCAACAAGTTCACACAGGAGGAGATCGCGGCATGCATCGTCGTGGAAGACGGACAGGATTTTGACGCGGCGGCGCTTCTGCGGTTCTTAAAACCGAGGCTTTCTTACTTCAAGATTCCGAAATACATTTTTACATTCCGGGAGCTCCCGATGACGGCAAGCGGAAAGGTCCGTCTGGGAGAACTCAAGGAGATCGCCGCCAGAAACGCTGCGGATGAAGCGGGGCTGCGAGCGGTTGGAACAACAGGAAACTATGCAAAGGCAATTTTATAAAAAGAAAGGACAAAACTATGGCAAGTGCATTTTTCAATGAAGATCACGAATCCATCCGCGAGATGGCTCGGCAGTTTGCAGAAGGCACCCTGGCAGGGATCGCATCTGAGATCGACAAGACCAACGTATTTCCGGAAGAAGTAGTTCAGGAGATGGCAGAACTCGGATTTTACGGCCTGAAGATCCCGGAGGAGTACGGCGGACTCGGCCTTGACATGCGCAGCTATGTCTGTGTTATGGAAGAGATCGCGAAAAAGTGCGCGACCGCTACTCTGTTCATTTCTTCCGCTAACTCCCTGTCCACACAGCCGATCCTTCTGTCCGGTACAGAAGAGCAGAAGGCGAAATACCTTCCCGGCGTAGCGGACGGCAGCAGCAAGATCTCCTTTGCTCTGACTGAGCCCAACGCAGGTTCCGACGCCGGCTCCCTTAAGACAAAGGCAGTTAAGGACGGCGACAGCTACATCCTCAACGGCGTAAAGTGCTTCATCACAATGGCTCCCATCGCTGATTATCACATCGTCTATGCAAAGACTGATCCGGATAAGGGCACAAAGGGCATCAGCGCGTTCATCGTTTCCAAGGATCTTCCCGGTGTATCCGTTGGTAAGCACGAGGAGAAGATGGGCCAGCACGGTGTTCCGGTCAGCGACCTGATCCTGGAAGATGTCCGCGTTCCCGCTGACTGCCTGCTCGGCAAGGAGAACATGGGCTTCATCAACGCTATGAAGACTCTGAATGTCGGCCGTGTCGGCGTCGCTTCCATGGCTCTGGGCATCGCTCAGGAAGCTCTGGATCTCGCTGTTGAGCACACCAAGAACCGTATCCAGTTCGGCAAGCCTCTTTGCAAGAACCAGGCGCTGGCATTCATGATGGCTGATATGGAGACCAAGCTCAACGCGGCAAGAAACCTTGTCTACAACGCAGCATGGCTCATGGACAACAAGGAAGACGCCACAAAGGCTGCTTCCATGGCAAAATATTTCACCACCGAGGCTGCTATTGAGATCGTTAACAAGTCCCTGCAGCTGCACGGCGGCTATGGCTACTCCCAGGAGTACGAGATCGAGCGTCTGTACCGCGATGTCCGCATCACTTCCATCTACGAAGGAAGCTCCCAGGTTCAGCAGATGGTCATCTCCGGCGCGCTTCTTCGCTGATAGGCGGAGTTTGTACCTAAAGAATGTAGCTGCTTACGGTTTGGGGAAAGCCGTAAGCAGTGATAGATATGCGAAAAGCACACAAAAGGAGGAAACAAATGGAGAAGAAACAGTCAACTTTATCAATCGCCATCGGAATGGCATGCGTCTGGATGGGCACACACTTCGGCCCCGGCGTAGCATCCGGTACACAGATCCTCGTTTACTGGGTCAAGTATGGAATTTGGGGCACTCTCGCAAGCATCCTTGCTATGGGCCTTCTCGGCTACTGCATTTACTGCGCAGCGGAATTCTCAAGAATCTACAAGACTTACAACTACGCAGACTGGACCAAGAAGGTCTGGGGAGTCGATTGGATCGTATATCTTCTTGACTTCTCCTTCATCATCGTTATGCTGACCGCTCTCGGCGGATCCCTCAGTGCGATCGGAAACCTGCTCAACAGCCAGTTCGGCCTGAACTACTGGGTAGGCGTAGGTGCCGTTATCGTCTGCGCAGGTCTTCTTTGCGCATACGGTGCAAAGCTTGTTGCACGCGCATCTTCTTACATGATGTATCTTGTTATCGCTGTTCTTGCAATCATCATCATTATGTGTGCGACAACCGGAAAGCTTCACCTTGGCCAGGCACTCGCAAACATCAGCGCGGGAACTGTTGAAGGAATCAACCCGAGCTTCCTTGGAGCTCTTTGGAGCGGCATTATCTATGCTTCTTTCCAGGCTAACGTAATCGGCAACATTTCTTCTATCGCTCCGACTCTTCCCGATCGCAAGACCACAAGACTCGGCGCCATCATCGGTATTTGCGGAAACGCCTGCATGCTCGTCGTACTGAGCCTGTTCTTCCTTTCCGCTACCACACTTGAGAACTACAATGTTCTCGACACCGCAACAAACCCGCTTCCGTTCTACGGAACACTTACAGCACTCGGATTCTCCGGCCTGAAGCTCGTATATGTTATCACAGTTTTCATCGCTGTTCTTTCCACTGCTGTAGGATTCAGCTTCGGTGCCGTTGCAAGATACTCCAAGCTCTATCGCAAGCCTACGGAAGAAGCTCCTCTTAAGGACGGCCTTCTTGTAGTCGTACTGCTGCTGGCATGCGCAGCTGCTTCCAAGATCGGTATCGTTAAGCTTGTATCCACAGGTTACACCATCCTCGGATACCTCAACCTGCCTCTGCTGATCTTCCCTGCTATCGTTCTCGCAAACAGAAAGATCCAGAAGAGCTACCTGAAAGAGAACAACATCGAAGCTACAGGTATCGACGAGTAATTGTTAAAGCAAACCATTTCTATTTTCCCTATATCCTGGGGAGTGCCGCATTTAAGCGGTCTCCCCGGGAACTTTTAAACAGAACAGGAGATTAGTCTGATGAGAAAAAGCACACTGCCCCAGTGGGGGATCCGTGTCCTGTTTTACTGTATCGCTTTGTTCTTCATGGCGCTGGGAGTGGCATTTTCTGCCAATTCCGACCTGGGAATCTCACCCGTCAACTCTCTCCCGTATGTCATCA
>CAMOIJ010000047.1 GCA_946615865.1 uncultured Lachnospiraceae bacterium | reverse complement strand
ACCGATCAACTGTTAAGCTTGTGAACTGAGGAAGGGGTCTTCTTGCTAATAAATGGTAAACGAACTTTACGCAGTCTTTACAAATCAGAGCCGGTTCTAATACTCAAATTTTCCGTCGTTTTTCTCCTCCAGCGCCTTGACCGCATGGTAGGTGTACTCAGTGTAAGGAACACTGACGCCGGCCTGCCGCGCTTTCTCCATCAGAACACCCGCGAACATATCGATCTCGGTATGCCTTCCGGCATCGAGGTCCTGAAGGGTGGAAAACCTCGCCGTCTTAGCGCAGCTGTCCCACGCCAGCGCAGGGCTGAGAACCTCTATTCCCATTGCAGCACCGACCTGATATACCTCATCGAAAAGTTTCTTTCTGAGAAAGGCAACATGTTCCGAGTCAAAATAGGCGCCAAAAGGCAGGTTAAGGACAGCCTGGGGAAGGTTGTAGCAGATATTGGAGGCATATTTTGCCCACTGATCCTGGACGATATCTTCCACAAAGTAGACACTGCAGTCCGTACCTTCAAACAGCTCCTCGATCGCCATGATGCGCTCCGTCTTAACAGGGCTGCCCTTCTCGCCCAGATAAATGCCCCATTTGATCGCCGGATCGAATGTGACAACACTTCTGCCGTCTTCCCGGGTCCTGCGCTCAGAGCTCACCCGCATCAGAGAGTAGACAATTTGCGATGGATCAATAACTGTCCCGATCTTCTCCTCGGAGTCGATGCCGTTGAGGAGGGAAAGGACGATCGTGCCGGGCGCCGCGATGGTGCGGATATCCTCCAGAACAGAATCCAGAGCAGTATACTTGACCGCCACAAGCAGAAGGTCCGCGCCGCGTGCCTCCTGAGGCGTCCTGACGGCAGGCCGGAATATTCTGACCGCTTTCTTGTCGTCGATCAGGATTCCGTCCCTCTCAAGACGCTCTTTTCTCGCGCCGTCCGCGACCACACAGAATTCGACGTCCTTTGTCTGAGAAAGGCCATATAGTATATAGGCTCCAACTGCGCCCGCTCCCAGGACGGCGACTGACCGGATCTTCATTTTTGCTCTCCTTTCTTCCATGAAACTCTAAGCTGCGTTCCATATCTCTATTATACGCAGACGCGGCATCAGTGCACATAACGTTTTTTGTTCTGAAAACTTCATTTTAGACTACCGGACGGTACAAAACCGTTCCAATCTGAAAAAGAATACCCCTCTCATACCTGAGGTATGAGGGGGGCATTTTTATCACTTACTATATAATCCGTATTATTCCTCCGGATACTCAGTATCAGGCTCCCTCGTGGATCTGGCTTCCGATCTGCTTGGTAGTAGTCATCAGCATAAGGATGATCGCAAGGATCAGAAAAGCGATCATAGCGATGTAAGAACCTGAGAAAGAGCTTGCTGCCGCAACCATGGAGATTAGGAGAACGCCGAAGCTCTCGATGATCTTAAAAGGTACGGAAACCACAGGCCATGCGTTTTCGAAGTCCTGACGGCCGAATACATTTGTGACCATGGAAACAGTGACATTGGAGAATGCCGACATAGCTGCCATGAATGTACCTGTGCAAAGTGTTGCTATAACCGGGTTTGAGCCGGCTGCGATCAGGCCGATGCAGGCCGCGATCTCGAAGCAGACGAAGATGATAGATGCTGTACGTGTTCCAAAACTGTTGTCTGCAACGCCTCCAAGCCAGTTTCCGATGATGCCGGTGGGCCACAGGGAAGTAAGCAGCATGATGCCGAATGCCGGATCGTGTCCGAAGGATGCAAGTGTGGGAACGAGCTGGCCAAGGAAACCGCCCGCGCACATCATGCAGATACCCCAACCAATGGCGATCGTCCAGGTG
Source organism: uncultured Lachnospiraceae bacterium (assembly GCA_946615865.1). Classification (GTDB taxonomy): domain Bacteria; phylum Bacillota; class Clostridia; order Lachnospirales; family Lachnospiraceae; genus CAG-791. Next base: position 11,355 of record CAMOIJ010000047.1, on the reverse strand, counting down.
TATTTGCAGCGAAGGACTGCGGAAACTGTCCAGGGAGAACGTTTCTTGTACTCTTCGGCAGCTTTTGCCTCAGCCATAAGTTCTTCCATGGATACTGTGCGGTCATTGTCCGGCCATGCGCCTGCTTCTTCGGGATTGTTCTTGGCCAAAAGAGCGACGAGGACCGCCACAATGATCATCAGCGTGGACCACATGATCAGCGTTACTTTGACTCCGTATACAGGAACCATTTTGCTGGTTACAAGAGTTACTGTCGCATTACCAATGGTAAGACCCATGGTAGCCATACCCATGTACATACCTCTGGTGCGAGGGAACCAGTTCGCTGCGAAAGTCGCTACCGCGATCTGAGAGTAAGCTACTGCAAAGAAGCAGAACAGAATGACCGACAGATAGAATGTCGGAATGCTGGGAGCAAACGCGAAGAACATTGTGGAGAGCGCGCCTCCGACCAGACCGATGATCGCCACCTTCTTGGATCCCATCTTTTTGTTCAGAGGTCCCCAGACGAAGATACCTGCGACACCGACAAGCTGTCCGATCGTAATAGCTGCTGCCAGCTGAGAGTTTGTCCAGCCGTACAGTGCTTCAAAGTAACCGTAGTAGAAGTTGATCGCGAAGTGAAGCGGTCCCTGGTAGAAATAGTAGAATGCCATTCCCATCAGCGCGATACCCCAGCCCTTTACGCCAAACGCAGGCAGGAATTTGCTAATGCCCGTAACCTTTTTTTGTTCCATGTCTTTCCCCTTTCTGAAGATGAATAATGGTTATCCTATCAACAAGATATTCATCGGTTTAGGCAATTTAGAGCACAAAGAACCAGGCTATCTATTGTTCATTCACACAACAGATAGTTGTTTAAGTTCATATGGATCTCAGGCTGTCAAAAGTTCCTTTTTCCTTTGATTTCCTTGTTTTATAGGAAAACAATACCTCTTAGGTAAATTATTAACAATGTTCGCCAGTTCAAACCGCTCACTGATTCTCTTCTTTTTATTGTGCTATCGCACAATGCAGAAAAGCCGCAGACCCAAATGGTGCTGCGGCTTATCTGTGTCCCATTATCTACACAAACAGTGTATTCTCAACACTGAAAGATAGCAGCTACCGGCTTTTCTATGATTAGTCCTGTGACCAGCCCCACTGCATGAAGCTGGAAGTATGTGCTTAGCCATGTACTGATCAGGTCCGGACCTGCACCTACGTGGATCAAGGCCATGCTGAAACTGACGATCGTAACATAAATTGCGTTAATGATGAAATTGCGCGCCAGCATTTCCGGAAATGTCCCCGGTTTTGTGCGGCAGATATCTTCCGCGAACCATTTCCCGATCTTTCCGACCGGGATAATGACGGCCGCGATCGTATTGATCGTAAAGGCGCAGCAGCAGCCCGTTACCCAGCCGGCGAGCGTGTCTCCTCCCGCGAGGATCGTGGCGGCTGTATTAATGGAGAGCGCCATCAGAACATTAGTCACAATGTTCCACCTGAAAAACTTCATCGGCGTCATAGTCTCCCTTCCTCCCGGAATCTTCTTTCCAGAAAGCGCGCGGATAATCTGACTGCGGCACAAGCCCATGCTTCAAAATACGGATCCAGCGTTTTCTTTGTGTCCTCAAGAGTTACTGTGTTATAGAATTCCATGTTGCCGGCATCTTCGATATAGCCATGGTGAACATCCGGCATGACCTTGCAGTAGACCGGAACGCCGGCTTCCTGCAGCTTTTCGGCAAACAGAAGGCCTTCCTTGCGCAGTGCGTCCTTTTCTGCCGGAATGATCATAGCAGGAGGGAAATTCTTCAGTTCCTCTTTAGAGGCGCAAACAGGCGATACCTCCGGAAGGCTTCTCTCCTCTTCCTTCGAATAGAGTTTCGTGAAAGCCGACATTACAGCAGGATCCATATCGCACTCAAAATGCTCTTTTTCAGCGGGCATGCGCACAGAATCCAGATAGGGATAGTGAAGCACGACGCCTTTAATTGCCGGGATCTTTCCGGCTGCGCTTCTGAGAGCGGCCGCTGCGACCAGTGTCGCGCCGCCGGAGAAACCGATCAGGCCGATAGTTCGCCCATCGATTCCGTACCTGCTGCCGTTCTCCGCAAAGTAACCGATCAGATCACAGAGGTCATCTACCGGCGCCGGATACGGATATTCCGGAGTCAGTCTGTAGTCAACGCCTATCACATTGCAGTCCGCAAGTTCAGATATCTCATGGCAGATCGCGTCGTCTCTCCTGGCTTCTCCCAGAACAAAACCGCCGCCGTGCAGTTCATAAACCACCGGTCTTGCTTCGCCGCGGGCGCGATGCAGGTAGATCTGCACCTCTCTGTCCCCCAGCGGGATCACGATCTGCTCGCCTTTGACCGCCTGCTCTGCCAGCACACTGTGCTGGAAGCTGCGGATCGAGGGAACCATATCGAGGAATCCTCTCAGTTCCGGATCCGTGATCTCAGGGCACAGCCTCTGTCTTTGTCTTCTAGCCATAATGTCACCTTAGTCTTTGTACTCAAACGGGAATCCGTTCCATACCGGCACGCCGGTGTACTCCTTAGTCTCCTCAACGCCGTCCAAAGCGCGGATAGCGCCGGAAGCAAGCGCTTCCATCTCGAAGTCTCCGCCGTAAACGATAAGAGGAGCGATCCAGCCTGCGTACTTGCGGATGTTCTCGATGAAGTCCTTGTCATTGGAGACGCCGCCGGTCATAACGATAGCGTCGACCTTGCCTTCCATGACACAAGCGTAAGATCCGATATATTTTGCCAGCTGATAAGCGAAGTTCTCATAAACAAGCTTCGCCCACTCATCGCCGTCTTCAATGCGCTTCTTGATCTCGAGCATATTGTCGGTTCCAAGAAGGGAAATCAGGCCGCCGGTCTTGCTGACCTTTTTCTTCATGTCGTCCTCGGTGTACTTTCCGGAGAAGCACATCTTGATGACGGGAAGGAGCGGCACATATCCGGAGCGGTTGGGAGCCATAGGGCCGTCGCCGTTGAGGACGTCGTTGCCGTCCACGATCCTGCCGTACTTCTGGGCTGTGATGGAAAGGCCGCCGCCCACATGGCAGACTACGAAACAGCAGTCCTCATACTTCTTGCCCAATTCGGCTGCGGCGCGCATTGCCACTTCCTTCTGGTTGAGTACGTGTACATGGGACTCTCTGTAGATGCCTTTGATTCCGCAGACTCTCGCCACATCGTCGAATTCGTCCACATCCGGAGGGTTTACCAGAAATGCGGGCTTGCCGGTTTTCTCAGCGAAATCGCCGATGATCTGGGCACCGAGAATAGCGGGATGCTCCATCAGTCTTCCGGAGGAGCAGTCCTCGAGGATCTTGTCGTTGACAGGGAAGATTCCGCCGGGAGTAGAGACAAGGCCGCCGGAATATGCCGCGAAAGCGTCCATACTGGCTATGTCGATATTGTTCTCCTTAAGAAGTCCCAGGATGGTGTCTACTCTGTAGGGCTTCTGCTCACTCACTCTCGCGAAAGTCTTAAGGACTGCCGGGTCGTGCTGGACGTTTGCTTTAAAGACCTGCTCTGTTCCATCAAAGACCGCAAGTTTAGTGGATGTAGAACCGGGGCTTAATGTAAAAATGCGGTGTGCCATTTTGCTCTCCTTTCGATCACTGTGCAGCAATGATTACCATTGCGATATCGCCTACGATCTCCTCTACAGAAGAACCTCTGGAGGAATCAGCAACGGGCTTGTTAAAGCCGGACAGTGTGTGTCCGTATCCCTTGCCTTTGCCAAAAATCTGAATCATCTTGATGCCGATATTGGCCGCATTGAGCTCAGGGAAGATAAGGATGTTAGCTTTACCTGCGACTTTACTCTCCCTCTTGATCTTCTTTTCGGCAACTGCGGGAATAATAGCCGCGTCGAGCTGGAACTCGCCGTCGATGGCAAGATCGGGTCTTCTCTCCTGCGCGATACGGATCGCCTCGTTGATCTTGTCAACGCTGGAGGCTGTTCCGCTGCCGAGTGTGGAGAAGCTGAGGAATGCGCATCTGGGCTCCCAGCCCATCAGAGCATGGATGTTATCACATGTCGCGATCGCGATAGAGGCCAGTTCATCGGGAGCCGGCTCCGCGTTGAGGCCGCAGTCCGCCAGAGCGATCCTGTCGCCTTCGGGGCCTTCGAATCCGGGGATCTCAGTCAGAGCAAAGATTGAGGGAACATCAACCCCGTCCTGCATGCCGATCGTCTGCTGTGCTGCGATCAGGACGTCTCCGGTCGTGTTTACGTGTCCGCAGAACGTGCAGTCCACATCACCGGCCGCCTCCATGATCATGGCGTAGTACATGGGATTCTTCATTTTGCGGCGGGCGCCTTTTTCGGACAGCATCAGCTTGGGATACTTCATATAGCGGGCGATGATCTCATCGCGAACCGCCTCGTCAGTTGTGTCCACAATTTCCATGCCTTCGATGGAAACGCCGACTCTTGCGGCGGTCTCTTTGATCACTGCGGGATCATTGACGAGTACCGGTACGCCGATTCCTTCGTCGAGAACTCTGCGGGCAGCCAGGAGGGTCTTGTCCGCCTCACACTCGGGGAGCGCGACTCTCTTGGGATTCTGTTTGGCTTTTTCGATCAATGCTTCAATAAGACTCATCGTTTATCTCCATTTCTGTGTAAATCCGGTTCCCCTTCCATAACGGCAAACGCAATAAAAAAAGGGAGATCGTAACTGAGCGAGATATGCACGCGAACCGCTCCCATGGCGTCAGCCATTTCGCGGGCCATGCCGTGCAGCGTCACGGCCGGCGCTCCGTTCTGATCGCTGAGGATCTCGATCTCACAAAGCCTGATCGAGTCAGGATGCGCGCCGAAAGCTTTAAAAACAGCTTCCTTGCCCGCAAAGCGCGTTGCGAAATAACTGTGCGGATCGCGGCGGCTGCCCGCCTCTTCGATCTCCCTTTCTGTATATGTTTTCCTGAGGAAAGGGTCGGAGGGGGACAGCGATGATTCCGCCAGCTGATGCGCGTTAAGTATGTCTGTCCCAATGCCGAGGATCATATCTGTTCCCCTCCTTATCATTGTCTATTGGCAGTAAAGATTATCTGTAAATGTAGTCGCCTGCTCTATACTTGGGCGGAATAACAGGCACCTGGATGAAGGACTCGTACTGGCCGCCGGTGTAAATCAGCTGTCTTCCGTGGTTGTCGGTATCCCATGCAAGAGGCTCGAACCATCCCTCGCGGATGTAGCGGCCCGCGATCTGGACGCGAAGCTTCTCGCCCTTGTGGATGATCCTGGAGGAAGGTACGATCTCGATATCAACGGGAACGATCTCGCCGGGCTGTACCTTAAGTTCTCTCTTGTGCGCCATGACAGGCTGTACCAGCTGGCCCTTGACATACTGGGACTCAGCCTTGCTCAGCTCGCGGTGAGAGATGCGGCACTTGCCCCATGCGCCCGGGTGAGGCTCGTTGAGTGTGTACCACGGTATCCAGTTGCCGTCAGCGTCTGCCTTCTGGATGTTGATGAACATATCCATGTCGTTGTAGGACTCGGCCGCAACGAACAGATGCAGATATGCATATCCGGTGATCTCGGTATCTTCGTCGAATACCATATCGAACTCGACCTGCTCAGTATTTCCGTCATAGCCGACAACAGCTTCTTTTGCCACAGGAGCGTCGTGCATTGTCAGGTTCTTGGGATCGGAAGCGTCAAAATAGAGCTTCTTGTACTCAGTTCTCTTGAGCGGGAACTCGTTCTCGGGTCTTCTTACCTGATAATCGCAGTCATAGGCGTCCATAATGTCGAGCCTTACCTTGGGGGTCATCTCCCAGCCATTGTGAATTCCCTTGAGGTAGCGGTCATAGAATCTCTTCAGATCCTCGAGATTCTCGGGTGTATATGTATCCGGCCACTCGAAATCTCTGTGAGCTCTCATCCATTTTCTCTTGGACTTGCACTTACGGAAGGCCTGGAAGGAACCTCTGAGGTGGAAGTGGGACCAGCCTGCGGTCTGGTAAACCGCGCATGTAACCTTGGAGAAATCAGGTCTCTTGTCTTCCCAGTAACCGTTCATCAGAGGATACTTGATCGCCATGTCTACCTGGCTGTCTACACCGCCGGTACCGGTGACCTGTGCGGAGATGAACTTGTTGAAGGAAAGAGCCGGAACGCCGCCCTCGTAGAAGGACTCGCGATAGAGGTCTGTTGTGGACTCCCAGGGAGCGATGCACTCGAGGTGCGGAGGCTGCATGGATGCGATGCCCCACTGGTGCATTGCGACGCCGGAGTTGCCGGACATGCCGACCTTACCGTTGCACCACCACTGCTGTGCTGCCCACTCTACGAAATCATAGCCGTCTTCTCTGTCCTGATGTGTGAACATGTGGACGTTGCCCTCGGAATGGCCTGCGCCGCGAACGTCGACGTTCGCTACCACGTAGCCGTTGTAGCACCAGTACAGCGGATCGGGAGACTCAAATTTAGCGAATTTGGATACTGTGTGCGGTGGAACGCCCATGATCTGCCACTCGCTCATGCCCTCGCCGGGTCTCTTTCCAAACCAGGACCAGGAAACGATAACAGGGTATTTCTGTGTTGTATCTGCGGGACGATAGAGGTCGCAGTAAATAGTCACGCCGTCTCTCATCTTGACGGGCACATCCTGGTCGCACATAACGCCGGGAGCGCACTCATATGTTCTCTGCTTGAACTCGGGGCAGAAGCCCTGTCCCATTCTTGCCATGGGATCCTCTGAATGAGCGAGGTCAACGCTGGGATCGACAGCGGTAGGCTTTCTTGCCACCATATAAACAGCCTCGAGTTCCTCGCCCTTAAAGGTCTCTTTCAGAGTGAAGCGCTCTCTCATAGCCAGTTCGTCGTCGTGATCGGATTTTGCGGAACCGCTTTCTGCAGGAGCTTTTGCAGCTGCAGGCGTCTCGACGGCGGGCGCCTCTTCCTCTGCTGCCTTGCCGATCTCTTCGCCGAGGCACTCTGTGATCACATAATCAACAGCTTCGCCTACGGTTGCCTGGCGGCGGAATTCCATGTAAGGGATCTCAATATCAAATTCATCCTCAAGGAAGGTTGTGATCTGGGAGTACTGTACAGATTTCGCGTTGAAATCTTCCACAAATCTCTTTTCTCTTGTGATGCTTTCAGCAGGTACGCCAAAGAGTCCGGAAGCCCTTTCCGCGAGCTTTGCAAGAACTTCCTTCTGTCTCTCGTTCTCGCCTTCAGAAGCTGCAGGGGCTGCGGCCGGTGTCTCCGCGGGTGCGCTCTCTTCGTCGTCAAAAGTCTCACCGAGGCATTCTTCGACTACAAAGCGGACCGCGTCGCCAAACGTTGCCTGGCGGCGGAACTCCATGTAAGGGATCTCGATGTCAAACTCATCTTCAAGGAAAGTTGTGATCTGGGAATACTGCACGGATTTCGCATTGCAGTCTTCCACAAATCTGGTCGCTTCCGTCAGCGCTGCCTGTTCTTTTCCGAACAGCTGAGCCGCGCGAAAAGCAAGTTTCTCGAAGACATCCTGTCTGATGCTCATAAACAATTACCTCCTCTTCGTTTGTGTTGTGATAATGGGCTTTTTTAGGCCTCCCGCACTTCAGGCTATTGTGTAATAAAACAATAGTGCATGGCGGCGATCGCATAGATTCTATGACCTCCCAACCCCCCTAAAAGTGCTGTAAAGCCTTGTTTTATTTAATAAAAGTTTATATACTTGACTAAATAATAACAATGTGACGCAGTTCAATTGCAGTCACCATTTGCTCCCATTTATTGTGCGATTGCACAAAGACGAGGCCAGCCATGAAACTTAGTCAGTTCTATAATCTTTTCAAAACACAGGTGCCGGACAGCAAGATCATCCCGGGCACCGATTGTGAGATCTATTCCTTCAAGCCTGTCAATGTCATCGACAAATATGAGGACGGGCTCCTTTATGTCAGTCTTATGTCATACAGCGGACTATCTCCCGATAAACTCCTTCGCTCCGGCTACTGCCATCTGGTTTCAGGTGATGAAAAAGACTTTGAAACGCTGAAAAGCGCAGAAAAAAATCCGGAGACAAACATCGTGTTTGTCTCCGGATATACACTTGTGCAGCTGTTTAATATAATCTCAGAAGTATTCCTCAGAGAGAATCGTTTCACCGCTCAGCTCAATGAGCTCCATGAACTTGCCAATTCGGGAGCGGGTTTGCAGGCGCTCACCGATAAGGCGCAAAGCATTCTGAATTGCCCGGTTGTCGTCATGGACAACAGCTACCGGATCATGGCCATTTCGCTCGGTGCATTGGCAGAGGACCAGCACAAGCTTCTGTCCCAGCAGCAAATGGGAAATATTACGGAAGAAAATCTCAACCGGATGAAGCGGGACCGGGTATACGAGAAGATCCGCCAGGCGCCGGGAAGAATGACCTATGAAAAGGCCCACGATTCAGACACCTGGTGGGTAAACATGCTGATCACCGTTCACGGCATTGAGGTCGCCGAAGTCGGCATTGAGGAAGTCGGACGGAAACTGGACGATTATGACTTCCGGCTCATACGCTTTCTGCAGAAAATGATCGCAATCGAAATGCAGCGCAACAGTTACCTGCATTCTGATTTCGGCGCCTCTCACGCGATCCTTCTCAGGGAACTGATCGAGAGACGTCTTGTTTCCGAGGAAATTGCAGCCAGGCGCGCGCGCCTTCTGGGATGGAAGGATCATCCGTACTACTTCCTGCTGACTGTTTACTCCGGAAGTCGTTCCGAGAGTGTTTCGCAGCGGACCTATGATATTTTTGTCCGGCGTCTTCTTCCCCTGTTCCCGAACTGCCGCTGGCGCGTCACGGATGAGAATCTGGTCCTCCTGATTCCGAGGCCGAATAACTCCTTCGTCTTTTTCCGCGAACAGAATTCTCTGAAAGATCTTCTGAGAATCAACAACTTTATTGCGATCCTCAGTAATCCTATCACCTCGCTCATGGACGTACAGAAAGCCTATAACCAGACAACCGCTATCTACGGCCTGCGGGGCGTGGTCAAAGATTCGTGTAATCTATGGTTTTATATTGACTATACTTTGCTCCATATGGCAGATCTTCTGCGGGCGAGCCACGACCTGGAGGATTTTGTTCATCCTTATATACTGGATATCTATCGCTATGACCGGGAAAACGAGACCGATTATCTGCCGACCCTCAAAGAGTATCTGACCAATATCAATAACCCCGGGCAGTGCGCGGCCAACCTGCATATTCATAAGAACACCCTGTATTACCGTATCAACAAGATCAGCGATGTGTTCGGACTGGATCTGAGTAACGGCGAACTCAGGATGAGGCTGCAGCTGTCCCTGGAACTTCTTAAACTGAACAGTTTTGAGACCGGCCAATAAGTTTGTTTTTACTCCGAGGCCTTAAAGTTGTACACAGGTTTCATCACATCAATGATGTCAACAGAGTCGCGTATGACATCGATGATATCGTCAAGGGATTTATACGCCATCGGAGCCTCATCCAGGGTAGCTTCGTTTACAGATGTCGTGTAGATCCCTTTCATAGTCTCACGGTATTCCTCAAGGCTGAGCTTGTCTTTCGCGGCCTTTCGGGACATGATCCTTCCGGCCCCGTGAGGAGCAGAATAGTTCCATTCCGCATTTCCTTTACCGACAGCAAGCACGCTGCCGTCTCTCATATTGATCGGGATCAGTACTTTCTCACCCGCATGAGCTGCGATGGCTCCTTTGCGCAGGATCATCTCTTCCGTATCGATGTAGTTGTGGATTGTGTGGAACGCCTCCCCTGCCGCGATACCGGTGCGCTCCAGCAGGATCTCCGCCATTTTCTCGCGGTTTCTGCGGGCAAAGCGCTGGCACACTTCGACATCGTGCAGGTAATCCTCCAGGTAAGGGCCGTAGAGGAAGCACAGATCCTCCGGGATCATGCTTTCCTTTCTCTCCCACTTGATTTGCTTCAGAGCTGCCTGGATCTCTTTTTTCCTGCCCTGCTCCTTGTAGGTGCGGATGATCTCATCCCTCTTTTTAAAGTATTCTTCTTTCCCTTTGCTCAGCTCAACAGCCAGCTTCTGGTAGAGTTCAGCGACCTGTTTTCCAAGGTTGCGGCTTCCACTGTGTATGACAAGATACTTAACCCCGTACGCGGACTCATCGATCTCGATGAAATGGTTTCCGCCCCCCAGTGTTCCCAGGCTGCGCTCAAGGCGCTTCGCGTCTTTGAGGTCCCTGTAGCAGCGAAGCTGCTCAAGATCAAAGTGCTCCTGTCTTCCTTCCCACACATTCATGCCGGAAGGAATGAAGTGGGCCGCTTCATCGAGTTTCTTATAATCAATATCTGTTTTTCCGAGGTCAACCGTATACATTCCGCATCCGATATCCACTCCGACAATATTGGGGACTGCCTTATCCGTAATGGTCATGGTCGTACCGATCGTGCATCCCTTGCCCGCGTGCACATCCGGCATGATACGGATCCTGCTGCCCGCAGTAAACTCATAGTCGCACATGCGGCGGATCTGCTCGATCGCTTCCTCTTCGATCACGGAAGCATAGCATATGGCTGTATTGACCTTACCTTTAATCTCTAACATTTTTAAACACTCCCTTTCGTTATATCTTATAGTCCTAACGTACATCCGGAAGTATTAACCGTCACTCAACTTGTAGTATAAACCATGTTTCCGGTCAGCGGCTTTTCAGCCAATACGACGCGTTTTTTCAGCGGCTCCGCAGCCATTCTATCACATCTGTCAGCGAAGGCAGCACCGCTGCCGACAGCCGGCGCATCTCGTCCGTCGCCGGGAGCTGATCCGGCACCATAACAGGCTGCATTCCTGCAGCATGGGCTGCCCTGATGCCGTTGTGGGAGTCCTCTATAACGATAGTTTCACTGTATTTTGACTCCGGGATACTCATCTGCGCCGCGCACTTTAAGAAGATCTCCGGATCGGGCTTACCGTGCTCCACCATGTCTCCGCTGATGACCGTGTCAAAATGCTGCAGCACGTCATGCGGCTTCAAAACCTTTTCGATCATCGCCCGCGGCGAGGATGACGCAAGACCTGTGGGAATGCTATTGTCTCTCAGATACTTCAGGATCTCTGCCGCGCCGGGCTTGAGCTTCATCTGCCCGGTCTCAACTATGTGGGCAAAATAGTCTCTGCAGGCCTTGTAAGTCTTATCCATACTGAACTGCGGCAGGTGGCCGAAGGTCTCCACCATTATGGCCCGCTCCATATTATCCGTGACTCCGGTGGCGCGGCCGACGGCCGTTCTCATATCCTCTATGGGAAGATCATACAGCTCTGCGGCGTGAAGATATCCGGCCAGATAAACAGCTTCGGAATCGACGATGACGCCGTCCATGTCAAAGATCACGTACAT
>CAMOIJ010000046.1 GCA_946615865.1 uncultured Lachnospiraceae bacterium | reverse complement strand
ATAAAGGGGCGTGCCGCAAAAGCGTAGGTTTTGAACCTTCACTTAATGCGACAGCACCCTCTTTAATAATTGTTTCTATTTTCTGACAAGTGGCTCATCTGTCTATTTCGGTATCGAAGCGTTGATACATCATTTTCTACCCAAATCACTTACTATTAAAGCAACCTCACGCTGTTCGACCATCTCCTTATAAGAATTTCCCATCTCTCGGCAGTCGAAAACAGAAAAGAAGAGAGTACATAGTCCTGATGAAATACTCTGAAATAATGTATGGCTTTCACCGTATTTCAACAGGATCTGTATACTCCCGTACAATCTGGTTTTGATCTCTTATTACTCCATCTCGGCCGCGTTCTTCATAGCCGCGCTGATATTGGCGCGCTTTCTGAGGCGGGGATCGAGGATCTTCTTGCGAAGGCGCAGATGATGGGGCGTGACCTCAAGCAGTTCGTCTGTATCGACATATTCTATTGCCTGCTCCAGGCTCATGATCCTGGGCGGGACAAGGCGGAGCGCGTCGTCTGCGCTGGAAGAGCGGGTATTGGTCAGGTGCTTGGTCTTACAGACATTTACGTCGATGTCAACGGACTTGCCGCTCTGTCCCACGATCATGCCGGCGTAGACTTCATCGCCGGGGCTGATGAAGAGCTGGCCGCGCTCCTGGGCGTTGAAGAGTCCGTAAGTGACGGCGGTTCCGGCCTCAAAAGCGATCAGGGAACCTTGCTTGCGGTAGGTGATATCTCCCTTATAAGGCGCATAATTGTCAAAGATCGTGTTCATAATTCCGTTGCCCTTGGTATCGGTGAGGAAATCTCCTCTGTAACCGATCAGGCCGCGGGAAGGAATGGAGAATTCAAGTCTTGTGTAGCCGCCGTTAATAACGCCCATATTGAGCAGCTCGCCTTTGCGCTCGCTGAGTTTCTGGATGACGTTGCCCGCGAATTCCTCAGGGACATCGACGAAGCAGGTCTCCATAGGCTCGAGGAGCTTGCCGTTTTCATCCCTCTTATAGATTACTTCCGCCTTACTGACCGCGAATTCGTATCCCTCGCGGCGCATGGTCTCGATCAGAACGGACAGGTGGAGTTCTCCGCGGCCGGATACCTTGAATGACTCGGTGGTATCGGTATCCTCTACGCGCAGAGAGACATCGGTATTGAGCTCTCTGTAGAGCCTGTCCCTGATGTGGCGGCTTGTGACATACTTGCCGTCGCGACCTGCAAGAGGGGAGTCGTTGACGCTGAAAGTCATGGAGATCGTGGGCTCAGAGATCTTTTGGAACGGTATCGCGCAGGGAGCGTCGGGAGAGCAGATCGTATCGCCGATGTGAAGATCGGAGATGCCTGATACGGCAACTATCGAGCCGATATGCGCCTCGTTTACTTCCACTCGCTGCAGGCCTTCGAATTCGTAAAGCTTGCTGATCTTGACCTTGCGCATCACGTCAGGGTTGTGGTGGTTTACGATCACGCACTCCTGATTGACCTTGAGGGTACCATTGTCTACTTTACCGACGCCGATCCTGCCGACGTATTCGTTGTAGTCGATGGTGCTGATCAGCATCTGGGTGCCTGCCTCGGGATCTCCCTTGGGAGCGGGGATATAGTCGATGATGGTCTCAAACAGGGGCTTCATGCTGGCGCCTACACTGCCGAGATCCAGCGTCGCGATGCCGGATTTGGCAGACGCGAACACGAAGGGGCAGTCAATCTGTTCGTCACTGGCTCCCAGATCCATAAGAAGTTCGAGGACCTCGTCGATGACCTGGGTGGGACGGGCGCCGGGCCTGTCGATCTTGTTGATGCATACGATCACCGGAAGATCCAGTGCCATTGCTTTACTGAGGACAAATCTGGTTTGGGGCATAGGACCTTCAAAGGCGTCAACGACAAGGATAACGCCGTTTACCATCTTGAGGACACGCTCCACTTCTCCGCCGAAGTCGGCGTGGCCGGGGGTGTCAATGATGTTGATCTTTACTCCTTTGTAATATACCGCTGTATTTTTGCTCAAAATAGTGATTCCGCGCTCTCTCTCGATATCACCGGAATCCATGACGCGCTCCTGAACCTCCTGATTCTCGCGGAAAACGCCGCTCTGCTTGAGGAGGCCGTCTACCAGGGTAGTCTTGCCGTGGTCGACATGGGCTATGATTGCTACATTTCTGACATCTTCTCTTGTCTGGATCATTACTTCTCCTTACGTCTGCAGGGCAGATCACGCTTATTCTGCCCCTGTTTCCATAATATTAAGGAAACAAAACTGTTTTTCTTCATAAACTGTAACAGTATAGCATCGGATACCGTCCCTTGTAAATGGGAGATATCTAATGTAAAATGGTTAATGATATTATTAACCATGGAGGAATGACAGATGAGCAGAATCATTTTGAAGCTGAGCGGCGAGGCGCTGGCAGGACCCAAGAGCATGGGATTTGACGAGAATACTGTCAGAGGAGTTGCGAAGCAGGTCCGTCAGCTGATAGACGCCGGATACGAAGTGGGCGTCGTGACCGGCGGCGGCAACTTCTGGAGAGGCCGCACGGGCAATGAGATCGACCGCGTAAAGGCGGACCAGATCGGAATGCTGGCGACGGTCATGAACTGCATCTATGTATCGGAGATATTCAGAACAGAAGGAATGAAGACAGTGGTGATGACGCCTTTTGCCGTAGGCGCGTTCACGGAGCTGTTTTCCAAGGATAAGGCCAATCAGTATTTTGCCGGCGGAACAGTTGTATTCTACGCGGGCGGTACCGGACATCCCTATTTCTCAACTGATACGGGGATCCTTCTTCGGGCGATCGAGTCCGAGGCGGATATGATCCTTCTTGCCAAGAATATCGACGGTATTTATGACAGCGACCCGGCTAAGAATCCTGACGCGAAGAGATTTGACACGATCTCCATCGACGAAGTGATCGCAAGGGGACTGCAGGCGGTTGATATGACTGCATCCATCCTGGCCAAGGAAAACCACATGCCGATGCGTGTGTTCGCGCTTCAGGAGGAGAACAGCATCGTGAAAGCGGCTTCGGGAGATTTCAACGGAACCACGATCACGGTCTGAACGATCTGATCACAAAGATAAACAGCCGGCGTGCCGGAGAATTAAAATATCAGGGAGGTTATTATGAGCAGCGAAAGAGTTAAACCTTATGAAGAGAGAATGGAGAAGACCATTTCCTATCTGCAGACTGATCTGCAGGCTGTCCGTGCCGGACGTGCAAACCCGCATGTACTGGATAAGATCCGTGTAGATTATTACGGATCACCTACACCTATCCAGCAGGTGGCTAATGTTTCCGTACCTGAGGCAAGGATCATTCAGATCGCTCCCTGGGAGAAGAAGATGATCAAGGAGATCAGCCGCGCCATTAACGCGTCCGATATCGGGATCAATCCCACTAACGACGGACAGACGATCCGCCTGGTATTCCCCGAACTGACCGGTGAGCGCAGAAAACAGCTCTCCAAGGACGTCAAGAAGATGGGAGAGGATTCCAAGGTTGCTCTGCGCAATATCCGCAGAGACGGAAATGACGCGTTTAAGAAACTTAAGAAGACAGAGGATCTCTCCGAGGATATCGTGGAAGAGCTTCAGGATGAGCTTCAGAAGGCAACTGAGAAGTATATCAAGAAGATCGACAAGATGATCGAAGAGAAGACCAAGGAGATCACAACGCTGTAATCTGGCGGCGTCATAAGACAGGGGTTAAAATTGCAGAACGAACGAAAAATACCCGTTCATGTCGCAATCATCATGGACGGTAACGGAAGATGGGCTAAGAAGCGTGGACTTCCCAGAACGGCCGGACACGCGCAGGGAGCAAGAGTCGTAGAGCAGATCCTTGAAGATGCGGATCATATGGGGATCCGCTATCTGACGGTATATGCCTTTTCCACGGAGAACTGGAGCAGACCTGACAGTGAAGTCAAGGCACTGATGAATCTGCTGAGGACCTACATGAAGACGAGCCTTGCAAAGTGTGCCCGGAATAATGTCAGGATCAGAGTGATCGGCGATAAGAGCAGGCTGGACAGCGACCTTCAGGCTTCCATCGCAAATCTGGAGAAGGAAACGGCTTCCAATACCGGAATCGGCTTCCAGATCGCGATCAATTACGGATCAAGAGATGAGATCGTAAGGGCTCTCCGCAAGGCCGCCCAGAGGGTGAAGGACTCCGAACTGAATCCGGAAGATATCACGGAAGATATGATATCGGATGGACTGGATACCGCAGGCATACCGGATCCGGATCTTCTGATCAGGACAGGAGGAGAAGAGAGGATCTCAAATTTCCTTCTGTGGCAGACCGCATATTCGGAGCTGTATTTCTGTGACGCTGCGTGGCCGGATTTCAACAAAGCTGAGCTGGAGAAGGCTATAGACGCTTTTAATAACAGAGAACGCAGATACGGAGGTCTGATCTCATGAAAGAGAGAGTGATCAGCGGCGTAGTTATAGCCGCTCTGATCGTCGGCGCGGGACTGCTGGGGGGATTCCCTCTGGCAGTTCTCATCATGGTGTGCTCTATGATCGGTTTTCAGGAGCTTGCCCGCGCGACATCGGTTCTGGAGAGCACAGAGAAAGTGAATACGCTTACTGGGTTTGCGCTCGTAATGACGGCGGTCTACTATGCAGGGCTCATTGTATTTCAGGCGAGATGGGGGGCAGTTCCGGATCAGATGGTCCTTGCATCTGATTTCTTTACTACGGTGATCATCATAGCGGCCTTCTTAGGGATCATGTCGGTCTACGTCCTGACATTTCCGAAGTTCAGGTCGGAACAGGTGATGGCAGCTTTTTTCAGTTTTGTCTATTCCCCGATCCTGATGGCATTTGTGTACAGGACAAGAACGCTTCCTTACGGCATTTTCATGTACGCGCTCATTTTTGTCTGCAGTTCTGTCTGCGATACCTGTGCGCTGGCAGCAGGTATGATGTTCGGAAAACATAAAATGGCGCCTGTGCTGAGTCCCAAGAAGACGAAAGAAGGCGCTGTCGGAGGACTCCTCGGTTCTGCTGTCTGCTCCGTCATCCTCGCATATATTTTGAAAGCTATGTATCCCGATGCGGATTACAGAATTCAGTTCCTGATCATAGGCATCTGCGGGGCACTGATCAGCATGATCGGTGATCTGGCGGCTTCAGCGATCAAGAGAAACCATGATATCAAGGACTACGGTCACCTGATCCCGGGACATGGAGGCATCATGGACCGGTTCGACAGCATCATATTTACAGCGCCGCTGATCTATATTCTCGGCGTGATCCTGATGGGAACGGCTGCATTGTAAACATAATAGACAAGGGGCGGGCATTGTGTTCGCCTTTTTCTTGCTTTTTGGCGGTAAGAACACCGCGCATTTGTTATAATCGGGAGTACTATACTTTGAGCAGTAATTGGTTAGTCAGTATTTTGATATTTGCCCTGATATTGGGAGTTATCGTGATATCCCATGAATTCGGGCATTTTGCGGTCGCGAGAAGGAACGGGATCCGCGTCAATGAATTTGATGTCGGATTTGGACCGACTCTTCTAAGAAAGAGGATCGGAGAGACGGATTTCTGTCTAAAGCTCCTGCCCCTTGGCGGCGCCTGCATTTTCGAGGGAATGGATTCCCTGGACGAGGAGGAGAGAGAGAACCTCTCACCGGACGCTTTTCCCAATGCTCCTGTCGGGGCAAGGATCGCCACAGTCGTCGCAGGACCTATGGCGAACTTCCTGATCGGATATATCTTTGCCCTTATCATTGTGGCTTTCTGCGGAACGGACCTTCCTGTCATAAACAAAGTCATTGAGGATTCCGCGGCTATGGAAGCCGGGCTGCAGGATGGAGATACGATCGTCAGGATCGGGAAAGAGAATATCCATCTTTACAGGGAAGTGAGTCTTTACTCAATGATGAACTACGGTGAACCGCTGGAGATCACCTATGAAAGGGACGGGGAGAGAAAGACAGTAACCGTAACGCCTAAGTTCGACGAAGAGGC
This sequence comes from uncultured Lachnospiraceae bacterium, assembly GCA_946615865.1. GTDB lineage: Bacteria > Bacillota > Clostridia > Lachnospirales > Lachnospiraceae > CAG-791. The sequence goes on along the minus strand of CAMOIJ010000046.1, from coordinate 7,754 downwards.
GCAGCGCTATTATATCGGGATACTGGGCGCCGGAGAGGCGCATAAGTGCTCAGCGCCGGAAGTGTTTAAGTATGGATTTTATGAGATCGGGTACTGGATGAAAGTCACCATTAAGTCCTTAGGAACAATTTTCAGCGGCCACTTTTCAAAAGATGACGTTTCAGGCCCGGTTGGAGTGGTGCAGGTGGTCAATGATACATACACGGAGGCACAGCCTTACGGAGCGATGACGGTAGTCTTGTCCATGATCAACCTTGCGACTCTTTTGACAATAAACCTTGGAATCATCAATCTGCTCCCGCTTCCTGCGCTGGACGGAGGAAGGCTTGTCTTTCTCATTATCGAGGGAGTGCGCGGAAAGCCGATCCCTCCCGAGAAGGAAGGAATGGTGCACCTTGCGGGCTTTATGGCGCTCATGGCGCTTATGGTGTTCGTGATGTTTAACGATATATCGAGACTCTTCAGCTGAGGATAGTAAGGTATTAATACGAAATGGAGGAATGTCTCTATGGCATACAGAGATCATACAAAAGTTATTAAGATCGGAGACCGTCTGATCGGAGGAGGAAACCCTATTGCGATCCAGTCGATGACAAACACCCGCACAGAGGATGTGAGGGCGACAGTGGAGCAGATCCACAGACTGGAAAACGCGGGATGTGAGATCATCCGGTGTACTGTCCCGAATCCTGATGCTGCCAAAGCCATCGCTGAGATCAAAAAACAGATCAGCATCCCGCTGGTCGCGGATATACACTTTGATTATAAGATGGCGATCGCCGCGATGGAAAACGGCGCTGACAAGATCCGCATCAATCCCGGCAATATCGGCGGAAAGGAAAGGATCGCGGAGGTAGTAAGATGCGCCAGAGAAAGGCAGATCCCGATCAGGGTGGGCGTCAACAGCGGCTCTCTTGAGAAAAACCTGGTGGAAAAGTACGGCGGAGTAACAGCCGAGGGACTTGTGGAGAGCGCGCTGGATAAAGTGGGCATGATCGAAGAGTGCGGCTATGATCAGATGGTGATCAGCATTAAGTCTTCGAACGTCATGATGTGCATCCGCGCTCATGAGATCCTCGCTCAGAAGACAGATTATCCGCTTCATGTGGGCATCACTGAGGCGGGAACACTTTTCAGCGGTAATATTAAGTCCGCGGTAGGGCTTGGCGTCATTCTCTATCAGGGAATCGGCGATACCATCCGTGTCTCGCTGACCGGAGACCCGGTGGAGGAGATCAAATCCGGAAAACAGATCCTCAGGACGCTGGGGCTTAGAAAAGGCGGTATTGACGTCGTATCATGTCCTACATGCGGCAGGACAAAGATCGATCTGATCGGCCTCGCCAATCAGGTAGAGACGATGGTTCAGGGATATCCCCTCAATATCAAGGTCGCGGTCATGGGCTGCGCTGTAAACGGCCCGGGTGAAGCAAGAGAAGCAGATATCGGCATAGCCGGCGGAGACGGTGAAGGCCTTCTCATTAAGCACGGAGAGATCGTTCGCAAAATGCCGGAGGAAGAGCTTCTGGACGCGCTCAAACAGGAACTGGACAGCATGCTCTGATCGGGCTGCCGCCGGGTTCGTGTTCATTGAAGACAATGAAATAGCAAGAGGACTTATTTGCAATGAAAGCTTTTTTTGATGTATTTCCCTCTCTCAAGGTCAAATCGGATCTGCAGGACTATTTTGCCAAGACGCAGATTGAGAGACTTACTACGAACAGGGAACGGACCAGGATCAAGATCGTTCTGCATTCGGACCATCTCATTCACAAGGAACGAATCTACAGGATGCAGGAGGAGATCTCGAAGCAGGTATTTGGGGAGAGGATCCGTGAAATCTATATAGACGAGCACTATTCGCTCAGCGCCCAGTATACGCCGAGGCGTCTTATGGAGGAGTATTACGACTCGCTTGTGAGCGAAGTCAGTAGTTTTTCTCATGTCATGGGGCTTTATTTCCGGGAAGCCAGGATCGATTACAGGGAAAACGGAGAGATCGCCGTCACTCTTGAGGACAGCTGTCTTAGCAGAAAAATGGCATTTTCCCTGGAGGAAGCCCTCAACAGGATCTTCAGGGAGAGGTGCGGCGTGTCCGCCGTACTGAAAGTCGTGCTCGAGGAGCGCGCCAAAAAAGCGGCTCCCGCAAGGCCTGAGAGGATTGTCCCTTTAATGGGAGCAGAGGCGGCATTTACGATCGCGGAGGGAACAGAACAGGAGCTTCCCCCCTGGGACCCGAACGCCGCTTCAGAGGCAGAGCCCTCCGGAGACGCCCCCAAACAGAAGCTTTCATTTGTCAAAAAAGAGGAGAGCGCCGCGGCGCAAGGTCAGAAACACGGGCGCAGGACTTCCGGGAATAATGCGCAGAACAGCGGCAAAAAGCCCTTCAGCCTCAAGCGCTCTAATAATCCTGATGTGATCTATGGAAGAGAGGTCGGCGAGGACGCAATCCCGATCAGCGATGTAGTTGGTGAGATCGGTGAAGTTGTCGTCCGGGGAAAGATCATCTCAAACAGCAGCAGGAATATTAAAAACGATAAGACGATCGTCAAATTCTCAATGACGGACTTCACGGATTCAATTTTCTGCAAACTCTTTGTTCCTACTTCAATGGCCGACGAACTTCTCGGATCTCTGAAAGCCGGGAACTGGATCAAGGTGAAGGGCGCGGCGATCTTCGACTCTTTTGATAAAGAGGTTTCTATATCCTCTCTGCAGGGAATCATGAAGATTCCACCTATTGTCAAAAAGAGAGTTGATAACGCAGAACTTAAGAGAGTCGAGCTGCACTGCCATACGAAAATGAGCGATATGGACGGCGTATCCGAGTGCAAAGATCTGGTCAAAAGAGCGTATGAGTGGGGAATGCCCGCAATCGCTATTACTGACCATGGAAATGTCCAGGCATTTCCGGACGCCAATCATGTAAGGGAAGCGCTTCTTTCTTCCGAGAATAAGAGACGGAAAGAGGAGGGGCTGCCTCCCGTGGATCCCCAGAAATTCTTCAAGATCATCTATGGCGTGGAGTGTTATCTCGTCGATGATCTTCAAAAGAGCGTTGTAATCGGAGAGAAGGAAAACCTCTCCGATGCTCTTGACGCGCACAAATATGTGGTCTTCGATCTTGAGACCACCGGATTTTCACCGGAGAAGAACAGGATCATCGAGTTCGGCGCTGTCAGGGTAGAAAACGGCGAGATCACAGGCCGCTTCTCGGAATTCGTTAATCCCGGGATACCGATCCCCTACAGGATCACTCAGCTGACCGGGATCAATGACGATATGGTCATAAAGGCTGATCCCATCGAAAAGGTCCTGCCGAGATTCCTGGCCTTTTCGGAAGGCTGCGTGCTGGTCGGCCACAATGTAGGATTCGATATCGGATTTGTGAGAGAGAACTGCAGGCGTCAGGGTTTTGACTGCCCTTATACGACTGTGGATACGCTGGGGATCGCCAGAGCGATCCTCCCCGGACATGCCAAATACACGCTGGATGCTGTTGCCAAAATAGTGGGAGTTTCACTGGAAAACCATCACCGCGCAGTGGATGACGCGGAGTGTACGGCGGGCATCTTCAGAAAATTCCTGCCCATGCTGAAGGAGCGGGATGCTGACACCTTTGAAAAGATCAACGCTCTCAGCGACAGCAATCCGGATATCATTAAGAGGCTGAGAACGCATCACTGCGTGCTTCTTGCCAAAAATAACACGGGAAGAGTTAATCTGTATTCCATGATCAGCGACTCCCATCTCAAATATTTCTTCAAAAAGCCCAGGATCCCCAAGAGCCTTCTTATGAAGCACAGAGAGGGGATACTTGTGGGAAGCGCCTGCGTCTCAGGCGAACTGTTTGAGGCCCTCTTAGAGGAGCGGGGAGACGAGGCGGTAGCAGGGATCGCCGATTTTTACGATTATCTGGAGATCCAGCCCCGGGACAACAACCGGTTCCTTCTTGAATCTCCCAGGATGCAGGAAAGGTATCCCCAGATCCGCACAGAGGAGGATCTGCTCGACCTCAACAGGAGGATCGTTAAACTGGGCGAGCAGCTCGGGAAACCTGTTGTCGCGACAGGAGATGTTCATTTCATGGATCCCGAAGACGGGATCTACCGCGATATCATTCAGGACGGGCTGGGAATGGCAGATGAAGATCCCGCGCCTCTGTATCTGAGGACGACAGAGGATATGCTGCAGGAGTTCTCTTATCTCGGCGCAAGGAAAGCCGAGGAAGTGGTCATTACCAACACGCAGAAGATCGCGGATATGATCGACGCGATCTCACCGGTCAGACCGGATAAGTGCCCTCCCATAATCCCTCATTCGGACGAGATGCTGACTGAGATCTGCTACAATAAGGCGCATTCGATGTACGGAGATCCGCTTCCTCCCATCGTTGAGGAGAGGCTTCAGAGAGAACTGGGGTCTATCATTAAGAACGGTTATTCTGTAATGTACATCATCGCGCAGAAACTGGTATGGAAATCTGTGGAAGATGGCTACCTTGTCGGTTCAAGGGGATCAGTCGGATCGTCTTTCGTCGCCACGATGTCGGGAATTACGGAGGTCAATCCGCTTCCGCCGCATTATTACTGCACGAACTGTCACTTTTCAGACTTTGATTCACCGGAAGTTAAGGCTTATGCCGGGCGCTGCGGAATCGATCTGCCGCCCAGGATCTGCCCTAAATGCGGCAAACCTATGAAAAAAGACGGCTTTGATATTCCCTTCGAGACCTTCCTCGGATTCAAGGGGGATAAAGAGCCTGATATCGACCTGAACTTCTCCGGAGAATACCAGAGTAAGGCACACGCCTACACAAAGGTAATCTTCGGCCATGAGCAGACATTTAAAGCCGGAACCATCGCTACGGTTGCGGAAAAAACTGCATACGGTTACGTCAAAAACTTCTTTGAGCGCAAGGGAACAGCAAAGAGAAACTGTGAGATCGAGCGCCTGCTGCAGGGGTGCACGGGTATCCGGCGCAGTACCGGACAGCATCCGGGAGGAATCGTAGTTCTGCCTCTCGGGGAAGATATCAATACATTCACGCCGGTCCAGCATCCGGCCAACGATATGACGACGGATATAATCACGACGCATTTTGATTATCACTCCATCGATCACAACCTGTTAAAACTCGATATTCTCGGACACGATGATCCCACTATGATCAGAATGCTGCAGGATCTCACGGGACTGAATCCTGTTGACATCCCACTCGACGATCCCACGGTCATGAGTCTTTTCAGTTCCACAAAGGCTCTTGGGATCACGCCTGAACAGAACGGCGGGATCGACGTCGGATCTCTCGGGATTCCTGAATTCGGAACCAAGTTCGTTATTGGAATGCTGGATGATACGAGACCGACTTCAATGTCGGAACTGGTCCGCATTTCAGGATTGTCCCACGGAACCGACGTGTGGCTCGGAAACGCGCAGTCACTGATCCAAAGCGGCAAAGCTACGCTTTCTACGGCAATCTGTACCCGAGATGACATCATGTCCTATCTGATCGGTATGAATATGGACAAATCGCTGTCATTTAAGACTATGGAATCCGTCCGTAAAGGTAAAGGGCTGACTCCGCAGATGAAGGAGGCTATGGAAGCTGCAGGCGTGCCTGACTGGTATATTGAATCCTGTCTGAAGATCAAGTACATGTTCCCCAGAGCGCATGCGGCGGCTTATGTCATGATGGCGCTCAGGATCGCGTATTGCAAAGTGTTCTATCCGCTGGCATATTACGCCGCGTACTACAGTATCAGAGCTTCGGCTTTTTCCTATGAGATCATGTGCCAGGGGCAGGCTCATCTTTTGGAAGTGATGGAGGAATATACTAAGAGGAAAGACACGCTCACGCCTAAGGAAGCGGCTACACTGGACGACTGTCTTGTTGTGAGAGAAATGTACGCGAGAGGCATTGAGTTCACGCCGATCGATATTTTTACAGCGGGATCAAGAAACTGCAAGATCGTGGACGGGAAGATCATGCCCGCCCTCACAAGCATTGACGGAATGGGAGAAAAAGCTGCGGACGCGGTAGTGGAAGCCGCAAAGGACGGTCCCTTTATTTCCAGGGACGATTTCTGGAACAGGACCAAGGTCCCGAAAACGGTTGTCGAGAAGATGAACGCGATGGGACTTCTGGGAGATCTGCCCGAGAGCAATCAGATCTCTCTGTTTGACATTTTGAACTGACGGAGGTAAATATGCGAGGTGCAAAGGACTCCCACAGGGGAAACGAGAGAAACTATATCCCGAATGATGAGATCGACAGGGAGGAAAAAGCCGATATCAGACAGCAGAAGAAAGGCAGCGCATTCAGCGTCCTTCTCGGCGGTCTTATTGTCATTTCCCTGATCGCGTTCATCTTTGTCCTTCTTGACAGCGGCATTCTCTCCGGCAGCGGCACGCAGACGGTGTACGGAACTCCCCAGCTGACCCAGGAGGAAAAGAAGGCGGCAGAGGAAGAAGCGAGGATTGCCGAGGAAGAAGCTAAACAGAAGAAGAAAGAAGCTGAGGAAGCTGCGAGAGCCGAGGAAGAAGCAGCGCGGAAAGCGGAAAAAGAAGAATCGGAGAGAATGGCCGAAGAGGAAGCGGCCCGGAAGGCAGAGGAAGAAGCGAAGAAGAGAGCGGAAGAGAAGGAAGAGGAAGAGGCGCGAAAAAAAGCGCTCGAAGAAGAACAGAAAGTACTGGCACGCGACTTTATCCTCGACGAGAGCAATATCCGTTACTATTCCGAGGAAGAACTGAACTCCCTGACTGACAGAGAGGTCCTCTTTGCATTGAATGAGATTTACGCGAGAAGGGGCAGGATCTTTACCGGAGAGGAGTTTAAAAGATACTTCGAGAGCAAGGACTGGTATAAAGGCAGGATTCCGGCAGAGGAATTTGACGCCAATCAAAATGAACGTTTTAATGAGTATGAAAAAGCCAATATCAATACTCTTGTAAAAATAGCACAGGAAAGAGGAATTCGCTGAGAAGACCTTTCAGAGCGTCATACGAGGAGAAATGATATGGGAATTTATGATTATGTGATCAAAAACGGCAAGGGTGAAGATGTGCCTATGAGCGATTACAAAGGAAAGGTGCTTCTGATCGTCAACACTGCTACCGGATGCGGATTCACGCCTCACTATGAGCCGCTGGAGAAGATGTACGAGAAATATCACGACAGGGGATTTGAGATCATCGACATTCCATGCAATCAGTTCGCTGGACAGGCACCTGAGTCTGACGAGGAGATCCACCAGTTCTGCACACTTAAATACAACACACAGTTCCCGCAGATGAAGAAGTCGGAAGTGAACGGAGAGAATGAACTGCCGCTTTACACTTATCTTAAGAGCCAGCAGGGATTCAAGGGATTCGGCTTCGGCCCTGCAGCTCTCGCGATGAGCGCGCTGCTCAATAAGATCGATAAGAACTATAAGAATAATCCGGACATCAAGTGGAACTTCACAAAATTCGCTGTAGACAGAGACGGCAATGTTGTCGCGAGATTTGAGCCTACTGAAGATATGAAGAAAGTGGACAAATTTGTGGAAGGCCTGCTGTAAATAACCGTGCAGGACATCGGTCGATTCCGGACGGCAGGCTCTTTGGAGCCTGCCGGGGCCTGAAACCGTAAAAATAAAAAAAGTGCTTGCGTGAGCAAATAGATTCTGATATAGTAATAAATGCGTCAAGCAAGTACATATGGCTCGTTGGTCAAGGGGTCAAGACGCCGCCCTCTCACGGCGGAATCATGG
>CAMOIJ010000045.1 GCA_946615865.1 uncultured Lachnospiraceae bacterium | reverse complement strand
ACGCCGGTGTCCTTCTGCACATACTCCTTGGCCGTGCTCTTGCCTACACTTCCCATGAGCCCGCCGCTGCCGGCTCTCCGGAAGATAAAGCCCATGATGATCCACAGAAAAGCAATAGGCAGCACATAAGAAAGCAGGAATGATATCACCATTCCCGAGCTGTCCGGTATGTACCCGTTGACCGTGACGCCTGCCTCAAGAAGCCTCTGCGTCAGCGCCGTGTTCTCCTCGGTGATGCCTGTGTAGCGGATCGCGTCGGTGTCCTTAAGTTTGATCTCCAGACGGTCCGAACGGACATTGACCTCCTCTACCTTGTTGTCGTTGACCAGCTGCACGAACTCGTTGTAACTGATCCTCGTCGCTCCCTCGGAGCCCATATTCATCACATAACTGATCACCACCAGGGCGATCACCGTAGCCAGAAGCATGATCATCAGATTCTGGCGATTGGGGCCCTTACCGCTGCTGCCGCGGTTGTCGTCCCCGTCGCCGTTACCGTCGCGGTTTCCTCTGTTGTCCTGGCGCCGCTTGTCGTCGTAACGTTCGAGATTGTCTCTCTTTTTCTTCTTATTATCAAAAAGATATCCTAACATTCTCTGATCACTCTTTCTTTCTATACAAATACTCTGCTTCGAGACCGCTTTCGGTCCCTTCGGCAAAAAAGCGCTATGATTCATATTATATGATGTAGGAATTTTACGCAAGTCTCTGCAGAAAAAGACGGCGCAGCCCCTGTGGGAGGCCATGCCGTCAGTTCAACTCACTTTGTATTATATTTTGTCACCGGATCACTCGATCGGAGGCAGCACATCCTTGATGCCATCCATGTAGACGCTCTCGTAATACTCTGCCTTTCCTGTGTCCATAAAGGATGTCATCTGGGGATCGATCGGGATCCTGGCGATGACCGGAATATTCTCCTTGGCTGCGATCTCCTCCACGTGGCTGTCGCCGAAAATGCGGATCTCCTCGCCGCAGTTCGGGCACTTCACATAGCTCATGTTCTCAACGATGCCCAGTACCGGCACCTTCATGAGTTTGGCCATTCCCAGCGCCTTCTTCACGATCATGCTGACCAGATCCTGAGGCGTTGTGACGACGATGATGCCGTCGATCGGCAGGGACTGGAATACGGTGAGCGGCACATCGCCGGTTCCCGGAGGCATATCGATGAACATGTAGTCCACATAGCCCCATGCTACGTCTGTCCAGAACTGCTTGAGGGCGCCTGTAATAACAGGGCTTCTCCAGATGACCGGAGCGTCCTCCTGCTTAGTCAGAAGGTTCATGGACATCACTTTGATCCCCGTGACAGTGGTCGCGGGATACAGACATTCCTCTGTGGCGACAAGGTCCGCGTAGCCTACGCCGAACATCTTCGGGACGCTGGGACCTGTGATATCCGCGTCGAGTATCGCTGTCTGGTATCCGTTTCTCCTGGCCCAGAGCGCGCTCATCGCTGTGACGGAAGACTTTCCTACTCCTCCCTTGCCGCTGACGACGGCGATCACCTTGTTGACGTGGCTTCCCTTATTAGCCTCGATATGGAAATCCGGCGGCGTAGGCGGCTTAGGTGCGCCATTATTATTCTGTGCACTCATGTTTGGGTTCCTCCATTCTTGTCAAAATATAGTATTCTGCTCTCAAAACCTGTTATAGTATTAAGGAGGGGCAGCGTTTGTCCCTGATAATAGGTTCGTCCTGCGCGGGGTAGCCCCGCACGTCTAATAATAATAGAAACTTCACTGTTTGAAAAGTAGCAGTCAGGTTTTGTTCTCGAAAGGAAACACAACACATGGAAGATCTCAACATCGCCCTTTTGATCGACTCGGACAACGTCAGTCCGCGCTATATCTCGGGCATCTTAAGCGAATTGTCAAAATATGGAAAGATCACGATCCGCCGCATGTACGGCGACTGGTCCCAGGACCGTCTGCACTCCTGGATGCGCTGCTCTTCCCGCTTCTCTCTGACTCCCGTCATGCAGCCCAACAACACTCCCGGCAAGAACGCCTCCGACATCGGCCTGATCATCGACGCGATGGACATCCTCTACACAGGCGATGTGCAGGGCTTCTGCCTCGTCTCCAGCGACGGTGATTTCAACAAACTGGCCACGAGACTCCGTGAAGCCGGAAAATTTGTCATAGGCATGGGCGAGAAGAAGACGCCGGAGTCCTTCCGCGCCTCCTGCGAGCGCTTTATTTTCCTCGACGTAATTGACGCGGCAGATTCCGGGAGCCAGCGGTCCGCCGCAGATTCCTACGGTTCTTCTTCCCAGGCTTATTCCGCTGATGCTTCCTCCGGCAGTTCGGCCGAAGCCTCCGGGCGCAGCACATCGGCCCAGACCGCTTCGAGAAGAAAAAGAGCCGCGGTCTCTGAGACCGCGGCTTCCTATAAAGCTTCGCCTGCGCCGGCCAAGGTCCAGGAGGAACCTGAAGTCGACCAGGATTTTGACAGCGATTCCGAGGCGTCCTTCACCGACAAGGCCACCATCGAGGCGGCTATTGTGAGCATCATCACTGACAACAACGCTGAAGGCAAGGAGACAGGCCTTGGCGAGATCGGTTCCCGCCTGGTCAAGATCTTCCCTGATTTCGACGTCCGCAATTACCACTACAGCAAACTCTCCGAGTACCTCAAGGACTTCCCGTCCCTGAAGGTGGAGAACCGAGACAACGCGGTCTGGGTCTCCCTCAACAGCTCCCCCGACAGCGAGATCGAGCAGCAGATCCTGCGCATCTTCAAAAAGCATGACACCGACGACATGTATCTCGCCACGCTCAAGAAGGAACTCCTTGAGCTCAACCCCAACCTGGAGGCCAGCATCCGCAGGAGCGGGGTGACAAGGTTCTCCGTATACCTCAACCGGATGATCGGGTCGGTGGAGGTCAACGGAAGGCATGTCCTTCTGCGTAAATAAATACATCGCTTGGCGGCATGCCCCTATGTACCATGAAAGTGTAATTGGCAGGGAGTAATTACCCCTGCCAGTTGCACTTTTTTTGTGATTTCCTGTTCGCATGACTGTGGCAGCCTCCATCCGATTTGATTAGGGCAAAAAAGGATGGAGCCTATTTGGTCGTTCTGTGACATGCCTCCATCGGATTATGCGATACGTGTTATTGGATGGGCCCTATTCCGACATTTTAGTGATATGTACCATCGGATTTGTTTGAACTAAGATATGGATGTAGCCTATTTTTGCATTTTAGGTAAACTGCACCATCGGATTTAATTGAACTGAGATATGGATGTAGGCTATATTTGCATTTTAAGTAAACTATGTCATCGGATTAAGCTGAATCAAAAAAAGGATGGAGAAAATAGCTTTCGCAATCCATCGGATATGGCGGCAAGCCCGAAATGGAAGTAGAAGTTGTATCAGACTGGCGTTTCAGGCCCCATCGGATTTTGGCAGCAAGCCAGAGTGGATGGAGAGTTCATGCAGGACCGGTATTTTTTCCCTCCATCCATTTTCTGATGTTCTTTAGTTTGATGGAGTCTTTCACTTAAGTGAATAGGCGCTGTCCATTCGGCATCAGGATCAGTCTGAGCGGTTGTGACATGTCCCTTATTTATTGCTTTGAATGAGCGGCTGGATGAACCTGATCCTGAGGGAAGCGGAGGAGGGAATGAAGGCTGCAATTCTTGCAGCCTGAAAGCACACTTGTCTGAGACGTCCGGTTATAAGAAGCGGACGTCGAGTTTGGGGATGCGGTTCCCTCCGAAGCGAAGGAAAGGATCAGTGTGAATCCCCGCGAATTCAACGTAATAAATAAGGGGCGTGTCACATAAGCGTAGGCTCAACCTCTTCGCTCTACGATGGCCGGATCCACATTCCTCAGGAACATCTCAACCTTGGCCCAATAGCCCTCGGGATCCTTCACGACGCTCATGACGTGGTCCGCGCCGGGCACTACCATGCACATTTTCTCGCAAGAGGCAGCCTCAAACAGCTTGTGCATCATGCTGCAGGGGATGAATTTGTCCGCCTCGCCGTGGATGAACAGCGTAGGTGTGACTGAGCGCTTTACCGCCTCGATGGGCGACGCGTCATTGAGGTCATATCCGGCCCGCACCTTGCCGATCTGGCGCAGGATGGGCAGCAGGATATCCGAAGAGATCGGGGGTTTCTGCTTGAGCGTACTGTAGACGTGGGCGAACTCTTCCAGCGCCGTGCTGAATCCGGCGTCCTCTATACATGCCTTGACATTGGAGGGAAGCTTTTCTCCCGTGGCCATCATGATAGTGGCCGCTCCCATGGAAATGCCGTGCAGTATGATCACCGCGTCGGGGTCGATCCCCAGGATCCTGTCGATCCAGGTGATGAGATCAAGCCTGTCGTGATAGCCGTATCCGACATAAGTTCCTTCGCTCTTTCCGTGCCCGCGAAGATCCGGCAGCACAACGTTCATGCCGTACAGATCGTGGTAAACTCTCGCGAACTGTCCTACGCTCTCAGAGGTGTCCGCATAGCCGTGCACGCAGATCGCATAGCGGTGATCGCCTCCGTCGACCGGAGTAGGGATGAAATTGGCGTGAATGCGAAGGCCGTCTTCAGCTTTTTCATACCAGTCGCGCCTCTCGGGATGGGTGTTCATCCAGATGCGGCCCTTTGTATAGGGAATTTCATCAGGTTCCCCTTCTCTGCTGGGATCATGCTTCACGGGTTTCATCGAAAAGTCGTAAAAATAGTTCGCGATCCCGACCATCGTGCCGGCGCCGGCCCACAGTCCTGTCTCTGACACGAAGCCCAGCGCCTCGCGCACAGCGGACCTCTTCTTCAGCAATCGTTTCACTTCTTTTTTCGTTATCCTGTCCTTCTTACTCTTCATTGCGTAAAGTCCCTTCACCTGCCTGTCACGGCAGCTTCATACAAACCGTCACCATAAACTCCGTGCCCTCGCCTCTGCGGCTTCGGACTCTCACATTTCCGCCCATGATACTGACGATCTCCCGCGCGATATAAAGCCCTGCGCGGAGCGGGTCATCCTTCTCGTCCTTCATCTCAAACATGCCCTGCATCAGGTCGCTGGCAATACTGCTGCCGTTGTCCCTGATGGTGAAGTACATATAGGCCCTGTTTCCGGACGCTCTGTCCGCCCTGCAGCCGAGGTTGATAACGCCTCCGCCGGGCGTCTGTTCTATAGCGCTCTCGAGAAGGCTCACCAGAGCCCTCTGAAGCTTGGCCTTGTCACCGATTGCCTGATCCGGCATCGAGACGCTCTTTTTCAGTTCCAGTTTAATCCTCTTCTTGGAGCAGACAGGCTCCTGGAGCACCATCACGTTCTCCAGGCAGTCGTCGATAGAGAAAAGCTCTTCCCTGAGCACTCCGTCATCTGACGCCGCCATCTGCACCAGGTCGTCCATGACCGAACTCTTGGCCGGAACTGCCTGCGCAGGAGCTTTTTCCTGCTGCCGGACAGGTTCTTCCTGCCTGGGCGCGAATCCTTTTCGGATCGGCTCCGCGCGTCTTACAGGTTCCTGTACTGCGGAAACTGTCTCTTGACGAAGTCCGCTGCTGAAAGGCATACGGCTCTGCCTGTTGACTGCGCCCCTTCGGATCACGCTTCCGTCCGAAGCGCCTGAGAGTCCGTCCATCCAGCCGTCTTCGCCGCCTGCTGCTGAAGTCTGTGCCGCAGGTCTCTGCGCTTCGATCAGGCTGTCATCAGCGGGTGCTCCCGCACCAGTCACAGGTGCTGTCACGCCGGCCGCAGGAATTGTCGTCCCGGAAGCCGCCTGCGAAATGCCGGCCGCAGGCGCTGTCGCGCCGCCCTTCTGCAGCGATTCCACCATCTCCTGCAGTTTCCTGACTGTGCCGCGCTGCTCTTTCTCCCGCAGTTCGCTGCTGCGCCGCTGCTGTTCCCGGATCTCCTCGGACTCGCGAAGGGCGTCCATCGTCTTCTTGAGTTCCTCCTCGAGCCTTAGGACCTCTTTCTGCTTATTCTGCAGTTCCCTGTCGCAATCTGCTGTCAAAAGATCGATGGTCCTCTGCTGTTTTGCCAGCTCCGACTCCTGGGCCCTGCGATAGTTCTCCATCTGCTTCTCGAGCATCTGCTCTTTGTCAGCGTAGTTTCTCTTGATCTCCTGCTCCCTGGCGTCGTACTCCACGCGCAGCTTCTTCTCCATGTCCTCAGCCGACTCCTTCTGGGAGTTCAGCACCTGGTTCATCTTCAGGCGGAAAGCCTCGATCTGCTCCTGCGTCTTGGCCTGAGCCTCCTCGATCTCCTTGCGGACAGTCGTGCGGGTCTCCTCTACCTCAAGTCTCGCCTTCTCCTGAGCCTCGCGGATCTCCACCCGCGCCCTTTCCTGCTGCAGTTTGGAGGCCTGCTCTGCTTTGGCGATCTGGAGGTCCGCCGCTTTTTTGACCTCATCCCTGTCCACATAGAAGAGCATTCTCATGCGCTTTCCCGTGTGATCAGTGCCGCCCAGAAGATAGACGTCCGTCCAGCGCTTGCTGCCGTCCGCCAGTTCCATCTCGAAAATGCCCAGATAGGGGTCCTTGGAGACCATATCAATATGGGCTTCGGTGAGCCTCTTTCTTGTTATGCTGGTCATCTCCAGCTTATAGAAAGGATCCTTGGCGACTTCCTCAGCGAATCCGGCCATTGTCATGCCGAACTTCTCGGGGAAATCTCTGGTAACATATACGGGATGCCAGTCCCCGGGTTCTCCTGTCAGGACACAGAGGGCACCCGGTATTTTGCCCAGGATCTCCGAGGCCTGCGCGACGCGCTCCTGCATCTGGGCGTGCATCTGGTTGAAGCCCGTCGTTTCCTGAAAGACACAGTAATAAACAGTGTTTTCGCCCTCCTGGTAAGCGGGCGCGCCGATCATGCGATACTGGAAACGATTCCCGTCCCGCCTGAAAAATGTCAGGTTGACCGCGATGTGGCCGTTGGTCCCCTGGATCTCTATGAGCCGGTCCATGATCTTGTCGCGCTCTTCCTCCGGGACCATGAAGAAGGGATCCCTCTCCATCTGCTTCTGGAACTGTTCCTCCTTGTAGTGAAGTTTCTTCCAGAAATAGTCATTATAAAAGAGAGTCTTCGGGCCCTCTTCCTTCATATATGCGAAGATCAGCACGCCGCAGGGGAGATTCTCGGTAAACTCTCTGATCTGCTCCATTCCGCCCACGCCCTGCTTCTCGGACATGTGGATGAATGTGATCTCAAAGTGCTGCCCGCGCTTACAGATGGCCATGCTGCAGCGAAGATAGACGGCTTTATCCTCCTCCTTGGGCACGAGATTGATCTCGTACGCCACCGTCGAAATATCAGCGGCGCTGGGTGAACTCTTGATCGACACGATGTCCACATAGTACCGCTCGGGCCTCGCTGTCATCTCCTCCTGAAGGAAATCTCTGATCTCCTTGGCGGAGAGAAGATGATACATCTGCTTGGGCGTGATCCAGACCACATCATAGGCCATATCTTCCAGGCACAGATCCGGATCCCGGCTGCTGAAATAGCTATTCAAAAAATTTTTTCCAAAATCTATAGGAGTCTGCATAAGGACATTATAGCAAACTACTTCCGCTTCGGCATAAAAAAGTGTGGCAAAAAAGAGACCTCCCCGCTGAAAGAAAAAACACGGGCAGCTTTCACGCAAAAATTGGAACTTCTTCCGATTGACGGATTACCCCCAAAAAGTTCAAAATATTACGGTGAAGTGATTAAATGTCCGGAAAGGGAAATCCATGATCCGAATACTGTGTATAGGAAAGATGAAAGACAAGGCTCTCCATATGCTGGAAGAAGAATACAAAAAGCGTCTGGGGGCCTTCACCAAAATAGAGATCGTCGAAGTCCGCGATGAACCCAATGAGCGCATAGAGCGCGAAAAGGAGGCTGCTCTCGCCAAAGAAAAGGAAGGCGAGCGGGCTCTATCCCAGATCAAAGACAGCGAGTTCGTGATCCTTCTGGACCTCCACGGCTCCCACTGGGACAGCGAGACCTTCGCTGAAAAGCTTGGAAACTGGCAGACAGCCTCTTCCACCCTCACCTTTGTGATCGCCGGATCCCTCGGCCCTTCTCCTGCCCTCGTCTCCAGGGCCAACGCGCGCTGGAAGCTCTCCGACCTGACCTTTACCCATCTTATGACGAGAGTCCTCGTTCTGGAACAGATCTACCGGGCTTACATGATCCTGAACGGAAGAAAATACCACAAATAATACTTTAGGAAAGATGGTCAAAAAATGGAATTCAGTCTCGTATTATTGAACAAACTCATCTCCATGTCGCTGATGGCTGTCGTCGGATATGTGATGGTCAAAGTGGGGACCCTCAAACAGGAAGACAGCCGGGTGATCTCGCTCCTTCTGCTGTTTGTGATCCAGCCCTGCATGATCCTGCGCTCCCTTCAGATTGAGCTGACCCCGGACCGCCTGCAGGGATTTCTGTTCGCGACAGTCGCTTCTTCGCTCTCAATGCTCTTCTGCATTCTGTTCGCGAAGCTCTTCCAAAAGGTCTGGGATCTGGACCCGGTCGACCGCACCTCCCTCACTTACGCCAATGTGGGCAATCTGATCCTTCCTCTGATCAGCATGTCCCTCGGAGATGAAATGGTCTTTTACGGCAGCACTTTTCAGGTCCCTTTTAACCTGCTGCTCTGGACTCACTGCTACTCCCTCTTCATGGGCGGCAAGCGTCTAAAACTGAAGAAAATGCTTACCAATCCGCCTCTGATCGCTCTGGGCCTGGGTCTTTTCCTGCTGGTGACACAGCTTCATCTTCCCGGGGTAATTGATACCGCTGCCAAGGGGTACCATGATATGGTAGCCGCCGCCTCTATGCTGCTGGTCGGCATGATCATTGCGGGAAGTGACCTTAGGAGTGTCTTTACTTATAAGAAAGCATACCTCATCTCATTTCTGCGGCTCGTCGTGCTGCCGGTGATCTGCATCCTGCTGCTGTATGTCAGCGGCTTTGTGCAGCGCCATCCCGATATGCGCCCTGTAGCTCTGGTAGTTGTGATCGGCGCCAGCGCGCCCTGTGGCAGCTCTATTGTCCAGATGGCAGTCCTCGGCGGCAAAGACGCTATGAAGGCAAGCATCTACAATGTCATGTCGACGATCCTGTGCGTAGTCACGATCCCGATGATGATCTTCCTGTTCCAGATGCTCTTCCCCGCGTGATTTCACAGTTTCTTCACAGGAAATCCGCGAATTGAACATAATTACCCCTTATTATTACATCATCGGCAGGGAACAAAGATATCAACTCCCCCCTCAATGAGATTCTTCCCTTGTCGAAATGTATTGTTTATCATTTTCCCCCCTTTCAAAAGAGCCCTTCAGAACGGGTATCGGATTACCGGTACTCATTCTGAAGGGCTCTTTCCTTGTGCCGCGTATCAAGGCGTATTAAACTATCATCTCTATATTTTGATCACTCAGCGCTCTTATTCCCGAACCTCTCCTGCATATACGCGTCCATATTCTCGGCGATCTGCTTCGCTGCAGCGACTGCGGCCACAACCGTCTTGGCGCCGGTAACCACGTCGCCGGAGGCGAATACGCCGTCCATCGTGGTCTCGCCCTGTTCGTCGATCTGGAGCATTCCGCGCTGGTTCAGGTGCAGTTCGTGGTCCTTGCTGACAAGCCTGTCCCTGGGAACCTGGGAGATGGAGATCACGACGCTGTCTGCCTCGACGAGAGTGTCTGTGGAATGATCATCCACAAGTTTCCCTGTCTCCGGGTCCTCAACTCTGTCACAGAATACCGCGCCCTCGTCCACGATACGGACGATATTCTTCTTAAACTCAAAGTGCACGCCGTCGAGCACAGCGTAATTGTACTCATTCTCCGACGCTGCAACTTTTTCACCCCGGACATAGACAGTGACGTCCTTGGAGCCGTGGCGGATCGCGGTGCGGGCCACGTCCATAGCCGCATTGCCTGCGCCGATGATCGCGACCTTGTCGCCCAGTTCGTATACATCAGGGCTGTTCAGGTAGTTGATCGCGTAGAAGACATGACCGAAAGTCTCTCCGGGCACGCCCAGCTTGCGCGGCTTCCAGGCGCCGGTTCCTACGAAGACGCTGCGGTAACCGTCGTCAAAGAGATCCTGGATACCTGTGGATCCGCCCAGCTCGAAGTTGGGACGGAACATGATTCCCATATCGCGCATCCTGCGGTAATATCTGTCCAGAATGGACTTGGGAAGACGGAACTCCGGAATACCGTAGCGAAGGATCCCGCCGATCTTCTCACGAGTCTCAAAAACTGTGACCTTGTAGCCGCGGCGTGCCAGGATGATCGCGATCGTGATTCCCGCAGGACCTGCTCCGACGACACCGACCTTCATACCGTTAGACGGTGCGCAGGAAAGATCGAGCCTCTCAAAGCAGGAGTCGGAAATATAGTTTTCGATAGAAGAAAAGTGAACAGGCTCGCCCTTGATTCCACGGACGCAATGCCCTTCGCACTGATTCTCATGGTTGCAGACGAGGGAGCAGACAACGGACAGCGGGTTGTTCTCAAAGAGGATCTCGGCCGCTTCCATCATCCTGTTCTCCTTGAACAGGCGGATGACTTCCGGGATATTCGTCTGAATAGGACATCCCATTATACGGCAGCGGGGATTCTTGCACTGCAGGCAGCGATTTGCTTCATTAATTACATGTACAGGCATTTCGGACCTCCTAAACTGTTAGACTGTTTGTCTTGAATTAAACATCTCTCCGTAACTTAGTATCTCACCGCAGAAGCGATTTATTAATGCCTTAAAACTATCAATTTATGGACTTTTCGGACTTTTTCGAATTTGTCAAAAAATTGTCTGATCAAATCCGGCAAAAAGACCGGGACATCATGCAGATGTCCCGGCCTCAAGCCGCAGATTTATTTCTTTTTTTCTGATGTATTGACTATCACTATGCCCGCGCTGACAAGAAGCAGAGCGAGGAGCCCTGTCAGGGAGAATGCCTCCCTGCCCTCTCCCAGGAACAAAGCCGAGAGCAGAACGCCCATCACGGGATTGACAAACCCAAGGATCGATACACGGCTGACCGGATTGTACTTGAGCAGGACGCCCCACAGCGTGTAAGCGCCCGCAGAAATGAATCCCATATAAAGCAGGTTCAGCGCGCAGCTTGCCGTATAGAATACAAGCTGTCCGCCCATCAGCGATCCGATCGCGTACAAGATCACGCCGCCGATCAGGAACTGGTAGCCGCTCAGGGCGACCGGGTTTTCGTCCCTCGAGAATATTTTGATAAGGCACCCGGATGCCGCGTAGAAGAAATCAGCCGCCAGCATCGCGCCTTCGCCGGCAAGCGTCACTCTGCCGCCTTCTAACAGTGCCTGCCCGCCGCCCAGGATCAGCAGGATCCCGGCAAATCCAACGAGACAGCCCGCGAGCTTCTTGAGCGTCATCTTCTCAAAATGGAAGATATAGACCGCGAACAGGATCGCGATAAAGTTGCCCGACGCGTTGATGATCGATCCGCGCACGCCTGACGTGTTTGCCAGCGCCATAAAGAAGAAATAATACTGCCCCACTGTCTGCACCAGTGACAGGACCAGGACATTCTTCCACGACTCCTTCTTAGGGAGGAGAAACTTACGTGCCAAAAGAGAGCCGAACAGGATCGTCATCACTCCCGCGATCATAAATCTGGCGCCCGCCAGCATGATCCTCGACGCGGTATCTTCCGGGCCGATCTTAAACAGTTCATAGGCGATCTTGATCGCCGGGGAAGCGCTGCCCCACAGCACGCAGCAGAAAATCGCTGTAAGAAGCGTCACCGGGAACCATGCCCAGATCACTCTGTCCTTCCCGGAGCCTGTCTGTATTGTATCCGAACTCATAAAAAATACTCCTTTATATCCAATATCAGTTTGACAATCCAAGTAATCTTAGAACGGATCACCCGCTTATGCAATAGACAAAATCAGGAGTTTTCTGCACTATTATGTGCTCATTGCAGGCCCTGCGCGGTATATAATCATTTATATGGTTATCAGACCCGGATAAGAGGCGGCGAAGGCTGCCGGATAAGGAAGCGTCCCATGATCGAACCCGAACTGGCGAAAAAATTTATAGAGCGTCTGACTCAGTACACAGAATACAACATCAACATCATGAATGAGAGCGGCGTGATCATCGCCAGCCGCGATCCCGCGAGGGTCGGTACTTATCACGAAGTGGCGGACCGGATCATTCACGGCGAACAGGACATGATCGTGATCCGCGATGAGAAAGAATTCCCCGGCGTTCTGCCCGGCATCAATATGGCGATCACACATCAGGGACGCAAGGAAGGCGTCATCGGAGTGACCGGCGATCCCGACAGGATCCACGAAGTCGCGCTGATCACAAGGCTGGCGATGGAGACAATGCTCCGCTATGAGAAGCAGCAGGAAGAGATCCGCCTGCGCAGGAACAGGAAAGAGCACTTTCTCAATATTTTGACGCAGAAGGAGTTTGCTGATTCTTCAGAACTGAGGGGGATCGCGCGGCAGCTGGGGCTGGACGAGTCGTTGGTCAGGGTGTCGATCGTATGCCGTCTCACAGGTGCGATCAGCAAATCGGGAGGCGCGAATGTGAACCTGCCCAGCCCGGAGGAAGCCCTCGAAGAGCTGCGGCTCGGAAAGGGGCACTGGGCCCAGGACTTCAGCGCCGTTCTGGATGAGACGCATCTGCTGGTCTACAAAACAGTAAAGCTCAATGGCAGAAAGAACTTCGTCGATTACAGGGAGGAACTCGCTGAGTACCTTGAGCACATCAGGAACTGGCTGCACAACAAAGGCGCGCGAGCCGTCTTCTATGTCGGATCGCTCCAGACCTCCTTCACTCAGTATTATTACACTTACCGCCATTGCAAATGGCTTGAGTCCCACCTTCGGGAACCTGACGAGATCGTCTTCTTTAACGACTATGTCCGGGAATACTTCCGGTCACTGGTGCCCCGCCAGGAACTGATGAGGGCCTTTATCATCTACGCGCAGGAAATGCCGCAGGACACTAAGCAGCAGTTCGTCGAGATGATGCGGGCCTTTGAGGAGACCAATTACAATCTCTCCGAGGCTGCCGCCAAACTTTACATTCACAAGAATACCCTGATCTACCGATACAACAAGTTCAAGGACATGCTCGGCGTAGACCCTCTGGAGCGCTCGCTGGACAGAGGATTTATGGAACTCTTATACATGTATCTGGCAAAATAATGCCTTCACAAAACGGCATCCGATATTAGAACGCACGTTTTGTATTAATAAAACAAATTCGTGCGTTCTTTTTATTGTTTTCAAATCTACACGAAACCGGACAGTAATAGTATCCTATATACAGAACAAAGAGATACCACACAAAAACATGATAGACATAGCGATTATCACTGTTTTGACAGGTAGTGGCGAGACCCGGCAGCAAAAAAAGACATTTGGTACAGCAAAACAAAAAGGAGGGCAACATGAAACTTGTATTTGCATCAGATTCTTTTAAGGGAACAGTCAGCAGCGAACAGACCGTAGAATTTCTCACCAAGGCGGCTCACGAAGTCTTCGGTCCCTGCGAGACGGTCGGCGTTCCGGTCGCGGACGGCGGCGAGGGAACCACAGACGCGGTGATCCTGGCCAGAAAAGGCAAAAAAGTGTATGTGCCTGTTCACGGACCTTTAATGGAAGACGCGACCGCTTACTACGGCAAGCTCAGCGAGACGGAAGCGGTTCTGGAGATGGCGCAGGCCTCCGGTCTCCCCATGGTTCCCGAAGGACTTAGGAACCCGCTCAACACGACAACTTACGGAACCGGCGAACTGGTGAAGGCTATTGTAGACGCGGGCTTCACAGATATCTCGATCGCGATCGGCGGCTCCGCCACAAACGACGGCGGCATGGGTTTTGCGAGCGCTCTGGGCATCCGTTTCCTCGATAAGGACGGAAATGCTCTGGAAGGCAAGGGAAGCGACCTCGAGAAAGTAGCTCACATCGACATGAGCGGCCTCGACGAGAATGTCAAAAAAGCACATTTCACCGTTATGTGCGACGTCACCAA
>CAMOIJ010000044.1 GCA_946615865.1 uncultured Lachnospiraceae bacterium | reverse complement strand
TGTTCACGGACAAGCAAACGAAGCAGCTTGTGGACTAATTATCATGTCAGAAACACTATAGGTACCAAAGGCAAGGGAGGCAGCAAACTATGATGACAGTAAATGAAGTCAGCAAACTGACAGGTGTGAGTATACGCACCCTGCAGTATTATGACAAGATCGGGCTGCTGCATCCGGCGGAGTACACGGAGGCTGGGTACCGGCTGTATGACGATGCGGCCTTGGAGACTCTGCAGCAAATTCTGCTCTTCAGAGAATTGGAATTCCCTCTGAAGGACATCAAGAAAATTGTGGGGAGTCCGGATTTTGACAGGAGTAAGGCGTTGGAACAGCAGATCGAGCTTCTGACGCTGAAGAAGGAGCACCTTGAGAACCTGATCAACCTTGCCAAAGGATTAAAATTGAGAGGGGTGAGACATTTGAAATTCGACGCATTTGATACCAGGAAGATTGACGAGTACGCAGCACAGGCGAAGGCTTCTTGGGGAACGACCCCGGCCTACAAGGAATTTGAGGAGAAGTCCAAGGGCCGGACACGGGAAGACGACCAAAATATCGCACAGGGACTGATGGATATTTTTGCTGAGTTCGGAGCAATTAGAGGCGCGGAGGCCGGGACTCTTAAAGGTGCGGAGCTTGATGCTGTTAAAAGCGCAGATCCGGCGTCTGCTGAGGCGCAGGCCTTGGTGAAGAAACTGCAGGATTATATCACGCAGCACTTCTACAACTGCACGAATGAGATCCTGAGCGGGCTGGGCAAGATGTATGCCGGCGGAGGCGACTTCACGAAGAATATCGACAGTTACGGCGGCGAAGGAACTGCGGAGTTTGTGCATCAGGCGATTGAAATATATTGCAAGTAAGGTGGGTGCTGTGCACCTATGATTTGAAGGCGTGGGCCTGCCCCTGTAGGGGGCAGGCCCGTTGTTGTATAGCTACTGGTGGTACATCAACGTTGGTTGCTGTAATAGAGCCCTTAGAGGTATGTCTAAGGGCTCGGTTAGGTCGCCCAAGAAGAAAAAATACGGAAAAATTGTATTTCGTCGTATATACTGATGAAGAAGGCTTTGTAGACAGTAGACAGCAAACAGCAAACAGTAAACAGTAGACAGTAGACAGGGAACCGTCCCCTGTCTACTTTTGAAATAAGAGGGTCAATCCCATGAAAATGAGTTTTTTGGACAATATTCCATATATTTGCGAGCAGTGGGCGAAAGTTGCCGCCAGTTCACCTTCGAGTCCCTTTATAGAAGAAGAGGTTTCAGAGCGCAGTTTCACGAGGCAGCAGGTGGACGAGCTGTCCGCCCGAGTGTATGGCTGGCTCCTTGAAAAGGGGATCGGAGCGGAAGACTTTGTCATGATCAGGTTCCCGCGAGACGCACGTCCTTTTATCACGATGCTGGGCGTCTTTAAGGCGGGCGCCGCCTTTACTGTGGTGGAGGACGACTATGCGCCGGAGCGGATCGAGGCGATCCGCGAGGACTGCGGGTGCAAGCTCGTGATCGATTCAGCTGCATGGGAAGAAATCCAGAAGACAGAGCCGGCCGCCGGATACAGAGAGGCGGACCCGCATAACGCCTGCTTCGCCATTTATACTTCGGGAAGCACGGGAAAGCCCAAGGGCGTTCTGCAGGAGTACGGCAAGATCAAATTGAATCAGGCTTCTCTTGAGGCTAAGCCGGGCGACCTGATTGATGAGACGACCTGCATGGCGCAGGTGGCGCCGCTCGGTTTTATTGCCGCTGTCAAAATATTCATGAACGCGCTCTATTCCGGCATGCGGCTGGTAGTTTTCAGCTCGGATACTGCCAAGAATCCCGTGCAGATGAGCAGGGAATTTGAGAAATACCAGGTAAATCTGGCGTTTCTGTCGCCTTCCATTCTCCGTGTGATGACGGACGGAGTTGCCGGCAGTCTTAAGACGCTGGTGACGGGGAGTGAAGCGGCGAACGGGGTATATTTTGACAATGTTAAGCTGATCAACAATTACGGCATGAGCGAAGCGGGCTTTCATGTGGCGCAGTTTGTCATCGACCGGCGCTATGATATCACGCCCATTGGGAAGCCGGTCTTTGAGGATATACAGATCAGGCTCTTGGGCGAAGACGGAAAGGAAGTCCCGGATGGCGAGGCGGGGGAGATCTGCTTCGACAACCCGTTCTTCAGGGGCTATATCAATATGCCGGAGGAAACTAAGAAGGTGCTGCGGGACGGCATTTTCCACACTGGAGATATGGGAAAGCGGCTGCCGGACGGCAATATTGTGGTGACTGGCCGTAAGAGCACTATGGTGAAGATCAACGGCAACCGCGTGGAGCCGGGGGAGATCGAGGCCTGCATGCGCAGGATCCCGTGGATTCGCGACGCGGCGGTCAAGGATTTTACAGACGAAAGGCAGCGGGTCTATCTCTGCGGCTATTTCACATTGAAGGAGGGCACGAAAAAGAGCGATCTCCGGGATGAAGCGGCGCGAATCAAGCAGATGCTTAAAAGGGTGCTCCCGCACTACATGATTCCCGCCTTTTTCACCGAGATGGAAGAAATGCCGCTCAATCAAAACGGCAAGATAGACCGCTTTGCGCTTCCCAAGCCGGAGGCGGGCTCCATGGAAAGAGAGTATGTCGCTCCTGAGACGCCCGAGGAGAAGGCGATCTGCGAAGCCTTTGGGAAAGTACTCTCGGTGGAGCGAGTCGGCGCGACGGACGACTTCTTTGAACTGGGAGGAGACTCCATCTCCACGGCGCTTGCTGTGGCGGAACTGGAGGCGCTGCAGGTGGACTACAAAGATATTTACGCCTATAAGACGCCGAGAAAGATCGCGGAGAGGCTCCCGGAGAAGAACCTTAAGGACCTCGATGTTTTGACAGAGGCGGAGCTAGTAAGGGAGCAGTACCTGACGCCCTATCAGACCTATTTCTACGACGCGATCCTGTATTCGCCGAAGCAGACGGGGGCGAGCAACCCGATCAGCATGCAGTTTCCGAGAGGGTCTGTGGACGCGGAAAAGCTCAAAGAAGCGCTGGAAACGGTCTTCGCCCATTACGCGGTTTTCAGTACAGTGCTATCCTTCAGCGAAGAGGGGGAACCTGTGCTGCGGTATGTGCCGGGGCGCTTCGTTCATCCCGAGATCATTCGGGTCAGCGAGCACACCCGCGATATGCTGCAGGAACTCATCGGCCCTTACCGGCTCAAAGACGAACTGCTGTATCGCTGCAGGATTTATGAGACGCCGGAACATGTTGTGATGGATTTTGACTCCTGTCACTTGATCTCGGACGGTTCGGGCATGGCCAACTTCATGTCCGAGCTGTGGGCGGCTTACCGGGGCGAAGCGCTGCGGAAGGATCACTATTATTACTATCTGCAGGAGCAGTACCGCAAGCGGATGGAACTGGAGCAGGAGGCGGACGCGATGCTCCTGATGGATCGCTTCAACAAAGCGGACTGTGTGCGGAATCCCAAACCGGACCTGGCATCGCGCCGCACCGGAAACGGACAGCATCTCTCTTCCACAAGCCGCACGCTGGGTGAGTGCCAGCAGGGATGCAGGAAGCTGCGCACCAGCCTGAACAAGCTCTTTGTAGCCGCTTCGCTGATCGCCCTGTCAAAACATAGCGGCAGCTCAGGCGTCAGCGTGGAATGGACTTACAACGGCCGCGATGAGAACTGGAAGAAGGATCTGATCGGAATTACGATTTCTTCTGTTCCTGTAGCGGTAGATATGTCGGAGATCCGCTCGCCCGGGCAGCTCCTCGATGAGATCGACCGGCAGAACGAACTGGGCATGCGCTATTCGGCGCTTTCCCTGGGCAACAACGGCGTGACGCCCGGCGAGCTCGACAGGCTGATCGTGGTGTATGAGAGCGGCTTTGACATGAAAAAGTTATTGCCGAAGGACACGGAAGTGACCCTTGGATATGATATGTTAGACGGCGTGTTCACACGCTTTCAATTCATTATATTTGACGGCGGAGATCCGGACGCCCCGATCTCCTTCTACATCAATTATGACTCAAATCTTTATTCAACGGAGCTTGTTGAAGAGTTCTGCAAATGCTTTGACGAGGCGCTGGAGAGTATGATTTCGGGAGACCAGATATGAAGACACAAGGAATGGAAAAAAATGTTGCTGAAGGACTGGCGGCCCTTGAGAGGATGGAACAGGCCAGCCTGAGCGCGCCGCAGATCGGCCTCGACACGCTGATGAGCCTGATCCGCGCAAACGAGAACACTGAATACGGCAAAAAAAACGGTTTCCGGGACATTCACTCCTACGCAGATTATGCGCGCAAGGTCCCTTTCTCGGAGTATAAAGACTATGAGCCCTACATCGAGCGAATGCTCGTTTTTGGCGAGAAAAATCTGATAACCGCCTCAGACGTTCTGTATTATGCCCACACGTCCGGAACCTCCGGCGCGTCCAAAATGATCCCCAGAACTCATAGGGAGCTGGAGATCCTCTATAACGACATCTTCCAGCGGGCGTTCGGGCTCTGTGAGAAGGAGAATGCGGCCGGCGAGAAAGCTGCCGACGAGAAAACTGTCGGTGAGAAAGCGGCCGGCGAGAAAGCAAATGCTGTCGGCACAGAAGGACGATTTGCGGGCAGCCGGGGCGCCAATTTCATGGAGACTCAGATCGGCTTTACGTCGATGGGGACCCCTCACGGAGCAATCTCCGCAACTCTCAATCATCCGGAAGACACAGTGCAGTGCAGCGTCTTTCCGGAGGATATTATATACTCGACAGTAGATTTTGACCGGAGGCATGTCAAACTCCTCTTTGCCCTTCGCGAGAAACACCTGAGCTTTCTGATGTCCACATTTTCACCGATGATCCACGATATAATCGTATATCTGCAGCTTCACTGGCAGGAACTCTGTGGTGACCTTGAAGCGGGAAAGGTTGGGGCTGAAGTGTCAGTGGACCCGAGAATGCGTGCAAGGCTGAACGCTATTTTGACGCCTGATCCCGAGCGCGCCGAAGAGATCCGCCGCATCATGCAGAAGTACAAAGACGGAGATTTTATCCCCAGGATCTGGCCGGACCTGAAGCTGGTCGCGTGTGTAGGGACTGCAACTTTCGCTCCCCACTTGGAAAAGATCAAGGAACATCTGGGACCGGGAATCGCGGTGGATCAGTTGGGCTACGTCTCCTCGGAGAGCACCGTCGCGGCGCAGATCAAAGAAGGCGAAGAGGCTTACATGCTGCTTCCATACAGCGGTTTCTATGAGTTCATTCCGGTGGATGGCGACTCGGAGACACAGAAGGAAGTCCCTGTCCTGATGGACCAGCTGGAAGTGGGGCGGGAGTATGAGCTGATCGTCACAAATCTGTCCGGCTTCTACCGATACAGGATCGGAGATGTGGTACGTGTGACCGGGTTCCACAATAAGTGCCCGATGATCGTGTTTTCCTATCGCAAAAACCAGTTGGTCAGCATGTACGGAGAAAAGGTCACAGAGGCGGTAATGCAGAGCTCCGTCGAGAAGCTTTCTTCAGAATCAGGCACGAGGATTTTCGAATACAGCGTCTATCCGGATACCGAATCGGATCCCGGCCGCTACATCGTGATCCTGGAGAGCGACGAGGAGATCGGACCCGATCGGTGGCAATCCTATTCCGACAAACTTAACAGGATCCTGTGCGAAGCACACGATTCCTACCGCGCAAAGATGGCTGGTAAGATAATGCTTCCTCTGGAGGTTCGTTTCGTACAGCCCCAGACTTACGCATTGTACAGAGATATGAAGATCATGGACGGCGCTTCGCCGAACCAGATCAAACCGCTTCATGTTATTGGTAATGAAAAGCTGAAGAGATTCTTCTTTGCGTTGGTGCAGAGATGAGGAAGGCGTTGCCTTTGCTGATTTATCAGTGGGGGCAGCGCCTTCTTATTGATTTTTGGCTTTTGTTCAGGTTTTTGTTCCGGTTTCGAGCAGGTTGGTGTGGCTGGCTCCTCGTTTTCGGCACAGAAGCCTTTTTTTCATGTACTCTCGTCCCTGCTGAACTGTACTGGCTGATGAGTTCCTGCTTGCCGGGACACTTCTTTCTTGATTTTCGGCACAGAAGCCTCGATATCTTATATTCTCGTCCAAGAATTCTTCTGAATTCAGGATTGTCTCTGACTTGCTTCTGAAAATCTTGCTATTCGAGGGACGAGGATGTGCTCAAATTGAGCTTCTGTGCCGAATTCATTGGCATCCCGGTCTACAGATCAAGAGTTGCACACTGTTTTGGCCGGCTTCTGTGGACGTAAATCTTCTGAAAATGACGTTCTGTGCCGAATTTTTCCTGATGGTGTTGGCGACAGGAGCAATCGACCAGAGTGAGGAGCAGCAATCGCTGACAATGAGACAATTCTTCTCAATCTGACGATATCAGATCGTTCAAAGCCTGCCAGAATTCAGGATATTCCTTCTTGATACGTATGAAGCCCCCATCTTTACTGAGGAAACAATGCTCAGAAGAAGCCTCGCACACAATGTTGCCGGCGGCGTTTGTCATGGTGTAATTGAGTTTGAGCTTCAAGCCGCGGAAGCCCTCTACGGCGATAGAAATGTAGACATCTTCCGGGAAGGTTGTTGTCTGTTTGTATTTGCATTCGACTGCAGTGACCGGGGAGATTACGCCTTCATCTTCGAATTTCTGGTAGCTCCAGCCAAGCTGGTCGAAGAAATCAATGCGTGCTTCCTCCATCCAGCGGATGTAGTTGGAGTGGTGGGTAAAGCCCATGCGGTCGGTTTCATAATAGTGGACGGTGTGCTTGTATTTTTCCATGTTTTTCACCTGCTTTTGCGCCGGATCCTAAAGAAACGATATTTTGATGTTATTATATATGCTTTTTTAATCGCAGCGCACTGGATTTTTCAGGTTTGGTGCGTAAATAATAATAGATGAGACACAGGTGTGCCACGGGGACAGTCCCCGCGACAGGTTTATACCACAGGTTGAATGACAGACCAAAATGTAGGTGATATATTAGGCGTAGAAAAAAGGACAAGAGGTCCGGAAAGGAAAGGCAATGCTGCAGAATAGAACAAACAAA
Source organism: uncultured Lachnospiraceae bacterium (assembly GCA_946615865.1). Classification (GTDB taxonomy): domain Bacteria; phylum Bacillota; class Clostridia; order Lachnospirales; family Lachnospiraceae; genus CAG-791. The sequence continues at coordinate 6,974 of CAMOIJ010000044.1, read as the reverse complement.
AATACAAATTGCATGTTTGATCTTCAGGGAACAATTATGCCGACCGTCAAGGATGCGGAATGGCTTATTTGTGTATGCCTTAATATGACCGGATCAAGTGGATGTTTGGGACCAGGTGCTTCAGATGGAACCGTGGGATGACCAAACAAATTCCAGTATGAATTGCTGAGACTGCCGCTTGTCCAATCAGACAGGCGGCTTTTTTGTTTGCCGGCGCTGCCGGCCCGCCAAAACACAGCCTCAAAAGGAAACCATAAAACATAACCTAAAACATAGCCTCATAGTATAGCGGCGAGTACGCCGGACTGTCGCTCCGGAAGCACGGGTTCGATTCCCGTTGGGGTTGCTGATGAGAATGTGGTGTAAAGAGTAGCACGCTGCGCCTGGGACGCAGAGGAGCGGTTCGAATCCGACATTTTCAATTACCGATGGTAGCTCAATCTGGTAGAGCACTGAGAAAAACAAATCCTGACCGGGGTTTTAACTGCAGCTTATTCGTAAGGGACGCAGTTGTAATTGGTTCGAATCCAGTCCATCGGTGTTCATAAGTTAAAGGGGACACTTACAGCGAACAAAACACATTTCACAAGATCAATAAATCCTGTTAAGAAATATTGTGTCCTGAACAGTAAAAAATGTGACCCGCACAGCAATTTCAGTGGTAAAAAAAGCCTGTCACGCTTAATAAACGGTTCGAATCCGTAAATTATCGGGTCATGAGTTATAAGGAGAAAGAAGAAATGAAGAACATTATGATCTGCAAGAATAAAGAACGCGAAACAATGCGCTTCAGGGGATTCCTGGAACGTCTGTTAAATATACCCTTTTCAGAAAAGCAAAACATATATGCAATTGAGGAAGTCCATGCGGATGCGTAGGTGCATCCGGATTCCAGATGGATGCGTAAGTGCATCCGGATTCCGGTCGGATGTGTAAGTGCATCCGGGTTTCCTGATAATGCAGATCAGTGCCGCTTTCCTGACAAGGGAGGCGGTTTTTTTAGGTCTGTGGTGCAAAACGGACCTCAGATCCCGAATTTGTTTCGCAGCATGGGTTACTCGTATAACGGCCATTACAGCGGACTCTTAATCCGTCAGATCAGGGTTCGAATCCCTGGTAGCCCACTAACGCCCCATCGTACTAATGGTTCAGGTCGCCACATTCTCAGTGTGGAAATACGGGTTCGACTCCCGTTGGGGTGATCAGGCCGCGGCAGCGGTCATCAGACTGCATAGGCGGTGAACAAGCTGCGCTGGCGGTCAAAACATAGGAACATAGTTCAGTTGGTTAGAGCGCCTGTCTGATACGCAGGAAATCGGCGGTTCGAGTCCGCCTGTTCCTACTCATAACCGGTGGTAGCTCAAAGGGTAGAGCTCTATGATGAAATAAATCCTGTGCGGGGTTTTGACAGCAATTATTATCGTTTGCGCTCCTAACGCAGAGGTTGTTGGTTCGAGTCCAACCCACCGGGCTCTTTGTGACACGGGGACTGCCCCCATGTCATAAAGAATGTGACACGGGGACTGTCCCCGTGACACAAAGGGTGGTTTCGGCCCTTTAGATAAACCCAGTGATGGGGATAAAGGGATGCAAGTCCCGACTTGCCATATGGCGAGTGCGACAGAAAACTCATGGAACTAGATTTTGCCTTCTGCCTAAGGGCAACTGCTGAGGGTATGGCGGGATCGGGATCGGCGGTACATCGCAGGGTTCCTAACCTGGAAACAGGGGAGAGCGTTCCATGGATCTACGGTGCGAGTCCCGCAAGGACAAGTGCTGTATTTATCTGCCGGAAGTTCCTCAAACCGAAAGGAAGGGACCAAAGGACAGAAGGAAGTCCGCAAGACGACCAGGGCTGCGAATTCCGGGCCTTATCCAAAAGATAGGGATGGTAAATGTACACCTCGCAGTCCTCATGCATGTTTGCTCAATTGGTAGAGCATTTGAATCTAGATCAAAGGGTTGCCGGTTCGAGTCCGGCATATGCAACTGCCAAAGAGTGTACGGCTTCAGGAAAGAAAATCAACTTATTGTTCTGCAATATGAACACTTATGAAAGCCGCAAGCCGACATAAGAAAAAGTATCGAGTAAGTGCAACTCTAAGAGACGGCAGTCTCTGAATCCCGCAAGGAAGAATGTGCCCAAAGGAAATTTATAGCGTCCTGATGCAAGAGTTTGCTGGTTTTTGCAAAACCAGTGTTGATGTCCGCTACTGACTAATCCTCAGTGTGAGCACCGGTTCCAACGCCGGCAGACGCGGACGAAACAGATCAAGTTCTCAGTCTGTTTATTATTGATAGCGGCAATGGGGGCATGGCTTTTAGTCATGTTCCGGTTGCCCTGAATGTGACACGAGCTGTCATGGGGACAGTCCCCGTGACACAAAGAATGTGACACGAGTTGTCATGGGGACAGTCCCCGTGACAAGATAAATTGATAATGCAGAGTGGCTCGATTGGTAAGGCGGCGCCCTCATACGGCGAACTATGTCGGTTCGAATCCGGTCTCTGCAATCGCGCCCCATATACTAACACGGTCAGGTGGCCAGGCTTTCAACCTGGAGATACGGGTTCAAGTCCCGTTGGGGTGATCTGACTGGCTTTAGTGGTAAAACACTTTTTCAGTCGGGACTGCTTTTGTGGTCGCAACACTTTAACAGTTAAAAAAATTTGGACAGTTGGCCGACAGGGAGAGGTAGCCGGTTGAAGCCCGGAGGAGGTTCGTTCGACTCGAACACTGTCCACTTGCGTGCATGGTGCATGTGCATGCGTATGGTTCAATTACATGCGCAGGGTCTATACGCATGTGTACGGTTCAATTACGTGCGCAGGGTCTGGGACCAGTCTGGACTGCAACTCCTTACGTGGATGGTTCGAATCCATCTGTGCACTTCATGTCTCATTCGTTCAATAGGAGAGGACAGAGGACTTCTAATCCTCCAATACGGGTTCGAATCCTGTATGAGACATCCGGGTATGTAGCAAAACGGTTATGCAGCGGGCTTTTAACCCGTCAGATGCAGGTTCAAGTCCTGTCATGCCCATTAGTATTTATAAATGCTCTGGTGATGCAAAGGCAGCATACAGGTCTTCCAAACCTGGTGTGCGGGTTCGACTCCCGTTCAGGGCTCTCACTCGGAAGAATTGCTGAATTTGTGTGGTTCTTGCACTCCCGATAGGGGAGTGCTTCTTTTTGTTGTAAAGGATTGTGGGCGTGTTAATATTGATGTAGATGTGACGCCGTTTGAGTGGCGCTGGAGATAGTTGAGGGGCACTCAAACGGCAGAAATCAATAAAAACCGGGATATTGCCGTTAAAGTGGCGCTGGAGGTAGTACAGGGGCACTCAAAGGGCAGAAATTAATAAAAACTGGAATATTGCCGTTAAAGTGGCGCTGGAGGTAGTACAGGGGCACTCAAAGGGCAGAAATAAATAAAAACCGGGATATTGCCGTTTAAGTGCCGATAGAGGTAGCTGAGGGGCACTCAAAGGGCAGAAATTAATAAAAACCGGGATATTGTCGTTTAAGTGCCGATAGAGGTAGTTGAGGGGCACTCAAACAGCAGAAATTAATCAAAACTGGTATATTGCCGTTAAAGTGGCGCTGGAGGAAGGATGCGCTTGTCAGTGAGGACAATGTTTTGATCGATCTCACGAAGATCACGGTGCCGACGCTGGTCATATGCGGTGACAAGGATCCTTACCTGAATATGGACCTGGTCAAAACATCACTGGACCTGCTGCCCGATGGATCAGAGCTGAAGGTGATCCCGGGCGGATATTTCCACAATGACGGCAGCTGGGTGGACGAAAACACGCTTCTGATCACGCTCATAGGCACACCTCAGATAGTGGTCTATAAAATTGCCAAAGAAGTGTGTACGGCTTTCCACCAGGAGTCTGTAATGATCACCGGCAATGCGGTTCTTCGTTTCAATGTGCACGATGATCCGGATATGATGGGATATAAGAACAGCGGTGACGCGGGCTGGGCTCAAATGACCGAAGTTTTCAAGATGTGAGTAAAAGACTGTGAAAAGAAAGCATATATGTGATTAAAGAAGGAGGAATATGTAAATGAGAAACGCTATCAGGTACAGAAGGTTTTTGGCTTTAATCTGCGCGATGATTTTAGTTGCGCTGACTGTGGCCGGGTGCGGGCAAAAGACAGAACCCGAACAGGCAGGCGCAGAGAAAGTTGCAGAAGCTGCTGAGGAGAAAGCTGTAGAGGAAGCCGAGGAGAAAGCTGTAGAAGCTGCTGAGGAGAAAGCTGTAGAGGAAACTGTAGAGGCAGCCGAAGAGAAACCTGCGGCAGAACCCGCTCAGGAAACCGAGGCAGCATCTACAGAGGAATCTGAGGAGGAAATCAACATAGAAGAGATCGTTGAAGCGTCTTCTGAGATGGCGACATTAGATACCGAGGGGAACGAGGCTTTTCTCGGTGCAGCTCCCTCCGGCAAGTATGGAAAAGTTGCTGCTTCTGAATTTGAGGGGGATTACTATTTTGACACGGATGCGTCGTTCCTGATCCTGGCGGATGGAAATACGACGCAGGTTTATACCGGCGGAACGATGCAAGGCGCGTATTTCAGTGTCGAGGAAGTGGAACTCGAGGGAGGCATCGGTGAGACGATCGTGAGCCGCATTAAGGAAGTGACGGAGTTTCTCGGCGTGCGCATGATCGGGCAGCCGAAGGTGCAGCTGCTGGAGACCGGAGACCGCAGGCTCGCGGGATTTGTGACCACATATTCCGCGGTGGACGGCTCGAAGACGATCGTGGCGGAAGAGTTCTATGAGGAGATCGGCGGGAAGACCTATTGCTGGTACGCGATTTACGATAAAGGCGACGAGGTGACGCCGATGGCGTTCAAGTGGGCGATGCAGACTTTCACACTGAAGTAGGAGCGGAAGGCTGCACAGTCAAGGAGAAGGACGACTGGAGGAACTCATATGAGACTTTTTATTGCAATAATGCTTTCTGATGATATGAAGAAATCCGTGATCGGCACTATGCACGAACTGAAGAAGGCCGACGTGAGGGGCAGCTATGTGCCGGCACAGAACCTGCATGTCACGCTGGCCTTCATCGGCGAGACCAAGGACGCCGCGGCGGTCAAAGCAGCAATGCAGACAATTTCCTGCAAGCCCTTCCGCATGGCCTTCGCGGATATGGGAGTCTTTGACAACCTTCTGTGGGTCGGGATCAAGGGAAATCAGGGCCTGAACAAGCTGGCCAAATATGTTACCACGGCGCTCGATGCGGCGCAGATTCCTTACGACCGCAAGAAGTTCGTTCCGCACATCACGATTATCCGCAATATGGGCGGACCCTGGAAGAAGGTGTCTCCGCCCAAAGGCGACATGACGGTCAAAAAAGTGTCCCTCATGAAGTCTGAGCAGAAGGATGGAAAACGGGTGTATACGGAGATTTTCTCGGTAGATCTGGGCGGAAAGGGTTGATGGGCGGAGGGGTCTGACCCCTCGAACAGAGGCGATTTTATGAAGTCAGATACGAATAGAGCAAGCAGAAGCGGCACCGCGATCGACCTGATAAACGGTCCGATCATGAAGAATCTTCTGATCTTCATGCTGCCGATTTTGATCTCGTATGTATTTCAGCAACTGTATAATGCGGTGGACACCGCGATTGTGGGGCACTTTCTCGGAGAGCAGTCGCTGGCTGCGGTCGGGGCGAATGTTGCGATTTTTGACCTTATGGTCATGTTCGCGCAGTCGCTGGGAAACGGCCTCTGTATCGTTGTGTCCAGAGCGTACGGGGCAGGAGATGATAGTAAGCTGCGCAAGTCTGTGGCAGGCTCGCTTGTGATCGGAGCGGGCACGGTTGCGGTGATGACGGTATTGTCGCTGTTTGGGCTGGGACCGCTCCTGCGGATCCTGGGAACTCCGGAAGCGATTTTTGTAGAAGCGCTGGCGTACATTCGGATCATTGGCGGCGGGATCGCGGTTATGTTTGCCTATAACCTTTTGTCGTCTCTGCTGCGTGCGATCGGGAATTCCACGATGTCGCTGGTCTTTCTGATCATTTCTTCCATCCTGAATATATTTCTTGATATTGCTTTGGTGGCCGGCGCAGGAATGGGAGTGCAGGGCGCCGCGACTGCGACTGTCATAGCACAGGGCATCAGCGCAGTGCTGTGTGCGGGCTATATTTTGAAAAAGGAGAGGATCCTCATTCCGCACAGGGGAGATTTTGACTGCGGACAGGAACTGTATTTGGAACTGGCCGGGCAGGGATATGCGATGGCCTTTATGGGATCTGTCGTCAATCTCGGATCCGTGATCCTGCAATACGGGATCAACGGCCTCGGAGCGACAGTGATCGCAGGGCACACGACTGCAAGGAAGCTGTTTATGCTGTGCGCGCTGCCCAATATTTCGATGGGAATGGCGATCTCGACTTTCGTCTCGCAGAATAAAGGGGCGGGGCAGAGAGAGCGGATCATCCGCGGCGTCAAGGAATCCTATGTCTACGACCTGGTGTGCGGCCTGTTTACGATCGTGATACTGTTCCTGTTTGCGGACGAGCTGGCTGTGTTGATCTCGGGATCGACGAATCCGGAGTTGATCGGAAATGTGGTCGCGTATGTGCGATTTGCAGCGGTGTTTTCAGGCGTGCTCGGCGTGCTGCATCAGACAAGGCTTGCGCTGCAGGGACTTGGCGCCAAATTCACACCTTTGGTCTCGAGCTTTATTGAACTTGCCGGGAAATGCCTTTTTGCCTGGATCTTTGTGCCGAAGATGGGATACAGGGCTGTCATTCTATGCGAGCCGCTGATCTGGTGCGTGATGGCACTGCATCTTTTGATCGCATTCTTTACGAATCCGTATATCCGGGGGAATGAGAAACCGTAGGAATTGAACTGATATGAAACTGCTTAAGTCGACATTTGAGAGAAGATTTGTGGAGCACACGATGATGATCGCCCTTCCGATCATGCTTCAGAACGGGATCA
>CAMOIJ010000043.1 GCA_946615865.1 uncultured Lachnospiraceae bacterium | reverse complement strand
GTTCCGCACTATCTCTCTGTGAGCAGCCATCATTGCTGATGTTTTCTGCATCCATGTGCGCATTCCTCCTTTCTCGGTCGTACTAAAGACTCCTATTGATTCGGCCCTTCACCTCCCGGCTACTATGGCCTCTGCTGACTTCTGCGCGCTCAGCATCATCTCATGATGATGGTTACTCCTTTCGGAGCATTTCGCGCAGATCTCCCCGGGTACCACACGTTTCTTTCCCTCCATCTACCTGCCACATTTATCCCGCATGATCCCGTGTAGTTATTGGGCTTCGGCTTGTGATGCAGTCTTACCCTCCTGTGTGACCTCATATGTGGTTTCTGTTCGTCAGGCCAGAGGTTTGCCCGTGGTTAGTCTGTTCCCACATCCGGCTTCCTTCAGATTCCACCTCACGATGGACACCCTTGCCTTCGGCTATATCCTTCCCACTACCGGGCGGATTCGGGACTTTCACCCGTTGGAAACGTGCGCCGCCGGGCGCACATCAAAAAAGGGGCCGCCGCCAAGCGACCGCCCCCTGTATATGTTTGAGAACCGATATTCAGTTTTTCGAGATCCGATCAGATCCTCTCGGTGTATTCCTTAGCGATGAATCCGTAGCAAGTGCCTCCCTCGGGATGATAGCACAGAAGCCTGTACCACTTGCCGTCTGTTGTAATGCCATTGATCTTAAGTTTGTGGCCATACTCATATGTCTTAAGGACCTTGCCGTTGGGAGCCAGTCTGCACTTAAGACCGCTGCGGGCAGTTACTCTTACCCAGTAGGGACCTACGTCTCTGACGCCTACGGAAGCAGCTCCTACGCCGCCGGATACCTCGTCAAGCATTGACTCATCAAGTTTCATATCTTTGATCTCATTGTTCTCGCTCATTTTTAATACCTCTCATTTTGTAATTTGTTTAGTATGTTTATTTCTGAAGCCGTTTTCAGATCGGCTTTCAGTTTCGTATTTTTGTTACCTGTTTATATATACGCAGGTTTCCGGATTATCCACACGAATTTTTTTAAAAACAAAAAAACTTTCAAGCATCACTATTCAGACTAAATCCCCGCTTATTCGCTCACTCACAGATCATGCTCCGCGCGGTTGTCACATATCGAGAAATTCCACATGCCCGTCGTCGATGTGATAGATGGCTCCGATCACCGCGGGGTCGTTCCCATGGTGCAGGTGATCGATATCCAGCGCATGGCTGATCTGCCTGATGCTGTGTTCCACATTCAGGCACGAAGCGCGGTAAGGATCGGTCTCCTCTCCGATCGCCAGCTGAATCTCGTCCGTGATGTATTTGATAAAGCCGGACGGTTCATGGTGGATCGCCGCTTCTACTGCCCCGCATCCGGTGTGTCCCATAACCACCACAAGGTTGGATCCCAGATGCTCCACTGCGTACTCGATGCTGCCCAGCTGATGGTCGTCGATCACATTGCCGGCCAGGCGGATCGTGAACAGTTCGCCGATCCCTGCCGAGAAGATGCTCTCAGGGATCACCCGGGAATCCGAACACGCTATGACAATGGCATAAGGCTGCTGTCCATTCTCATAAGTTCTGAGCCGGGCCGCAGGAGAGATATCCCCGCTGCCAGTATTCTCAGTGAGGTACTTCTTGTTTCCTTCTTCCAGTTTTTTAATGGCTTCTTTTGCTGAAATCATGATGCTCCCCCTTATTGTAAAACAAAGTTTCCATCTTAACCTTGCGTTTTCCCTCTCATCATTATATTGTACATTAATGAACCGGATTAATCACCTCTCCGGACCGAAAACAATCACAGCAAGGAGAAATTAATGAAACTGATCGATAGAACCGTTGCTGATTTTACACAGGAACTTGCTTCCCCCGCGCCTGTACCGGGCGGAGGCGGCGCCAGCGCCCTGGCTGCGGCTATAGGCATTTCCCTCGGGGACATGGTAGGCGAGCTTACCGTTGGCAAGAAGCGCTACGCTGACGTCGAAGAAGACATCCGCGGTCTGATGGAGCGCTCCCAGGCGCTTCGCCTTCGCTTTCTGGAGCTCGTGGACGGGGACGCCGAGGCTTTCGCGCCTCTCGCTAAGGCCTACGGGATTCCCAAGGATGACCCTGACAGAGCTGAGATCATGGAGAACGCTCTGAAGACAGCCTGCAGCGTTCCCATGGACATCATGAGAGCCTGCGCTGAAGCCCTCGATATCATCGAGGAGTTTGCCGCGAAGGGCTCCAAGATCGCCATCTCCGACGCGGGCTGCGGCGCGATCCTGTGCAAGGCAGCTATGCAGGCGGCCTCCCTCAATGTTTTCATCAATACGAAGTCAATGAAGGACCGGACCTGCGCTGAGGCGCTCGAAGAGGAGGCGAACGCTCTTTTGGCAAAATATACCGTCCTCGGAGACGCTGTATTTAATAAGGTAAGTGACCGGATCCGCGGCTGACGTAAGGATCACCATAGAAAGGATTAAGAATGGCTTTAGTACTTAGAGGCAAAGAAGTCGCTGACGCTCTCACCGCTCAGATGAAACAGGACGTGGAACAGCTCAGGGCAGCCGGCACAGTCCCGACGCTCTGCATCTTCCGCGTGGGCGAAAGGCCCGATGACCTCTCCTACGAGAGAGGCGCCGTTAAGCGCGCATCAATGGTCGGCGTAGAAGTGAAAAAAGTGGTCCTTCCTGCGGATGTCTCCCAGGAGGAGTTTGACAGCGAGTTTAAGAAGGTAAACGAGGACGAAAGCATCCACGGCATCCTTCTCTTCCGCCCGCTGCCCAGGCATCTCGACAGCGAGAAAGCAAGGCAGATGCTGGATCCCGCCAAGGACATCGACGGATGTACGGATCTGTCCCTGGCCGGCGTCTTCACAAATACGAAGACCGGATTCCCGCCCTGCACCGCTCAGGCTGCGATGGAGATCCTTCATTATTTTAAGATCCCGATCAAGGGCAAAAAAGCAGCCGTCATCGGCCGCTCCCTGGTCGTCGGGCGCCCTGTCGCCATGATGCTGATGCACGAGAACGCGACAGTGGTCAACTGCCACACCCGCACGGTCGACGTCCCCTCCATCACAAGAGAGGCGGACATCCTGATCACGGCTTCGGGACAGCTTCACAGCGTCACGAAGGAATACACGAACCCTGACCAGGTCGTCATCGATGTGGGCATCAACTGGGATGAGAAGAAGGGCGGCATTTCAGGCGACGTCGATTTTGAAGATGTGGAGCCTAATGTTGCGGCGATCACCCCCGTCCCGGGAGGCGTAGGCGGCGTTACCACCTGCGTGCTCATCGGACATGTAATTGAATCTGCAAAAAGGAGGCATTCATGAATTCACCTGCGGAAATCCTTCAGATCTGGATCGGCAACAGTGTCAAAAAAGCGACTCTCCCGACCTTTAAAATGATCCTTCTGGGCATTGCTGCCGGCATCTATATCGGCTTCGGCTGCCACGGCTTTCTTCTGTCCACGGCAGCTGCTGAGACAGTTTTTGAAGCCGGCATTGCCAAACTGGTCGGCTCCGCGCTCTTCCCTCTCGGACTGATGCTGGTCGTCCTGTGCGGCGGAGAGCTCTTCACCGGCAACAACCTGCTGACCCTCGGCATCCTGGACAGGAAGATCACACCGGCGCAGCTGCTTAAGAGCTGGATCGTGGTATATTTTGCCAACTTTGCGGGCAGCCTCTTTCTGGCAGTCCTTCTCGCGCACAGCGGCCTCTACACCGGTGCTGCCGGCGAGCGTGCGATCGCGGTAGCAGCTTCCAAAGTGAGCGCGCCCTTTATGGGCCTCGTCATCAAAGGCATCCTCTGCAACATCCTCGTAGTGCTTGCAGTGTGGTTCGCGGCCGGCGCCAAAGACATGATCGGCAAGATCTGGGCCATCTGGTTCCCGATCACGATGTTCGTCTTCTCGGGCTTCGAGCACTGCGTCGCCAACATGACCTACATCCCGCTGGGCATGATGCTCGGCGCCGAAGTCAGCATCGGCCAGCTGCTGATCGCCAATCTCCTGCCGGTCACCATCGGCAACCTCATCGGAGGTGCGGTGATCATGCCGCTGATCTACTATTATTCTTATCGCTGAATAGCAAAAAAAGGCTGTGAAAGCCCGGGCAGCTGCCCTTGAACTTTCACAGCCTTATTATTTATGTTCAGAAATTACGTCTCTTCCTGCCTGCCACCAATGCGATTCCAATCATCGCTGTGCCCATGACAACTGCGGGAATCAAAGGATTACTCTCATCTCCTGTGGGAGCTGATTTCTTCTTCGAGCTCTTTTTCTCTGAAGCGCTGCTCTCCGAATCTGAGCTGCTGCCTTTCTTCTCTTCGACGGCAGCGCTCTTTGCAGGCTCTTCCGCGGATGTTTCCTGCTTAGGCGGCTCCTCATCTTTGGGCGTTTCAGGCGTAGCAGTCTCTTCCTCCTCCTTCTTTTCCTCGAAGACTGCCTGAATAGCTAACACCTCGTCTCCCGGAATCGTAAAAGTATAAGAAGCATCTTCAGAGATCAGTGTTCCGTCATTTTCGTGCACAAAGCTGGATTCGTCGACTATACCTGCATACCATCCCTTGAACACATATCCGCTGTCGGCTGCAGCTGTTAAAGTGATCTTTCCGTTTACAGGAACCGTCATATCAATTGGTCCTCGCAGATCTTCCTGCGGCATAAGGCCATTGCCGTCCACACTGTAGCTTCCGCCTTCTGTAGTTCCCAGACAAATAGCGGTGTACTCGCTAATCTCTTTAAACTCTGCGCTGATCTGAACGTCCGCTGCGGGCATCTTAAAGGCAGTAGCTGCTTCCTGCTCGGTATTATCTCCAAAAACCGCAGCCTCCATCTGCTCATCGCCTTTAAAGACGCTGTAAGTTTTGATGAAATTGTTGTCGTCCGCTCGCATCCTGACGGTTACGGAATCTCCTGCCAGAGCGACATTTGTTCCCTCAAGCTCTGTGTCCACATCTATTATCACGCTGCCGTTTCCGGTATGGCTCTCTGACAGTTCATAGGCGGAGGCCTCACCCTTGATTTCGTACAGGAATGTGGTTTCCTTTCCGTAGTCGCCGCTTGCAATATGTGTTCTGGTTATGCTGCCCCCCTGGCCCGGATCCGGTATGTAACCGGTGTCTCCGATCAGTATGGCGTCATTGTCCTCAACTGTCTCATATTTGCGATTATCCCATACCTTCCCTGGCGTTTCCGTCTTAGTAATCTCATAATTTCCGGATTTTGCTTTGCCGATCCAGGTGTCCACTTCGGTTTTCGCTTCATCAGCAATTGCCTTGACTTCAGCTGACTCCGGATTGCTGATAGTTACATTCACCTTTTGTTTGTCGACAATGGTTTTCTTCATACCAGCGCTGCCGGTCAGATCGACCACCACAGTCACATAAGAGACGCTGTTATCCACTGTATTATCGATCCATACATCTTTGTTCTGCTCATTCTGTGCATTTTTCGGTGCTGTTTCTGTTGCAGACGAAGCCGGGATTACCTCCGCTTTCTGCTCAGCTGCCTGAGGAACTTCCTTCACTGCGATCTCAGCTGCCTTCTCTTCCGCCGCCTGTGGCGCTTCCTCCACTGCGGCCTGAGGCGCTTCCTCCACTGCGGCCTGAGGCGCTTCCTCTTCCGCCGCCTGAGGCGCTTCCTCCACTGCGGCCTGAGGCGCTTCCTCCACTGCCGCATAGACTCCCTGCGCCTGTCCTAAGACCACGCCCAATGCCAATAGTACCGGTAATACTCTCTTTTTCATTTCTCCTCCCGCCTTTTCATTGTCTGTCACTTTAGTTACTGATAAATAAATCGGTAGTTATATAACTACCGATACTTCATCAAAATATGACAGCGCAGGGGTGCGCGGCAAGATAGTTTCGCGGTGGGAGGCCGGTTTTAGAGGGGTAGGTTTGGGGTAGGTGGCCAATCCGGTCAGCTATTCCCGGTATGTCTCAAAGATCGTCAGAAGTTCCTTCCTGTTTTTACAGCCGGTCTTCTGCAGCAGATTTCTGACATGAAATTTTACAGTATTCTCGGAGATGCACAGATGGTCAGCGATTTCCGAGTTGGTCTTTTTGTCCAGGATCAGATGGAGCATATCCTGTTCCCGAAGCGACAGGTCATGAACCGCGGCAAACTGCGCGAACCGCTCCTTCTCGCTCTGCTGATGCACTGCCTCCGGAATATACAGGACCTGATAAAGTTTGAAAAACAGCGCGACGGATGCGGCGAACAGGATCGCGGTCAATCCCACCCGGATCGCGGCGTGGTCGGCCAAAAGAAGACAGATCCCTTCGCCAAGCGCGTCGCCTATCCTTCCTGCCAGAAGACCGGCTCCGGAGAGGTACATCAGGTTTCTCTCAGCCGCTATATCAGAAAAAAGTATGACCCTGTAGACCGAATAGAACCCGAAGGTGAAATAGCTCAGCACCCAGAATATTGCCGAAGGAATCGGCTCCCCGCGCAGCGAGAAGATAATAAACGGGATGATCAGCGCTGTCAGTGCGCAGATTGCCCCGTGTTTTCTGTTCCGGTCGGTGACAAATCCCGCTATGAGAAGTCCGGCGGCATATACCAGACGCGAAAACTCCACGTTGACGATCTGCCCGAGGTCCGCTGCGGGAAACGCGAAACCGCTGCTGTTTACTATGCTGAACAGGAGCACTAAAAGCCCGGACTGCAGTAAAAAGGCCATCTTCACCGGATTTCTCTGATCGAGCCTGGCATCGTTTCCGTCTGCGGCGTTTGTATTTTGGGCCGCTGTCCTTCTGTCTGCCATGATCGCCCCGGCCGTCAGCACAAGGCAGATGAGCAGAACGAAGCTTGAATAGTATATTTTGCCGCCGCCGATAAGTGAGAGCAGCCACGAGGCCGTAATCGCGGCTGCATAGGAGACGCCGAACACAGAGGCCTTTCTATTAGCCGCTACATTGCCGGTAAGCACACGGAGATAATGCCCCGCGATCATTCCACAAACCAGATTCATCAGGAAGCCGGACAGGATCGTCAGTCCCGCGGCAGGACTCAGGACCGCCGGCACCATAAGGGCCATATGCAGAACCAGTGCTGCCGGCAGCAGTATTCCCGACAGATCCGGCCTCCTGTGAAGGACCATCTCATAGACCGCGATTCCGGCTGCCTGAAGCAGATACCCGATCACCATCGTGCAGATGTCGGTAGCCCCCACAGAGATCTGGTCCAGCAGGTGATACTCCCAGGAGAGCCATCCTGTTGACGTCACAAGAAAGCACAGTGCGATCACGACTGCGCAGTTTATATCTGAACTATCTGCAAATCTTCTTCTAATTGCTATTTCCGGCATCCCGGCACCTCCGCACACTCCGTTCTGATGTTTAGAGAGTATACGATTTTCCGTCAACTTTGTCTTATGTATGCAAGATACTCGCCTCTATTCTAATCCTCTGCCGGGTTCTTCATACTATCATCACTGTTCAATGATCTTTTCAGCAATATATGCAAGAACCTGTAACTGTTCTTTAGACAGTTCTGATATAACAGAAATAAGTTTGAGACGGAAAGAATCTTCCTCATCCACGATCAGTTTGTACGCCATTTTCCTGACTATGGCATCGCGACCTTTCTTTACGAAAATCTCCCCTTCGCCGGTATCCAGCCATTCCCGGTTGACTCCAAAAGTCTCACAAACAACTCTTTTAACTGATTCCGTTGGCTCATTTCTTCCAACTTCATAATTGGCGACCGTTCCTCTTTTGATACCGATCTCATCAGCAAACTGTTGCTGCGTAAGGCCAAGAGCTTTTCTCAGTTTCACGATCCTTTCCCGCATATATCCATCCTCCTTATCATTATTATTTTATAGTCTGAACATACAACTGTAAACTCTGTTGTGATACCTACGATGTTCTGTTGACCCTAATAGATATCTGCTATACAATAGCAACAAATGCACATTTTAGTGCTTATGTTGCTATTGTATGGTATGTGAGGGATTGAAAAAAGATGAACGAACAAGAATTGCATTATCTGAAAAAAATCTTTAATGCCATTCCTAAAATGACCGAAGCCGAAAAGAATCATTTTTTGAACCTTGCCAAAGAAATAAGGAAAGGCAGCATGACCGGCATAAATACGCAGGATTTTGCGCGTTTAGACGATCTGATAAAAAGAGAGACTAATGAGGAAGACGAATGAAGAAGATTATTGAGATCATCATGATAGGTATAGTACTTGCCCTGAACTGCGCGGCATGCGGCAGTTCTCCAGCAGAAACAGAGACAATAGCGAATACTGCAGAACTGTCAGCGACAGCCGCAAGGCTGATTGGCTGCAGCGAAGAAACCGCCCTCAATCTTTTGGAAGAAATAAGTACCGACTTGGGAGAAATAACAGAGTTGGACAACGCTCCGCAGGAAATGCTTCCTCCTGAATTCAAGAGGATCATAAAAGTGACAGCGGGAGGAAATCTCTACTATGTCGGAATCGGCAAAGGAGACGGGGCGGATGAATACTATGTAGGAAACATCGTATCCTCGGATGGTGTACTGATCAAGAGCCTTATCAAGTGAAAGGCAGACATCTCTTAATAGAAAGGAAAAGCCGCAGTTCCGGAGAATAATCATCTCGGCACTGCGGCTTCTTTCATATTCATTTCACTTCTGTTTCCCGCTGCAGATCAGTTTTTGCCCAGGTCAGAATATTGTCCTAATCAGCACCATATAGACCGCGGTCCCCAACAGGATGCTGATCAGCGAGTTTCTCTTGAGCACCTGCGCGCCGACCACGCAGCCCGCCGCGGTCAATTCAGGAAGTCCATACGGCTGTGCCAGCGGCGTGATGTCCTTCAGGCAATAGATCACCAGCATACCGATGATCGCAGGCGGAAGCACCTTCCCCAGATAAGTGATGTATGGCGGCGTCTTTTTCCTGAACACAAGAAATGGCAGGAACCTGAGGAGAATCGTCACGACAGCCATTACCGCGATTAGAATTGCTGATCTCATGCCTTGCCCTCCTCTCTGATCTGGGATTCCTCCCTAACGTGGGGCTCCTCTTCGGCCCGGGATTCCTCTCTAACCTGGGGCTCCTCTTCGGCCCGGGATTCCTCCCTGCCCCGGAGAAGCGTAAGGATCAACGTGATCAGCAGCATAGCCGGGATCAGAAATCTGTCCCGCCCAAAGATCACCAGGCACACCAGCGTGCTCAGAAGTCCCGTCAATGCCGGAATGTGGTCCTTCGTCGTCAGCCACTGTTCCGTAAAGGCCGCGATAAACAGCGCCGTCATAGAGAATTCGATGCCCGCCGTCGAAAAGGGTATCACCGCGCCCAGCAGACTTCCGAGAATGCTTCCTGTAACCCAGTAGCTGTGGTTGAAGAGCGATACGTAGAATCTGTACTTAGAGGGGTCTGACCCCTCCAACGCCTCCGGCGTCTTCCCGTCGCAAAGCAGCGAGTAAGTCTCATCAGTCAGTGCGAAGATCATATACGGTTTGTATTTACCGGCGTCTTTGTAGAGGTCTACCATAGAAATACTGTAGAACAGGTGCCTCGCGTTAACCATGACCGTCGTCAGCGCTGTCGTTATGACCGACGCGCCTCCCGTCAGAAGGTTCACGCCCACATACTGCATAGAGCCCGCGTAGATGAACAGGCTCATTGCCGCGGTCCACAGCACGCCGTATCCCGCATTGTGCATGAGAATTCCGAATCCGGTTCCGAGGACGATGTATCCTGCCATGACCGGGATTGACTTATAAAAGGCTTGTTTGATCATTCGTTTATCTCCTTAAGATAATTACATACACAATAAACCCGGCG
Organism: uncultured Lachnospiraceae bacterium; assembly: GCA_946615865.1. Taxonomy (GTDB): domain Bacteria; phylum Bacillota; class Clostridia; order Lachnospirales; family Lachnospiraceae; genus CAG-791. The sequence goes on along the minus strand of CAMOIJ010000043.1, from coordinate 4,379 downwards.
GCACCGGATTTCCAGTGCCGCCGGGTGTTTTTTTCTTAAAGTTCTACGTTCTGCGCCAAAACAGCGTTGCCGGTAAGTTTCTCACTCCTGGGATCCCCCTTTTCGAGGCGGATCCTCGCAAATCCGCACAGCGCGGGGTTCGGAACCGCTCCCGGATATTCCTCGTCGTGAATGTAGATCTGCAGCATGTCTTCTGTGGCTTCACCATTGTTGATCACTTTCACGCTGACATAAGCCGCGGCATCGTCAAGGTTCTCCGCCTGCTGTGTTTTGACAGACATTTCCTGCGCTCAGCAGTCCCCGTAGGTGAGCCCGGATACCAGGCCTGCAGAATTGCGGAAGCCTTCTCGTCCGCCTCGTGCAGCGCCTCATTCCACCAGTTATAGGCCGGGATTCCCAGCCGCCCGATCCCAAGCGCGTCAAAACGCAGCTGTGAGGCCTTCTCCTCCAACGTCATTCTGCCGACCAGTTCCGCGGCTCTTTTACGTGCTTCTTGTCTCTTCATGATCAGGCCGCCTCCACTTCCCGGTCATCGATCCGCACTCCTGTGATCAGGAAAGCCATCCCGCAGGAAATGACCAGGCCGATCAGATAGTAGATAACGCTCTTGATTCCCGCGTTAGGTCCGGCGGTCATCGTAAAGACTCCCAAAAGCCCCGAAGGTCCCCATGTCGTCGCCGCGACCTGCATGGCCATTACAAACGCGCCGCCAAATCCCGCGCCCAGCCCCGCCGTTATGAACGGCCTTCCCATGGGCAGCGTGACTCCATAGATCAGCGGCTCGCCGACGCCGAGTATGCCCGCCGGCAGCGCTCCGCTTATGATCTGCGAGAGGCGGTCGTTCTTCACTCTTTTGGCCTTGATCCAGATCGCGATCGCAGCGCCGACCTGCCCGGCTCCCGCCATGCACAGCGCGGGGTACAGCGTGATATATCCCATCTGCTGGAGCTGCACGGTGTACAGTGCCACCAGTCCGTGGTGCATTCCCATAGCGACCATCGGCAGGAAAAGTGCCGCCGACACATACCCGGTGGCCGCCCTGACCCACACATTCGGCGACATGCACACACTCTGTACGGCAAAACATATCCCGCCCGAGATTAGCCCGAAAATCGGCATGATAACAAAAATATACGGGATCAGGCAGGCGAGCAGTGTCAGCACCGGCGTAAAGACCACATCCAGCGCGTCCGGAATGTGGCTGCGGATCCACTTCTCCACTTTTGTCATGATCAGCACGCCGAAAACAACAGCCAGTATTCCGCCTCTGCCGCTCCTCAGCATGGAATCGAGCGGCGAGCTCTCATTCCACCAGCCGATCGTCTGCGCGATCACATTGATGCCGTCGAGCCCGGTGATCATGCCCAGCATTCCGCCCAGGATCGGCGTCCCGCCAAACCGCTCCGCGGCTCGGTATCCCGTCCACGCAGTCAGGTATGTCAAAAAGGAAGTGTTGATCAGCCCCAGCATCGAGCACACAACACTCAGAAAGCGGTTGTCCGCCCAGCCCGGATTCAACTGCTGAATAAGAATGTTGACGCCGGCACACAGCCCGGACGCGATCACTCCCGGAATCAGCGGCACAAAAATCTCCCCGAACACCTTCAGCGCGCTGCGCACCGGGTTCTCCTTCTGCATGGCCTTCACGGCCTCTTTGTTCCCGCGCCAGTCGCCGGAGACGCTTCCCTTTGCGTCCGCGTTGCCCTGGCCGCCGGTTTCGTCAGCCTGGTCCACGTCCGCGGTCGGAATGCCCATCTTTCTGCACACTTCACCGCACTTGCTGCTCTTCCCGGGCCCTACGACGACCTCTATATAGTTCTTGCGGTCCTGCACAATCCCCAGAACCCCTTTCACCTGCTTAAGTGCCTCGGCGTCAATCTTCTGATCGTCCTTCACCTTGATCCGAAGCCTCGTCATACAGTTGGTCGCTGAAGTCACGTTTTCCCTCGTGCCGACCCACTCAAGAATATTTCCTACCAGTTCTTCGTAATTCATATTCTTCTGATCGCCTCCCGCACATGCCCGCGCGCTTCCTCAAGACGCTTTTTTGCCTCGTTTACATCGCAGTCCGCAAGGAGCATCGTGATCGCGGTCTTGCACTTGCCATCCGCCTGCTCGAGCGCCGCCTTCGCGGCCTCCTCCCCGGCTCCCGTCGCCTCCATGACGATGTGAAGCGCCCTCATCCGCAGCTTCTCGTTCGTCTGCACGACGTCCACCATCAGGTTCTGGTATGCTTTGCCCGTTCCGACCATCATCGCGGTCGAGATCATGTTAAGGACCAGCTTCTGCGCGGTTCCGGCCTTGAGCCTGGTCGATCCCGTCAGGACCTCCGGCCCGGTCACGATCTCGATCCCGAGCTCCGCTGCCTTGCTCAACTTCGAATCCGCGTTGCAGGAAATCGCCACCGTATGACACCCAATACTCCGCGCATACTCAAGCCCCGCCAAAACATAGGGCGTCCTCCCGCTCGCCGCCAGCCCGATCACAAGATCCCTGGCCGCAAGATCATACTCCTCCAGGTCTTCTCTCCCCATGTCCCGGCTGTCCTCGGCTCCCTCAACCGCCTTTGTAAAAGCCTTCTCGCCCCCGGCGATCAACCCGATCACCGTCTCCGAACTCACGCCAAAAGTCGGCGGACACTCCGAAGCATCCAGCACACCCAGCCGCCCGCTGGTCCCGGCTCCCACATAAAAGATCCGGCCGCCCTTCTCCAGACTCTCAATTCCCCACTCGGCAGCCTTCGCAATCTCCTCGAGATGCCTGCCCACCTCCCGCGGGACTTTTTCATCTTCCTTGTTCATCGCCGTCACGATCTCCAACGGCGACATTATATCAAGATTCATAGTGTTTGGATTTCTGGTTTCTGTGGTCATGATTTCGCTCCTTGTGTTGGGTGAATTCTACCGGTGTGGTTCCTGCTGGTGTGGTTTCTGTCTTGTTGGTGTTCCATTATTACTATTGTAGATTTGATTGATTGCTGCTGCAAGAGATCTGCTTCCCTTGTTTTTCCGCCTGGAATGTGCTACCGTAATCTTACTCTTTTCTTCTTTTGTAAGAAGAAAGACATTTCTTAGATATTCTGAATATCTGTGCGATATCCGCAAAGTCCCAGAACGATTCGCATCCATCATATACGGCAGTTAAAGCGTTTGCGTTATTTCCAAACGCTCGTTTTCCGTCGCTTTTTTATAAAGGAGGGTAATTTGTTCATTAACAATTTGTTATACGAACAGCAACTTTTGCAAAATATTCAGAAACACCATTTCGAAAAGCTGTATGCGCCTGGTAATCCATCCGGAATTCTTCTGTGTCAAAAACATCTGGACAGCTTCCGCTGGAGAAGACGATATCTTCAGGCCGGACGCCCGGTTACTACTAATCTGCACAAAACGGAAAAGGGAATTGCAGAAAAACTGGCCGTCAATCTGTATCGGATCACATGTATCCAATATCTCCAGTCACAGATTTGTGCCATCGACAATATACTCCGACAGTTTGGCTCCACCGACAATACACTCAAACACCAGATACCAGATGATCCGGCGGACTCATTACAAGGCGATTTTCCAACTATGCCTGCCTTTCAAGATCTGTTCCGAGGCCTGCACAGCCGTCCTTTGGTGCCTGCTGATTTCTTTGACCTCAAATCACCTTACAGGCAGTTCATCCTTTCCCATCTACAGAACGAGTATCCTTGGATCATTGATTGGTATCTCACCAATTTTGAGAAAAGCACCGACCACCCTGAGCAATTGGTATTTCCGGTGAAACTTGGCTTTAATGTCCGTTCAAAATCAGAAGTGCTTATCGCTGACCGCCTGTATGAAGAAGGAATCCTGCTCCACTATGAAGAAAAACTATTCCTCTCTGACCACAGTTGCCGTCCGGACTTCAACCTCCCGGTCACTTTCTACGAAAGGTATAGATGGGAACACTTTGGTGCAATGGACAAGCCGTTCTATTTGAATCTCACAAGGGGCAAAATACTGGAATATCTGGATAATCAGATATTTCCAGGGATTAATATGCTCACGACTTATGAGACCAAACAGAATCCACTGACTGAAGAGCAAGTCGATTATGTAATAACTTGGCTAAAAAGACGCTACAGACTCGCATTCCCCGATATGCCGCCGGACAAATCATTCAACATGTATGATCTGGCAGCATATGTAAAGATTCAAAGAGGCCAACAATAGGTTGCCAGATTGTTTTTACCCCGCTATAGAGCTCTAGTTTCTTTCTATGTGACCTAATACACTTGGCCGACCTAAAAGAGCCCCTAGATATACCTCTAAGGGCTCTATTACAGCAATCAACACCCGGCTTCATACCGACCGACCTAAACGAGCCCCTAGACATATCTCTAGGGGCTCCAT
>CAMOIJ010000042.1 GCA_946615865.1 uncultured Lachnospiraceae bacterium | reverse complement strand
TGGATTTTTCCACGGAGATGGAGCGCGTGCTGGGGATCCTGGACTGCGCGGTGCTTGTCATCAGCGCGGCGGACGGCGTGAACGGCCAGGTGCGCGTTCTGTGGAGGCTCCTTGAGCACTACAATGTGCCGGTCTTTCTCTTTGTCAACAAGATGGACCAGAACGGCGCTGATAGGGCGGCCCTTCTTACTTCTGTCAAAAAAGAGCTGAGCACCAGGTGTGTGGATATCATGCCGGCTGCAGGCGTTTCACTTGCGGAAAGCCTTGAGGATCCCGATGTTCAGGAAGAGATCGCGGTCTGCGACGACGAGCTGATGAACGCCTATTTTGACGGGGAGACGGTGACAGTACCTCAGATCTGTGAACTGACAGCGAGCCGTAAACTCTTCCCGGTCCTTTTCGGAGCGGCGTTGCGGGAGCAGGGCGTCAGCGAGCTTTTGGAATGCCTGGATACGCTGATCCAGCCGCCCGTTTATGGCGATGAATTCGGCGCCAGGATCTTCAAGATCACCCGCGACGGCGGCGCGAGACTTACCTGGATGAAGTTAACGGGCGGAAAACTCTCTGTCAAAACACCGCTGGCCGACTGCACGGATGATAAGGGAATGCCGGAAAAGGTGGAGCAGATAAGGTTCTACTCAGGCGGAAAGTTTGAGACGAAGCAGGAGGCGGCGGCGGGCGAAGTCTGTGCGATCACCGGCCTTACGAGGACAAAGATCGGCCAGGGGATCGGAGCGGAGTCCGAGGGCGAAGAAGAGCTTTTGCAGCCGGTACTGCGCTGCAAAGTGATTCTGCCGCCCGGCGAGGACCTTTTCAAAGCATATAAGAATCTCTCTATTCTGGAAGAAGAGGATCCGACCCTGCACCTGGGTTATGACGAGGAGAAGAAGGAGATCACAGCCCAGATCATGGGACAGGTTCAGAAGGAGATTCTGCAGCGCATGATCCGGGAGCGTCTGGGGCTTCGTGTGGATTTCGGCGATCCTTCGATCATCTACAAGGAGACCATCGCCAGGACAGTGGAAGGAGTGGGCCACTTTGAGCCGCTGCGCCATTATGCGGAGGTGCATCTGCTGCTGGAGCCCGGCGTGCCCGGGAGCGGCCTGGTATTTGAGAACCGCTGCAGAGCCGATGTGCTGGCGGTCAACTGGCAGCGCCTGATCATGACACACCTGGAGGAGAAGAGGCACCGCGGCGTACTTACTGGCGCGGAGATCACGGATATGAAGATCTCCCTGCTTACCGGAAGAGCGCACCTCAAGCACACAGAGGGCGGCGATTTCCGCCAGGCGACCTACCGCGCGGTGAGACAAGGCCTTATGATGACGGAAAGTGTCCTTTTGGAGCCTTTCTACAATTTCCGGCTGGAAATTCCCCAGGAATCGCTGGGTCGTGCCCTGACTGATCTGCAGCAGATGGGCGAGAACTTCACGCAGCCCGACCTGGAGGACGGCCGCTCGATCATAACCGGAAGTGCGCCGGTATCGAGGATCGCCAATTACGCGGAAACGCTGGCTGCCTACACCCGCGGCGAGGGGCAGATCACCTGCACTCTCAAGGGATACGAGCCCTGCGTAAACGCGGAGGAGGTCATTGCGGCGTCCGGATACGATCCGGAGCTGGATCTGAGAAACCCGACGGGATCTGTATTTTGCTCTCATGGAGCCGGCACGCCTGTGCCCTGGTACGAAGTGCGCGAGCGCATGCACGTGGACAGCGGCTGGCGGGACCCTTCCGATGGACCGGGGACCGGAAAAGCGATGCTGGGCTATGACGATGACTGGGACGAAGACCTCGCCTACGGAGGAGCAGGAAGGACAGGATTGCGCGCAGGGGTGAGGAAAGAGGAGAAGCCTGTTTCCTTCAGCGAGCGGGAAGCCAGACTCTTTGCCGAGGAGGATGAGCTGCGCAGGATCTTTGAGCGGACCTACGGACCCATCAAGAGCAGGTTCGGCGATGATGAGCCCGATAACGGAAGATCTGCGAAATCCTGGAAGAGGGCGTCCCATGTGATCAGCGCAGAACCGCCGGATAAGCGCTCCCACGCCGCGAAGAAAGCGGTGGAGAAGGAGTACCTTCTGATAGACGGCTACAACATCGTGTTCGCCTGGGATGAACTGCGGGAGATGGCGCTTCAGGATATTATGGCCGCGCGGGACAAACTCATCGACATGCTGGTGGATTTTGCAGGATTTAGAAAGGAACACGTGATCCTGGTCTTCGACGCATATAAAGTGCGGGGAGGACGTGGAGAAGTGATCCATGTGGGCGGGATCGACGTCATCTATACCAAAGAAGCCGAGACTGCGGATCTTTACATCGAGAAAGCGGCCCATGAGCTCAGCAAAAAATACAAAGTAACGGTGGCCACCTCCGACGCGGTAGAGCAGGTGATCATTTACGGCGCGGGCGCCTACCGCATGTCGGCGCAGAATCTTCTCGAAGAGTTGCTGCTCACCAAAGGGATGATGCGGGAGCACTATGAGAGGAGGGACGAGAAGAGGGCCGGCGGTATTTTGGCACAGATGAGCGAGGAAGACGCCCGGGCGCTTCAGGAGCACCTCGATAATCTGGAAGAAAACGAGTGATCAGCCGCGGATTTGGGAAATTGTGCGCAATAGTGTATAAACGGAGGCGTAGATTCATCTTTCTTTTTGCAAATAGATGAATTACAATGAATACATAGAAGGGATATTTTAAAAGCTTGTTTGGCCGAAAGGCCGGAAAGGGGTTACTATGGCAATCAGACTTTTCAAATGTGAGAAGTGCGGAAGTATGGTTCTGAAACTCAACGCGAAGGGATGTTCCCCGTCCTGCTGCGGCGAGCCCATGAAAGAGATCGAAGCGGGCACGACCGACGCTGCAAGAGAGAAACACGTTCCGGCAGTTACTGTCGATGGCGATACCGTAACCGTACAGGTTGGTTCCGTTGCTCATCCCATGATGGATGCGCACTACATTCAGTTCATCATTCTTGAGACCAAGACCGGCTTCCAGTATGCGGAGCTTGAGCCCGGTCAGGAGCCCAAGGCAGTCTTCAAGGCAGCTGATCCTGTAGCGGCTTACGAGTACTGCAATCTGCACGGATTCTGGAAAGCAGACATCTGATCCTTCCGTGCGACAACATGAAATGAACATAGGGGCCGGCGGTGTGACGCCGGCCTCTTTTACGATGCTTACAAAGTGTGGCACCCCACAGTGAAGACAAGCTTTGCATAATAGAAAGAAGAACGACAAACATGGCAGAAACAATTAAGAAGAACACTAATTCAAAGAAATCCAGGTGCCCGGTGTCAAAAAAGTGCGGCGGTTGCACAATGATCGACGTTCCTTACGCGGAACAGGCGGAGCAAAAGCAGCAGCTGGTGGAGGAACTGATCGGGGAATTCGGCCGGGTGGATCCGATCATCCGCATGAAGAACCCCGACCACTACAGAAACAAGGTGACGAGCGTTTTCGCCCCTGACAAAAAGGGCAAGCCGGTCTGCGGCATCTACAAGGCAGGGACCCACGAGGTGGTTCCTGTCAAGTCCTGCCTGCTCGAGGACCTGCGGGCGGACAGGATCATCCAGACGATCTTTGATCTCGCGGAGTCCTTCAAGATCCGTGTCTACGACGAGGACCGAAGGACGGGCCTTCTTCGCTATGTCCAGGTGCGCACCGCCCGCGGCACGAAGCAGGTGATGGTTACGCTGGTCACTGCCGATTCTGTTTTCCCTCCCGCGAAGAAGTTTGTGAACGCTCTCATTAAGCGTCATCCCGAGATCACCACCGTTGTGCAGAATATCAACGACAAACAGACCACCATGGTTCTGGGCGACAGGGAGAAAGTGCTGTTTGGTCCCGGCTACATTGAAGATGTTCTCTGCAAGAAGCGTTTCCGCATCTCTTCGAGATCTTTCTATCAGGTCAATTCCCTGCAGACCGAGAAGCTCTATAATATCGCGCTGGACTACGCGGGCTTCTCCGGGAAGGAGAGGATCCTGGACGCTTATTGCGGTATCGGAACCATCGGCATCATCGCCTCGGACCGCTGCAAAGAAGTGCTCAGCGTGGAGCTGAACGCCGAGGCTGTGAAAGACGCCAAGATCAACGCGAAACTTAATGGCGCTGACAATGTGGAAGTCTACAAGAACGACGCCGGCCGCTTCATGGAAGACATGGCCGCCAAAAAAGAGAAGCTCGACATCCTCTTCATGGACCCGCCCAGAAGCGGCGCCAGCGAGGAATTCCTTGGAGCTGCTTTGGAACTGAGCCCCGCGAAGATCGTCTATGTATCTTGCGAGCCTACGACACTTGCAAGGGATCTGCGGTTCTTGACAGAGGGCGGGTATGAGATGAAGAAAGCGGTGCCGGTGGACATGTTCCCGTATACTGAGGGGGTCGAGACTGTCTGTTTACTAACACATAATTGAGAGAAGAGACCGGAAAAAGGCTTAAAATAAGGGACTTTCCATCATCGGGACAGCATGCCCCGGGTGATGGAAGTCCCTTATTTTATGTCTGAAGGAACATATCCACAATTCTGATTTTGGAGGGTTGTGGCTACGATTTTGCTTTTTAGTAGGTCGTGGAAATGATTTTACTATTGAGACGATTAAACATTTAATGAGTAGGTCATTAATCAAAAAAGAATTTGATGTGCCATAAATAGAGTACAGGTATTGGAGGTATCGGAAAGACTATGCATATGAAGCACTTTTGTATAAGTGCAATTGAGTAAGGGTACAAAATACCTGTTTTTATCCCTTTAAGATGGTTTAATGATTGTGATATTGGAGAGAAACCGCTTGAAAAACTAATATACAATAAGCTGGAAGATTTTGGTTTTAAATTAGATGAAAAGTATTTGTTAATTTACATTCCAGCCTGTCCCAAACTCAGCTTAATTTAGCTGTTCTTTGTCCTTTTTTTACAAATACACCTGTCCCTTCTTTCAAAAAAGTCGGAACAGTTGGAGAGTTTGTGACAAAGCAAAGTGTCCGATGGCTTGAGTGGCAAAGCAAGCGTGCAGGTTTTTACAATTCGACTTGTCCCTATAATTTTCGATAATACAAAAGTGCTGAGTACAGGCCTGCTCTGAAAAAAGGAAGGAGCCGCGACATTTTCTGTCTTGGCTCCTTTTTTGTTTCTAATGAGTAAGAATTGTACAGCAGTCAGCTGAGACCGGTCAGATCGTTTCCCCGCCTTTTGCTCTCTTGGGCGTGTCCTTCCCGTTGGCTTCCTTTGTAATGCGTGCATCTAAAGCTGTGTCACACACCGCGCGGAGAACTGTCCCCTGCGCGGGCTTACGGAATGCGCTTATCCAGCAAGGCGATGCAGTTCTGCATTGTCTTGATCTCTTCATACAGTTGTGCTCTTCGGATTTGCAGCATCTGTGTTCTGCGGGTGGGAGAGGCGTCTGTATATTCCTTCATTTCACGGATGGAGAAGCCGCAGGCGAGAAGTGCCGCGATCTCTTCGAGTTCTCGGATGTTCTCGTCGGAGAAAAGGCGGTTGCCTGCGGATGATTTCTGAATGCCGGGCAGGAGCCCGTGGTTATCATAGTAGCGGATCGTGGACGAGGGGATCCCGGTCCGCCGGGCAGCTTCGCTGATCGTATACAAGGCAGATCCTCCCAGAACTTGACTTCAATCGCGGTTTAAGATGTATAATCAAATGTAATTAGGCTTTCTTTATTCAAGGTAATCATTGGATCGTAATGATGTATGCACTGCCTTCGGGCAGAGACATGCTCTTTTTGTTTTCTGATGATAAAAATGATAAAGAATAGCCCGGGGCGAATGAAGGGGAACCGCATAAACTGTGTTTTCTGCATCAAAAACTGAGGGGATGCGAGATGTTGAAGATCATGATTCTGGAGGATGCTCCGGCAGAGCGGCAGCGGCTCGAAGCATTTCTGCAGCGCTACGCCGAAGAGGATCCGGCGTTCCGATATACGCTTACCTGCTATGACCGCGGCATTACGCTGCTCAGTGAATATCACAAGGATGCGGACATCCTGTTTCTGGACATCCGCGTGCCGGACATGCTCGGGATCGACGTCGCGAAGAGCATCCGGAAGAAGGATGAGTCCGTCATGATCGTCTTCGTGACGAATCTGACGCAGTATGCCATTGAGGGGTATTCCGTCGAGGCGTTCGACTATATTCTGAAGCCTTTGAAGTATCCGCCTTTTGCAGCGAAGCTGAAGCGGATGCTGAAGGCGCTCCGGAGCAGGGAGCAGGGTTATACCGTCAATCTCCGGGATAAGGAAAACGAGAGAAGGGTCAGCGCGGACAGTATCGTATACATAGAATCCTCGGGCCATGATCTGTTCTTTCACGTCGGCGGGGAGGTGATCCGCCAGTGGGGAACCCTTTCCGCCTACGAGGAGGAACTGCGAGAGAGAGGGTTCGCGCGGTGCCACACTAGCTTTCTGGTGAATCTCAAGTATGTGGAGACGATTAGGAAGAATGAAGTGATCGTGGGCGGAGAGGCGATCCCGGTATCCAGGCCCAAGAGGAAGAGCTTTCTGGAGCAGGTCGCTGGGTACAGAGGAGAGAAGATGTGAACATCGAGTACTACTGGCGCATCAGAAGCTCGCTGCTCCTGCTGCAGTCGGTCATTGGGGCCATGGCTTTCTCCCATGTGATGATCAGGAGAAAACCATTCTGGAAGCGGCTATTCCTGTCAACGGCGGCAGGGATGGTCCTGCTTTATGTGGTCCGGGCCGCCTTCTTCCCGAACATGGTCATCCAGGTCAACAGGCTGGACAGGATCTTTGTGGTCATCCTCTGTTACCTGCTGCTGACGGGGATCATATTGTTCTGCTTTCAGGAGGACCTGTTCACGGCGCTGTTTGCGGCGTCCGCAGGATATGTGGCACAGGATCTGGGCGGGACGATCAAGACGGTCCTGCGGCTACTGCCGCAGGTGGAAGTATTCACAAGAAGTACAGGGGGGATGATCGCTCTGGATGTGGTGGTCTATCCCTTCTTTTTCACGTTTCTTTACTGGATCTTCCGGCCTTTCACAAGGGAAAGGGGCGGCAACTACGACAACCGGCTGAAGGCCGTTTTCTCCACGTCGGCGCTGCTTCTGTGCATGGGGATGATGCGGATCACCGGCGGCAATCCGGAGAGGAATAGCCTGTCTGTGCTTGCGGAAGGCATCTATCAGGTGCTGTGCGATGTGTTCATCCTGCTCGTACAGTTCGGCGTCATGGAGAGGGCGAGGCTGTCGCAATCGGTGGATACGATGCGGGAACTGGTCCATGAACAGCATGAGCAGTTCCGGCATTCCCAGCAGTCGGTGGAGCTGGTCAATGAGAAGTATCACGATCTGAAGAGTCTTCTGGAGGGCTTTCAGGGAGAGATCGATCCGCAGCAGATCCGGAAGCTGAAAGAGAGGATCGGAGAATATGAGGTCCACCTGGAGACGGGGAACCGCGTACTGGATATCGTCCTTGCGGAAAAGCGGGCCGTCTGCCTGGCGAGAAATATCGAATTCACGTCCTATGTCAACGGGGCGGGGATGGACGGCATAGAGGAGCTGGATCTGTATGCCCTTGTCGGGAATGCGCTGAACAACGCGATCGACGCGGTCTCCGCGCTTCCCGAGGAAGAGAGGTTCATCTCGATGGTCATGTACAGCAGGGATGGCATGATCACACTGCACATGGAGAATCCGTATGCCGGCAGTGTCCTGGTGGAGGATGACCTGCCGGTCAGCAGGAGAGACAGGCAGTATCACGGCTTCGGTGTCAGGAGCATGGAAAGGATCTGTGAGAAGTATGAAGGGACGCTGGTATTCCGGACAGAGGACCAGATATTCACGCTGGACGCCCTGCTCCTTCAACCATAGTGCAACTTTTGATGCAGGAAGAACAGGATTTGCGGTTCCCGTTTCGGGGACCGCTCCTTTTTTTTATGATGTACCTGTCCACAGGACAGAGCAGATCAATCTCAGAAAAGGAGGCATGGGAGTATGAAAAGGATCGTCGCAATGATGCTGACGCTCTCGATAGCACTTGGCCTTGCTGCCTGCAGCAGTCAGTCTTCGGGACAGACCCAGCAGACACAGGCACAGCAGACGGAGCAGGCACCGGCAGAGCAGCAGGAAGAAAAAGAGCCGCCGAAGACCGAGGAGATGTATTTCCCGAACGGGGACAAGCAGATCTATGCAGTGGTCTACACGCCGGCAGAAGAAAAGAGCCAGTATCCCACGGTGGTGATCAGCCACGGTTTTGCGGGATCCTACGCCGATAATGAGAAGCGCGCTGAGCTTCTGGCCCAGAACGGCTACTGCGCAGTGGTCTTCGATTTCTATGGTGGCAACAGAGATTCCAAATCCGGCGGAGAGATGACGGAGATGAGCGTCCTCACGGAAGCGGAGGACCTGAACGCGGTCATGGACGGCGTGCGGGCTCTCGAATATGTGGACAAGGACCAGTTCTTCCTTCTCGGCTGCAGCCAGGGCGGCTTCGTTTCCTCGTATGTAGCTGCTTCCAGACCGGAGGATGTCAAGGCCCTCATCCTGCTCTTCCCGGCTTTTGCCCTGCAGGATGACTGCTGGTCGAGACATGCGTCCATCGACGAGATCCCGGAGACAGAGGATGTCATGAACCAGACCATCGGCGCGATCTACAGCCGGGATGCGATGAGCTTTGACATCTATGACGTCATCGGCGGATACAAAGGGGACGTGCTGATCCAGCACGGCGATAAAGACGACATCGTCGATCCTTCCTACTCCGAGAGAGCGGCCGAGGTCTATGAGCACGCGGAGCTGCAGATCCTGCACGGCGCGGGCCACGGTTTCCAGAGCAAACCGCTGAAGGAGTCCAACGCGAAGCTGCTGGAGTTCCTCGCTGCACATACAGAGTGAATACAGGCGGAAGATCGACTGTACATATACAGGCAGTTCTTGCAACAGCAAAACGATATACATTCCAAAAGGAGGAAAACAAATGAAAAAAGGAACCAGAATTCTGACACTTGCACTTGTCTGTATCATGATGATGGCGACGCTGGCCGGCTGCGGCTCTTCCAAAGGAGCAGGCATCTCCAAGCTCTTCGCGGGCGGATCCTCATACCTGATCGAAGAAGTGGGCTGGTACAACAGTGATGTCTACACGCTGAAGATCAATGCGGACAACACCTACGAGCTTACCTATCAGGAGCATCGCTTCGGAACCACCGACCCCGGCATCAAGGGCCTCCGCACGATCATCTACAAGGGAAAATGCAACTCCGCAGCATCCGCTGACGGCTGGGAGACACACGTTGATTACACGCTGGAGCCCGCTGAGAGCATCTTCTTCGAGCAGCATGAGAAGGGCTACGGCCGTGCGAAGATCGCCGGACATTGCGTGATCGACACCAACAACTGGACACCGGAAATGACCGAGCTTCTCGATCCCGAGAACAATGCGATGACCGCGCAGGATTTCCTCGGCCAGTATGCGGAGACCCTGGTCGTCACCGTGGAAGATCCTTCCCTCGATCCCGAGGATTCCTCTCTGGGATACAGGGTCATCGAGATGCCTGCCCTGAAGCTCATGGCGGAAGAGTGATCATCGATCTCTTCCGGATCTGTAAAGGAGAATAGCAATGGACAAGACGAAGGTGAAAGGAAAAGGGCTGTGGACAGTGCTCTCCGTGCTGTTCACCCTCCTGTTCATCCTCTCTCTGGTCGCCCGCCCGGTCACCAACAACTACGAGGGCATCATCAACATGGTGCTCGGCACGGAGTCATCCAAGGTGATCGGAGATCCCGGTAAGGACTACTTTACCGCGGATTATACATCTGCGGAGCAGGTGGAGGAAAGCAGGAAAGTCGTTGAGAGCATCGTTGCGGGCGGTTCGGTCCTTCTGCTGAACAGAGAGCAGGCGCTTCCGCTTGCGGCGGATGCCCGGATCACGCTGATGAGCATCAACGCCGACAGGTTCGTGTACGGCGGCACCGGCTCGGGCGGTATGAACACGTCCAACATCGACTCGCTGAAGGATGCGCTGGAGGCAAAAGGCTTCTCCGTGAATCCCACGATGTGGAGCTTCTACACGGAGGGCAAGGGCAGCGAGTACGGACGGACGCAGGCCTCCGGATCCCTCAACAACTATGTTTTCAACAATGAAGAATTCAAAGTGAACGAAGTGCCGCTGAGCGCCTATTCCGATGCGGAGTGGGATTCGGTCGGTGAGTACGGAGATGCAGCCGTCGTCGTGATCAGCCGTGTCTGCGGTGAAGGTGCGGACATGCCCTGGTACGGCGCGGGAGACGGCAAAGGCAATCTGCTGGAGCTCTCGGACGAGGAACAGGCGATGCTCGGCAAGCTGGCAGAGCTGAAGCAGAGCGGAAGCCTGAAAAAGATCATCGTCCTCCTCAATGTGGCCAACGCGGTGGAAGTGGACTTCCTCGATCCGAAGATCTGCGGGACCGATTATCAGATCGACGCCTGCATGTGGATCGGCGAACCGGGCCAGGGCATCCGGGCGATCGGAGACCTCCTGAACGGTACTGTGAATCCTTCCGGCAAGCTGGTGGACACCTATTGTTATGACAACCTGACATCACCGGCCCTGCAGAACGCACATGCCACGAGCTACACGAACGCGGCGGAGAAAGGCCTCGCGTTCAAGTCGACCAACAACGAGTATTATGTGGCTTATCAGGAAGGCATCTATGTCGGCTACCGCTATTATGAGACTCGCTACGAGGATGTAATCCTCGGACAGGGGAACGCCGGTGCGTTCGACTATGATTCCACGGTGGCATTTCCTTTCGGATACGGCCTGTCCTACAGCGATTTCAGCTATGGCGATCTGCAGATGGAGGAGAGCGGAGACGATCTGGTATTTACCGTCGACGTGACCAACGATTCGGGCGTGGAAGGCAGGGAAGTCGTCGAGATCTTCATGCAGTCCCCTTATACGGACTATGATAAGCAGAACGGGATCGAGAAGGCAGCCGTTGAGCTGGTCGGATTCGACAAGCAGACGGTTCCCGCCGGGGAAACAGTGACTTTCCGGGTGACGGTTCCGAAGACCGAGCTGCGCACATACGATGCGGCAGGCGAAGGGACGTACATTCTGGATGCCGGACAGTACTATTTTGCCGCAGGAAACGGCGCACATGCGGCGCTGAACAATATTCTGGCAGCGAAGGGCGCTGACGTCGAAGGCCGTACCGGGCTGACGGCGGCCTATACGGTCGCGGAGCAGGACAATGAAGTTTTCTCCAAGGGTGTGACCGGAAATGAGATCGTGAACCAGCTGGACCATGCGGATCCCAACCGCAGGGAAGGCGAGACCGACAGCATCGTCTACCTGACCCGTTCTGACTGGGAAGGCACCATGCCGAAGGCGGAGATCACAGAGAAAAAGTACAAGGCAGCCCACCAGATGTCCGCGTCGGACGACATGGTCGCGGAGATGAACGCGCAGTACCAGAAGAACACTTCCGGAACCATGCCGACCTTCGGCAAGGAAGGCAAGCTGAACCTGGCGCAGTTCATCGGCGTGCCGCTCGACGGTTCCATCGAATTTGACGGCGTGACCTACACGTGGGATGATCTTCTGGATCAGGTCACATTCAATGAGATGGCCAAGGTCATCGGCCAGGCGTACCACACGACGACACCGATGAGCTCGATCTCCAAGCCCGGGACCAAGGATGAGAACGGGCCGCAGGGTATCACCGCCACGCTCACCGGCGGCGGATCCTCCACCAGCTATACTTCGGAGGACCTTCTGGCGGCAAGCTTTGACGGACAGATCGCCGAGAACATGGGCCGCTCTGTCGGCAATGACTGCCTCCTTGCAAACGGACAGCAGTATTCCGGCATCTACGGACCGGGCGTCAACATCCACAGAACACCTTACTCCGGACGAAACTTCGAGTACTACTCGGAAGATCCTTTTATCTCCGGAAAGACCTGTGCCGCTGAGGTCAGAGGCATCCAGTCCAAGGGCGTGTATGTCTACATGAAGCATTTTGCCCTCAATGATCAGGAGACCGCCCGTGACGGTATTGCGGTCTGGACCAATGAGCAGGCGGCAAGAGAGATCTATCTGCAGGCGTTCGAGTATCCGATCGTTGAATCCGGCGCCTACTCGGTCATGACGTCCTTCAACCGCCTGGGCTGCACCTGGACGGGCGCGGACAAGGGGCTCCTCACCGGCATTATGCGCGGAGAATGGGGCATGCCCGGATTTGCACTGACAGATTTCTCCAACAGCAACAACTACATGGATGTCCTGAACGGTGTTATGGCAGGCAGTGACGCATGGGACTGCAACGACGCCGCCAAGTGGACAGCCAAGCTGATGGAATACAAGGATGATCCGAATGTCGTCTCCGCGATGCGGGAGGCAACGAAACACATCCTGTACACCGTCGCAAATTCCAACGCCATGAACGGCACCTCCGCCAACATGCAGGTGGTGGAAGTGACCCCCCGGTGGAAGACAGCCATCCTGGCACTGGAGATCGTAACAGGCCTGCTTGCAGCACTCAGCATCTATAAGCGTATCAGCATCACCAAGAAGGCCCGCTGACGATATTTTCCATATTTCCCGTAATCATAATTCATAATCAAACACCTCAAACACTTCAATGCCAGGCGCCCCGCGGACACAGAGAACTTCTGCGTCCGCGGGGCGCCTGGCTGTGATCGGACCGCGCAGGGACCGCGCAGGGGACGGTTCTCCAGTAAGTGGTAAATAGTGAGTACCCCGCAAATAAAAGGGGCTGTGAAAAAAGAATAGTCCACAAAAAGAAGGACCGCGGTTCATAATGATATGCTACCCCAAAGTAGGTTTATATTTCAGTGTCCTACTTGGGGGTAGCATATCATACCGTGACGGTACCGGAACAAAGCTCCTTTTTTAATGTTTTAACAAAGATTTTCAGATCCCATGCACTTCATTGTCCAAGGTGGGACAAGTATAATTGTCAAATGGAATTTTCTGAAAACTTCAAGTGGGACAGGTTCATTTGTAAAGGGACAACTATAATTGTAAATTGACAGTATTTCCTGGGGGCTCATTTGTTGGAAGCCAGCAGCCTTCATTCTAAAATATAAGTACATGATGACTTGTCATAACCGTTTTTCGTTATTTTCCAAAAATACACGTTAACTTGTAAAAGTACATGCTAAAGCCGCACGTTAAGCTTGGCGAGAGATTCGGATACATGAACTACGGATACTTGTGGTACAAACCCTTTGATGACAGAGAGGTTTATGCGGCTATCGGTGACAGTGGAAATATCATTTACGCCAATAAGAAAAAGTGCATAAAAAGCAAAAAAAATATGCAGATAAGAGATCGGTATCTGCATATTTTTTGCTATAATATATGCAGATATAAGGAGATGAACCATGCATATATTTGACTATTCATTTTTGGACGACGGAGTATTACCGGCAGAACTGGTTAATCTTACATCTACGATTTCTGCTTTGAATGCATTATCAGAGGAAAGAAGAAACCGGAACATTTCTGTATATACCGAACTGGAGAAGATAGCCCGTATTCAGTCTGTCAAAGGGTCTAATGCAATTGAAGGAATTGTGACAACAGATGCGCGAATCAAAGAAATCGTAGAAGGAAACAGTGCTCCCCTGAACCATACTGAGATGGAAATTGTCGGCTACAGGAACGCGCTGGATGAGATACATACTTCTCATAGTCAGATGGTGATCAGCGAACAGACTATTCTGCATCTGCACCAGGTCATGACTGAAACTGCGGGGTACGAAGGCAGCGGCAGATATAAAGCGGATGACAACATAATCGCGGAAGTAGACGAATACGGACGAAGAAGAGTGCACTTTTCACCGGTCCCGGCCTCACAGACTGCGGATGCAATGGAACAGCTTCTGCTTGCGTATGTTGATGCCAGGGATAATGCCCGGATCAATAATCTTTTGCTCATCCCGTGCGTGATACTTGACTTTCTGTGCATTCATCCGTTTGCGGATGGTAACGGACGTGTTTCAAGACTGCTGACACTTTTGCTTATGTACAAGAGCGGATTCAATATCGGTAAATATGTTTCGTTTGAGGAGCAGATCAATAATTCAAAAGAATACTATTACAGCGCGCTCCAGGAGTCCTCAAGAGGATGGCATACAAATGAAAACACCTACATCGACTTCATGAAGAATTTCCTGTCTACACTTTATAAGTGTTATAAGGAACTTGATAACAGGTTTTCTTCGGTGAACGGGAAAAAACTGAAAAAGACCGAAAGAATAGAACAAACAGTACTTAACAGCGTTTTGCCGATTTCCAAATCCGAGATCTGTGCATTTCTTCCTGATGTCAGTCCGACAACCGTTGAAGCGGTGTTGGGGAAAATGGTGAAAGAGGGTTCTATAAAAAAAATGGGGTCGGCAAGAGCAACGAAGTATGTTAATGCAAAATATATCCGCTGATCGTTGTGGCGAAGAAGGTAGTGTCAAATAAGCTATGAAAAAGCGGAGCCTAAAAAATAGGCTCGAATGAA
>CAMOIJ010000041.1 GCA_946615865.1 uncultured Lachnospiraceae bacterium | reverse complement strand
GTAAAGCTTTACCCGGAAGGGGCTTGCGAAGCGAGGTTTAAGATCAGGGGAGTTAAAAAAATCCTTTTCTACTGCAACCGCGACGGACTGTATTCGCTCGATGTCATAAAGGGCATTGATGATAAGGAAAGCGGATATGATGATTCGAAGGAGCGCAGGGAATTAGAGGAAGCGGCGAGAATGCTGTTTGGATAACTGAGAATAGCGGAACTTTGAGAGGTTCCTGTCACTTGGTGGCAGGAACTATTTTTTGACCTGTATGTAAAGGAAACTTGACAAGCATCTACTATGCTCAGTATGATAATAATGTAAAGGAACCTTGTCAAAACAGACATGGAGGTAATGTGTTGGAAAACCGTGTAGAAAAGCTGCGCAAAGAGCGCGGTTTAAATCAGGAGGATTTTGCCAAAGCGATCCGCGTTTCCAGGCAGACAGTCAGCTCTATAGAGAACGGCAAGTATAACCCGTCCCTAGAGCTGGCGTTTGCGATAGCGGATTTCTTCGGCAAGTCGATCGAAGAGATATTTATTTATAAAGGAGGTGCCGAAGATGGAAAAAAACTATCTGAATAGGGGAATCATATGCGTGCTTGTGGGGATCTGCTTTATTTTGGCAGCTGTTTTTACGGAGAGCGCACTTGATGGGCTGCTCTGGGGCTTTGCCGGTGGAGCTCTGGGACCAGGCATCGGAATGATCATAGTATTGTACCTGTACGGGCTGATGGTTTTTCAGATTGCGGCAGGAGTGGCAGCGAACTGGTATCTCAGACAAAAGTACTAATAAGGAAAGACTTGAATTATGAACACAGACAATCCTAAGAAAATCAAAGTCAGGGGCGCGCGCGTCCATAACCTGAAAAACATCAATGTCGACATCCCGCTTCACGGGATCGTCGGAATTGCCGGCGTGTCAGGGTCGGGCAAGTCTTCACTGGCGCTGGGCGTCTTGTACGCGGAGGGCTCGAGGAGATATCTGGAATCCCTGTCGACTTATACCAGACGGCGGATGACGCAGGCGTCAAGGGCGGACGTCGATGAGGTCTTATACGTCCCTGCGTCTCTTGCGCTGCGGCAAAGGCCTGGTGTTGCGGGCATCCGCTCGACTTTTGGCACGGGAACAGAGCTTCTCAACAGCTTGCGCCTGATGTTCTCGCGCCTTGCGTCCCACCGCTGTCCGAACGGGCACTATGTGAAACCGGGATTTCAGGTGGCGCTTATGCAGGAGATCGTATGCCCGGAATGCGGTGAGTCTTTTTACGGACCGGGCGCGGAGGAGCTGGCGTTTAATTCTCAGGGCGCCTGCAAGTGCTGCGGGGGAACCGGAACGGTAAGGACAGTAGACAGGGACACACTGGTGCCGGATGAGAGCCTCACGATTGACGACGGGGCTGTTGCTCCCTGGAATTCCCTCATGTGGTCGCTGATGACGGATGTCTGCAGGGCCATGGGCGTGCGGACAGATATACCGTTCCGTGACCTGACAGATGAGGAGAAAGAGATCGTCTACGACGGCCCTATGGTCAAAAAACATATTTTCTACCGGCCTAAAAAAGCGGACACAGCGACTGCGGGCGAGATGGATTTTACTTATTACAGTGCGACGGCGACTGTACTCAATGCGCTGAACAAGGTGAAGGATGAAAAGGGGATGAAGCGGGTGGAGAAGTTTCTCAAGGAAGACGTCTGTCCTCAGTGCCGCGGCACGAGACTGTCTGAGGAGGCAAGAGCGCCGAAACTGATGGGAATCTCCCTTGATCAGGCCTGCGAGATGACCCTGAAGGATTCTGTCGAGTGGGTGAAGAAAGTTCCGGATTCTCTGCCGGAAGAGATGCGGCCGATGGCCCGCAATATCTGCGAGTCTTATCTGGAAGTCGCTGCCAGACTGATGGACCTTGGCCTCAGTTATCTGACTCTGGACAGAGCGGCGGCCACATTGTCCACCGGCGAGCGGCAGAGAATGCAACTGGCCCGCGCGGTGCGCAACAGAACGACAGGGGTACTGTACGTTCTCGATGAGCCTTCGATCGGCCTGCATCCTGCGAACATTGTCGGCCTGAGCGGGGTCATGCACGACCTTGTGAGAGACGGGAACACCGTCCTTCTGGTGGACCACGACACCCAGATCCTGAAAGAGGCGGACTGGCTCGTCGAGATGGGCCCGGAAGCCGGGGCCAAGGGAGGCACGGTCATCGCCGAAGGAACTGTCGAGGAGATCGAGGAGAACAGCGCCTCCGTCATCGGCACTTATCTTTCCGGCAAACAGGTACCCCAGAGGTCGGGTGCGCAACAGGCACCCCAGAGGTGTAGTGCTGCGAACGGCGAGATCCGAATGGAAACTGACCAGATCCATACGGTGAAGCCCCTTTCTGTCCGCATCCCTAAGACCGCTCTTACGGTAATCACCGGTGTATCGGGTTCCGGTAAGACCACTATGATCCTGGAGAGCCTCGTTCCTGCTTTGGACGCTGTCTGCAATGGCAAAAAATTACCGGCCCACGTCCGCTCCATCGAGGCGGAAGGCATTGAGCATGTCAAACTGATCGATGCAGCGCCTATCGGCATAAACGTCCGGTCCACCGTGGCCACCTACGCAAACGTACATGATGAACTTCGCAAGATCTACGCAAGGACCAAAGCGGCGAAGCAATTCGGATATAAGGCCGGAGACTTTTCCTATAATACGGGATCCCTCCGCTGCCCGGTATGCGATGGGACTGGCCAGATCTCTCTGGACGTACAGTTCCTTCCAGACGTAAATATTCCGTGTTCGGAATGCCGCGGTTCGCGGTATTCAAATGACGCCAAGAAGATCCGTTACAGGAACAAATCCGGTGAAGAGCGTTCTCTGCCGGAGCTTATGGATATGGACGTCAATACGGCGCTTGAGTTTTGCAAAGAAATGAAAACAGTGAAACCCCGGCTGGAGATCCTGCGCGACCTGGGTCTCGGCTACCTGACACTCGGGGAAGAGACGCCCGGCCTGTCGGGTGGAGAGGCGCAGAGACTCAAACTCGCTTCGGAAATGGGCAGGCAGCAGGATGACTCGGTTTTCGTTTTTGACGAGCCGACGATCGGCCTGCATCCCAAGGACGTGGAAACACTTCTGACCGTCTTTCAGACACTGATCGACCACGGAGCTACTGTCATTGTGATCGAGCATGATCTCGATGTGATCCGCTCCGCCGACTATATCATCGATATGGGCCCCGGAGGCGGTGAAGACGGCGGCAGGATCGTCGCAACCGGTACCCCAGAGGTCGTGAGAGAATGCGGGGACAGTATAACTGGGAAATATATTTGAGGCGGACACAGATGCTGACAACTGAGAAATTCATCTGAATTTTGCATTGAGGAGGAGAGAAATGCAGCGCTTGAGTCTGAATGGCCAGTGGGTAATGAGGAGAATTACAAACAGGGTGTCGGATAAGGAAGGCCAAAATACAGCGGAATGCTTTTCAGATGGCGTATCAGGCAGAATCCCCGGCTCTGTTTATTCGTTCCTGCTCGGCGCAGGGCTGATGGAGGATCCCTACTATAGGGACCGCGAACTCGATGCCTTGCGGCGAATGGAAGAAGACTATACTTTCAGCCGAGTTTTTATTGTGGCGCCCTCCTTGGGAATTCTTTCCGCTGCGCATCAGTGTCTTCGCTTTGAAGGCATCGATACTTTGTCAGAGGTGCGCCTCAACGGCGTGCTGCTCGGACGGACTGACAACATGCATATCACCTGGGAATTCGATGTAAGAGGAATCCTTCAAGAGGGTAGAAATACCCTCGAGGTCACTATTTTGTCCCCTACACGATTTATTCGGCATGCGGACAGGGAGTATCACCTGGGAGGTTCCTATGAGTCGATGCGCGGATTTCCGCATCTGCGCAAAGCTCATTGTATGTTCGGATGGGATTGGGGGCCGAGGCTTCCCGACGGGGGAATCTGGCGCGATGTCTGGCTCGAGGTGTGGAATGAATCCAGGATCGAGGAGGTTCGGATCCGGCAGCGGCATTATATTAAATCAGACTCATCGGATGAGCCCTTTATTCCCGCATCCGGCAATCCGGACCACGCACGCGCGGCGCGCGAAGGCCGCTTACGTGTTGAACTTACAGTAGATGTCGTGCAAAGCGGGAACCTTCCGGTCTGCATCAGGCTGACAGGCCCGGATGGATCCGAGTCGCAGCTGGAGAACGGGAAACCGTTCGAAATCGATACCCCAGAGGTATGGTGGCCGAACGGGCTTGGCGCCCAGCCCCTGTATGAGGTGGAGGCATCCCTGCTGAAACCGCTACCCCAGGAACACCCTACCCCAGAGGTCTCTGTTACCCCTGCGGAAACCGCTACCCCAGAGGTCGCCGCAGCAGAACACCCTGCCCCAGAGGTCTCTACCCCAGAGGTCTCTGCCGCACAGAAGCGTCGGATCGGCCTGCGCACTCTCACCATGCGTCGCGTCAAGGATGAGTGGGGAGAGTCTTTCGCTATGGAAGTAAATGGCCAGTGTGTTTTCTCTATGGGAGCAGACTATATCCCCGAGGACGATATTCTCTCCAGGATGAATCGCGAGAGGACCCGCAAGTTGCTTGAAAATTGCCGGCTGGCGCATTTCAATGTCATACGCGTGTGGGGCGGTGGATTCTATCCGGCTGACTGGTTCTATGATCTGTGTGACGAGATGGGCATGGTGGTATGGCAGGATATGATGTTCGCGTGCGCCAATTACAGGCTTATGGACGACTTTGTCGCGAGCATTCGCAAAGAGGTCACGCAGAATGTGCGCCGGATCAGGCATCACGCCTCCCTGGGCATTTGGTGCGGCAACAACGAAATGGAACAGTTTGCGCTTGTACGCGAATTTGAAGGAGACGATATCACGGCTGCGGATTATCTGATCCAAAATGAGTTTATTATCCCGGAAATCCTGAAAAAAGAGGACCCGGATACATTTTATTGGCCTTCTTCTCCGTCCTCTGGCGGGCGTTTCGACGGCCCTCAGGATCCGGATCGCGGCGATGTCCACTTCTGGGACGTGTGGCACGCCGGCAAACCGTTTACCGAATACCGCAAATATCATTTCCGGTATCTGTCGGAGTTCGGCTTTCAGTCTTTCCCTTGTATTGAAACTGTGCGTAGTTTCACAGAAGAAGAGGACCGCAATATTTTTTCCTATGTAATGGAAATGCATCAGCGCAATGCCGGGGCAAACGGAAAGATCCTGCAGTATCTGTCAGCAACTTACCGATATCCTAAAGATTTTGAGACGCTATTGTATACGTCCCAACTGCTTCAGGCAGACGCCATACGGTACGGTGTAGAGCATCTGCGGAGGAACCGGGACGGCGGCCGCTGCATGGGAGCGGTGTACTGGCAGCTTAATGATATCTGGCCTGTGGCCTCATGGTCATCGATCGACTACTATCACAGATGGAAAGCGCTGCAGTACAGTGCCGTGCGATTTTTTGCCCCTGTGCTCCTGAGCTGCGAGGAAGAAAGCATGGTGTCCCGCGGCGAGACATGCATAACAGAACCGCAGCCCGGATCCGCCGGCGAGACCTTCGCATACCCTGTAAGCAAAGCTCGTTTGAACGTCTCCAATGAGACATGGGAGTGCGTGACGGATGAAGTGATCTGGGAGCTGCGCGCACCGGACAGCACTGTGCTCAGCAGCGGAAGATTTGCTGTAGATACAGCTCCGTTCTCCACACAGTGGTTCGAAGAACTTGATTTCTCGGAATATGATCCGCGATGCGTGCACCTGACTTATCACATGGACAGTGCCTGCGGCGGCAGCGTTCTTTTTGTGCCGCCAAAATATTACAGGTTCAAGGATCCCGCGCTGGAGGTAAGGTTTGACCCGGAGAAAGGAGAGATCACAATTACTTCTGCAGCATATGCGCGGTATGTTGAGGTCTATTCGGAGGACGGATATATTCGCACTGATGATAACTTCTTTGACATGGAAGCCGGAACACGGACTATTAAGTTACTCGAAGGGAGCGCCCGGAACCTGAGCGCGCGCAGCGTTTACGATATCCGGTGAATCGATACCCCAGAGGCCGCTTGTCCCGCTTTCAGTTTAGTGATATAATCACAAGAGCTTTTTGCATGAAATCAACTAAACGAAAGGGGCTTAATAATGAATTATAATCATGTTAATAAAGAGCTTTTTTCATTTCTGGATCGCAGTCCTAACGCATTCTTTGCAGTTAAGAATATGTGCGATGTCCTCAGCAAGGCCGGCATGACCCGCTTATATGAAGGCGCGTCATGGGATCTCGAGGCCGGCAAGGGATATTTTGTCACCAGAAATGATTCCGCGATCATCGCTTTCCGGATCCCGAAGGCGGACTACACAGGATTTCAGATAATGGCCAGTCACTGTGATTCGCCGGTATTCAAGATCAAGACGAATGCGGAGATCACGATAGACAAGCAGTATGTGAAACTAAATGTCGAGAAGTACGGCGGCATGCTGTGCGCGCCGTGGCTGGACAGACCGCTCTCAGCAGCCGGAAGAGTCATTGTCAGAACGGAAGACGGAATTGAGACGAGGCTTGTGAATATCGATCGCGACCTTATGATCATTCCCAACCTCGCCATCCACATGAACCGGCAGGTCAATGACGGGTACAAGTTTAACGCGCAGGTTGACATGCTTCCTCTTTTCTGTGAGAAAGGGGAGGAATCCGATGCGTTCATGGGACTTATTGCTTCTGAAGCTGGAGTGGCCGCAAAGGACATTCTCGATACGGATCTGTTCCTCTACAATCGTATGCCCGCTGTCAGCCTTGGACTCAACGGCGAATTCATTGCCAGCGGTCGCCTGGACGATCTCCAGTGCGCCTTTGCTTCGCTGAAGGGGTTCCTTGAGTCGTCGCCCAAGGATTCCGTGGCTGTACACTGTGTCTTTGACAACGAAGAGGTCGGCTCCGGCACGAAGCAGGGAGCGGCTAGCACATTCCTCAAGGACACACTTCATCGTATTGGCAGCGCGATGGGCAGAACGGAAGAGGAGTACCTGATGAGCATTGCGTCGAGCTTCCTTGTATCTGCTGACAACGCGCACGCCGTACATCCCAACCACGCGGATAAGACTGACCCGACTAACCGCGCTTACCTCAATAAGGGGATCGTCATCAAGTACAGCGCGAACCAGAAGTACACGACAGACGCGGTATCCGGCGCGATCATGCGTGTGATCTGCGAGAAGGCCGGTGTGCCGTATCAGACTTTTACGAACCGTTCTGATATGCTGGGCGGCTCGACTCTCGGCAATATATCCCAGAGTCAGGTCGCGCTGAACACTGTGGATATCGGACTGCCGCAGCTTGCAATGCACTCTCCGTATGAAACGGCCGGGGCAAAAGATACAGCTTTCCTCGTGGAAGCTGCAAAAGTGCTGTTCTCCTCATCCGTCGAGGGAACAGGAAATGGTAACTACAAACTCAGATTTTAAAGATTTGCGCGCTGACATCCTGCGGACAATGTCCGTAGTATTACAGACATAGATTATTGCGCACCGGCAACAGGTCAACACAAGTCTAAAAAGCGACGCACTAATCGTATTTACTGGAAATTTAGGAGCTTTTAAAAATGGATTCTAAGTATATTAAATGGTCAACTCTTGCCTTTATGGCGTTCTCAACAGTATGGGGATTCGGAAACGTAGTAAATGGTTTTGTTTACTTTAACGGTATTCAGGTCATTTTCAGCTGGATCTTCATGTTCGCTCTATATTTTGTTCCCTACGCACTCATGGTCGGTGAACTTGGTTCCGCATTCAAGGAATCCGGCGGAGGAGTCAGTTCCTGGATCCTGAAGACTACAGGTCCCAAACTCGCTTATTACGCAGGCTGGACATACTGGGCCTGCCACATCACCTATATCGCAAGTAAGTCTTCCGGCGGACTCAAAGCCCTGAGCTGGGCAGTATTCCGCAACGCCGAGACTTACGACACATTCCCTACTATTGGCGTACAGCTGGTAACTTTTGCAGTGCTTCTTCTTTTCTGCTGGGTCGCAAGCCGCGGTCTCAACCCTTTGAAAAAGCTCGCTACCATCGCCGGAACAAGTATGTTCGTGATGTCTATTCTTTACATCATCATGATCTTTGCAGCCCGCGCGATCAATCCCGGCGCTGATTATGTGTCTCTGGATCTGAGCATGAAGAGCCTGATCCCGGAGTTCAATGTCAAATACTTCACATCCCTCTCGATCCTTGTGTTTGCAGTCGGCGGATGTGAGAAGATCTCCCCTTACGTCAACAAGGTGAAAGATCCCAGCAAAGGCTTCCCCAGAGCTATGATCACCCTGGCGATCATGGTAGTTGTCTGCGCGATCCTCGGAACCATCGCAATGGGCATGATGTTCGATCCCGCCGTGATCAACGGCTCAGAAGAGAGCTTCAACTCCTATGTATCGAACGGCTCCTACTGGGCCTTCCAAAAACTCGGTCAATACTATGGAATCGGTGATTCACTCCTGGTCGTTTATGCGATCTGCAATGCGATCGGCCAGCTCTCGACACTTGTCATTAGTATTGATGCGCCTCTTCGTATGCTTCTTGACAATGAGGACGCCCAGAAGTTCATTCCTTCTACACTTCTGAAGAAGAACGATACCGGCGCTTATGTAAACGGCATCAAGATGGTCGCGATCCTCTCGGGCTCCATCATCCTGATCCAGTCATTTGTTCCCGGAGCGGCAGCAGTGCTCAAGCAGCTCACCAAGCTCAACTCAGTCTGCATGCCCATGCGTTACCTGTGGGTATTCACCGCATATATCGCGCTCCGCAAAGCCGGAAACAAATTCAATCCCGAGTATCGCTTTGTGAAGAATGATACACTTGCGCTCGCGGCCGGCGGCTGGTGCTTTTTCGTAACCGCTGCATGCTGCCTGCTCGGCGTATATGATACAGATCCATTCACTATGTGTCTCAATATCATCACTCCTTGCGTACTCACTGCACTTGGAATCATTCTTCCCATGATCAAGAAGCGCGAACTGCAAAGCGCAGCGAAATAATAGGGCAAAACATAGAGGAAGGGGCTGTACTCAGCCTCTTCTTTTATTATGCCTTTTATTGATTCTTCTGATGATTTCACATACAATAGATGGAAGCATCGAAACGTAAGAGGAGCAAGGCGTTTATGAGAAAGAATCTGATCTCATTATTTTTGGCGGTGGCTTTGGCAGTGGGCAGCATAAATCCCGCTTCTGTTTGTGCTGCAGAAATAACTGAACAGGAGACGGTGACAGCTGAGGAGACAGAAGCGCAAGAGACATCCGCTGAGGAATCGGCTGAGGATAAGACCGAAGATTCAGAAGAAGATAAAACCGAAGAGACAAAGGCGGACGTCAGTGAAAAGATAGAAGAATCCACGCTCGAAATAACAGAAGAGCCGGCTCAGGAAACGGAAGAGGCTGTGACCGAAGACTCCGCGTCAGTTTCTACCGCGGAAGAAACCCCGGCTGTCGGGGTGAAGGACGATGAGCCCTTATTGGACGTAGTTGTGACTGTTGAAGGAACTGAGGAAGTGGTTCTTCCCAGTGACACCGGTGCGCCGTCGTCTGACGAAATGTTTGCTGAGTTCGTAGAGCGAAGCTTCGAAGGGCAGCCTCTTTCCAAGGCGTCAAGAAAATTAAGGAGCGCTGTTTCTTCACTGCAGGGATATGACCGGGCAATCTATAACTATATAGCGGGTCAGCTGCCTCAGATTGCAGCGGGTGAACAGGCTTCGACAGAATTTGAGATCACGACGGAGATCATGGGCTTAGAGAAGGACTCATGGACAGCGGAAGAGTTGGGCGTAGATGCTGTTATTGCCAAAGATGAAAACGGAAATTATATTGTTCCGGCAGATGCTCAGGAGGCCGCTTTTGCAAAAGTGGCTATCAATCTCTCCAGGATTCTCGATGTGCTGCTTGCAGAACATCCCTACGAACTCTACTGGTATGATAAGACCACCAATGCCGGTACCAAAATGACAAGTTTCGGACTGAAGCCCAGCTATGATAAAACCCTCGGCACTTATGTGCTGGGAACGAATGGCAATATGTATCTGCGTTTCGGTGTTGCGCAGGAATATTCAGCAGGTGAGTATCTGGTTGACACTTCAATCGGCCGGTCAGTCCAGAGCGCGGTAGACAACGCGAATGCGATCGTGTCAGAATACAGCGGCATTTCAGATGAAGAAAAACTGCGCGGCTATAAGAATGAAATCTGCGACCTTGTTTCCTATAACAGTTCAGTCGCAGGAGGAACAAGTTACGGAAATCCATGGCAGATGATCTGGGTTTTTGATGGAGACCCCGGTACTAATGTTGTATGTGAGGGATATGCTAAGGCGTTCAAATATCTCTGTGACCATACCGTGTTTGACAGTAGTATTGAATGCATTCTTGCAGGCGGAGATCTGGTCAGAGGCAGTAAAAGCGAGCCTCATATGTGGAATGTCCTCAAGATGGACGACGGAAATAACTATCTTGTGGATGTGACCAACTGTGATTCGGGAAATGCGGGATATCCGGACAAGCTGTTTCTTGCGGGAACGACGCAGACGAGGACGAACAGCAAGGGTAATACAGGATATTACTTTGCCGGCTCCGGATTGGCATATTATTATGACACTGATACACAGGGCATATTCAGTGAAACAGATTTGGAATTGTTCCTTCACGACTATGGTAAGCATGAATGGGGAACTGAGTTTACTATAGATGAAGAACCGACATGTACAGAGGCTGGATCCGGGTCAGGACAATGCGCTGTCTGTGGTGATGCATTCACAGGAGCGATTCCCGCAACAGGTCACAATTACAGTGGTTGGAATCTGACAAAGAAAGAGACGTGTACAGAAGCCGGAAGTCAGGAAAAGGTGTGCGCAAACTGCGGAGATGTGATTACGCAGGCCATTCCCGCAACAGGTCATAAGTATGGCAGTTGGAAAGTGACAAGAAAAGCGACCGGTACTGTGACCGGGATCAGAGAGAAGGTTTGCGCAAACTGCGGGGCAAAGATAACTGAAAAGATCCCCGTTCTTTCCGGGACCTGGAAAAAGGATAGTACCGGCTGGTGGTATCAGTGGAGCGATCGAAGTTATCCGGCGAAAATGTTCCTGAAGATCAGCGGAAAGACTTATTATTTCAACGCATCGGGATACATGGTGACCGGCTGGCAGTATATCGGCGGTAAGTGGTACTATTTTGACGGAAGCGGAGCGATGGTGACCGGCTGGCAGTATCTTGGCGGCAAGTGGTACTACATGAACAGCAGCGGAGTTATGCTGACCGGCAAACAGTACATCGGCGGCAAGTGGTATTACTTTAACGGAAGCGGAGCGATGGTGACCGGCTGGCAGTACATCGGCGGCAAGTGGTATTACTTTAACGGAAGCGGAGCAATGGCCACCGGCTGGCAGTACATCGGCGGCAAGTGGTACTATATGAACAGCAGCGGAGTTATGCTGACCGGCTGGCAGTATCTTGGCGGCAAGTGGTACTATATGAATGGAAGCGGAGCGATGGTGACCGGCTGGCAGTATCTTGGCGGCAAGTGGTACTATATGAATGGAAGCGGAGCGATGGTGACCGGCTGGCAGTATCTCGGCGGCAAGTGGTATTATATGAACAGCAGCGGAGCGATGGTGACCGGCTGGCAGACGATTAACGGAGTGCGGTACTATTTTGACGCCAGCGGAGCAATGCAGTAAAATTGCTCTTCCGTTGCAGGGAGAAAGTTATGTCAGACATCGTTGAAGTTCGCGGCGTCAGGATCGGGGAAGGTATCCCCAAGATTATTGTCCCGATCGTAGAGGCGACCCGGGAAGAGATCATCCGGAAAGCGGAGTCCCTGGCCGGGGTGCGAAAAGATATTGTGGAGTGGAGAGCGGACTGGTTTTTGGAAGCTCCGGACCCGGCGGCGGTGGAAGAGGTTCTAAGAGAACTTCGCGGGGCGCTTGGAAATACGCCCCTTCTGTTCACGTTCCGCACCTTGAAAGAAGGGGGCGAGAAGGCGATCGAACCGCAGGACTACGCGGCGCTCAACATCTCGGCGGCGAAGAGCGGGCTTGTTGACCTGATCGACGTCGAGATTTTTACAGGGGATAAGATCGTAAAGGAGATCATTGAGACCGCTCACGAAGCGGGGGTGAAGATTGTAGGCTCCAGTCATGATTTTGCCCGCACTCCCGAAAAAGATGAGATTGTCGGAAGACTTCGCAGAATGCAGCAGTTAGGAGCTGATATTCCAAAGATCGCAGTCATGCCGCGGAACAGAAAAGATGTGCTGACTTTGCTTCTTGCGACAGAAGAGATGGCAGTCGAATATGCGGACCGCCCGATCATTACGATGTCCATGTCGGGAACCGGGCTCATCAGCCGCCTGTGCGGGGAAGTGTTCGGGAGTTCTTGTACGTTCGGAGCGGTGGGAAAGACATCTGCGCCGGGCCAGATGAATGCGGAGGACCTGGATACAGTGCTGGAACTGATCCACAGGAGTCTTTGAGTGATATAGAGAGGAGACAAAATATGGCATTTGCAGTATTTGCGGACGGGAGCGCTAATCTCCCGCAGTCACTGCTGGAGGGGATCACTCTTTTGCCGTGTGAGTATACCGTTGACGGAGAGCCCCGGGTCTACCTGGGCGATGTCGATCACTTCGACGGGCACGCCTACTACGAGGGGCTTAGAAATGGCCGCAAAATAGGAACAAGCCTTCTTAATACCCAGCTTTTCCTCACACATTTCACTCCTGTCCTCGAGAGCGGACAGGATATCATCTACGTATCGATGAGCTCAGGGATCAGCGGCACATACAACGCCGCGGTTGCGGCTGCAGTCGAACTCATGGAACAGTTCCCGGACAGATTTGTTCATATTGTGGATTCTAAGGGATGCGGTTTCGGAAACGCTCTTTTGGCCCTGAAAGCGGCAGAACTGAGCAGAGCAGGCGTTGATGTCAGAGAAGCAGCGAAGATTGTGGATGACGCAGTACAACACGCTTGCCAGTATTTTACCGTAGATGACCTGAATTTTCTCAAGCGGACCGGCCGCGTCAGCGGATTTACGGCGGCGATCGGAACGGTGCTCAACATCAAGCCTATCCTCTATGGCGACAGCACGGGCCACATTGTCGCATGCACCAAGGTGCGCGGGCGCAGGAAAGCCATTGAAGCTGTGGTGGAAAAATATAGAGAGAAGAAACTTGATTCGCCGGAGCAGAAGATCTTCATTTCCCATGGAGACTGTCTCGATGATGCCAATATGCTGGCGGGACTTGTAAAGAAGATCACCCCGGAGGTCCCGATTACGATCTGTCAGCACGAACCGTTCTCGGGCGCCCATGTCGGCCCCGGGATGCTCGCGCTGTTCTTCTGGGGAGTTGAGAGATAGCTTCCGCCATCTGCATTTTGTGCAAAAAAAAAACCGGGCCCGGCTTGCTGCCGGTCCCGGTTTCTTGTCATTATCAGATTTTCTCAGTATATTTCTTGGCGATGTAAGCGTAGCATGTGCCGCCCTTGGGGTCGTAGATCAGGAGTCTGTACCACTCGCCGTCTGTGGTGATGCCGTCGACTTTGAGCTTGTGGCCTTTCTCATAGATCTTTGCGATCTCTCCGTTAGGAGTGTATCTGCAGTTAAGGCTGGAAGCTGTAACTCTTACCCAGATGGGAGTGATAGGTCTTACCTTGACTTCTGCCTTGGCTGCGCCGCCGGTCACTGCGTTAAGCTCATCTTCGCTGATCTTGTTTTCCATAAATTCGTTCATTTTTAATACCTCTCTTTGTTTTATCTTTTTCGTGTGAATGATTGTGTTTTTTTGTTATTGTTATCTATAGTAATATACGCAGAGCAGGCGGACATCCACGGAAGATTTTAAATATTTTGGAAATTTGTGGTTTTCTCTTGACTTTCCACCGACTGGAAGGTGTACAAGTAACTAAACAGTGAGGTACAAACTGATGAAGATCAACCAGGTAGAAGAACTGACCGGTATCACAAAGAAGAATATCCGCTTCTACGAAGAACAGAAACTGATCAGCCCGCAGCGCAATCCGGCCAACGGGTACCGCGAATACTCCATGGAGGATGTGAAGCAGCTCTCTCGGATCAAGCTTCTTCGGAAACTCGGAATTCCGATCGAGTCGATCCGCAAAATGGAGTCCGGCGAGATGAAGCTGGATGACTGTATGATCAAAAGAGTGCACGAGCTCAAAGAGACCGCGCAGAGCGCACGGATGATGCAGACAGTATGTCAGGAGATGCTCGACCAGACAGCAGGTTTTGATAAGATCGATACTGATTTATATCTCGCTAAGATCGATCAGCTTGAGAAAGGAGGAACACAGTTCATGAATATTGAACAGCAAGATAAACGCCAGTCAATCATTGCTCCGGTATTTTTTGCCGGGATTACGATACTTGCAGTAGCCGCATTTGTCCTGTTGTTGTTCTATCTCAATTCAGTGGATCCGGCTCCCGTCGGGGTACTTGGGTTCTTCGTCGTTGCAGGATTGGCTGTTTGCGTGGGTGTAATTATCGCCTGCAGGGAAAGGATCAAAGAAATTAAAGGAGGAGAATTAGATGAAGCTCGCAACTATTGAAAACTGGCCCGG
>CAMOIJ010000040.1 GCA_946615865.1 uncultured Lachnospiraceae bacterium | reverse complement strand
CCGAATTACTTCCAATCTCTTTTTAATTCTTTCTTGACATATCACCAAATTGCTTTATCTGATCATTCTATGTCCAATTTTTCTGCGTTTGGAAAGATTGGTTCGTAATTCTTAAGGATAAGTACGATTATATATGGTTTACAAAGGCTTTGCAATGAATATTTGTACACCGGTATACAATTATTTCATAATCCCACCATTAAACTCCAGGATTGTTTCAAGGAAAGGCTGCCCGTATTCCTGTGAATTCTTCTCTCCGACGCCATAGAGAGCCCGAAATTCCTCCATCGTACCGGGCTGGCTGCAGCACATCTCATATAGAGTGCGGTTCGTGAAGATGAAGTAAGAGGGGAGCTGTTTTTTCAGCGCGATCTCCGAGCGGAGCTTTCTGAGTCTCTCGTAGAGTTCCTTCCCGGCCTCGTCAAGCCTCGCGGCGTAGTCGATCCCCCTGTTTCTCCCGAGCGCCGTCCTTCCTCTGCGGGTATGTCTCTCCAGTTCACGGACCACAGCGTCCCAGCCCTCATCCTGATAGAAGAGAAAGAGCTTGCCAACAGAGACCGACAGGAACTCATAAATAGCTCCCTTCTCCTGCTCCATCTCTATAAAGTCCTCCGCGAAGTTCGCGTCGGCGCCGGTTCCGTTTAAAATTCCCTTTGAAGATCCGCCGGCATCTTCTTCCCAGTCGGTCTCCACTTCCCACTCCTTGTCCTCTTCGAGCAGTTCGAGTACAGCGCTTCTGAACACTTTGTAATTCATTTTTCTCCTTTCCCAGGCAGATCCGCAGCACGAAAAACCTGCTTTTGGGGATTCGGAAAATGATCAAAAGACAGACTCCCGCACCGTATTGCCTGTGCACAATATAAAATTTAAAAATACGGGAACTATAACCGCAGAAGAACTCCGCAGTCCGCCGGAAGAATTCCGGTACATTCATATTACGAGGAAAACAGAGGGAATGCAAATCCTTTTTTGCATTCCCTCTGTCTCAGCATTCATCTGACACGCCCTGGACCAGGCTGTCGTCACTTCTTCTGTTTTGCGATCGCGCCCGCGATCTTCGCCGCGAGCTCCGCGTTGTTGATAAGGAAGGCTTTCTGGGACTCCACGCTGTCGGGACCCAGGTATTCCCTGATCCTGCCCATCATGTAGCCTGTGATGGCCTTGCCCATGACGTGGTTTTTCCTGACGTCCTCCATAGCCTCGTCCACTGCTTTCCTGGTCTTTACCGGATCGAGCTCATATTCCTTAGGCACGGGATTCACTACCAGAACGCCGCCCGGTATATCCATGACCTCCTTGATGTGCATGACCTCCGCCAGTTCCTCCGGAGTATCCATGCGGTAGGTGAGACGGAATCCGCTGCCGCGCACCATATACTCGGGCATTCTGTCCGTTCCGTAGCCGACTACTGGAACGCCTGCCGTCTCGAGGTATTCCATGGTGAGCGAGAGGTCCAGAATGGGCTTGGTTCCGGAACATACCACCATGACCCTGTTCCTTGCGAGGGACTCCAGGTCCGTGGAGATATCCATAGTCTTCTCAGCCCCGATCTGTGCGCCTCCGATGCCGCTTCCGCTTGCAACCGGCAGTCCCACCATCTGCGCCGTCTTGACCGCTGCCGCGATCGTCATGACGCCGTCCTGCTTCTTAGCCAGCAGGATCGGGATGTCCCTTGCGGAAGCCTTGAAGATCGATCCCCTCTTCTGCTCGAGGTACAGGATCTCATCATCGGTCAGTCCCACATGGATCTGCCCGTTCAAAATAGCGGCAAAGGCAGGTACCGCCCCGTTCTCCCTTACGACATTCCTCATGCGGAACGCGAACTCAGCGATCCCGGGATAGATCATGCCGCCGAAAGTTGCCGCGCTCTCGATGACGACCACAGGTCTGCCTTCCTTCATGGCGTCCGCCACCTCTTCGGAGAACACGATGTAGTCGTCCTTCCCGCTTCTGAGTTCCACCTCGTGACCTTCGACTTTATCCGGCGTATCCGGCGCTATGGCCTCCTCGTGGACTGTAGAGAACATATCCACGAAATCCATCCAGGCCTCGATATCATATCTGATATCGGGCGAAGCCACAAGTTCGCCGTCCGCGTCGAGCAGATAGCTGGATGCCGGCTCAGGCGTGCTGTCCTGCGCATCATCTTCATCTTCATCCCAGCCGCTGTCCGCAAAGCGCTCCGTCTCAATGCCGACCCATCCGTTGGCGAAAACATAGAGACTGCTGACCCATTCGCGGGTTCCCGACAGGACGCTCTCTATGCTGTAGGTCATCTCCTCGTCTTTAAGGAAAAATTCCTGAATATTCTGCTGTACATCCTCCCGGGTCAGGCCCATCCGGCTGCTGTGGGAGGTCCTGCACGCCAAAGTGGCGCCGCTGAGAACGACGTACTCGCCGCCGTCCACAAAGCTGCAGATCTGCTCAAAGAAAGCCCGGTCCTCCAGAAGTGTCAGAAAGATCTCCGCCGGAATATAGGACGTGTCCCCGTTCTCCGCCGTCCAGGCCGCGAACTGCGCCTGCGTATCCACCGAGGCAAGATTCATCAGCTCTTCCGCGGTGAAGGGAGACTCCACGATGTCTATCTTGCCGAACCTGCTGTAAAAATCAGATGTGATCATCCCCATAACCATACCCTCCTTGCTCACATACATATCGTATACTTAATTATATCACATCAGACTGCCCCTTTGGATTATTTGCGCATCCGCTCCAAAAGGACGCATTAAAAAACGGATGAAAACCCGCCGGGTCTTCATCCGCTTTCTCACTTGATCTGTCTTATTCCTCGGTCTTCTCCTCAGGCTTCTCCTCTGCCTTCTCCTCGGTGGAGATCACAGTATCAGCGACGCCGTCTCCGTCTGTATCGATCAGGACCTTGTCAGCTTTCCCGTCATCATCTGTATCGACAGCTACTGCGTCGATCTTGCCGTCTTTGTCAAGGTCTACATAGACCGCGTCGGACTTTCCGTCACCGTCGAGATCCGCAGTTTCCACTCCCTGGCCCAGGACAACCTTGTCCTCTTCAGCGATCTCGCTCTTTACGACCTCGCCTTCCTCAGCGGGCTCTGCTGCCTCTGCCTCATCTTCGGCGGTCACTTCAGCTTCGCTCTCAAAAGTATCCTCGTCTACGAAATCCTCGTCGAATTCATCAAGATCATACGCGTCTTCATCAGCGCGCTTCTTCAGATAATAAGCCGCGCCTGCAGCTGCCGCCGCAGTGAGAGCTGTCACGATCAGTTTGCCAAAAAGTCTCATAATCCATTCCTCCATTTTCAAATCTGTTAACAGTGCCCTTGTATTTGTAATTGTACACTTATTTTGAGAAATGCACATTACCGATTTATGAATTTTGTGTAAAATCCTATGAACAATTTGTTCGGCACAGCGTTCACAGTTTCATATAAGCCCGCGAGATCCACTCGAACTCCTTGGGATCAAGTATGGGCTCCACTGTGAAATCATCCCCCTGGACATGGCACCTGTAGATATACTGTCCGTCTGTACGGATCTCATCGTTCTCTACCACGCAACTGACGACATAGTGTCTGTTCTCGATATCGAACTCGTCCACTACCGCCATCTCCACATCTCTTCCGTCCCGGGCCGTGACATGAAAAGTCACATATTCTCCGCTCTCATAAGCCGGCGTATTGTTCTCCATACTGCTGTCTCCTCGCTGATTACTGTCTTTACGGTGTATCAGGCACTCCTGCCATATTAAACTCACCGGGAGCTATGATCTTCATCGCCCGGTGAAGGTTGTCGATCTCCACTCTTTTGAAAGCTCCCCCGTACTCCCCGTCTCTCGTCCAGTTGACCGGTTCCTCCGACTCAAGTACAAGATGCGATGTTTTGAACCGGTAGACCAGGTCCGAGGCGTCTGTCAAGTGACTGATATACTGCACGATGTCGTTGAGTTCAAGGATGTTGGCGGGCATCTTGATCAGCGTCACCTCAAAGAGGCCGTCGTTCATGTCCACTTCTCTCCCGGTGATGTCCGGGAAGCCTCCCACGGACTTGGAGTTAGTGACCATTCCGAACACAAAATCGTCGGTCACCGAGAACTCGTCGGATTCTACATGGAAGTGGTAGGTGCGGGTCTTGCCGAGGTCCATCATGCCCTGCAGAACATAGGCCAGATGGCCGAGCTGGTTCTTGAGGTCCTGAGGCGTCTGGTAGGAGGTCTCCGTAAAGATGCCGAAGGCCGCCACGTAAGTGAAATATGTCTGTTTGTTGAAGAGCCCCAGGTCGCACTCATAGGGTTTCCCGTAAGCGACCACCCTGGCAGCCGCCTTCATATCCGAAGGAATCCCAAGGCTCATCGCGAAGTCGTTGGTCGTACCCGCGGGTATATATCCGATAGGCACAAAAGGCTTGTCGGGGTGCTCCATCATGCCGCTGACCACTTCATCGAGAGTGCCGTCTCCTCCCGCGCACACCACGTAAAGATAATCATCCTTCCTGGTCCGCACCATATTTCTGGCGTCTCCCCTGCATCTGGTGGGATAACATGTGATCACATAGTCCTTCCTGGATAAGATCTCCAGGATATCCACCAGGTCTGTCCGGATCTGGGATCTTCCCGACACCGGGTTAAATATAAAGAGTATCTTCTTCCACGAACTTTCGTTTCCGAATTTCGATGGTCCGCTTTTCTCATTCTTCGAAAGAGTACTCATCCTCTTGTCCTCCGCGTCTGTATCTGTCTGTCATTTCTTCTATTTTCAGTTCCAGCAGATCAAAGAGCCGGCCCAGATAGCGCATTGCGGGCTCCGTGGCGATGGCAAACAGAACGAACAGCATAATGCATTCTGTCGATATATGTCTGATCGAGAACAGCCAGTTGAAGAAATAGGCAAAAAAGCAAAGTCCGGCAATGCACCCCAGAATAACCGACCAGCGGTATTTGTTAAGCGGCGTGCTGATCCGGAACAGGATCATAAATCCGACGATAGCCAGCAGGAATGTGGCCGCGACAGAGATGTCCACCTCCGCTACATTGAACGTGCTGCCGAAAACCACCAGCGCCGCGATGGCGAAGAAATCCGTCAGAGCGGCCGGCATCGCGTTGAACACGACTTTCCGCAGGAAATTTCCCTCGATCCTGCGGTGGTTGGCCTCCATTGCCAGGAAAAACGCCGGAATTCCTATATTGAACATACTGATCAGCGAGATCTGCGAGGGCTGCAGAGGATAGACCAGCACGTTGATGATCGAAAACACCGACAGCAGCAGGGAGAAAATATTCTTGACCAGGAACAGTGTCGCTGAGCGCTCCACGTTGTTGATGATCCTGCGTCCCTCGTTCACGATCTGCGGCATATGGGCGAAATCGGAGTCCAGAAGGACCACCTGAGCCGCCTGCACAGCCGCGTCGGACCCGGCCGCCATAGCGATACTGCAGTCCGCGCTCTTCATAGCGAGGATATCGTTTACGCCGTCTCCCGTCATCGCGACCGTGTGGCCGTCGGCCTGAAGGGCCTTGACGATCTTCTGCTTCTGCTCCGGCGTAACTCTCCCAAACACTATATATTTACGTACAGCTTCGGCAATTTCCTCGTCATTTCCGAGCCAGGACGCGTCTACATAGTTCTCCGCGTTCTCTATGCCCGCCTGCCTTGCGACTTCCGACACTGTGAGGGGATTATCTCCCGATATGACGCGCACATTGACGCCCTGTCTGGCAAAATAGCCGAATATCTTCTGCGCGTTCTCCCTCAGCGGGTTCTGCAGCAGAACGAAGAAGATCGGCTCGACCTTCATGCCGTACAGACCGTTCTTGGGCACCGGGAGCGACCTTCTGACCGTTGCGCCGGCTCCGGTCCCGTCTCCCATGTATCTTCCGAATACCAGGACGCGCAGTCCCTTCGACGCGTATTCATCCACCACGTCGCTATATTTGTCGAAATCCTCGCAGAGCACGAATTCAGGAGCTCCCAGGACATAAGTGGAGTCCGTGAACTGCACACTGCTGTATTTGTGCTTGGAACTGAAGGGGAAGATGGACACCGCCTGCCGGTTCCCTCTCCCGCGGAAGTAATCCCGCATAGCCTTCATGGTTATATTGTCGTCCGGGAGCACCGATAGGTATTCGCCCACAAGCCCCTTGTAACGCCTTAGCTGATCGTCCGTAAACCTCTGGGCAGGAACCGCGTCCGCCACCAGCATACTGTTGTCGGTGACTGTACCGGTCTTATCCACGCAGAGCGTGTCGACCCTTGCCAGCGTCTCGATACTCTTCATGTCGTGCAGCATGACCTTGCGCCTTGCCAGCAGAACCGAGCTCGTCGCCAGCGTCACGCTCACCAAAAGATACAGGCCCTCAGGGATCATGCCTATGACCGCGGCGACCATGCTCACCACGCTCTCGCTGAAACTGTTCCCCTGCATGACATAGCCCTGCACAAACAGGGTTACGCCTATGGGAATGATCATAATACCCGCCGCAATGACGATCCTGTTGATGGACCTGACCATCTCCGACTGCTCGCCTGTGGGCATCTTGCGCGCCTTCAGCATCAGTTTGGAGATATAGGAATCCTGTCCGACCCTGGTGAGCCTCGCCATACACTCGCCGGAGGCCACGAAACTTCCGGACATCAGCTCGGCGCCGGGTCCCTTGACGATCTCGTCCGCTTCACCGGTGAGGAGTGCCTCGTTTATAGCGGCTTCACCGCTGATGATCTCCGCGTCCGCGGGAATCTGGTTGCCCGCCTTGAGGACGATCACATCTCCGAGCACCAGCTTGTCGATCGGCACCTTGGTGCGGCTCCCGTCGCGGATCACCACGGCGTTGGGCTCGTGCAGGATGCTCAGCCCGTCCAACACCTTCTTGGCGTGCAGCTCCTGGAAAATACCGATCAGCGTATTCGCAATGACCACCGGCAGGAAAGTAAGGCTGTTGAAAGCTCCCGCCACGATCAAAAGAAGGCTGATGATCAGAAAGATCAGGTTGAAATATGTAAGTACGTTTTCTTTTATAATGTCTTTGGTCGTCTTCGCGGTCCGGTCGATCTGCACATTGACTTTGCCCTTCGCAGTCAGTTCCCTGACCTGAGACGAATCCAGTCCTATCCGTTCTATTTTTATCACCTCTGATTCATTTACTCTGTGAATGCATGCCGCCGCTTCTTTGCCAAAAAAGAGCAAAGAGCTGCATGCTAAGATTAGATTATAGCATGCAGCTCCAAGAATTCGATTGCCAGTTTGTGAATTTTGTCTAAAAATTATTTGTCTTTATTTATCTCCTCAGTCTCGATGATGAACCTCACACTTCCTTTCTGGCCGTCGCAGATTCCGGAGAAATTCGTGTAGCTGTGCTCCGCGTCTCTGGCCGCCCTGACGCCTCTGATCACGTCCTTGTACTCTGGACCTGCCAGTTCCGCGAGGCTCTGAATGCCTTCTTCGTCAAATTCCGCGATCCCGTCCGCGAATTCGTTTATGCCGTCCACCAGCTGCCAGAACGCGCTGCCGAGCTCTCCTCCCGCAGAGGACACCGTTTTCATGGCTGAGGACAGCTGTGCCGATCCCTCGGACGCCGCCTCGAGGGCTTTCTCGAAGAGCCCAAGGCCCTCTGACAGCTGCGCGCTGCCGCCGGACAGCTGCGAGACGCCTGCTTTAAGCTGTGTGAGCGCTGAGGACAGTTCCGTCAGCCCTGACGCCGTCTGCGACATCCCCTCCGCATAGGCGCCGATTACCGCAAGGGACTGTTCCATATTCCCTATGATCTGTGTGATCTCTTCCATTTTTTCAGGACTCAGGGCCTCCAGATCGGGAACTGAAGGCTCGGCGATTTTCAAAGAAGCGTCTCTGAGCGTATTCCGCTGCCCTTCCGCCTCTTTCTGTATACCGTCCCTGATCTCTCCAAAGGCAGCGTCAAGGGAAATTGCTATATCTTCCTCATTCACAGTGACCTTATTCTCATCTATTGATTCCACGATCTGTGCGATGATCTGCTCCTTCTGCTCGTCAGTAAGCCCCAGGTCATCCGGAAAACTGCTGCCTTCCACAATCTCTATTATTGAATCGCGGACATCATCTGCCGCCTCCTGTGCCTTTTCCTTCGCCTGTGAGGCTGCTTCGTCATTGAGGCGTTCTGTCCATCCGTTTTCATAGTCCGCTGCCGCCAGATCCGGCGCGGGCAGCTCTTCGATCGCCTTTTGAAGGTCCTGCACCTGGCCGATATAAGCGTT
Source organism: uncultured Lachnospiraceae bacterium (assembly GCA_946615865.1). Classification (GTDB taxonomy): domain Bacteria; phylum Bacillota; class Clostridia; order Lachnospirales; family Lachnospiraceae; genus CAG-791. The sequence continues at coordinate 6,827 of CAMOIJ010000040.1, read as the reverse complement.
TACATCCTCCACAAAGGTCTGCACTGTCTCCAGATTTGTCCCGACGGCCGTCAGTTTCTCTTTAAGGGCTGCGCTGTTCTCTCCGATCGACTGAAGAGCTGCCTGTGCACCCTCTGAGGCCTTCTTGCTCTCCGGGGACGAAAGCGCGGACAGGTCGACCTTAGCGAGGGACTGATCGATCTGTTCCAGCCCGCTCTGCAGGCCCTTCGATCCTTCCGAGATCTTAGATATATTTTGGCTCAGCAGCGTCAGTCCCTGGTCAAGGCTGTCTGTCCCCTCGCTCAGCTGCGACAGTCCGTCAAAATACTGACTCAGGTAATCCCCGAACTCAGAGCCCCCGTCCGCAAGCTCCTGCGCGGCGTCCCTGATCTCGGTAGAGGCGTCTGTCAGCTCATCCATGTCCTCCGGGAGTTTGTCCAGATCCTCCAGGTCCTTGTCCTCCAGGTCCTCAAAGAGCCCCGTGCTCACCACAGAAGCTGTGAAATCCAGCGCAAAATTCTCCGCCCTCGCCTCGATCTCCACATACTCGGGCAGTTCGATCTCCTCCGTGGGCTCGTAATCCACGAGTTTGAGGGTATCCATAAGCCCCGGGAAAGCGAATCCTATCACCGCTTTCTGGTCGCCCAGATCCATCAGCCGGCCGTTTGTGACCTCTACATCGCTGAACACGTCCGCCGGAAGCATCGCTGCCGACAGCACCATAAAAGGAACGTCCGTGTTGTTCTCGTAATCGAAACGGATCTTCACCTTGCCGGTCTTTCCCGCGATCTTCTCCGCGCTGACCTCCTGTCCCTCCAGGTAGTAGGTAATGCGCACATTAACAGGCAGCGCCTGATCGGACTTGCCCTTATAATGGATGTCCTCGCCGTTATTCTGCCACAGATACCTTCCTTCGCCGGCCTCGGTGTATTCCTCGTTTCCCTCGGTGTTTTTGATCTCCCGCAGGTTGGACCGGTCCTCGATGGGGTCAGCCCCCTCGATCTTCTTAAGGACAACCTCAACCGTCTTTTCAGTGGGCCTTCCCGCCGCGTCCGCCTTGACATAGACGCTCTCATCCTTCTCGCCCGGCGTCACAAAGGGCGTGTCAACGGGCGGGTTAAAGACCACTTCCGTCTTCTCCCCTTCAGATCCGTTTGCCGCCGTGCTTTCCGCCCCGGCATCCGGTGATCCGCTTCCCGCATTGCCGCTGTTTTGTCCACAGGCCGCCATACCCAGTACAAGGGCTGGGCAGAGAACTGCTGTAATCAATATTTTGCGAAATCTATAGTTCTTTCTCATCCTGTGCCTGTCCTTTCCGGCCATCCGTCATTAAACCGGCGTCACTCCGCGTTCTTGAGCGCTTCATCCATAGGAACCCTGCCGATCTTCCGGTACTCCAGTACCGCGATCACCGCGTAGGCGCCTATGCCCAGCGCGAGCATTTCCTCATATACTATATTTCCCACATACAGTTCTATCCAGCCCGTCATCTCAAGGCGGATCATGATCTTCATCAGATACTTGATCAGCACTGTCACAGCGGGGATTGTCGCCACAAAGCACAGCAGATAGACGACCGTAGTGGATCGGATGTAGAGTTTCCCGATCTCACTCCCCGTATATCCCAATATTTTGGCCATAGAGATGGACTGCGCGTTCTTCTCGATGATGATCTTGGACAGAATGTAGATCAGCACCATAAAGATCGCCACCGCGAAGAAATCCACCAGATACATCATGCTTCCCATGGATATGTACAGCTGCCTTGTGACCTTCGTAAGTGAATCAAGGTCGATCTCCGAGCCGATGTATTTCCCGTCGATATCCGTAATCGGTGTCTGTGAGAAATATCCCGAGAAGTAATCCTTTCCCAGGTCAAAACACTGATTCATCGTCTTCTGTTCCATGAATACGCAGATCGACGCCCCGTAGTCATAGACCCCGGCCACATTGAAAGTGTAGCGGTCCGCGCCGTACTTCTCCTGCAGCTCGATCGTATCCCCGGCAAAAATATCATATTTCTCCGAGTACGCCGATGAGATCAGCACCCGCGGATTCTCTCCCTCGGGCGTCTCAGGAATTCCTTTAACGTATCGGCTGTCCGCGGCGGCGCCGTAGATCATCACATCCTCGGACTTGTACGGCGCGTCGAAGGGCCTTCGCAGCGTGTAAGCGCTGAACTTCTCCGCCGTCTCGTTCTCCGTCTCGGTCTCGCTCACAAACTGCATCATTTTCAGAGCACTCTGAAGTTTGTGGTCCTCGTCCAGCGCGTCCAGTGGAATCTGCATTATGTACTGGTGCTCCGCCAGAAGGCTCCTCTCCACCTCCTCCTGATAGTGGTCCAGCGCCTTGGGAAGCGCCAGTCCGAATATCAGCAGTATGTTGGCAAAAAAGATCCCCACCAGCAGGATCAGGTAATTGGGAATGTTCTGCGCGATTACTCTGATCCTGAACCTGTCAAAAAACGGAATCCGGACACTCAGAGGAAAAGCCCTCTTCATCTGCCTCCTTCGCAGCTGCCTTCTGAGGAACTGCAAGGGCGTGAGTCCCAGCTTCCACCGAAGAATACTGTATGTCACCACTGCCATGATCACGATCGGAAAGATCGTCGTCTTTACAAAAGCCTCCGCGTTCCAGATCGTGATATAGGTGGGCAGGCTGTAACTGTTGTAATACATGTTCGCGCAAACATCCTTGAGAAACGTATATCCCAGAATATTGCCGATCACGGCGCTGATGAGAGTCACCAGAAGAGGCATCGCCATATAGTGCCGGATCAACTCTCCCTTGGTATATCCCATTGCGCGCAGCGTACCGATGACAGGCGCCTCCTGGGAGATCGTATTGCCGATGGTCACCCCGAATACAAAAGCAATGATCACCATCATAATATAAAGAAGAAGCTCCATCATGGCCCGGTCACTGCCCATATCCTCGCCCGTAAAGCGGATCGCCTGATTGGCGTATCTGGGGATATAATTCTCCAGTTTCACTTCTTTGCTCAGGTCCTTAACCAGGTCCTCGCCCCGGTCATTCTCCTCTTCCTCCGTCTTCGGCGGATCAACATATTTCCAGGCATAGTTGTAATTGAGCGCGCTGTCCGGATACTGACTGAATTCCTCCGGCGAGCACACCGCCACTCCGAACTTCAGCGCGTCAAACATCGTGTCGTTGTTGTCGGAGAACATGGTGCTGTAATCTGAAAGGGCCACAAGACCGGTGATGACCCAGGCGTTTTGATCATTATTCTGCTCGGATGCAGCTGCTGCGGTGTCGGCATCTGCTGCACCTTCTTCAGCACCTGTTGCCGCGGTCCTGATCGTGTCGCCCACTTTGAGCCCGTTGTTGTCCGCGTACATCCTGTCCACGGCAATCTCTCCGGGCTTAACGGGGAGCTCTCCTTCCATAAGGCATACGAGATTTACCTTGTCTCTGTTTTGAAAGACGCGCAGCGTGCTGCCGTTCTCCAGCGCAAATTCCCTGTAAAAAAGCTCATACAAATGAAGGCCCAGTCCCTCCACGGATTTCCACTGCGCCTTGTTCATTTTCTTCTGAGTACGGAAATTTCCGTCCTCGATATTATATTTGGTGAAGCTCTCGTTGTAGGCCTTGACCATGCTGCCGTCAGCCACCAGAAATCCTGACACGAAACCGATCGTGAAGATCATCAGAAGAGCGATCACCACATATTTCCCCAGGTCATTGCGAAGGTCGCGGATGAACCGGTTGTTAAGCGGATTTTTCTTCATGCTGCCGCTGCTCCTGTCTCACCACTCAAGTTCTTCTGCGCTCATTCTCTGCTTGTTGCGCACTGTGTCCCGGATCGCTCCGTCCCTGAGCCGGACGACCGTATCGGCCATATACTTGATCGCGTCGTTGTGCGTCACCATAATGATCGTATTTCCGTAAGTCTTGTTGACCTGCTCGATCAATTTGAGGATCTCCTTGGAAGTCTTATAATCCAGCGCGCCCGTCGGCTCGTCGCACAACAGGATATCCGGATTCTTGACCACCGCGCGCCCGATCGCCGTCCTCTGCTGCTGGCCGCCCGAGAGCTGACTCGGCACCTTCCCCCGGTGCTCCCAAAGCCCCAGAAGCTTTAACAGCTCATCCACATCCAGCGGCTTGTCGCTCAGATACGAGCCCACTTCTATATTTTCGCGCACCGTCAGATTCGGGATCAGATTATACATCTGAAAAATATACCCCAGATGCTTTCTGCGGTACATTGTCAGCTGTCTTTCCCTCATATGGGACATGGGCTCGCCTCCGATAACGATTTCGCCCGAGTCCGCGCTGTCTATGCCTCCGATTATATTGAGAAGGGTCGATTTGCCGGATCCTGAGGGCCCCAGGAGGACACAGAATTCTCCCCTCTCCAGAGAGAGGTCGATCCCCCTAAGTACCTCCACCCGGCTCTCGCCCTGACCGAAGGCCTTTTTGATCTGATTAATTTCAAGAAACATGTTTCATTACCTTATGCTAAATGCTGCTCCTGTGATGTATTTGGTAATTGCGCAGGGAAACTACGTACTCTATGCTGCTTGCGGTAGTTGCTTGGGGAAACTCCATACTCACCCCGGAAAGCCGCAGCAAACTTGCTGCAGTTCTCATAGCCGAACATCCCCGCGATCTCCATGACCGAAAACTGCCCTTCCGCAAGCTGATCAGCTGCCATCTGCATCTTCCTGGACCTGATGTACTTGTAGACCGATTCGCCGTAATAATTCCTGAAGCTGTTCTTAAGCTGCGTCTGCGACACATGCATCTTCTCAGAGATCTCATTGATCGTAATCTTCTTATCCAAGCGCTCAAGCATATAGCTGCTTGCCTGCTCGGCGAGCTCCGCCTGGGATTTTGTGCATTTACGGGTTTTTTCTGTTTCCATAGACCTCTCCACCGAGTGCATTTTATCTGTAGTGCCAGGTTATTAAGTGAATTTGGTTATGTGGTTGTTGCGTTTGAGTTATCTCTGCGGCTAGTAGTTGTTGACTGTAGTTAGTTTTTGTTAACTACTGTAGTTTAGCACTACTAACCCATTTGGTCAAGGCGTGGTTTGGTCAGTTCCATCCTATTTGGGAAGTTTCCTAAATAGATGGGGCGATTTTTGCCGCTTTTGCCTGAATCCTCCATCCTTTTATGAAGAATTCTTATTTGGATGGGCTCCAATTAGACACTTCCGCCTCATCTATCCATCCTCACAGCAGCAAATTCTTATTTGGATGGAGAGAATTCTTTTCTCACTCCATCGGATTAGTATAAGACATGTCCGAGGATGGGGTTCTCCCACCAGACAAGCTTTTTTCACCCCACCGAATTTGTAAAAAGCATGTCCGCGGATGGGGTATTCCCACCAGACAAGCTTTTTTCGCCCCATCGGTTTCGAAAAAGCTTCTGAAAGGATGGGCCACGGCTACTTAAACCACCAAAGCACAAAAAAACCGGCCCCCACCGGGGCCGGCTCACCAAACACAACATAGCCGCAAGGCCATTTCAATCTTTATTTATTCATCTCCTCGATCATGGCAAGTGCGCCGTAGATGTTGGAATCATCGCCGAGTTCCGCGATCTTGAGCTCCACCGTATCACGGATGGAAGGCATGCAGTAACGATCGACTTCTGCCTCGATCTTCTCAAGGAAGGTCTGGCCGGCTGCCTCGATGACGCCGCCGCCATAGACAACAACTTCAGGGCTGATGGTGTTGATCATGTTGCCGGTAGCAATTGCGAGATAGTGGCATGCTCTGTCAACTGCCTCAACTGTGACAGCATCCTGTTTCTTGAGAGCTTTCTTGAGGTATTTGCTTCTGAAAACGCCTTCCTGTACGTGCTCTGCCATCATAGTCTCTCTGCCGCGGCTTGCCTGCACGCGGATATAATTGGACATACCCTGCTTACTGGAGAAAGCTTCCAGGCAGCCCCTCTGTCCGCAGCCGCAGAGCGGTCCCTCGGGATCGAGGATCATGTGGCCGAACTCAGCGCCCTTGTACATGTGGCCGCTGTAAAGCTCGCCGTTGAGGATCATGCCGCCGCCCATGCCGGTGCCTACGAAGAAGCCGACTACATCCTTGTAGCCTCTTGCAGCGCCGTACTTGTACTCGCCCAGAACGCCTACGTTTACATCGTTTCCGATATAGAACGGAACGCCGAACTTCTTCTCCATGGAGGACTTGATGTCATAGTTTCTCCAAGGAAGGTTGGGGGAGAACAGGATGATTCCCTTAGCCTGATCGATGACGCCCGGCGCGCCGGCCGCGATCGCCGCGATCTCCTTCTTGCTGATCCCGGATCCTTCCAGCATCTCTTCCACTACGCTGATGATGACTTTCTCAACGTTGTCCGTGGAGTCTCCGTCCTTCTTGGTCTTTTTCTTGATGCGGTAAACAATATTCTTGTCCTGGTCAAAGATCACGCCGAGGATCTTTGTTCCACCAATATCGAGACAGATGTTATACTTTTTTGCCATTATACGCCCCCTTGGAAAGTGTTTTTGCCTAACATGTCTATTATAAACTAATTCGGGGCAAAAAAGTGCCTCTTTACACAAAAGGTATGCAAAGAGGCATGAATTTTCTATTAATTTTCAGTGCTTTCCTCCACCCGGCTGCAGCGCACGGCGCAGCGTGTCTGTCCGCCGAGATTGCAGGTAAACAGGGTCAGATCCCAGTCCAGGAGCGAAGTCTCGCTGTTTGACGTATTCTCGATCATCTGCTCTACAGCTGTAGGTTCCACAGTCTCGCGGTTGGTTACAATGTAGTGGATAGTCAGCCCCTCCACGTTGGTAAAGTAGATATCCTCGCCGATCCCGATCTGCAGCAGCGGTCCCAAATGCTTCATGTAATTGTGCG
>CAMOIJ010000039.1 GCA_946615865.1 uncultured Lachnospiraceae bacterium | reverse complement strand
CCGAATTACTTCCAATCTCTTTTTAATTCTTTCTTGACATATCACCAAATTGCTTCTCACACATTATACTAGAATAAAGCGACCTCTGGGGTAGTTTGTTGACATGTGGTGATTATTCCACATCTGTCTACAAACTACCCCAGAGGTCTATTGCTCCACCAAAACCACCCCGAAGGTCTATTGCAACCCCAGAGGTCTATTGTTCTTTTTTATCTTTCCTGCGGCCAGGTGCTGCCGGGCCAGTCAGCGCCGCCGGACAGTGCCTCATAGGTGTTGATCACGACAGCCGTCTTATCGTCAACATGCTGCATGACATATTTCATGTGGCTCTCCGGAATGGCGACGCAGCCTCCGGTAAACGGCTTCGCAGGGCCAAAACAGTGCAGGAAGATTGCAGAACCGAGTCCCGGCGTTCCTTCCTCGTTGTAACTGATATTCAGGCAGTACTGGTAGTGATAAATGTAATCGATGATGTGCTCGGAATCGCCGCTCGCGAGGTCGAGATCGGGCAGATCCTTGATATTCACAAGCTCATTGTAGTGGAACCCTTCGCGCGGGTCACCGGACCAATAAGTATCCTGATCGACCTTCACGTAAGGAATCGCGCAGCCCGGATCATCCGCAATTCCGAAGGCGCGGTTGAAATGGAAAACGCCGGTCGGTGTTTTGGCATCTCCTTCTTTAGTCTTACCGAGGCCGTTTTTGCCGATAAAGCCGGGGGTCGTCATGACCATCTTCCAGGTGCCGTCCGCCTGCTTTTCGTGCAGAGAGACCCAGGCGTCGGTAGCCGTTTCGCTAAATGCAGCTACGACCAGCATCTGATCGGCGGTCGCGGCGGCATCCAGATTCGCCACCCATTCGGGAGAGTCTGTTTTGATCCCTTTGTATTCAGATTTCTTTGACGCGTTGTTGCCGCATGCTGCGAGACCTGCGGCCATAACCAACGCTAATACTATAGCTAAAATTCGAGTAATGCTTCTCTTTTTCATAGTGTTTCAATCCTCCTATACACACAATATGTCAACAAACAACCCCAGAGGTCGTTTTGTCTCGTTTTTCCACACCTGGGGACAAACTACCCCAGAGGTCGTTTGATCCGCGCCGCATCCGTACAGAGGCAGGGCCGCGATTGCTGCCGTCAAAACCATTGTTATAAGTCTCCTTGCGTGTTTTCTGGTCATTTGTTATCTTTTCCGTTTAGTTCATCGATTCTTGCAAGATACTTCTTCTTTCCCTCGTCAGACAAAAGAGAAAATTGATACTCCATGAGAGCCGTCATGATCTCGTCTGCGCTCCTTATGCCGAGATTTCTTATATGCAAGAGATCGGTTCTATTGTCAATGCGATTTACAATATTACCTACGTTCCTGATCCCCGCTCTCCACAGACAATTATACGAACGCACAGAAAGTTCCAGATTATCCAGGGGCGTCTCCAGAAATTCCTCTCCCAGATAAACAGGGAAGCGGAATCTCTTCCCGTACTTTCTGTAGATGTCGTCAAACTCCCTGAAGTTTCTCCTTCTCTGTTCCATATCCGTCTCCTTCCTCCGCCTGTCTTAGATCTGACAGCAAAATATGCCATGAGATCTTGCGGATCCCTTTCGTATGGTTGAACAGATATGTCACATGTGATTCCATAGTCGATTGATTGCGGCTTCGGCCGACGCAGTGGATCCGGCAGTCTCCGGTTGTGCTGTAGATCTGCTCGAGTTCCCTGTCGGCCCTGAGTGTTTTGACAACAGATGCATACTCCTCCGGAATTGCCTCGATGTCAATGATGTACCAAAGGCCCCCTCTCGCTTTCTCCTCATCGATGACCGTATGGTAGCCCCCGATCACGCCGGCCTTTTCCATCGAATCCATTCGCTTTTTGGCAGAAACCCGCGAGATCCCGACCGCTTTCCCGATGTCGGAATAACTCATGCGGGCGTTTTCCCTGATCAATTCCAATATTTTCTGATCGTTCTGATCCATAGTCGCCTCCAAAAGCGTAAATCTTATTGATGCAAAATACCTGTTCTCAGTAACATACAGTGTCGACTCTGTGAGAAAAGTGTACTAGAGATACCGAGGGGTTACAATATCGCAGATTTCAAGTCGATCATCATTAGTTGCATTTTGTCCGACTAATTACATTATAACATATCATTTCGTTCCTTTAGTTAAACATTTGGGTAATGGAATACAGGACCTCTGGGGTAGTTTGTCCCCACCTGCCCAAAAACGACCTCTGGGGTAGTTTGTCCCCACCTGTGGACAAACTACCCCAGAGGTCGTTTTTACCCCAGAGGTTGTTTTTAAGTCTTTTCAGAGTAGAATCGCCAAAATATCGCCTGTTATGATATAAGGTAACAATTTTGAATGCCATTAGGCAGAACGGAGGTTAGTATGTTTGACATCAAGTGGAAAAATTGCGGTTTGCTGGGAGCCGGCATCCTTTTGGGATCCTACGGACTCCGTATTCTTACAAGCAGAGACGCAAAGAAGGCATATACACACGGAACCGCGGCAGTATTTCGCATGAAGGATGAGGTATTAAAGGACGTTTCCCTGATCCGTGAGAACTGCGGTGACATCGCGGCAGAAGCCAGGGAACTGAACGAGAAGCGTCAGGCAATGGATGAGGCGCAGCAGATCGAAGACGCCAAGGCAATCCTGGCAGCTGCTAATGAAAGCGCGGAATAACAGGACGCAAGTGTAAAAGTGTGAGTTAAGATGAATTGTAAAATTCTACATGAAACCCATGGCCGGATGCGGGTGCGCATGCTGATGAAACGGATGACAGGCGCGCAGGCAGACCGGCTCCATTATTATCTGCTCGCCCAGGAAGGCGTCATGAAAGTGACAGTCTCCGAGCGCACGATGGACGCCACGATCCTGTTCGAGTCAAACGCGGCGGGCGCCAGAGACGCCGTGGTGGAGGCACTGGCGTCCTTTGACATCGCGAATTCCCCAGTGGATGTGCCCGACCATACCGGCAGGGAACTGAACAGGGATTTTGAGGACAAGCTCTTCTTCCTTGTGGCCCGCCGGGCCGCCTGTATGTTCGTCCTGCCTCCCGTGCTCCGGAATCTGGTCTGCCTGACAAAGGCGGCACACTATATCGGCAGCGGCCTTAAGTGCCTGGGGAAAGGGCGTCTCGAGGTACCCGTCCTGGACGCGACAACAATTTCCGTATCCATCCTGCGCGGGAACTGGTCGACCGCCGGATCCGTCATGTTCCTGCTGGACGCCGGCTCCCTTCTGGAAGAGTGGACACACAAAAAGTCCGTTGACGACCTCGCCCGCCGCATGTACATCAATGTAGACAGCGCATGGGTCAAAACAGAGAACGCCGGCGAGGTGCTCATGCCCGTCAGCAAAATAGTGCCGGACGATCACGTTATCGTCCGCACGGGCAACGTCATTCCGCTCGACGGTGTGGTGGCAGCCGGGGAAGGCGCTGTAAACCAGGCTTCCATGACCGGCGAGTCGCTTCCTGTGCGCAAGGAAACCGGCGCCTACGTCTATGCGGGAACTGTCCTGGAAGAAGGCGAACTGGAAATCTGTGTGAAAAAGGCGCTCGGAAGCGGCCGCTACGACAAGATCATCCACATGATCGAGGAATCCGAGAAACTTAAGTCTTCTACGGAGGCCCGCGCGGCGCATCTTGCCGATTCACTGGTCCCCTGGTCGCTGGGCGGCTCAGTCGTGACATGGCTGCTTACGCGGAATGCGCAGCGGGCTCTCGCTTTTTTGATGGTCGATTTTTCCTGCGCGCTCAAGCTGGCGATGCCGATCTCGGTTCTCTCCGCTATGCGCGAATGCAGCGACCACCACATTAATGTGAAGGGCGGAAAATTCCTGGAAGCGGTTTCAGCTGCAGATACGATCGTATTCGATAAGACCGGTACGCTCACTCGCGCCACGCCGAGTGTCCGAAAGGTCGTTGCTTTCGATGGTCGTGATGAGAACGAAATGCTGCGTCTGGCGGCCTGCCTGGAAGAGCACTTCCCGCACTCTATTGCAAACGCAGTCGTACAAGAAGCGGCTATACGAGGCCTGGTCCACGAAGAAAGACACACGAAGGTTGAGTACGTCGTCGCGCACGGCATCGCGAGCTCAATTAACGGCGTTCGGGCACTGATCGGAAGTTACCACTTTATCTTTGAAGATGAAAATACAGCAATGCCGACAGATGAGACCGATCTGGAGCGCTTTGCGGCGCTTCCGGACGACTGCTCGCTTCTGTATTTATCCCTTGACGGAAAGCTTGCGGCAGTCATCTGTATAGAGGACCCGATCCGCGAAGAAGCGATGCGTGTTGTAAAAGACTTGCATGACGCAGGTTTTTCGCGCGTCGTCATGATGACCGGCGACAGCCGCAAAACAGCCGCCGCTGTAGCGGAAAGGCTCGGAATGGACGAGTTCTATGCCGAAGTTCTCCCTGAAGACAAGGCAGCCTTTATTCGCAAAGAGCATGACGCAGGAAGAAAGGTCGTGATGATCGGAGACGGGATCAACGACTCTCCCGCCCTGTCTGAAGCGGATGCGGGCGTCGCGATTGCCGCGGGCGCGGCTATCGCGAGAGAGATCGCCGATATAACGATCTCTGCCGATGACCTCCAGAAGCTTATCGTATTGCGGCGGATCAGCAGCCGGTTAATGGACAGGATCGACAACAACTACCGACGCATCATGCTCTTTAACGGAGGGCTGATTGCCCTCGGCTTCTTTGGAGTGATGCCGCCGGCCACTTCGGCGCTGTGCCACAATGTTTCGACGATCTATTTCAGTTTAGACAGCATGAAGAATCTCCTCTAATTTTAAGACGACCTCTGGGGTACTTTGCAATGCAAACCACCCCAGAGGTCCTGTTATTTTCGGGCCGGACGATTCCGGCCCGCACAATATTCAGTTTTTATTATCCGCACTTAACGTCGATCGTGTCTGTGGCGATGATCTCATCGACCGTCACGTCGAACATCGCCGCCAAGATGACCATGTTGTCGATCGTAGGCATCGCTGTACCGTGGATCCACTTGTAGATCGCCTGCGGCGTAGTGAATCCGAACACCTCCTGCATATCCTTTACAGTCATGCCTGCACCGATACGCATACGGTTGATGTTCTGACCGGTCGCAACTGTGTTGATCATAGGAAATCTCATCATACCGCACCTCCTATACACCGGCAGCGCCGGCGCATAGGAGGCCGGTCAAACTGCCTTATTTACTGGTATCATTCATCATCGGCTCATCCGCACATCTCTCCCCTGAGGGATTCAGGAGGTCTCGGTGAATGTCAAAATATATTTTTTTCATCTTTTTTTCCTCTTTTCGTAATATGAATTCCTTTTCTTTCAAAACATAAAAAAGCCGCTTGTCTCTTCGAACAAGCGGCAGTCTCGGCAATAATTGCTTCATTCTATCCGGGTTACTCCCCGATGCGCACAGCGTCACCTGGTCCCAGATATCCACTTGATCCGGTCGTATTAAGGCAAACACAAAGAAGCCACTCCGCATCTTTGGCGGTCGGCATAATCGTTCCCAGAAGATCAAACTTATAACCTGAATTCACTAAACTGTTTGTATGTATCTGCAGCATTTGCCTCTCCTTTCCGGACCCGCGGTCCTTTTTTACTTAGTATACAATAGCATATACTTTTTGATTTGTCATTATACCTGTAGTATAAAACCACCTCTAAAATTACATACGAAATGACTTGTAAAAATCAATCCTCAAGTTTCACCGCTTTCCAAGCCTCGGTAAGTTTCTCCAGGTTCCAGGCCGCATTGGCAGGGCTCGTCGACGGCAGACACACCGCCGGCCTTTCGATGACAGGCTCAATGTATTTGCGGTACATCTTTTCCGCAGTCTTCCCATTTACAAAGATCTGCCTGATCGGCGCGTGATCCAGAATGACCGTCAGGTCGTTCGGAACCACATCCCTGATACTCGCATCCGAAGATCCCCGGATCGTGCACGAGTGGATCACGTCCCACGCCGCGATCTGGTGTCGTATCAAAAAGGCGCGCTTCTGCGGCACATCCGCCGGCACACTGTCTTCAAATACTGCTGCCATCACTTTCCAGAACCGATTCTGCGGATGCCCGTAGAAAAAGGCCGATTCCCTCGATTTTACGGAAGGGAAACTGCCGAGGATCAATATTTTGGAATTCTCCCTGTACAGGGGCGGGATCGGGTGTATGATCGTTTCCTCTTTCATCTGTTTACTTCCGGTTGATCAGCAGCCTTTCCTTCCGCTTTTGTGGTCCTCAATGGAGCAGGCTTCCGGAGAGCCGTACTCGATCAGTCCTGCGTCTGCAGGGTCTATAGATACGCGGCCGTCTTCAAACACAAACGCAGGGATTCCGACATCTCCGATCGCTTTCATTCGGTCAAAGACGGGATTTGTGTCGCGAAGTTTCGTAAAAGCGCTCATGTTGCGAATGTTCTTGCCGATATCAATGAACTGAAATTCTTTTTCTCTTCCCTTAATCTGCTTGTGTACATACTCGCAGTAAGGGCATGAAGGCATACCATAAATCTTGATCATTTTTGCAGCTCCTTTCTTTAATTCAGATTTCTTCCAGTTTTAGTGTATCACAGAACTGATTCCTTTAGCTGATCACATACTCATATATCTTAAAGTCAACGCGCCCTGTATCTTCATAGAACAGCTTCACCTCCAGCTGCATGTCATTCCTCCTGTACGTACTGTGGCATGGTTTAATACTCCATTAAGTCTTCCATCGAACAGTGAAGCGCCCTGGCCAGCATCCAGATCGTCTTCGTCTGCGCTTTCCCAAGATCCTTCTGCCGCTGCTCGTAATGCTGGATCATCCTGACCGATACACCGCTTTCCCGCGCCAGTTCAGACTGGCTCAGTCCCAGCCGTTCACGGTACATCCGCAGCCGCGTCGACATCTCCTTCCTGCGCCTGACTGCGTCCGCCGCGTCCGCGAACTGAACGGGATCCATTTCGTGATAAGGGGAATACATATCCCGCACCTGCTCCGGCGTCAGAAACTCGCTGATCCTTCTGAAGCTCTGCCCCGAGTACCACTGGTACCACGCCAAAATCCATCCTGTCCAGTAGGTTGGGCTCTTTTCAAGCCCAAATGTCGGCTTCACCTGCGGCCATTCCCCGGTCAGCCGCCAGACAACTTCCCATGCGGCCTCCACCCCCGACATTCCGACAAGAAACCGGAAGTCTCCTTTCCCGAACAGGTCGGCGATGCCTGAGATCAGAAACATGTCCCAGAATTCATTCAGTTCAATATGCATATCCTCTTCCGCGTAGCGCAGCATTTGTGCGAGAGAGGTCTGCGCCTTGGCAGTGTAAATCTCGTCGTAAGAGTGTAGCATCGACAGCCCTCCGAAATCTATCTTTTGACGCGCATAAGGCGCGGATCATCCGGTCCGATCTCCTCGTCCAAAATAGCGGCCGCATACAGTTCTCCCCTTCGATACCGCATCCTGTCGGACTGAAGATATTCAGTACGCGCCCGTCTGTCGCGCTCGGTCTTCCTGTGGAGCCAGTCGCTTCGAAGCGCCTCCTCACAGCCGACATAATGAATCGCCGAAAAAGCTGCCGGACTAATGAGCACAATCTGTTCTCCGAGTTCTCCCAGGTACATGGCCCTGCACAGCTGCTGATATGAGATCGCGCCGCTCAGGAAGTCCTGCGCAAAGGAAAAATAGCTGTCATCCGCCCGATAGCCGACGATCAGATCATAATTCGTTGTATCAACACAGAAATTTTCCCGAAGGTATCGGGAGAATTCCGCAGCAAGCGGTGTATCTATGTTAAAAGTCCGGTTCTGGATCAGTACAGTGAGCCAAGTGAGAATGGAATGATCACGATTCAGATTCAGGATCTTCATCCCTTCCAATTCCAGTTCGTAGCGATTCGCATAGCCGTCGTGTTCCTCTGACACCGCCCACTCTTTCGCCATCTCGCAGCTCTCCGTGCAGTAAAACCCGTAACCGTAATCATTGTGCGGTTTGCCTCCGTGGAACTGCGGAGTCCTTATGATGTGATCTGATCCATGATATAATGTTTTCTTCATCGGCAGTCTCCATAACAGATAGTGCTGAGCGTATTCTGCCCCTCATCATTATACACCTGTGGGTGTATGTTCGCAATTTCAAAAAAATACTGTTCTGCATGTATTCTCAGCCGTTTCTGCGTAACAAATAATAGTTAATAAAGAAGTTGTCGTGCTCAATATTTTCGCTTCCTGGTGCGGTCCCTGTGAAAAGGAATTCCCGGATATGGAAAAGACATATCAGAAATACAAGGACAAGATGGAGATCGTCGCCGTGTCCGGAGACCTGGTACTGGATGATTTACCGGCCCCTTATATTCCAGACACATCATAGTCAGCTCTTCAAAACTTTTTTCCTTTCTGATCTAAGGGAATTTCCTTTAAACAGAAGCGTTTTTGCTCCTCTTATGATTTTGGCATACACGATATATCATGTAAATACAATACTGCCGGAGCGTGATATAATAAACGTAAATTCATATACCGGCAGGGCAGCTGCATCATGGGAAAGCCCCACTTAATCACCAATGTATCAAGAAAGGAGATTAAAGAAAATGCGCTCCATATTGATCAAAGATACTACAAGAGAAGAAAGGATCCGGATCGTTCACCAGGCGCTGTGGGGCGCTTGCGGAATAGACTGTGAATTCTGTTCCGGGTGTGACAATCGCGGCGGCGGCAGGACAGAAAGCATATATCAGCCGTATATTGACGGAATAAAAGAGATCCGGGAGATCAATGAAGAATTCCGCGCGCCGTTTGTCCGGGGATAGTAAAGAGCGCCGCAGCCAGGGCTGTGGCAGGAGGAGTTATAATGTTAAAAGCACCTGAAATAGACAATTCTTCTGTCGAAGAACGCAGAGCATTCATCAAGGCGAAGTACCCTTGCATAGCTGACTGCGACATGTGCGGCCTGTGCAAAGTCTTTCGCGGCAAGAATGCCGAACAGGCTTACGACGACTACATCATCGGGAAGCGCTCCTTTATGGACGTTTCGGCGGATTACAGGCGGACCTGAGTAAAAATGACCTCTGGGGTAGTTTGTCCACAAGTGAGGACAAACTACCCCAGAGGTCTCTTTTAACTCCTCATTTCTTCCACCGGCTCCCCTCGTCCATCAGAAAATAACTCTCACCATCTAAAATGAACAGGTCGTCATACATCCTTGAGTACTGGTACCGATGCGCCGGCGTCTCGATGTACACTTCGTACTCGCCGCCCTCGTAAGTGATGGACAGGCCTTCGACCGGTGTCCACCCGTGCAGATCCATAAGATCAGAGAAAGACTCATGCAGGAAAGCCGCATGCGCCTCTCCTGCTGTCTGATAGAGCGCGCCCAGATAGTTATATTTTGCCCTGTCGTCAAGACTGTCAAAATATTCATCCGCCTGCAGCGTCACCTCATAATCGAGTTTTACTCTGTAAAACTGATATTTCGAGCCGCTTCCCGGGGCCAGAGTTATTTCCGGGAAACCTTTTGCCGCATAGGTTCCGTCTGGCCCTGTTCCCCGCTCCTCGCAATACTTCGGTAGTTTCTCAGGAACCATTTCCTTATACTCTTCCAGCCTGCTCTCCACTTTTTTGACTTCAGCCTTTTTGTTCAGGTCGAGCCTGACCCTTGCAATTGCGAAGTACAGGATTAAAAAACAGCCGAATGCCAGCGCGATCTTCAGGGCGATCCAAACTGCGGGATCAATCTCCACCTTCTCTTTCTGAGCGGCGTTTGAGCCTGACCTGCTGCCGGTCTTATACTGCAGCGGTCTGCCCGCGCCTGCCCTGTTCTTGCGCGGGGGCCGCACTGTCCCATTATGCTTCGCGGAATTGTCCCTGCTGAGTTCATCATAGAACTCCATCTTCACAGACCATTCCAGGGCGTCCAGCTTTCCGTCATGATTAAAGTCAAAAAAGTCGTCGTGTGATCCCGGCATGTCAGCCCTTTCTTAAATCAAACGACCTCTGGGGTCGTTTGCGCATTTTCACCCCACTTGGGGACAAACTACCCCAGAGGTCGTTTTAAGTCCAAATTACTCCCCGACGAGTTCCAGCGCCTCCGCGAGCTTTTCCTCGTACTGATCGAAGTCCGCTCCGGACACCGGCTTTGTCAGGATCTTGCCCTCGCTGTCCACAAAATACGTGGTGGGCAGATATTTGTGCGGCATCATGGGGTACATCTTATGCTCGAGCGCAATGTTCGTATACGTGACGCCGTTCTCGCTGAGGATCCTTTTGGCCTCCTCCGCGCTGGTATCCGCGTCTTCACAGATGCCGATCACCTGGCACCCGTTCGCCTCCAGCTCCTTGTGAAGTTCCTGCAGCGCGGGAAGCTCATCCACGCAGTGCGGGCACCATGTAGCCCAGAAATTGATCACTGTCACTTTTTTGCCGCGAAAAAGCTCAGAGCTGCTGACCGGATTGCCATCCAGATCCGTCGTCTCGAAGCTGACCGTGTTCCCTACGGAATCATCGCCGGAAGAATACCCGGAATCAGGTCCGAAGAGTATCTCCATGAGCGCTTCCATCGGATCTTCCTCATCATCGGCCAAAATAGCGCCCGCTGCTGCTCTCGCGCTGACCTCCGGACTGCCTTTGTCAATATCGGGAATCTGCTTCGCGCAGGCAGCGCTTCCGAAACCTGCCGCCGCCGATATACACATAAGTGCCGCGGCCCAAAGTGAAACCAAGCGTTTTTTCAAATTGTTCATACTGTTTTTCATTTTATTATCCTCTTAAGTCAGTGTCGTTGTCTTGTTAAGCGCAGATGCCTTGCTTTCCGGCATCCACAGTAATATACGATCCTATAAGAGAATTTCATCGTCCGCCCGCAGGAAACTGTTTTGAACTACTTTCGACAGATCACCGCCTCGCCGTTGGAATAGTGCAGGCGCTTATGATCGACCTGAAATCCCTGCTTTTCCATCTCCTGCAGAAGAAAGATCATAAAGAAACCGTGGCTGAAAACAGCGCAGTCCTCATTCTTTTGGCTCAGATACTGCGCAGCTTTCTTTGCGCGAAGTCTTGTCTGCGCCCGTGTTTCAGGCTGGCGGGGCACATTGAAAAACCACTGGATTCTGCTGACTGCCGACCAGAAAAACATAGGCAGTCTCAATCCTGTATCAAATCCGGACCTCTCCGGCACTTCGTTGAACAATGCCGTTTTATCAAATTCTCTGTCCTCAAACACCTGCTTCGCTGTCGCAGTCGTCCTCGGAAGCGCGCTGACATAGATCCTCTCAAATTCCGCTTTGGGCAGATTAACAGACACCGGCAGAACAGCGGCAACGTCATAATCGGCGCACCCCTTATCGTATCCGGCGGAAGACATCATGAGTTTCCATTTCATATTTACTTTCGCATGTCTGATCACTGCCACGATCATTATTTTGTTACCCCTTTGCGAAAACTACTCTTGATTACCGGCTTAAGACTATTATACAGTATTGCAGGAGGTGTCCGTATGTTTTCTTATATCTGGCCGATTGCCCTTGTAATATTATCCAATGTCATTTATCAGATTTGTGCAAAATCTACCCCTCACGATATTGATCCCCTCGCCTCTCTGACCGTCACTTACGCGGTCGGAGCCATAGCTTCCGCGATCCTTTATTATGTTACGAATAAAGGCGGGCATCTGCTGCGCGAATACTCCCATCTGAACTGGTCGCCCTTCGTTCTCGGCATCGTGATCGTCGGTCTCGAGGTCGGGTTCATATACGCATATAAAGCGGGCTGGCAGGTCAGCACAGCTTCCATTGTGCAGAGTTCATTCCTTGCCGTCGCGCTCCTGCTCGTCGGATTCTTTCTGTACCACGAGGCGCTGACAGCCAGTAAAGCAGCAGGTATCCTGATCTGTATGATCGGCCTGTATTTCATCAATCGCTAATATTAACATGTCAAAAAACAGCTGGCGGACGCACTGTCTGTCAGCTGTTTTCTTCTCTTTCCATAATGCCATTGCGCCAGTCCACATAACTACATGTCAATAATCTTCCGAATGCAATACGATTAATTAAGATACTCAATACTAAGGAGTTCAGTACACCTCTCCGAACAAACGCTTAGGAAGGGAGAATATCATGTCTATAGTTTACAATGAGAATAAGAAAACCTTTTCCCTACATACTGCAAAGACCACCTATCAGCTCAAGATCGGCAATCTCAACTATGTAAACCATCTGTATTACGGAGCCACGATCCGCGACGAAGATCTCAGTTATCTGATCCGCCGCTACGACCGCGGCTTCTCGGGGAACCCCTACGATTCCCTCAGGGAGCGCACCTTCTCCCTCGACGCCCAGCCTCAGGAATTCACCACCCAGCAGCAGGGCGACTTCCGCATTAACTCCATAGAAGTACAGAACAGTGACGGCAGTTTTTCCTTCGACGGCCGCTACGTCTCTCACAAGATTTACAACGGACCCTTCACCCTGCACGGTCTTCCGACCGCCTTCGCGACGGACCTCGACACAGTGCAGACCCTGGAGCTCACCATCGAGGACGCCATCACCAAAGTAGCAGTGACGCTCCTCTACTCCGTCTTTGAAGAGTCCGATATCATTATGCGCGCTTCGCGCGTCCACAACGGCGGAAATGGCCGCATAGACCTCAAGCGCGTCATGTCCGTCAACATGGACTACATGAACGGAAGCGGCATGGACCTGATCTCCCTTCCCGGCAGATACGGCCAGGAGCGCCAGATCGAGCGCCAGCCCCTTACCCACCATGTACATAAGGTCCGCAGCGGCCGCGGCATCTCTTCCCACCAGCAGAACCCTTTCATCGCGCTGGTCGAGAGTACTGCCAATGAGGATTATGGCGCCTGCTACGGCTTCGCTCTGATGTACTCGGGGAGCTTTCTGGCGGAAGCAGAGCTCGACCAGTACGATCAGGCGCGTCTCGTCATGGGCATCAACGACCGCCTGTTCAGCTATCCCGTTGAGCCGGGCGAGACCTTCGATACGCCTGCTGTGCTCATGACCTACACCCACAAGGGCCTGGCCAAAATGAGCCACAACTTCCATCACTTCTTCCGCAGAAACCTCAACAAGAGCAAATTTGTGCGGGATGTCAGGCGTCCCGTCCTGATCAACACCTGGGAAGCGGCATTTTTTGACTTCGACGACGAGAAACTGGTCAAAATAGCGAAAGCCGCCAAAGACATGGGTGTCGAGATGATCGTCATGGACGACGGCTGGTTCGGGAAGCGCGACGACGACAACTCAGGTCTCGGCGACTGGTATGTCAACGAGAAGAAGATCAAGTGCGGCCTTACGGAGCTCGTACGGCAGATCAATGACCTCGGAATGAAATTCGGCATCTGGTTTGAGCCCGAAATGGTCTCGGAGGACTCCGACCTCTTCCGCGCCCACCCCGACTGGGCTATGGAAATCCCCGGGCGCCACGCGGTCAGGAGCCGCAACCAGCTTGTCCTGGACGTCGGACGCAAAGAGGTCCAGGATTACCTGATCGAAAGCATTAACCGGGTCCTGGACAGTGCTAATATCTATTATGTGAAATGGGACCTCAACCGGGCGATCACAGACCTCTGGTCCAACGCTCTCCCGGCCGACAAGCAGGGCGAAGTTTCACACCGCTACGTCCTCGGCCTCTACCGCGTTCTCGACGGTATCGTGAAGACTCACCCCGACATCATGTTTGAGGGCTGCGCCGGCGGCGGCGGACGGTTTGAACCCGCCATGCTCACCTATTTCGTCCAGTACTGGAGTTCAGACAACACCAAGCCATTGGACAACTTAAAGCTCCACTACGGCTCGTCCTTCCTCTATCCGGTGAGCACCATGGGCGCCCACGTCTCGGAAGCCAGCCCCATGGTTCCCTTCGAGACCAAAGCAGCCATTGCAATGTGCGGCACCTTCGGCTACGAGCTGGACGCGACCAAACTTAAGAAGAAAGAGATCAAAGCCTGCAAGAAGATGAGCGCCCTCTATCACAAGTACTACGACCTCAACTTCTTCGGCGATTACTACAGACTGGCCAACCCCTTCGAGCAGGTCAACCTCGTCGCGTGGGAGACCGTCGCCAAAGATAAGAGCGAAGCGCTGGTGACCGTCATCACAGTCAATCTCACAGTCAACGGACCTCAGGAATACATCAAGTGCAAAGGCCTCGACCGCGACAGATACTATCGTGTCGAGAACAGTTTCGATCCGCAGGGCAGCTCCGGCTCCCAGAACGGCTCCGACGTCCTTGTCGCGACGGGAATGGCCCTCATGCACGCCGGTCTTCCGATCCCGCGCGAGATTCCGGAATACACGGCATTCCTTTATCATCTGACAGCAATCTGACCACTATAGTTTTTCCCCCCCAAAAAAGTGGACCGGAGCATTCTGCTCTGGTCCGCTTTTTTGTTCCATGATCAGTGTTCTCTCTGTAAATACTTAAGCAGCGCTGTACAGCCCTGCAGGACATCATCCCATGTCGCGTCAAAATCATCCGTATACCAAGGGTCCGCCACTTCCTGCCCAGTCCTGCCGCAGTAGTCCAGAAGCAGCGATATTTTGCCATCCGGGTCGCCGCCGTAGATGCGCTTCATATTGAAGACGTTTGCGTAGTCCATCCCGATCAGATAGTCGTAGTACTTGTAGTCCTCTCGGGTGGTCCTGCGGGCGCGCTTTCCGCCCGGATCTATGCCGTGCTCCTTGAGCTTCGCGCGTGCAGGCGGATAGACCGGGTTCCCGCGGCCGCCCCAGATTTCCTCCGTGCTGGTAGCAGCAGAGGCAATCTCAAATTGGTCTTCGAGATGCGCTTTTTTGACGAGGTCTTTCATAACGAATTCTGCCATCGGCGATCTGCAGATATTGCCGTGGCAGATAAAAAGCACTTTAATCATTTCAAAAATCCTTCCTGTAAGGGCACGATTTGCCCCGTTTTACCGCACTTTGCGCACCGCTCCGCGCGGGTACATACTATCCAAAAAATCGGGCAAAAATCCGGAAATGCGGCAAATCGAGGCAAATCGCGGACGTCATTCGTAGTAAAAACGTAGTAGAAACAGGGGTGTTTTACTACCGGTGCCCTTGCGTGACTTTAGGTGACCTGGGGTGTAGTGGGTTAGAAGCTGGTCGACATACTGGAATCTGTATGTTTGTTTCCCGTTTTTATTGATCAAGAAAACCTTTCACTG
>CAMOIJ010000038.1 GCA_946615865.1 uncultured Lachnospiraceae bacterium | reverse complement strand
ATTCGGATGAGGAGTTTGAGGCGCGCAGGCAGCGGTTTGCGCATGCGCAGCCCTTCACTAAGGAATCTCTGCTGTACAGAGAGATCTTTGAGAAATATTATCCCGGCCAGTCTGAAATGGTCGCGGATTTCTGGATGCCCAACCGGGAGTGGGAGGGCTGCAATGTAAACGATCCGTCGGCAAGAGTCCTGTCGAACTACGGCGCGAGCGGAGAGTGAAATCTGGTCACAACGGCCCTGTTGGCTTCTCTCTCAAGAGAATCATCCAGATCAGGAAAGTCTGTCAGTGAGACGCCGTATTTCCTGTACAGAGCCCTCTGCAGAAGAAGATCACAGACATGCGGATTCTTGGGCAGAAGCGGCCCATGAAGATAAGTGCCTATAACGTTGCGGTAGAGGACGCCTTCACAGGCGTCCTTTCCGTTGTTGCCGTGACCATACAATACTTTGCCAAAAGGCTTGTTGCTGCCAATGTAAGTCCTGCCGCCGTGATTCTCGAATCCGACGATCTCACAGGGAAGAACATCAGGCAGAGATTCATTTCTAAGGACAATGTTGGAGATCAGCCGGGGCGAGCCCTGTTCTGTATAGAGGTCCACCAAAGAAAGTCCTTCCATTCTGCCATCCGCCGTGTCGTAGTAGTGCCCGAGCAGCTGATAGCCTCCGCAGATCGCAAGCAAAGAACCGCCGTCTTCCACATAATCGCGCAGATCCCGGCGGATCTTATGCAAGCGGGTGCATACAATCTGCTGCTCCCGGTCGGAGCCTCCGCCCAGAAGGACGATATCTGCAGAAGCCAATTCAGGATGATCATCCAGGCCGCATTCTATAACATTTGCATCGATCCCGCGCCACTTGCACCGCATGCGCATGCATTGTATGTTGCCCCTGTCTCCGTAGAGATTGAGAAGATCGGGATAGAGATGGATGATGTTCAGCCTGTAAAGGCCGGAATGAGGCTGCTTATCTGTATATTTTGACCGGATCGAACCTGTTTGCAGTCTGTTATTGTTCATTTCTGCATCCCTTCCAGATATCTGTGCGCCTCGTAAAGAGCCGTGTAATTGACGAGTACATAGAGATTTTCGCAGCCGGCGGCGAGCAAGCGGTCGATCGCCGACTCCACATCGGGCGCTCTGTCTGATTCGATCTCCACGTACTTGAGCCGCAGCTGCATGTCGGGCGCGCGAAGGCCGCTCACTGTGATGGAGCGTATGGTTTCGTCAACCAGCCTGTCAAAATCCACATCCCACAGCCAGGAGACGTCCCTGCCGTCCTGTGCGTTATCGTTGATCACAATGATCAGGTCCTTAGGGGAGCGGTCCTGCAGCATGGCGGAGATATTCTGGCCAAAACCGGCGGGATTTTTTGCCAGATTCAGAAGGACTCTCTGACCGCCGTTTGTTCCGAGATGAAAGACTTCACCTCTACCGAACTGAGGCCTGAAACTGCGGAGGACCTCGTTAAATTTGTCTGTGGGAAGATTCATTTGCCGCAGAACACTGTAAACGGCGAGGATGTTGTAGACGTTATAGAAACCTGTCATGGGCGCGGAGATCTTTACAGGCGCAGTTCCGGGCTCTTTCACGTCAAAATACAGCTGCGGCGACAGCCTGACGCCGGAAGCATCGTAGTCGATTTCGGGCCTGCAGAAACCGCAGGAGGGGCATCTGTATACGCCGAGCTGGCTGAAGTGATAGAAATCATACCTCAGAGGTGCGCCGCAGTCCTCGCAGAAACGGGCTTCGCGGATCTCGTCTACCTCATTGGCGACCCTTTCGCTGACGCCGAAGCTGACGACGCGGTGGGCGCTATTTTTTGCCAGATAAGCAGTGAGGGGATCGTCGCCGTTGATGATGAGCGTCATTTCAGGCGCCTCAAGGATTGCTTTTTCGAGTGCTTTCATTGTCAGGTCGATCTCGCCGTAGCGGTCGAGCTGGTCGCGAAAGAGACCGGTGAGGATCATGTAGTCGGGACGCAGGTCTTGCAGCACCCGTGCGGCGGAGGCCTCGTCGATCTCCAGGCAGGCGAAGTCAGCGTCAAGGTACCCCAGAGGTCGTTTGGCGTCGACAAGGTACCCCAGAGGTCCCTTTGCGAAAAGATACCCCAGAGGTCCCTTTGCTGAAGTGGCGAGCGCGGCGGCGACGCCCTCGAGCATGTTGGCGCCAAGTCGGTTTGAGACGACGCGATAGCCCTGCGCCTCGAGCATGGAGCAGAGCAGGTTGTTGGTGGTCGTTTTGCCGTTGGTGCCGCAGGTCACGATGATCCCGCGGCGGATGTCCGCCGCGAGAGGAGCTATGATGTGGGGATCAATTTTCAGGGCGGCTCTGCCCGGAAGAGAAGAGCCCGGGCGGCCGCTGAGATGACATGCTGTGAGAGCTGCTTTGGCAGCAGTGACTGCGAGGAGTGTGCGTAAACGCATAGTTACCTCCTTATTCTTAAAGCGGCATAGGTGCCTTCAACGCAGGAGTAAAGTCCGGAGGCTGTTATTTACAATGGCAGGTCAGGCGACTTCCTGAATGAGGAAACGGATGAATTTGTCCATCTCTTTTTTGTCACTGAATTTGGCAAGGTAAAGACTGTCTCCCATACCGTGGGCCAGAACCTCCGGGAGACGCTGCCGGAGAACGATCTTGTCCGCGTATTTTTGCAGGATCTCTTCCTGCGTGTGGACATAATGGCGGCTGTCCCGAAGACCTACAGATACACAATAGAATTTTTCGGCGCTGCCTTTGGAACAAAGCCTGTCATAGGTGATCATATCCGCCCAGTCTTTGTAGACATCGGTGCTGTTGGCGTAATTGATCATATCTGGGGTGAAGCCTCCGGAAGGGCGAAGGTTTGCCTCTAAACTGACGATCGTCCCTTTTTTGCCCAGATATGCATGATCTTCAAGCAGGCGGAAGAATTCGAAGTGAATGAAGCGGCTCCGGATCCCAAAGGCATCGACGCATCTGCGCCCCGCTTCGCGCAGGTCATCTTTGATCTGCTTTTCGATGAAAAAGAAGCAGCTCTCCTGATTGTTCACGATCTCCATGATAGACCGGGGGGTGTTATTCCCCGTCTCCAGAAGGGGCTGGCCATTGCTGCCTATGATCGCATCGTAGGAAAAGATCTCACCGGGAACAAATTCTTCCATGATGAACTGCTCGCCGCCAAAATCCTGATCATGAAAGGCTTTCAGCTCTTCGTCGCTGTTGATCTTGAAGGTGTCCACCGCTCCGACGCCGTTGTTCGGTTTAGCGATCACGGGATAGCCGACTTTCTCGATGAAGGCAAGGCTCTGGGCAAGGTCTGTCACAAGGTGATAGCGGGCCGAGGGCACTCCGGCCTGAGCGTAATATTTCTTCATGCCGGATTTGCTCTTTATTGGGGCGAGGGTTTCCGGTTTAAGCCCGGGAATGTTGAAATCCAGTCTTAGCCGCGCGTCCTGTTCAAGCCAGTACTCGTTGTTGCTCTCAAGTCCGTCGATCTTTCCGTACTTGAAGCAGAAAAAGGCCACTGCGCGGTACATTTCATCATAGTTTTCCATGTTATTCACACGGTAATACTCTGTCAGCGCTCCCTGAAGCATGTAGTCGAGGGAGTCATAAGGGGCGTCTCCGATCCCGAGGACATTGACGCCGTTTTCATGCAGCTTGATGCAGAAATTGCGGTAGTTGACCGGGAAATGTGGCGATACGAAAATAAAGTTCTTCATCAGGAAATAGATCCTTTCTTTTTAACCGGTGAACAGGCTCTGTTGAAAAAGAGATTAACAGAATAACGATTGATATACAACGATAATACGTAGAACTGGTGCAAAACTACCCCAGAGGTCGTTTTTTCGAGTGGTGCAAACTACCCCAGAGGTGCAAACTACCCCAGAGGTCGTTTTGCGCATTATTCCGCGTCGATCGTCGAAATTCCCATTGTGACTTCTTCCAAAACATCAAGCAGCATGCGCACGGTGTCCAAAGAAGTGAGCGTTACAACGTTGTTCTGGGCGGCGATGCTGCGGAGCGCGACGCCGTCTCCGTAGTGAACGCCGGAGAGGACCGCGCGTGTGTTGATGACGTAGCTGACGTAACCTGCGCGTATGGAGTCGAGCATTTCTTCGCTGTGCTCGCTGGGCTTATGCAGGATTCTCGTCTTGATACCCGCTTCGAGCAGGTATTCGGCGGTCAGCGTTGTCGCCTCTATGTTGAAGCCCATTTCGTAGAAACGGCGAACGAGGGGGATTGTCTCTATTTTGTCCTCATCGGCGACGCTCACAAGGACAGTGCCATAGTTGCGCAGCGTCATGCCGGAGGCGATCATGGCTTTATAAACTGCGCGGTGGAGCTTTTTGTCATAGCCGATGGCCTCGCCCGTGGACTTCATCTCCGGGGACAGGTAGGCGTCCATGCCGCGCAGCTTGGAGAAGGAAAAAGCCGGGACCTTGACATAATAGCGGGCTTTCTCGGCAGGATAGCGCACGATAAGTCCCTGGCCTTTCAATGTGATGCCCAGGCTGACAAGTGTGGCGATGTCTGCCAGGCTGTAACCGGTTGCTTTGGAGAGGAACGGCACAGTCCGGGAGGAGCGCGGGTTGACCTCGATGATGTAGACATTCTCCCGTTCATCGACGATGAACTGGATATTGAAGAGACCGCGGATCCCGATGCCGAGGCCCAACCTTTCCGTGTAGTCGAGGATCGTCTTTTTGACGCCTGCCGAGAGGCTGTAAGGGGGATAGACGCTGATCGAGTCGCCCGAGTGGACGCCGGTCCTCTCGACCAGCTCCATGATGCCCGGGACAAAGACCCGCTCGCCGTCGCACACGGCGTCTACTTCCACTTCTTTGCCGCGTATATAGTGGTCCACAAGGACAGGCCTGCTCTCATCGATGGGCTCGGCTGTCTTGAGATAGCCCCGCAGGTCAGACTCTTTGGCGACAATCTGCATAGCTCTGCCGCCCAGGACGAAACTGGGGCGGACGAGCACCGGATAACCGATCTTTTCCGCGGCGGCGAGCCCTTCTTCGGCGGAAGTGACGGCGCATCCCCTGGGCTGCGGGATCCCCAGCGTTTCGAGGAGTTTCTCGAACAGGTCCCGGTTCTCCGCCTTGTCGATGGCATCGCAGTCAGTGCCAATAATTCTGACGCCGCGGGCGTGAAGCGGGTCCGCCAGATTGATCGCCGTCTGTCCTCCGAGCGTCACGATGACGCCATCGGGCTTTTCCATCTCGATCACGTTCATTACGTCTTCCACACACAAGGGTTCAAAATACAGCTTATCCGAGCATGTGTAGTCCGTGGAAACGGTCTCCGGATTATTATTGATGATGATCGCCTCATACCCCGACTTCTGGATCGTCTGTACGGCGTGGACGGTGGAGTAGTCAAACTCCACGCCCTGGCCGATGCGGATCGGGCCGGCGCCGAGTACAATAACCTTTTTTCTGTCAGAGAGGTGCACCTCGTTTTCGACCTCGACCTCTGGGGTGGTTTGTTCACATGAGACCTCTGGGGTACCTTCGACCTCTGGGGTAGTTTGTTCACTTGAGACCTCTGGGGTCATTTGTTCAGATGCGGTTTCATAAGTCGAGTAAAAATAGGGAACGTAACTGTCGAACTCCGAGGCGCAGGTGTCGATCATCTTGTAAACCGGCATGATCCTGTTTTTTGACCGAAGTGAGAATACTTCTTCTTCGGAAAGATCCCACAGAATGCCGATTTCACGGTCTGAGAAGCCCATTTTCTTGGCTTCGCGCAGTTCTTCCAGGTCGCCGGGAGCAGAGGCCAGGTCTTTTTCTTCCTGTATGATTCGCCGGATGGAGCGCAGAAAGAAGCGGTCGATGCCGCTCAGGCTGTGGATCTCATTTTCAAGCGGGCGGCAAGATACCCCAGAGGTCGATTCAGCGCCAGAGGTGCATACTACCCCAGAGGTCGTTTGTTCCCTTCTCAGCAGCTCCGCAATTGCGAAGATGCGGTCGTCGGTGCCGGTGCGGATGTAATGAAGAAGCTCCTCTTTCGTCAGATGGTCAAACTTTGGATCGTGCAGGTGGAATTGTCCGGTCTCGAGGGAGCGGACTGCTTTGAGGAGGCTCTCTTCCAGGGTGCGGCCGATACTCATGACTTCACCGGTCGCCTTCATCTGTGTGGAGAGAGAATTGTCCGCGTCCGTGAACTTGTCAAAAGGGAAGCGAGGCATCTTCGTGACGACATAATCCAGCGCAGGTTCGAATGAGGCGGGGGTATTGGCGAGCGGAATCTCGTCGAGAGTCATACCGACTCCGATCTTGGCAGAGACACGGGCTATGGGGTAGCCGCTGGCCTTGGATGCCAGAGCAGACGAACGGGAGACGCGCGGATTGACTTCGATCAGGTAATACGAGAAGGAATTTGGGTCTAGCGCGAACTGGACGTTGCAGCCACCCTCGATCTCAAGGGCGCGGATCACCCTCAGCGCGCTGTCTCGCAGCATGTGGTATTCCTTGTTAGTGAGTGTCTGGGAAGGACACACGACAATAGAATCCCCGGTGTGAATGCCTACGGGATCCATGTTCTCCATATTGCAGATGGTGATGGCCGTGTCATTGCTGTCGCGCATCACCTCGTATTCGATCTCTTTGTAGCCCTTCACACTCTTCTCAATCAGGACCTGGCTGACCGGGGAGAGCGCGAGGGCATTTTTCATGATGGGGATAAATTCTTCTTCACTGTCCGCAAAGCCCCCGCCCGTGCCGCCGAGTGTGAAGGCAGGCCGCAGTACGACCGGATATCCGATGTCACGCGCTGCCTGAAGACCTTCTTCCATGGAACAGGCGATCTCTGAGGGCAGGACGGGCTCACCCAGACTAAGGCACAGTTCTTTGAACAGTTCACGGTCCTCCGCCTGCTCGATAGACCGGCTTTTAGTGCCCAAAAGTTCCGTGCGGCACTCGGCCAGGATCCCTTTCTTCTCCAACTGCATTGCGAGATTGAGTCCTGTCTGCCCTCCAATCCCGGGCAAAATAGCGTCGGGCCGCTCTTTGCGCACTATTTTGGCAATGTATTCCAGAGTCAGGGGTTCCATGTAGACTTTATCCGCGATGGACGTGTCGGTCATGATTGTCGCGGGGTTGGAATTGCACAGGATAACCTCGTAGCCCTCCTCCTTGAGCGCGAGGCAGGCCTGCGTGCCGGCATAGTCAAACTCGGCCGCCTGGCCGATCACGATGGGGCCGGAGCCGATGACGAGGATCTTGTGGATATCGGTGCGTTTAGGCATGGGGAGCCTCCTTTGTGCCGGACTTCATCAGCTCAATAAAACGGTCAAACAGGTATGCGCTGTCCTGCGGCCCCGGCGAACTCTCCGGGTGATACTGCACGCTGAACGCGCGGTCTTTTTCACACTTCACGCCTTCAATCGTATTGTCCAAAATATTGACATGTGTCACAGTGAGAGCAGTCTGAGAAAGGGACTCAGCGTCTACAGCGTAAGAGTGATTCTGTGACGTGATCTCGATGCGGCCTGTCGCCAGATCCCGCACAGGATGATTCCCTCCTCGGTGGCCGAACTTCAGTTTATAGGTTCTGGCTCCATAAGCCAGGGACAGGATCTGATGTCCCAGGCAGATGCCGAAGATGGGATACTTGCTGCGCAGTGCCCTCACGGTCTCAATGGTCTCGGGCACATCCGTGGGATCGCCGGGTCCGTTGGAAATCATGATCCCGTCCGGCGCCAGAGCGCAAATGACCTCAGAGGTCGTGTTCCAGGGGACGACCGTTACATCGCAGCCGCGCCGGTTCAGGGAGCGGAGGATGTTCTTCTTCATGCCGCAGTCGATGAGAACGACGTGGAGAGAAGCGGGAGATTGTGAGGGGGAGTGCCAGATTACTTTGCTGCTGACACGGGATACCGCATTAGCAGGCATTTGGTAACTGTGAAGTTTCCGCAAACCCTCTTCGAGAGGAGTATCGATGTCTGTGATCAGGCATTTACGCGTTCCATAATCCCTGATAGAGCGGTTCAGCTTTCTTGTATCCACGCCGCTGATGCCCGTGATACCGTATTTCTGCATGACTTCTCCAAGACTCGCCTTACTTCGGAAATTGGAAGGCTCGTCATTGTACTCGTGTACGATCAGCGCGCCGATCGTGGGAATATCAGTCTCGTAGTCATCATCGGCCATGCCGTAGTTTCCAATCAGGGGATAAGTCATAACAACGGCCTGGTCAGTGTAGGAAGGATCGGAGAGGATCTCCTGATAGCCGACCATGGAAGTGTTGAATACGATTTCCAGAATCTTGTCCTGCATGTCGCCAAATCCATAGCCGATGTATTTTGACCCGTCTTCCAGGATGATCTGACGGTCACATTTTCTTTTCATAACCTGAGGGTTCCTTTCTGTCTGTGCATGGCTCATTGCTGACGAGCAAGAAGGCGCAATGACCCCCGAAGCTTTCGAACTCCGGCACGTCATTGCGCCTTTAAATATGCAATATTTCATTTGTAAAAAATTATAGGATGCAGCGGGGATTTGTCAAGAGGGCGATGCAGTTAAGGGTGGGGGGTCATTCACTCCTCTCAGATAGTCGCTGCTCGAATCTCCGCTTGCTGTTTGCTTTAGGGACAGGTGTCGGATACTCCCCGCAGAAACATGCACTGCAGAAATGCGTATGCCCTGTCAGACACTGCAGTTTCTGGACAGGAAGATATCCGAGGGAATCTGCTCCGATCATATGGCAGATTTCGGAAACCGAATGGCGGCAGGCAATCAGGTTTTCCTGAGAGTCAATATCGGTCCCATAATAGCAGGGGTAGAGAAAGGGAGGCGCTGTGACGCGCATATGGATCTCTTTGGCGCCGGCCTCCCGAAAAAGCCTGACGATCCTTTCGCAGGTTGTTCCGCGAACGATTGAGTCATCAATCAGGACTATACGCTTGCCTTCTACGGTTTCACGAATCGGCGCAAGTTTGATTCGGACCTGATCAGCCCGCGCATCCGGTGCGATGAATGTGCGGCCGATATATTTGTTCTTGATCAGGCCGATTCCGTATGGAATCCCCGAAGCCTGCGAATAACCGATGGCAGCGTCAAGCCCGGAATCCGGAACACCGACTACAACATCAGCACTTACAGGATGTGTTTGAGACAGTGCTGCCCCCGCGCGCTGTCTCGCCGCATGAACTGAGACTCCGTCAATGACAGAATCCGGCCGGGCAAAATAGATATATTCGAAGATACAGATCCGACTTTCACGGCTGCAGCAATGCTCTCTTCGGGAGAGAATTCCCCCGGAGGTGAAGACCAGTATCTCGCCGGGTTCTACGTTTCGGATAAAACATGCGCCTGCCGCGTCCAGGGCACAACTCTCGGAGGCAACTACATAACTGCCATCAGCCGTTTGTCCGTAACACAGCGGTCTGAAGCCATAGGGATCCCTTGCGCAGATCAGTTTCTGCGGAGACATGATCACAAGTGAGTAGGCGCCGTCCAGCGTATTCATAGCGCGGCTGACGGCTTCCTCGATGGAAGGCGCGCGAAGGCGTTCTCTTGTTATGATGTAGGCAATGGTCTCGGTATCGCTGGTTGTGTGAAAGATAGCGCCGGAGAGTTCCAGCTCCGAGCGAAGCGCCGCGGCATTGGAGAGATTTCCATTGTGTGCAATTGCCATATGTCCCTTTTGATGATTCACCTCTATGGGCTGACAATTGCGTCGATTTGTGGCTCCGGTCGTTCCGTATCTGGCGTGTGCTACAGCTATTCTGCCTTTTGGCAAACGGGAGAGAACATCTGAGGTAAATACCTCACTTACCAGCCCCAGGTCTTTGTGGGAGTGAAAGATTCCATCCTCATTGACGACTATACCGCAGCTTTCCTGCCCTCTGTGCTGCAGCGCATACAGACCATAATAGCATAATGCTGCCACATCAGCAGGTTCCTTAGTCATCACTCCGAAAACTCCACATTCTTCATGGATCTTCATAACTTATACCTCAATGATTCATTAAACAACAAAAAGGCGCAATGACTCCGGTATCAACAAAGATCCGGCACGTCATTGCGCCTTATGATTTATTAAGATTACATATGGAAGTAAGGATTGTCAACAGTGCTTATTTTGCCATTAATAAATGGCGCAGAAGGTAGTAAACTACTAGTGTATGTCACGTAAAAAACAACAAACAGGACGGGAGACCCAAAATGGACGAATTATAAGAAGCGGCTGATCATGTGTATTATAGGAGTTTTTCTGTCCGGTGTCGCGGCAGGAATATTTGGTTTCACGGCATTTGGCATGGACCCCTTTCAGGTTTTTGCCCACGGACTGTGGGGGCTTACTCCGATTTCCTACGGCACCTTTTATGTGATCCTGAACGCGATCCTGCTTGCCTTCATGTTCTTTTTTAACAGGCGCATGATCGGGCTTGGAACTATAATCAACCTGTTTCTTTTGGGATATGTGGTGGAATACACAGGAGTGCTTCTTCAAAGGGCTTTTTCTTCCCCGTCAGTCCTTTTGAGAGCCACACTGATGATCATTGCCCTGATCCTGGCTTCTCTTGCGGCTTCTCTGTATTTTGTCGCGGATATGGGAGTCTCAGCCTATGACTGGATCGCACTGACGATTTCTGACAGGAAAGGATGGGCTTTCAGGGTTGTCCGTATTACCACTGATTTCATCTGCGTCCTGACAGGGGGCCTTCTGGGAGCAAAAGTGGGGATCGGAACTGTTTTGACAGCATTCTGCATGGGGCCGATCATTCAGTTCTTCAATGAAAAGGTTTCGACGCCGCTCAGGTACGGGCCTTCTTCTTGACACGAAGGATCATACGCGCAATAATTTAATTAATTACAACGAAATATCGTTCTATCAAAGCGGCAAGGATGTCGTGATCGGAAAATGGAAGGAAACCTTTTCTGATGATTACATCCCTGCCGCTTTTTTATTTACCGGATAACGAAATGATCACGGCAGAAAGGAGGAGCCCTTATGGCAGCATTTGATAAAGTAAAGAGCGGGATCTCGCAGTTAGATGAGATCCTGGATTATATTCGAATGGGCGACAATGTTGTATGGGAGGTGTCGGATGTCGAGGAATTCAGGATGTTCGCGCTGCCATTCGTAGCGCAGGCGATTAATGACAAGAGAGATATTGTCTATATCCGGTTTGCACAGCATCCTCCGATCCTGTCACAGGCTGATATGCTTGATCATGTACAGGTTGCGGAGTTTGATCCGGATGCCGGTTTCGAATCTTTTACAGTTGCGATCCATGACGAGATCACGCGCCACGGAAAGGACGCGTTTTATGTCTTTGATTGTCTGTCGGAGCTGCAGTCCGTCTGGTACACGGACCTTATGATGGGAAACTTTTTCCGGGTCACCTGTCCGTATCTGTTCGAACTCGATACTGTGGCTTATTTCCCGATCCTGCGCGGGAGGCACTCTTTTGACGCGATCGCGAGGATCCGGGAGACGACGCAGCTCCTTCTGAATGTCTACACGAACGAGAAGTGGATCTATCTGCATCCGGTCAAAGTGTGGCAGCGAAATTCAGAGACGATGTTCT
Source organism: uncultured Lachnospiraceae bacterium (assembly GCA_946615865.1). Classification (GTDB taxonomy): domain Bacteria; phylum Bacillota; class Clostridia; order Lachnospirales; family Lachnospiraceae; genus CAG-791. Next base: position 5,262 of record CAMOIJ010000038.1, on the reverse strand, counting down.
TACCGCACGGCTGCAGGAAGGAGGAAGGCGAGCTGCGCCTGATCGACGACGGCGTCGGCATCAGCAGGTATTACCAGACAGTCCACGAGATACGGCAGCAGAGCCAGGATCAAAATATCGACAGCTATGATCGTTTCTACAGCATGGCCAAGGCTGCTTACGCGGCGGGGTATTTCACAGGGCATATGGAAGACCAGATCATCGACAGCATGATGACCAAAGACAGTCACCTGAAGGAACTTGTGCAGAAATACTTTATGCCCAAAGACTACTTCGTGGTGCGCGACCGCATGATCGGCAGCGGCGCTATAGGAGGAAAGGCCTGCGGCATGCTGCTGGCCCGCAAGATCGCGGAGACAGAACTGAAAGACTACCGCGCTTATGCTGAGCCTCATGATTCTTTCTACATCGGCTCGGATGTTTTCTACACCTACATCGTGAGCAACGGGGACTGGCGCCTCAGGATAAGGCAGCGGTCAGAGGAAGGGTATTTTGAGGCGGCGGGAGAACTCAGGGAGCGTCTTCTGACCGGCAAGTTTCCGGGGAAGATCAGGGAGCAGTTTGAGAGCGTGCTGGAATATTTTGGCCAGAATCCCTTCATCGTCAGATCCTCGAGCTTTCTGGAGGACGGGTTCGGCAACGCGTTTGCGGGCAAATACGAGTCCGTTTTCTGTGTGAACAGAGGAAATATGGCCGAGCGGCTGGAAGCATTCGAGAACGCGGTGCGGCAGGTCTATGCAAGCACTATGGACCGGTCGGCACTGGAGTACCGGCTGCGAAGGGGGCTGGCAGGAAAAGATGAACAGATGGCAATTCTCGTACAGAGGGTTTCCGGCAGTTACTACGAAAGGTACTATATGCCGTGCGTGGCGGGCGTCGGCTACAGTCACAGCGCTTACCAGTGGTACCCGAACATGGACCCGGAGGCGGGAATGCTGCGAATGGTGATGGGGCTGGGCACCAAGGCTGTGGACAGGACAAGGGAGGATTATCCCAGGCTCTCCAATCTGGACCGGCCGGAGATCACGGTCTATACGAGCGCCGCGCAGAAACATCGCTTCTCGCAGAGAAATGTGGACGTGCTGGACTGCAGGGAAAACCGCTATAAGGAGGTGCGGCTGGAGCAGCTCCTGGATGTGCTGCCGCTTTGGTATAAACGGATGGTAATGGAGCATGACTACGAGGCGGAGAGAATGCTCAGTGACAGGGGCATCTACAGGGACGTCTGGTTTGTCAGCTGTCAGCGGCTTCTTGAAAACCATGTGTTCACCGGCTTAATGCAGAGGATCCTCAAGACGCTTGAGCGGGTTTACGGGACAGCGGTGGACATTGAATATGCGATCAATATGGACAAAGACGGCGATTTTGTCATCAACCTGCTTCAGTGCCGGCCGCTCTATCTGGGAGGAGAGAGCGAAGAAGTGAAGCTGGAAGGGATTGAACTCAAGGGGACTCTCTTTGATGTGCGGGACGCGTCCATGGGCACGTCAAAAAAGAGAAAGGTGGACGTTATCGTCCAGATCGATCCGGCTTTGTACGGCGCTTTTCCCTATGCTCAAAAGCATAAAGTGGCTGAAGCGGTCGGATCGATCAACCGGTATTATTCCGGAAGCGGTAAAAACCTGCTTCTGATGACGCCCGGGCGGATTGGTACATCTTCACCGGAACTTGGCGTGCCGGTCACCTTTGCGGACATTTCCTGTTTTGGCGAGATCTGCGAGGTTTCGGACAGCCGGGCGGGCTTTATGCCCGAACTCAGTTACGGAAGCCACATGTTCCAGGACATGGTTGAGGCGGAGATGTGTTACAGCGCAGTCTTTAACGATCAGAAAACGCAGCGGTACGATCCGCTGCTCCTTAGGGACGAACCGGACCTGTTCGGACAGATCTGCCCGGATCGGACAGAACTGTTCGGGATGGTCACCGTGAGAGAACCTGAGAGTTTGTTCTACTGGCTGGATTCCGTGAAGAATCATGCCGTGTGCGGGATTGTATAGGTTGCACAAAGATTTCTAAATGAGAATTGTATTATTGTATACAAAAACAGTTTGACATTGCTATGTGTTCGTGTATAATAAGCGACATGAAGCAAAGGCGCTGCAGGAGGATCTCCGGCGGCGCTTTTGTTATTTAAATACATCTCATCAGGGCAAAGGAGTCCGGATCCGCATGGTCCGGGCTCCTTCTCTCTATGTATGGCAGGGTGCACGGTCATGCGGAATATGAGATGGAGAAAAGGAGGAAATACTATGAACTACGATGTGACAACTGTGATATGGGTATTGGTAGCTAGCGCCCTGATCTACTTCATGCAGGCTGGATTCGCGCTATGTGAGGCGGGCCTTACGAGGGCAAAAAATACAGGCAATATTCTGATGAAGAACCTGATGGATTTCTGTATCGGAACGCCGTGTTATTGGCTGGTCGGCTTCGGGATCATGTTCGGAAGCACCGCTCCGATTATCGGGCGGCTGGATCCGATGATCCGCGGGATCTACGGCGCTGAAAATACAGTGGTGCCGCAGACGATGCCTCTTTGGTGCTACGTGATCTTCCAGACTGTTTTCTGCGCGACAGCAGCGACGATCGTTTCGGGATCTATGGCGGAGCGCACGAACTTCAAGGCTTATTGTATCTACTCGGCAGCTATCTCTCTTTTGATCTATCCGATCGGAGGACACTGGGCTTGGGGCGGCGGCTGGCTGTCAGGACTGGGCTTTCACGATTTTGCCGGAAGTGCTGTAGTACATAACGTGGGCGGAGCAATCGCATGTCTGGGAGCATGGATGTTGGGACCCCGCATCGGCAAATACGACCGCGACGGAAAGGTCAGGGCAATCCCGGGGCACAACATGATGGCTGTGGCACTGGGAGTCTTCATCCTGTGGTTCTGCTGGTTCGGTTTCAACGGAGGCTCTACTGCTTCCATGGCGGATGGCGCGGATGCGTTCCACGCTTCACTGGCCTTCATGAACACGAACCTGGCGGCGGCAGTTGCAACGGTCGTAACCTTGATCTTCACGTGGCTCCGCTATGGAAAGCCTGATGTCTCCATGACGCTCAACGCCTCTTTGGCCGGGCTTGTGGCGATCACAGCGGGATGCGACTGTGTATCACCTTTAGGTGCGTTCGTGATCGGTGTCGCGGCGGGATTCCTGGTGGTTCTGTCGGTTGAGTTCTTCGACAATATCGCAAAGATCGACGACCCGGTCGGTGCCGTTTCGGTGCATATGGTAAACGGCATCTGGGGGACGATCGCGGTAGGTCTCTTCAGTACCGGTGAAGACGGCGTCATGAATGGCCTGTTCTACGGCGGCGGCGCGAAGCTCCTCGGGGTTCAGGCACTGGGCATCATAGCGATTGACGCGTATGTTGTTGTTACTATGTTTGTCGTATTCAAACTGATCGACCGCGTGATCGGACTTCGCGTACCGGCTCAGGTGGAGATTGACGGACTGGATATGCATGAGCATGGCCTGGCCAGCGCTTACTCCGGCTTCTCCGTGAGTGACGTCTCCAACATGGTCATGGATGTCAACGAGAACACAGATCTTGGGGAAGGAGAATACGAGAAAGCTACTCAGGCACAGATCGCGGCAGCAGTGAAGGTCACTAGAGTGACGGAGACGGGTTCTGTTGCCGGCGGAAGTGCTTTCAGTACAGCAGGTGAACCTGATACCGGCATGCACAAGGTTGCGATCATCTGCAGACTCAGCAAATTTGACGAGCTTAAGCATGCGCTGAATGAACTCGGTGTGACCGGCATGACCATGACGCAGGTCATGGGCTGCGGCATACAGAAGGGCTCAGAAGAGCGCTACAGAGGCGCGGTAGTGGATTCCACGCTCCTTCCTAAGGTTAAAGTCGAAGTCATTGTCTCCCGGATTCCCGTGGAGAGAGTCATCGAATCGGCCAAGAAGGCTCTTTATACCGGCCATATCGGCGACGGCAAGATTTTTGTCTACAACGTCATGAAAGTTATCAAGGTCAGGACCGGAGAGGAAGATTTTGACGCGCTGCAGGATGTGGAGTAAAACGTATAATTGTATACAAAAATGCTGTTGACAATTAAACCCTCTCATGTATAATAATAACTCAAAGGCAAGGGTGTCTTAACAGGCGGTGACGACCGTCTGTTAAGGCGCCCTTGCTTTTTGTATTTCAAAGATCGCTTTTGTTCACAGCAACAGTGGTACAGGCGAACACAGGGAAGGAGAAGAATTATGAACATCCCCGAAATCTACGGAAGCATGGTATTTAATGACAAGGTCATGCGGGAGCGTCTCCCGAAGGATATATACAAGGCGGTGCGCAAGACCAGCAAGAACGGCACGCACCTGGAACTGGACGTTGCCAATACCGTGGCAGCAGTCATGAAGGAGTGGGCGATCGAGAAGGGCGCGACCCACTTCACACACTGGTTCCAGCCCATGACCGGCCTGACCGCCGAGAAGCACGACGGTTTCATCTCCCCGACCGAGGATGGTCAGGTCATCATGGACTTCTCGGGCAAGGAGCTCGTAAAGGGCGAGCCAGATGCCTCCAGTTTCCCGTCAGGCGGCCTCAGAGCTACCTTTGAAGCACGCGGCTATACCGCCTGGGATCCCAGTTCACCTGCCTTTGTCAAGGACGGATCGCTCTATATTCCGACAGCTTTCTGCTCCTATGGAGGCGAAGCGCTGGATAAGAAAACCCCTCTGCTGCGTTCCATGGAAGCCCTCTCAGACGCAGCTGTCAAAGTATTGCACCTTCTGGGCGACACGGATGTGACCCACGTCGACACAACGGTAGGTTCCGAGCAGGAGTATTTCCTGATCGACAAAGATCTCTATAAGAAGAGAAAGGACCTGCTCCTAACGGGACGCACGCTGATGGGAGCGCCAGCGCCCAAGGGACAGGAGATGGAGGATCACTATTTTGGCGTTCTTAAGCCCAAGGTATCGGAGTATATGCATGCGCTGGATAAGGAACTCTGGGAGCTCGGCGTGCCGGCAAAGACCAAGCACAACGAGGTCGCGCCTTCCCAGCACGAGCTGGCACCGGTCTTTGAGACGGCCAACGTGGCAGTAGACCATAACCAGCTGACTATGGAAGTGATGAAGAAGGTGGCGGACCGCTTCGGATATGCCTGCCTGCTGCACGAGAAGCCCTTCGAAGGCATCAACGGATCCGGCAAGCACAACAACTGGTCCATCGGAACTGACACGGGCGTAAACCTTCTGGATCCCGGAAAGAAGCCGGGCGAGAACCTGCAGTTCCTGG
>CAMOIJ010000037.1 GCA_946615865.1 uncultured Lachnospiraceae bacterium | reverse complement strand
GAGTGATCTCGTTGCGGAAGGACTTGCCGATCTGGCAGATTCCGAAAGGAACTTTTTTTCTGGAAGTTCTCTGAACATTCTTGAAGTTAACGAAGATGCCCTGCGCGGTCTCGGGTCTGAGATAGACGGTGGACGCGCTGCTCTCCGTAACGCCCTGGAATGTCTTGAACATCAGGTTGAACTGACGGATGTCTGTCCAGTGAAACTTGCCGCAGCTGGGGCAGGGAACGGCGAACTTGTTGATGAAGCCCATCATCTCGTCGCTGGTCCAGCCGTCGACGCTGCCGTCCAGAGTCATCTCGTGCTCCGCCGCGTAGTCCTCGATCAGCTTGTCGGCACGGAATCTCTCGCCGCAGGCTTTGCAGTCCATAAGCGGATCGGAAAAGCTTGCAAGGTGTCCGCTGGCCACCCATGTCTGGGGGTTCATCAGGATCGCGCAGTCAACGCCTACGTTCTCAGGGCTCTCCTGTACAAATTTCTGCCACCAGGCCTTCTTGACGTTGTTCTTGAGTTCGACGCCCAGATTGCCGTAGTCCCAAGTGTTGGCCAGTCCGCCGTAGATCTGGGAACCGGGGTAGATGAATCCTCTGGCATTACACAGCGCCACGATCTTATCCATTGTCTTTTCCATTAACTCTCGTGCTCCTTTGTTTTTTATTTCTTTTATTGACCTTATTTAATGTACAAGTTCAATCATCAACGCTTAATTATAAGGGAACAGAGCCTGTTTTGCAACGCTCAATCCCCTCTTTAGCGGTGCTCACATGAGAACTTCAAGAATTTCAAGGCTCTTAAACCTGTGATCCCAGGTCCTCGCACAGAGCCATTTCGCGTACTTTTCCAGTTCCTCCAGCACTTCCGGCTTGACGCCGAAAGTGTAGATCTTCGCGGGAGATGTCCTGAACAGAAAGTCCAGGGCATACAGCGCCGAGTCCGAATACTGAACTCCGCGCCTGGGTCCGGGGTATTCTCCTTCAAGCATCACCGTCTTGATCTCGAACACCGCCCTGACCAGCCTGTTGTCAAAAGATTCCGACTCGAGGGCTCTCAGGCTCTGGTAAGCGAGCATGAGAAGGGCCGTCTCGTCGTTGTTCTCCCTCGTCACATACTGAAGGATCTCCATAAAGTAGGATCCGAAGCAGGCCGCTGTTATATCCGAGCGGAGCTTTTCAAAGTAATTGTCCACTTTCGCGCCGATGATCTGATAAGCGCTCCTGCCCTCACTGATCTTAAAGGTTCCGAACACAAACGGAGAGGCGGCGGCCATCACAGGACTTCCGGGTCTTCTCGCCCCTCTGGCAAATCCCGATATTCTGCCTCTCTCCCTGGTGAGGATCTCCACTCTTTTGTCGTATTCCCCTGCGGGAACACTCGTAAGGACCATTCCGGTCACTTCATAACTTGCACTCATCTTATTTAAATTTTCGCATATCGTAGCCGAAGGACTTCATCTGCTGCTCGTTGTCCTTCCAGTCCCTGCGTACCTTGACCCAGAGCTTGAGGTTCACCTTGCACTGCAGCATGTTCTCGATATCTGTTCTCGCTGCAGTTCCGATCTTTTTGAGCATAGACCCCTGCTTTCCGATCACGATCAGTTTGTGGCTCTCTCGCTCACAGATGATGGAGGCGTCGATATCGCAGATCTCGGTCCCGTCTTTTCTCTTGCGGTATTTCATGCTGTCGATCGTCACTGCGATTCCATGAGGGACCTCTTCCTGCAGAAGGCGCAGCGCTTTCTCGCGCACGATCTCGCCCGCGATCTCCCGCTCTGTCTCCGTCGTGACCTGATCCTCGTCATAGAAAGGTTCTCCCTCAGGGAGCAGTTCGAAGAGACTCTTTAACAGGTCTTCCGTTCCGCTTCCGGTCCTTGCGCTGACCGGGATGATCGCCTTGAGATTGGATGTAAGAGGGGCTTTTCCCGCCGCCTCCCTCTCCTCATTCTGTGCCTGCACTGCCTCGTCATAGGCCTTCTGATATACGGCGATGACCGGCAGGATTTCGGCCTTCTTTACTGAATCGATCTTGTTAATGAGGATCAGCACAGGGGTTTTAACAGCTGCCAGCTGCCCGGCGATGCTCTTGTCCTCCTCGCTCATTTTGGTCTTGGGCTCCACGAGCCAGAGGACCACGTCCACTTCTTTCAGCGTGCTCTGCGCCGCTTTCACCATATACTCGCCCATCCTGGTCTTTGTGCGGTGAATGCCGGGCGTATCGAGGAACACGACCTGTCCGCGGTCTTCTGTCAAAATAGTGCGGACCTGCGTCCTTGTCGTCTGCGGTTTGTAGGACGTGATCGCGATCTTCTGTCCGATCAGGCGGTTCATCAGCGTGGACTTGCCGACGTTCGGCTTTCCGATGATCGTCGCGAATCCGGCCTTCTTCCCTGTTTTTTCCTGTGTCGTCAATTCTTTGTTCTCTGCCATGCAGTATTACCTTCGCCTTTATCTTAGTTGATTGCCTTCAAGGATCACTGAAGTTTTTCCATTCTCTCAAATCTGTCCGACTCAGCCCTGAGCTTCTCAGCGTTCCCGACGACGCAAAGAGCGTCCTCGCTGAGGAAAGCCTCGATATGCGCGGCAAGCGCCCGGATATCTTCAGGTCTGCAATCCAGGAGCTGGTCGCGCTCCCTCTGCAGTTTCTTCTCGTCAAAGCCTGTCATGTAGCCGGCAAGGGAATACTTACCGTAGGTCGACGGCGACATCGGGTGATCCAGAGCGCTGACAGCGCCGATGATATACTTGGTCATCGTGCGCTCGTCCGCATCGAACTGCCTTATATAAGCCGGCGCCTCTTCAAACGTGCGGATCGTCTGTGCCAGATGAGGATCCCTGTAGGACACGAAGTAGGCGCTTCCGTCTCTTGAGAAACTGCTCATGCAGCCGTAGGCGCCGCCTTTGACCCTGACATTCTGCCAGAGATAATCGTAGCCCAGGATCACGCGCAGCACCCGGAGAGCCCCGGTGTACGCGCAGCCCTTATTGCCGTAATTGCCGGCTCTGCAGACGTACTGCACCTGGCCGGAAGTAGTGAATCCTTCCTTCACCTTGACAGGTTCGACGCGGAAAGCCGCGCCATACTCCTTAAGATCCTCTTCCGGCGTTTTCCCCTTCGGGAAAGATCCGGCAACAGTACCGGTTCCGGCGCAGATCTCTTCAAGGCTGTTCTCATCAGCCGTGCAGTCCAGCATCAGGTGATCTGCGCGGAAAATATAGCGGGCCATCTCTTCCAGCACCGAGAGGAACTCATCCGCCTCGCCTTTTTCCAGTAGTCCGCAGACCTCATCAAGCGTGTGATAAGCGTTAACGCCGTTCACGCAGTCCATGATCAGAGCGGTCTCGGAGAATCCCGATGACGCTCTGACCGCCGCCGTGGCGTGGCCTGAAGCAGGAAGATCAGCTCTCATGGCCGCCCGCTCCTCCTCCAGGACCTCGAGGATACGGTCCTTGCTGCTCCACTTAGTGGTCGTAAGGATCTCACCGATCAGCCTCATGGCGTGTTCGAGATTGCTGTGAAGTACCTTACAGTTGACTTCCGCCATCATTCTGTATTTTGACGGGTCTCCGTTCTGTGTGTAGACGCTGACGGTCGCCCCGATCCCGCCTGTATAGATATTGATCTCCTGATCCAGCTCGGCGTAACTGAAGTGTTCCGTATCCAGCACGCCCAAAAGCGTTTTGAAGATCCCCAGATAGGGGAAGAACTTCTGCGGGAGTTTCGAGATATCGAACATAAAGGTCAGGTAGTCGATTCCCGATGTGCCCAGAGGATGCGCGATGACCTGGGTCTCAAGTGCCTTCGCTCCATCGCGCATTGTGTCCGCGGTCATGAAGCGGTTGACAAAGGGCTTGATCTCCCTGGTGAGGTCTCCTCTTGTCAGCATGGGGATCTTAGCCAGATCCTCAGGGGAATTGGGCGTCTCCTGCCACTCCCTGAGCGCGGCCAGATCGTCGACGATCTGCTGCCTCTCGTCTGATGTCAGGCTCTGGGCATAGACTTCCATCTTCTGCCTGAGTTCCTCGGCCATCTTCTCAGTGAGTCCCACCTCGGGCGTCATCACGACGACCGCCTTGTGGGGATTCTCCAGGAAATGTTTACGGATCAGTTCTTCAAAATAGCCTTTGTCCATCTTTTCCCGAAGGGAAGCAAATGCTTCTCCGAGTTCGAGGTTAATGAAGGGCGTCTCCTCGTTGTAGAGCCATGTGTCGAGCGCTCCGAGACCGTAGATCAGTCCCTTGGGATAATAGCCGGCATTGGCCTCTCTGTATTTGAACTCGAAACGGTTGATGCTCGCCAGAAGCGCGCGCTGGTCAAGTCCGTTGTCCGCGATCTCTCTTAGAGTATCCTCGATGGTCTTTACAAACTCTTCCTTCTTGTCGGGGTCCGTATACTTGGAAGTAACGGTGTAGCTGGGCTGCCTGATGCCGAGTTCGAGCAGGGAATAAACATCTTCGCCGATCCCCTTGTCGCGCAGCGCTTTTTTGACAGGAGCGCCTTCCGCGTCGCAGAGCATATAGTCGATGATCTTGAAGGCGAGGCCAAGTTCTGTGTCCTGGCCGTCCTGTGCCAGCGATACGTTCCATGTAAGGTAACTGCGGCCTTCCAGTTCCTCCTCCGACTGCACTGAATAGTGCTCTGTCGCCTCTACGGGCGCCTCGAATACAGGCTCCGCAGGGATCTCCGAGTCGATCTCGATCCTGTCAAACGCGGAGAGATAGGCCTCGTCCAGATAAGTAAGGCGCTCCTCCATGTCCATATTTCCATAGAGGAAAATATAGCTGTTGGAGGGGTGATAATATCTGCTGTGGAAGTCCAGAAACGCCTCATAGGTCAGGTCCGGGATGTATACGGGATCGCCGCCGGACTCCACCGCGTAAGGTGTGTGCGGATACAGCGCGCCGTAAATGCTGCGTGCCAGCACATCGTCAGGAGAAGAAAGAGCGCCCTTCATCTCGTTGTAGACGACGCCGTTCACCGTGATCGGACTCTGCGCGTCCTCTGCCTCATAATGCCAGCCCTCCTGGCGGAAGATATTCTGCTCTTTATAGATGTTCGGATAAAAGACTGCGTCCAGATAGACGTGCATCAGATTCTTGAAATCTGTGTCGTTGCAGCTGGCCACCGGATATACAGTCTTGTCCGGATAAGTCATCGCATTGAGAAATGTGTTGAGCGAACCCTTTACCAGCTCAATGAACGGGTCCTTGACCGGGAAGTCCCTTGAGCCGCACAGCACAGAGTGCTCGATGATATGCGCAACGCCGGTGGAGTCCTCCGGAGGCGTGCGGAATCCGATATAGAATACTTTATTGTCATCCTCGCAGGGAAGAAGGGCTACTCTCGCGCCGGTCTTCTTGTGGCGAAGAAGAAGGCTGTCGCAGCCTGTGTCCTCCAGGTACTGATGCTGAAGAAGGTCATATTTTTCCAAAATACTGTTCGTAACTTCCATAAGTTCCTCACTGTTTTCCTACATATCTATTCTCTAAAAGTGTTATAACTGCTATTATAATAAGAAATTTGCAAAAAGATAGATATTGAGAGCAAAAAAAAGAGCTGCGCGTTTGTACAGCTCTTTTTGGCAGTTCGCCCTATTTCCTTTTTACTATGTCCGACTATTCAGTTTTGATTCGTTAGCGGCTCTGGTACACCTCATAAGGATAGTCATAATTGAGTCTTTCATAGTAAGAAATACTTCCATCATACAGGCCCTTCATCAATTCCTGTTCGGTGACAAAATGGCAGTATGGATATATTCCTTCCGCTTTGACCTGCTTTGCCTTAGGACAGTCAACCAGGTAGATGCCATCGTTAATGTCTTTTCCTCTATCCAAAAGACTGTCATCCCACGGAAGTGAAATCAAACCTGCTTTGACGCCTTCACGCAATGTTGCCCCAATCCTACTATCGTTTCCGTGCAGGAGAATAATTCCAAAACGTTCTTCCGGCAGAGACTCAGCAGATGTAAGTCTGTTAAAAGAAAGATCGACGGTTTGGAGACCGGAATGATCCATGCTGCCTTCCAAAGGTGTTATATCTTCGATATTGTTAAAGGCAAGTCGAACTATTTCCAAGTTTTTTAAACCGGAAAGTGCGCTGATATCAGTGATGCCGCAGTTTTCTGCTGTCAGAGACGAAAGGTTCACCATACCGGATACAAAGGACAAGTCTTCCAACGGGATGCCGCTGACGAAAAGCGTCTTGAGCTGTGTACAGGGAGCCAGCGCCTGTAGTGTCTGTGCTTCAATCCCTGTCCGGGACAGGCTCAGATTTATAAGGGCTCCTTTATTATTCTCAGGCAGTTCCCCCAGCTCCTGAAGAGACGGATTATCATTAAGATACAGCGTTTTAATGAGTGTACAGTTGCCTAAAAAACCAATATCTGTCAACCCGCACCTTGACAGATCCACATACTTCAGTCTTAGTGATTCCAGGCTTTGCGGCAGCTCTGAGATGGGGCAGCTCCGAAATTCGATTCGCTCAAGATTTTCTAAATTCTCAAGCGGGGCAAGGGAAGCGACCTTACTTCCCGTTCCGCAGATCTCTTGAAGAGAAGGCATCTCTGCTGCAAATGAAATGTCTGATACCGCCGTGTCCTGAAAACTGAGATGAAAGATTTTTGTGCCTTTGAGCGCAGAAAGATCCGTCACTCCCGTCCCATCCAAAAGCAGAATGTATAAAGAGGACAGGTCAAGAAGAGACAAATCCGAAAAGGAATCGCATCCGTTCAGCGTCAGATTTTCCAGTTGTTTTCCTTTGAGAAAACTGAAGTCATTAATTCCTGTACAGTTCTCAATACTCACCTTAGTCAAACCATTGGAGGCAAACTCAACATTTGAAAAATCACAATCAGAAAAGTCACTGTCGCTAAGATATAAGAACTTGAGGTTTTTCAACCCCGCAATGCCGCTAAGATCCGACTGGGTCAACTTTTTTTTGGACACTGATACGGTTTCGGTATTCGATTTAATTTTTTCTCCCCAGGAAGTCTTGACGCCGCCCAATATGGTCACTGCAAAGACACCCAAAACAATACACGCGATCCCCAGAAGTATGGGAATAAACGGGAGCTTCTTCTTAGTTTTTTGGGTTTTTAGTCCGTCCGGCTCCACCGGATGGACTTTCAGCACAGTATCGGTTTTGGCAGGGACTTCTGCCTTTCGCGAATTTACCGGAGCAATCTCTTTGGGACCGGCCGGCATGATCATCGCCGATTCATCAGCTGCATGCTCCGTCTTACTCACCGGATCGACCGCACCCGGCGCTTCGGTCACCGTTTCCTTATCTGACTCTTCAGAAGGCTTCTTTACAGGCTCCGGTATTTTGCACGGTGCGATCTCCGGGCAGCGAAGGATCTTGTCAATAAAACTCTCCCAGGAGGTATAGTCGTAGCGCAGGATGCTCTGCTGAACAGACAGCTGCATAGTCATCCCCGGGGACATCTCCGTCTTCTCAAGAATAACCGAGAGAAACGGCTTCTCCTTAAAGAGGGCATAATTGATCTCCCTCCTGCAATTCTTGGAAGCCATGGAAGCGGGCGTTATAAATGCGATCACCATCGCCGAATCATCCAGATGGCGTGCGATATCTTCCGTCCATTCACTTCCGGGAGTAATCCCTTCGTCATACCAGACCCGGTATCCCTTTTCTCCCAGCGCGCTTAATATTTCGAAGACCTGATCGTCATCTTTATGCGCATAACTTACAAAAATATACGGTTCTTTCCCCTCATAAGCTTTCGGTCTCATCGCCATCCCCTTTTTCGGAGTCAATCATCAGTATGCTTATGTACAATATTGTATCATCTGTATAAGAAAAAATCCCTACAGAAAGGGGCTGAATCAACAAGTTCCTCTGCCTTCAGTAAATTAATGGCACAAAGAAAGCGCAACATCAGGATGTGCCTGATGCTGCGCTTTTCACGATATGGATTAGAGGGGAGTCGAACCCCTGTCCAAAAGCCAATTCAATGTCCTTCTACTATCATAGACGGTTTTTCCGGATCACTCCAATTCCCTCCACAGGCGGAAAACAGTCAATCCACCTGCTTCAGTAGCTTCATGATACGCCCGCGGGGGCAAAGCTTACCCCGTGTCGTTTCCCGCTTTCATAACGCCGGAGCTGCAGGATGCGGGTGTCCTCCAGACGACGGGCGGCATTTAAGCTGCCAGTGCTACTCTATTATTGTTAGCGTTTATTTTTAATTTTGCCGTTTGACGATCGGCGTCGGATAGCTTCTCCACCTGCATGACCCCTGTCGAAACCTTTACTAACCCGGGTTATACAAGGAAGTCTGGTCAAAATAAAGACCGCTTCTCTGATATCAGATTATACTAACTAAAGCCGCGAAGTCAACATTTTTAAACCAATGGTTTACTTCTAAATACAGAGACGGAAGGTATTTCTTCTGTCTTACATTTTGATCTGGCTGTTGCGGAAATCCCTCTCCGTCTCCCTCTTCATGGCCTTCTTCTTGAGGTCATCGCGCTTGTCGTAAAGTTTTTTGCCTCGGGCAAGGCCGACCTCTATTTTGACCCGGCCGTTCTTGAAGTAGACCTGGAGCGGCATCAGGGTGTAGCCCTTGGCCTGAACCTGTCCGGCCAGCTTCATGATCTCTCTCTTGTGCAGGAGCAGCCGCCTCTTTCTGAGGGGCTCGCGGTTGAAAATATTGCCCTTCTCGTAGGGGCTGATATTCATGCCCTCCACGAAGGCTTCGCCGTGATCAATAGTGACATAGGCCTCCTTGATGCTGCACTTGCCCTGCCGGATAGATTTCACCTCTGTTCCGAACAGCTCGATCCCTGCCTCGTATTTCTCTTCTATGAAATAGTCGTGGTAGGCCTTCTTGTTGTTGGCCACCAGCTTGATCGCTTCCCTGGCGCTCATTTTCTTTCCTTTCTGTCCCTGTGTTTCTTATGACCCGTGCGTCTTCCGGATTTACCGGCCAGTATCCTGCCTGTTCGGTCCAGAAACAGTTTCTTCCTGCCGCTTTTTCTTCCCTTTTCCCTGTCGGGATCCGATTCTTTTCTGCCTTCGCCCCGTTTTGAGAAATGTCCGTGATCCTGCCCTGCGGAGTCCCGGCGCACCGAGCCCTCAGGCATAAAATCTATGGTTCTTCTCGCGGTATCCACTCCTGCTACAGTGACATTCATGGTCTGTCCGAGCATGTAAGTGCGTCCGGTCCGTTCTCCTACAAGTATATACCGTTTTTCATCATAAGCATAGAAATCATCTGTCAGATCACTGATGCGGATCATCCCCTCCACGGTGTCGGGGAGTTCAACATAGACGCCCCAGCCCGTTATGCCGGAAATAGTGCCGGTATAATTTTCGCCGATCCTTTCTTCCATGTACTGGGCTTTCTTAAGTTTTACGGTCTCCCGCTCTACTTCCGCGGCTCTCTGCTCCATTGCGGAGCTTCTGGCAGCCGCGCCCGGAAGGTAAAGATTGAGCCTGTCCACTGCATTCTCGTCCATCTCGCCTCGCAGCCAGTACTTGAGGCTTCTGTGTACCAGAAGATCCGGGTATCTGCGGATTGGAGATGTGAAGTGACAATAATACTTAAGCGCGAGGCCGAAGTGTCCCTCACATCCCGTCGCGTACTGCGCTTTCTGCATACTGCGAAGGACGATCCTGCTGAGCATGGCCTCTTCAGGTCTTCCCTTCATCTTCTCGAGAAGATGCCGGATCTGGGAGGGATGAACATCGCTCTGCCCGGGCTTGAACCGGTATCCGAATCCTCTGACAAGCTGTGACAGTTCCTTCATTTTGTCCACTGCGGGAACTTCATGTACACGGTAGACCGAAGGGATCTCCAGATATACGCAGTGTCTGGCTACAGTCTCATTGGCCAGGAGCATGAAGTCCTCGATGAGGTCTGTGGCGTCAGTTCTCTCCCTCAGGGAGATCTCCACAGGTCTTCCCGTTTCATCCAGTACGATCTTAGCTTCCGGGAAGTCAAAATCTATACTTCCTCTCTTCTCCCGGTTCTCGCGAAGCTGCGCGGCAAGCTTCTTCATATTCAGAAGCATTCTCGCGAGTTTCTTCGTTCTTCCCTTGATCCCTCTGTAACCCTGCCAGCTCAGCGACTGCGCGATCTCGCTGTCATCGTTTTCTGTGAAGAGGCGCATCACGCCGTTATAGGACAGGCGCGCGTCCACATGGATGATCGATTCCGAGATCTCATATTCTGAAACCTCGCCGTTTTCATCGATCGTCATAACACAGCTCATGGCAAGTCTGTCTTCCCCTGCGTTCAGGGAGCAGATCCCGTTGGACAGCTTTCTGGGAAGCATCGGGATGACCCGGTCTGCCAGATAAACGCTGGTGCCTCTGTTAAAAGCTTCTTTGTCGAGCGCAGATCCCTCTTTTACATATTCCGCGACGTCGGCGATATGCACGCCGAGCTTCCATTTTTTGCCCTCTCTCACAAGAGAAATGGCGTCGTCTATGTCCTTGGTATCTTCACCGTCAATGGTGACAGTGGGCAGGTCTCTGTAATCCTTTCTGTTCTGCTTTGCGACAGCTTCGCTTTCAATGTCAACATAGTCCGGAAGCATTTCCGCTTCCTTCATCACTTCCTGCGGAAACTCCGTCGGAATCTCATATCCCTTGACAATCGACAGGATGTCCACTCCGGGATCCGTGACATGACCAAGAATTTCCGATACAGTGCCGACGGGATTCTCTCCGTTCCCCGGATAGATGTCGATCCGTGCGACCACCTTATGGCCTTCAAGGGCGCTGTTTCTGCCGTCAACAGGTACATCCACCTCGAATGGAATCTTGGTGTTATCCGGCGTTATATATCCGGCAATGCTCAGGGAAACCGTCTTTCCGACCATCCTCTTTCCGAGCATGATGTAGTCCTTGATATAAGTCTTCTGTACAGGCCTTCTGAAAGAGTGGAATGTTCCGACGACCGTCTTTACGCCGTGCTCAAGGATCCTCGTCACCTCAGCCTCGGCTCTTTTGCCCTGTCCGTCGTCTCCGCGGCCGTACTCGTCCATGCTCCCTCTGGTAATCCTCACCTCTACAGTGTCTCCGTAGACGGCGCCGCCCGTGCAGCCCTGAGGGATAAACAGGTCTCTTTCAAATCCCTCAACGGTCACAAATCCGAAACCTCTTGCATTGCTGTCGAATCTTCCTGTAAATATTTGTTCTCTCTTGTTCTTCCTCATCATCTTCTTTACGTCTTCTTCTCTTCTGTCTTCTTTTATCTTCTATATTGTATATTGTCACGGCGGCAGCGCTCCTGTCTGCGCACGGCTCTGTTATCGCAATGAGCCATTGCTTCGCGCATAGAAAAACACTCCTGCAAAATATAGCAGGAGTGCAGATGATCACACATTCAGCTTTCGTTCCAAATGCTGTCCTTTCCCCTCAAGCGGAGAAAAAGCAATCAGAACAGCTGCATATCAAGAAAGATTGCCAGGAGAAAGAAAGCAATGACCAGTCCTGTGGTGAATTTCTCAAGAAATCCTTCCATGGAACGTCCCTTGTTCTTGCCCCAGTAAGTCTCAGCCGCGCCGCTGATCGCGCCCAGTCCCTGAGATCTTCCTTCCTGCATAAGAATGACCACTGTCATAACAATACTCACTGCAATAATTGCAATCGTCAAAATCCAGCGAATAACACTCATTTTCATTACCACCTTGTTAAAACGACTTTTTCTGATAGGCGCACTTATCCCATGCGCCAAACATTGTTATACTATCACGTTCAAAAAGCAAAATCAAGCCCATATATTATATGTATTAGTCAAAGTATGCGTCAAAGATCCGTCCCGCTACAGGTACGGCGTAACTTGAGCCCATACCTTTGCCCTCGATCAGGACCGTTACACTGATCTGCGGGTCGCTTGCGGGCGCAAAGCCCGTGAACCACGCATGAGAGCTCTTATTGTTGTCAAACTCCGCGCTTCCGGTCTTGCCGCAGGGTTCGTACTCTCTTCCGCTCAGAGAATTCGCAGTACCTTCCGTGACAACTGCCCGCATCATCTGAACCATCTTTGACGCGACGTCTTCGGACATCAGGGCGCCATACTGTTCATTGCCGTAGACTTTCAAGGTACGGCCTTTGGCATCGTGCAGTTCATCCACCAGGTGCGGCTTCATCAGAACGCCGCCGTTCGCCACCGCTGAAGTGATCATATTGAGGTGAAGCGGCGTCATAGATGTAGTTCCCTGTCCGATCGCCATCTGCATGATCCCCTCCGTGGAGAGTGTGTTCGGCATGTTGACAGCGCTGCGGATATAGGGAAGGTCATAGGGAAGCTTACTGTTAAAGAGAAGCGACTTGAGTGTAGCCGACATTGTATCGGCGCTGATCATATTCACACCGATGTTTGCAAAGGAGGCGTTGCAGGAATGCGCGAAGGATTCCTCAAGTCCAACTTCTCCGTGTACCTCGTATTCATAGCAGTGAATGGACTCCCCTCCCTGCTCAAATACTCCCGTGCATTTGAAACTGTAATTCTCCATAGCCGCGGGATCTTCCTGAAGAAGATCGATACAGTCTACGATCTTGAAAGTGGATCCGGGAGGATAGAGCCCCTGAGTGACTCTGTTCAGAAGTGTTCCCGACTCATTGTCTTCGAGCAGCTTTTCCCACTCCTCTTCGATGTAGTTGGGATCATAATCCGGTTTAGAGACCATGGCGAGGATCCTCCCCGTCTTGACCTCTGTCACAATGACCGCTCCCTCGTAATTGCCCATCGCTTCATAACAGGCTTCCTGGATATCGGGATCAAGCGTAGTAATAAGATTATTGCCGGGGTAAAGTTTATCCTCAGGTTCTTCCTGGTTGTCATATCTCACTTTTTCAGAAAGCGGAAGGTCTGAATGAAGGAGCTCATATTTAAAGTGTTCCTCAAGACCGCTTCCGCCAAGCTGCGCATATCCCACCACATGGGCGTACATGCTTCCGAAGGGATAACTCCTGATCTGCACAACATTGCCTTCTTCATCGACGTCCGTCCGGGTGGAAGCCAGCAGTGTCTCCGAATCTGAGGCGTAGATGCCGCCCCTCCGGTTCCTTGTCGCCAGAAGCTCGTCTCTGTGGTTGTAGTCATTATCGAACAGTTCTACTCTGTCTTCGATCGCTGTCTGAGTGAAGTAAAAACACATCCATCCGAACAACACCGCAAACAGGATCGCAAAGAAGATAATATGCGATCTTGCCGCCTTTCTTTCTTTCTCAAGCTTCTCCCATATAGAAGCCCCGGCGAACATAGCCGGATCCGGGTTATTTCCCTGCTCCCCGGCGGAAGAAGCGCCCTTTTTCTTAAAAATAGCCATTATAAGACCCTCTGTCAGACATCAAAACGGTTCATGTTCTCATAATCTTTGCTTGGATCATAGATAGGGACTCCCTTGAAGTCCTTATAGAAGTCCTGATCCGAGCTTCCCTGACCATTAGCACCGCGGTATGCGCCGGTCTCTCTCGATCTGGCGGCGTTCTCGTACAGTCTTCCCCTGTCCGCGCTGTGTTCAAGCTCATAGCGCTGGCGGAATCTCTCGAGCCTCTCCTCCTGTAGCAGGAAGATCGTCCCCACAATGCCGAACATAATGAAAGTCGCCAATACTGAACTTCCGCCGTAACTCACAAGGGGAAGAGTAACGCCCGTAAGGGGAATGAACTTCACTTCTCCTCCGATCGTAAGAAAAGCCTGGAATATAAAGGCTATGGCAGTTCCGAAAGTATAGAGTCTGTAGAATTTATTGGAATAACTTCCCGCAAGCAGCAGGAAATCCGTAAAAATATTGAGGCACAGAAGGATCAGGCAGATACCGAACAGGATCCCCATCTCTTCTACTATCGCCGCAAAGATGAAATCTGATTCCACGAAAGGAATGCTGGACGGCATTCCCTGCATGAGCCCAGCTCCGAACAGTCCTCCGAAACTGATGGCAAACAGCGCCTGAGTGATCTGGAAACCGTTTCCGTCAATACTGCTCCAGGGATCCAGAAAGACCTGTACTCTTACTCTTACATGGGAAAACAGGAAGAAACAGACCACGGCTGTGATCAGCCCCAGCAAAAGCCCGCCGGCCAGAATGTTCCAGTTTCCCGTCGACAGAAAAAGCAGCGACAGGTAGATGACAAAGAAGATCAGCGCGCTGCCAAGATCCCTCGACAGCACAAGGATCCCCACATGGACCAGAGCCGCGGCTGTAAGGACCGCGAGATGGTTCCTGCTGTTCTCTTCGCACAGGGCGCTCGCCATAAAGAGCAGGAACAGCAGTTTGACAAATTCACTGGGCTGGAAAGTCATTCCGGCGATAGTGAAACTGATCTTGGATCCGTTCGTGATCGCGCCCAGAAGCAGAACCGCTCCCAGCGCAGCGATCCCCAGGATCCCATAGAAATAAGTCCCTTTCCTGAGGGAGTCGAACCTGCTTCGCAAAAGAGGTATCACCATAAGAAACAGCATGCCTGCAAGCGAGATCAGAAGCTGTTTCTGCGCTTTGGCAGGATTGATCCTTGTGATCATGACAAGCCCTATGCTCAGGAGCATCATGATATTGTTGACCATGAGCATATTGGCGCTTTTATAAAGGCTCCTGTAGAGAATTGACGCCCCGAGAACGATCAAAAGCTGCAGCAGACCGAAGGTAAATATATACTCGTCACCTGCCAGGATCGCCATAGTGAGGTAAGCGTTCAGCGTAAAAACGCCGAGGCACAGCCTCTGCAGAGTCTCGCAGGTGCGTTTTACGTCCTTGCCCGAAGGCAGGGCCACATAGGCGAGAAATGTGTAAAGAACCATGGAGGCCGCGATCATATATTTGCTGTATGAAACTGCGTAGGCCTGCATTTCTTCACCTCCTTTTATCAGTGAAATCCGTACTGTAGTAATGAGCCCTCATCAGAGTGCGCTCTTTCTGTAATGCCCGGTCGTGTATTCCCTAAATACCGATCGCGCGTCTTTGTCTTCGCCTCCCGTTATGTACCAGCGAAGAATATCCATAGTTTCGGCGCCGCTTTCCGTTGTAAACGCGCAGATCCACCCTGCGGCTCCGCTGATCACAGGATCCGCGTTTTTCACAAACCCGTGCAGGGACAGCGGCAGGCTGTTGTAGATCACATTGCTGCAGTGTCCGCAGACGCAGCGCACCGGGAACCGCATTCCCTTGCGGTCCTCTATAGCAAAAAATCCCTGCTCTGCGCGGCTGCACTTCCCGGTTGTTTTCTTCACGCATCCCGCGGTTATCATCATAGGGATCCTGCCGTATACCTGCAGAAGCTGCCGGTTTGCGGCGCCCTTCATAAGCGGGATCATATCCTTGTAAGACAGTTCCCAGCCGAGACTGAGCTTATCACAGTGTTCCAGAAGAAGGTCCCTTGCCGCAGTATTCCACTGATACAGCGAACCGTCGCCGACGACAAGCTCCTCATAACGGATCTGCCGCAAAATATCGATCTCCTCCGGATTTCTCGCCAGTACGCCTCTGAAGCCCATTCCGGCAAGTTTCCTGACTCTGTTTCTGCTGCTTGTGCGGCACACATGAGGGAGAGCGATCAGACACTGCGCCCGCTCCGCTTCCGAAAGGATCTCCATGATCTGCGGAGTTTCCTCCACGATAATGTTCTCTATGCCGCAGCGCTGCGCGGCTCTGAGCTGCTCGGCGGTTGTGACCTGTGCCCATATTTCGGGGCGCCTGCGGTCAATTCCGCCCTCTGTATTGATCTCGCCGTGTTCTGTAAAGATCCCGCTTCGCTCCGCGCCGCCCATGAAAGCACCTGACGAAGCTCCTGTACCGCTTTCCGGCTTCGCCGCGCTCTCAAGGATCTTCTCCTCCAGTGCAGCGAGCGCGTCGCGGCGAATCGCGTTGAGAGAAGCAACCGGCAGGAAAACGTCCCCCGACACTATCACTTCCAGTGTTTCAAATTCGAAGAGAGAATCCCCGGTCTTTCTCAGACGCCGCTCGATCTCCTGCGCCTGCACAGGGCGCTTGTCCGCTGTCTGTACGGTCTCTCCCGTAACTTGCGCAGTTACGGCCGTTTCTTCGCCGCTCAAAGGAAGAGCAGTCACTGTCAGCCCGGCCTTTTCTCCCGGCGTAAAGACCGCTTTACCGCGGATCAGTCTTTTGGCG
This sequence comes from uncultured Lachnospiraceae bacterium, assembly GCA_946615865.1. Lineage (GTDB taxonomy): Bacteria > Bacillota > Clostridia > Lachnospirales > Lachnospiraceae > CAG-791. Next base: position 5,619 of record CAMOIJ010000037.1, on the reverse strand, counting down.
TTCTCTCTGAGGTACTTCTCCTCGATTTCCTTCAAAAGTCCGTCGTCGGTTCCGGCGTAACCGGGTTTTCCGATGGTCAGCAGTTCTCTTCCGTTTCTCTTATAATAATAGCCCGTGCTCAGATCGGCGCGCAGATACAGGGACTTCAGTCTCCGCATGTCCTCAGCTTCGATCTTCCACGGCTTTTTACGTCCTGCCGCGTCCCACTCCAGATAATAGTCCATATACTTTCTGTAGAGCGCTGTGACTCCGGCGGCATAGTGAGAGCTCTTCATCCTGCCCTCTATTTTGAACGAATCGATCCCCGCGTCGATGAGATCGGGGAGGATCTCCAGGACACAGAGGTCGCGCATGGAGAGCGGATAATGCTCTTTTCCTTTCCCCAGACTGGCTTCTCTGCCTTCCTCGTCAAGGATCCTGCAGGGAAGCCGGCAAGTTCCCGCGCACCTTCCCCTGTTGCCGCTCCTCCCTCCCAGAAAGCTGGAGATCAGGCAGCGCCCGGAATAGGAATAGCACATAGCGCCGTGGATAAAACTCTCCACTTCCACCGGCTCTTCTCTCTTGATGGTTCTGATCTCCTCCAGGGAAAGCTCCCTGGCAGGGACGACTCTGCGGACGCCGAGTTCTTTGAGAAACCGCACGGATTCCGGCGCCGAAGAGGACAGCTGCGTAGAAGCGTGCAGTTCCAGCCCGGGGCATCTCTCATGGAGCACCCTGAGCACTCCAAGATCCTGTACGATCACGCCGTCCAGCCCCTTCTCATAGAGATTCACTGCAAAATCCACCGTCTCTTCAAGTTCGCTCTCCTTGGTGAGGACGTTCAGCGTCAGATACACCTTCCTGCCGAAAACATGGGCGTCCCTGATGGACCTTATGATGTCTTCCTCTGTGAAGTTTTCCGCGTATGCCCTGGCGCCGAATTTCTCTCCGCCCAGGTAGACCGCGTCCGCGCCGGCTTTGAGCGCGCCCAGAAAGGCCTTCCTGCTGCCGGCGGGCGCCAGCAGTTCAGGAAGCTTCGTCCTCCCGCTTGTCATTTGGATCCGTCTCCTATTTTTTCTTCTTATCAGCACTCTGAAGCTTCATCTGCGCTGCCACGAGTTCGTGTTTGATATCATAGAGATCATTCTCTTTTTTGTCAACAATACCCTGAAGTTCTTCGATCCTTGCCTCAGCCTTGAAATAGTCGTCCGCGATATTGAGATTAAGAAGGAGCTGCCTCATATCCACCGGAAGTCTTCCGTAATCCGGGTCGGCGTTCAGCTCGTCGATCTTGCCGTTGAGATATCCGGCCACTCTCAGAAGATACTCTTCGCTCTCGTAGCCGCTCAGGGTATAAGTCCTTCCCCCGATCACAACCTGTGCATCTGTCTTTTCAGTCATACTCTTATTCCTCCATGTACGGAATTCCGAGGTGCGTGTAGGCTTCCCGGGTAGCTACCCTTCCTCTGGGCGTCCTGTTGATCAGACCGTTCTGCAAAAGATAGGGCTCCACAAGATCCTCCAGTGTTCCGGAATCCTCTCCGATGGCCGCCGCCAGAGTGTCAAGTCCGGCCGGTCCGCCTCCGAACTTCTCGATCAGGGTAAAGAGGAAGTTCCTGTCCGCCCTGTCAAGGCCCATGCGGTCGACATCCATCAGGTCAAGCGCCGTGCGCGCGATATCCAGAGTGATCTTCCCGTCATATCTGACCTGGGCGTAGTCCCTTACGCGCTTGAGGATCCTGTTGGCCAGCCTCGGCGTTCCGCGGCTTCTGCGCGCAAGCTCCACGGCTCCCTCTTCGTCAATGGGCACCCGCAGCTTCTTCGCGCTCGCCATGACGATCTGCTTGAGTTCCCCGGTGTTATAGAATTCCAGTCTGTGGATCTCTCCGAATCTGTCCCGCAAAGGGGCTGAGAGCAGCCCCGCCCTGGTCGTCGCGCCGACCAGCGTAAATCTTGGGAGTTCAAGGCGGATGGACTTGGCCGTCGCTCCCTTTCCGATAAGGATATCGATGGCAAAATCTTCCATGGCCGGGTACAGCACCTCTTCCACCTGCTTGTTCAGGCGGTGGATCTCATCGACGAACAGGATGTCGTTCTCTTTAAGACCGTTTAGGATCGCCGCCATCTCACCCGGCTTTTCAATGGCCGGACCGCTGGTGACCCTGATGTTCACACCCATCTCATTCGCGATGATCCCGGAGATCGTCGTCTTGCCGAGTCCGGGAGGTCCGTAGAAGAGCAGGTGGTCCAAGGGCTCCCCTCTCTGCTTCGCCGCCGCGATCGAAATGCCGAGGCTCTCCTTGATCTTGCTCTGTCCTATATATTCGCTGAGCCGCTGCGGTCTGAGTGTGCCCTCGATACGGCTGTCTTCTTCCGTGAAATTGGTTTCTATCGTTCTTCTCTGCATAGGCTTATCTTCGAATTTCGCTCCTATATCTTTCCCGCCAGGTGTATCCGATCACAGATAGCGCAGCGCAGCCTTAAGGATACTCTCCGTATCGTCCAGTTCCTTCTGCTCTTTCTGCGCGCTCTCTTTACAGGCGCGTACCGCTTTCGCCGCCTCCGCTCTGGAATAGCCAAGAGCAGTGAGGGCTTCTATGGCTTCCTCAGAGGCGCTGTCCTGTCCACCGGCCAGACCGGTTCCTCCGGCGTCAAATGCGCCTGCTCCCGCAATTCCCGCGTTTCCTGCGGCAATGGCAAGCATTTCCGCGTCGCGCATACCGGATACCTTGTCCCTGAGATCGATGATCACTCTCTCCGCTGTCTTCTTGCCGATGCCCGGAGCCCTGGAGATCATCTTGGAATCCCCTGTCATGATCGCGAAACGCAGATCGTCCGCTGTTCCCACGCTCAGAAGCGCAAGTCCGCCCTTGGGACCGATCCCGCTCACCGTGATCAGAAGCTTAAAGAGCTCAAGGTCTTCTCTGGAACCGAATCCGTACAGCGCGATCTGGTCTTCCCGCAGATATGTATAAGTGTAGACCAGTACTTCCTCATCGCGCCCTGCGGCGGCCAGTCTCTGTACTGTCTCGCCCGCGACCCGCACCTCGTATCCGACGCCGCCGACATCTATTACCGCGGTCCCCTCATAGAGAGCCGCGACATAACCTCTTAAAAATGCAATCATTAAAACACGCTCCTTGAAGCAAGTAATTGAACTTCATTATACATCCGCGGAATACCTTTGACAAATGCCGAAGTTTCCATTGTTTCCATAATGTGTTAATATAAAACAACGCATTAATACACGAAAAGGAGCGCTTTTATGGGTAAAGTATTCCGTTTTAACAAAGATGTGGACACCGATCAGATCATCGCATCCCAGTATCTTCTCTATCCTACTGTGGATGAAATGAAAGCTCACACATTCGAATCTCTGGACGCGAATTTCGCGTCTACAGTAAAGCCCGGCGATTATGTCGTCGCGGACAGCAATTTCGGCTGCGGTTCTTCCCGCGAGCAGGCGCCGGCTGTCCTCAAGGCTCTGGGCGTCCGTGCCGTCCTGGCGCCTTCCTTCGCCCGTATCTTCTACAGAAACTCCATCAATATCGGCCTTCCCGCCATTGTCTGCGACGGTCTCTATGACGCGGTAAAGACAGGCGACGAGATCGACCTTGATATGGAGAAAGGCGTCGTTACTTTCGGGGAGCAGACCTTCTCCTGCACGAAGCTTCCCGTTCATCTTCAGAAGATCCTTGACCGGGGCGGCCTGATCAGTTCTCTGGATGAAATGTGAATATGGAGGAAACCACTATGGGAATGACAATCGCTGAAAAGATCATCGCCCGCGCCGCAGGCGTTCCGGCTGTCAGAGCAGGTGAGATCCACACCGTCGCGCTCGACTACCTCATGAGCAATGACGGCACCACTCATCTCACTATCGATATGTACAATAAACTCCGTAATCCCAGGATCGCGGACAAGAAAAAACTCATCTGGATCGTCGACCACAATGTCCCCTGCGACAGCCCCAAGACGGCCGCTTCACAGAAGAAAATGCGGGATTTTGCAAGAGATAACGGCATTACCTTCTATGAAGGCGAAGGCGTATGCCACCAGATCATGTGCGAGAAGCACGTTGTGCCCGGCCAGCTTATCTTCGGCGCCGACAGCCACACCTGCGCTTACGGCGCTCTCGGCGCTTTCGGAACCGGCGTCGGCTGCACAGACTATCTATACGGCATGGTTACAGGAGGCTCCTGGGTCATGGTTCCCGAGACGCTGCGCTTTAATCTCACCGGAAAGCTCGCTGACCGCGTCACCGCGAGAGACCTGATCCTGACCATCATCGGCATGATCGGAGCCAACGGCGCCAACTATCACGCTATGGAATTTGTCGGCGACGGCATGAAGAACCTGACTATGAGCGACCGCATTTCCATCTGCAACCTCTGCGTGGAGGCGGGTGCCAAAACAGCGCTCATGGAAGTCGATGATATCACCCTCGCCTATCTCGAGGAGCACGGCGGCAGAAAGCCTGCGGCATGCTTTAAGAGCGACGACGACGCAGTCTTCGAGAAGACCTTCGATATCGACCTCTCTTCTATCGTCCCTGTAGTCGCAAAGCCCCACTTTGTGGACAATCTGGCTCCTGTGGACGAGGTAAAGGGCGTTAAGATCAACGAAGCCTTCCTCGGCTCCTGCAACAACGGCCGCATCGAAGACCTTCGTCTCGGCGCTTCCATCATCAAGGGACACAAGGTAGCTGACAAAGTCCGCTTCCTCGTCGTTCCCGCAAGCCAGGAGGTCTACAGGCAGGCTCTCCGCGAAGGGCTTTTAGACATCTTCATGGAAGCCGGAGCCATGATCATGAACCCCAACTGCAGCGTCTGCTGGGGGAGCTGCCAGGGCGTCATCGGAGCCGGCGAAGTGCTGATCAGCACCGGAACCCGCAACTTCAAGGGCCGCGCAGGCGACAAGAATTCATTTGTATATCTGGGAAGCGCCGCAACTGTCGCGGCATCCGCCATAGCAGGCGAGATCGTCTCCCCTTACACCTATTAAGCCGGTTTTACAGAGCGGCACCGCGTCAGCTGTGCCGCAATTATTATTAAAGAGGAATAATCATGGAACAATTTACAGGTAAAGTCTGGCTCCTCGGCGATGACATCGACACAGATATCATCATTCCCACCGAGTATCTGGCCCTCAAGACAGTGAAAGACATGGCTCCCTACGGCTTTTCGCCCCTCAGACCCGAACTTGCCGCTCAGATAAAGCCCGGCGACATTATCGTAGCCGGCAAGAATTTCGGCTGCGGCTCGTCCCGCGAACAGGCGCCGGAAGTCATCAAAGCGCTCGGCGTACGCGCCGTCATCGCCCGCTCTTACGCAAGGATCTTCTTCCGCAATGCCATCAACAACGGTCTTCTCCTCATCGAGAACGACACACTCTGTAATGACGTAAAGGAAGGCGACGAGATTACCGTCAATGTCGGCAAATCCATTGAATACAATGGCAAAACATACCCGATCTCCGCTCTCCCCGACAACCTGCTCGACATTCTCGAGGCAGGCGGCCTCGTAAAAGCAATGCAGAAGCTCAACGGCATTATCAGGTAGGAGGAAGCGAAAATGGGATCCACTCTTATAGAAAAGATTTTTGCACACAATATCGGCGCCGACTCCGTAAAAGCCGGCG
>CAMOIJ010000036.1 GCA_946615865.1 uncultured Lachnospiraceae bacterium | reverse complement strand
CCTGAAGGCCGATCGCGATGTAGAAAGCCTTGAAGCCGCGGGCGCGGAGCTCGTCGATCGTAACGTCCCTGCCGACATCGACGCCGCACTCTATTTTGACGCCCATGCGCTTGATGATCTCGATCTCTGCTTCCACGACGTCTTTCTCGAGGCGGAAGGAAGGAATGCCGTTCATGAGCATGCCGCCGGGGCGGTTCTCACGCTCGAAGACTGTGACGGGATATCCTTCCGTGCGCAGGTAATAGGCCGCACTCAGGCCGGCAGGACCTGCGCCGATGACCGCGATGGGGTAGTCGTCCCACTGATTGCCTTCACCGTTCTCACAGATGGGCAGGTACTGCGCGAGCGCGTCCGAAGCGCCGTCTTTTACAAGATCCAGCTCGCGAAGAGCGAGGAACTTCTTGATCTCGTCGATGGCGACCGGCTGGTCGATAAGCCCGCGTGTGCAGCGGTCCTCGCAGCGGCGGTTGCAGATCGCTCCGCAGACTGCCGGGAAAGGATTGTCCTGGCGGATGAGCTTAAGAGCCTCCTGATAGCGGCCCTCCGCAGCCATCTTTATATAGCCCTGGACTGCCAGGTGCGCGGGACATGCCGTCTTGCAGGGGGATGTGCCCGTGTCGTAGCAGTTGATCTTGTTGTGGTCGCGGTAATCGGGATCCCACTTGTCTTCTCCCCAGATGTGGTCATCGGGAAGTTCATGCATGGGGTAGACCACTTTGCTGCCGTCTGCCCTGCAGAGCTTCTGGCCAAGCCTTGCCGCGCCGGCGGGACATACTTCCACGCACTTGCCGCAGGCGACGCACTTGGCCGGGTCCACATGGGCGCGGTATGCGCTGCGGGACATGTTGGGCGTATTAAAGAGCTGGGAGGTGCGCAGGCCGTAGCAGCTGCCCGGTGAGCAGTTGCAGATACCGACGATGCGGTTCGGACCGTCCAGATTGGTGATCTGATGGACATAACCCTTGCGCTCGGCGCGCTCCAGGATCTCCTTCACCTCTTCGCGGGTGACGTATTTGGCGTCCTTGCCGGAAGTGACGAGAAACTCCGCTATATCGCCTACGCCGATGCACATGTGGCCCTCGATATCGCCTACGCCTTCGCCGCGGATGCGCTGAGCTTTGCGACAAGCGCATACCATTGTACAGAACGTGTCATATTTGTCAAGCCAGTGGGAGAGGTGCTCCACGCTGACGGAGGTGGAAGAAGCGTCGATGGCCTTTTCCACCGGAATGACGTGCATGCCGATCCCCGCGCCTCCGGGAGGCACGAGTTTCGCGGCCAGTTCCAGCGGCTCCTGGGGAGCAAGGTTGAACATGGTCGCCACTTCGGGGTGCTCGTCGGGGAGCGTCTTGTGCTCGACCATATACTCGCCGGAACCTACGACCCACTTGGGAACGCAGTACTGGATGTGGTGATCTTCGTTGTCCCGGTTCTGCTCCAAAATACCGATCCACAGCAGGTGGTCGATGATCTTCTGCGCTTTCTCCTCACTGATGTGATTGCGTTTTGCAAGCTCAGCTGTAGTAAGACCTACACGGCGCTTTTTAAAGCTGAGCATAAAGGCCACTTCGCGCTTGGTAAGAAGACGGTCAAGGATCCAGAAGTCCATGTGGTTCTCGTGCATGGCGCCGGGAAGCTTTCTGGGAATGTTGTCGGTGATCATCCTGGCGAGCTTCATCACCATCTTTTTTTTGACGGGATCGTCGCAGTGATGGTCCTGTATGGGATAGTCCCTTTCATTGACATGTATTCTCGGGTTTACTTCTTTAGGCATTGCAAACCTCCTTATGCTGACTTAGTAGATGCTGTATTCTTTATTATACCATGGATAATAATTGGCAGAAAACGTGAAAGATGTGGTAAATTGTTGTGTAAGGCGTCAGGGGAACGAAAGGAGACACAGTGATAGCAGGCATCAGTTATTACCACATATTTCAATATTTTCTCATATATTCTTTTCTGGGATGGTGCACGGAGGTTGCCTATGCTGCTGTCTGTGAAGGAAGAGTCGTTAACAGAGGATTCTTAAACGGACCGGTGTGCCCGATCTACGGATTTGGCATTCTCGCCGTTTTCGGGACGATCAATACCGGTCTGTCGCGGTTTGGCACCGGCTCTTCTTACACAAATCTGCTTCTGATATTTCTGTGCGGCATGGCGCTTACGACCATGATCGAGCTGTTTGGAGGCTGGGCGCTGGACAGACTGTTCCACGCCAGCTGGTGGGATTATTCCGATAAACCCTTCAATTTTCACGGTTACATCTGCCTGCAGTTCAGTCTGCTCTGGGGGATCGGCATCGTGCTCGTAGTGGAGGTGCTGCATCCCCTGATCGCGGCGACGTTCGACAGGATCATGCCGGAGACTGTGGGATGGCCGCTGATGTACTGCCTGTATATAGTCTATGCCTCAGATACTATGCTCTCGGTCATGATCATGGTCGGCCTCAACAAGCGACTCGCGGAACTGGATGAGATGCAGAAGAGAATGCGCGTCGTCAGCAACACGCTGAGCGACGGGATCGGCCGGAGCGCGCTGGGAACAGCCCAGTACATCGGAGAAGCCAAAGTCCAGGCTGCGCTTGCGAAGGCTGAGGCGATGGACAGCCTGAGCGCGGCTAAGGCCGAGGCAGTCGACAGTTTGAGCGCGGTAAAGGCCGAGGCAGTCGATAGTCTGAGCGCCGTCGCGACGGGAGCAGTCGACAGCCTGAGCGCGGTAAAGGCCGGGGCGGTTGATGGTCTGAGTGCTGTGAAAGAGGGGGCGGTTGACAGCCTGAGCGCCGTGAAGAACGGAGCGGTTGATGGTCTGAGTGCTGTGAAAGAGGGGGCGGTTGACAGCCTGAGCGCCGTGAAGAACGGGGCATTGGACGGCATCAGCGCCGTGCAGAGTTCCGGTGAGAAAAGACTGGAGAGCCTCAAAAAGCAGTACAGCCGCAAAACTGCAGCTCTGTCGCGGATGGTCCGGGGGACGCGCTATTTTGGCGCAGGAAGACTCCTCAGAGCTTTTCCGCAGATGCGGCACAGAAAATACAGGGAGCTGCTTGATAAACTAAAGAAAGACGCGGAAGAAGGGGAGACTATAGAATGAGAAGAGTAACAACCAGGATTCGGATCGGCTCACTTTTGCTCGCAATCGCTTTTGCCGCGGCGGCGGTCAGGCCGGTTCGGGCGTCAGAGAGCGGTAACGATGTGCAGCAGACCCCGGCGGCGCAGGAGACTCCGGCATCGCAGCAATCCGCAGAGCCGGACCCTTCTATACCCCTCAAGATCACTGCCATCGACTTCGGCTGGGAAGGCTGGGGAGACGGCACGATGATCGAGAGCAATGGGGAATGCATGCTGATGGACACGTTCATGCCTGACTGCGAGGACACTCTCAAGGAGTTCCTGCTGGACAACGGGTACACCGAGTTTTCCCTCTATCTCTCCCATTTTCACGCGGATCATTTCGGCAATATGCGCAATATCATGTGGGACGACCGCTTCAAGGTCAAAGCGGTCTATATGCCGGATGACGCGTATCTCTGGGCGACGGACAATGACTACGCGGATCTGCTCGGGTGGTTCCACAGTATGGATATAGCGATCAGGGAGCTGGCAGTGGAGAAAGGGATCCCGCTCATTGTGCTTCATCCGGGGGACAGCTTCCGGATCGGAGACGCGAAGGTGGAGATCCTGTACGGTACCACTTACGAGAGCGATGACCACGACCGCGAGTATCTCAACAACAATTCCCTTGTGGCGCGGATCACAGGCGGCGGAATCCGGTATCTGACTTGCGGCGACACCGGAGAAGAGGTTGAAAAGAAGATTCTCGAGGAGGGAATCGATGTATCGGCGGATCTGTACAAGATGAGCCATCACGGCGGAGATACCGGCAACAGCTATGAATTTATGGCGGCAGTGAATCCGTCATTCGGTTTCTTTAACAGCACGGACGACGCTCCTGACAGTTTCGCAAACGGCTGGGTGGAGACTCCTGTGAGGAATCTGATGGAGTTTGCCAACGTGTACAGTTCCAGATATAACGGAAACGTCACATTCAAGGCCAGGGACGGCGTGATCACAGTTCGGGCAGAGAGAAACCGGACGCCGAAGATCATGACCTACCGGGCAGAAGGCGGGATCGGGCTTTCCCTGACATATCAGCAGTTCAACAATCGACAGGAGCCGAAGGACACGGAAAAAATGCAGGCGGCGGGAGTCGCAGCAGCTGAAAAACACGGACTTCTTCCCGCGGTGTATAAGTAACAACTGAGATTGGCAGCTAATAAAAAAAGCGGCAGGAGAACAGTATCTCCCGCCGCTTTTTTGTGCGATAAGCCGCCAAGCACATCTCGTGCTTGCACGAAGATGTATTTGCCGTGGTCAAAACAGATCATTCTTCCACGACCTGGAAAATATAGAATTTTAAATAGTAGGACTCGTCCGACGACCACAGGATCGGGTGGTCGGGAGCCTGCGTCCGGAATTCCACCTGGCGGAGCCTGCGGTGAGCGTCTCTTGCCGCCTCGCCGATCGTCTTTTTAAAGAGCTCGGGATCCATGAAGTGGGAGCAGGAGCAGGTGACAAGGTATCCGCCGTTCTTCACGAGCTTCATGCCGCGGAGGTTGATCTCGCGGTAACCCCGCGCTGCCGCTTTGATGGAATTGCGGGATTTGGTGAAGGCAGGAGGATCCAGAATGACCACATCGTACTCCTCACCCTTTTCGATGAGTTCGGGCAGCAGGGCGAACACGTCGCGGCACAGGAATGAGACCCGGTCTTCCACGCCGTTGAGGCGGGCGTTTTCCTGCGCCTGCTCTACGGCGAGGTCGGAGGCGTCCACAGCGACAACGGACTCGGCGCCCGCAATGGCGGCGTTTAGGCCGAAGGAGCCTGTGTGCGTGAAGCAGTCCAGTACCTTCGCGCCGCGGCAGAGGCGGTGGATCGCGCGGCGGTTGTCCTTTTGGTCCAGGAAGAAACCGGTCTTCTGGCCGTTTTCAACATCCACGATATAGTGGACGCCGTTTTCGGTGATCTCTATTTTGGTATCGAAGGGCTCTGTGAGGAAGCCTTTCTCCCGGGGCATGCCCTCAAGTTCGCGGACCTTGGCGTCGCTGCGCTCGTAGATGCCGCGCACCGTAATACCGTCTTCGGCGAGAACGCGCACCAGCGCGGCCAGCAGGTATCCCTTGAGCCGGTCGATGCCGAGGGCCAGAGATTCAACGACGAGAATGTCTTCATATCTATCTACAGTCAGGCCCGGCAGGAAATCCGCTTCTCCGAACAGAAGACGGCAGCTGGAGGTGTCGATGACCTTTTTCCGGTACTCCCATGCGCTGCGCACTCTCTGTGTCAGAAAGGCCGGAGTTACCGGATTGTCGCGGCGGCGGGAGAGAAGGCGGACCGTGATCTTGGACCTACGGTTGACGAAACCGTAGCCCATGAAATATCCGTCGAAATCTTCCACAGATATGATATCGCCGTCCTCGAAATCTCCGCGGAACTGAGCGATCTCGTTGTCATAGACCCACAGACCGCCTGCCTTGATGGTGCGGCCTTCTCTTTTTTTCAGGACGGCCGCCGCGTCGACGGACAGGTCCTTCAGACTGTTTATGTCGTAATTATCAGCGTCAAAAGATAGCATAATACCCTTTCTTTCGTGAATGTCTTATAGTCAGCGGGAATCATTATCGGACTATTTGACGAGGGAGTCAAGTTTCTCCTGAAGGACAGCCGCTTTCTCTTCGATGTCAGAGCTGCCGGACTTCTGTCCCATAGCCTTATAGACTGAGATAAGGCTTTCGGCGCTCCTGACAGAAGGGTGATCTGCCGATGCTCCGGCGGGAATGAACTTCAGGGTGTCCTCTGTCATGGAGAAGACAAGGGAGAGGAGCTGTCCTGAGACATCTCTGCCGCTGTCCATTCCGACGGAGAGGATCTGGGGAACAAAGCCCAGCGTGGAAGCGGTGTACCAGTTGCCGTTGAACTTGTTGGGGTCGTTCTTGTTGTCAGTGACAGGAGTGTTCAGCTTGTTGGTGAGGTAGGCGACTACCAGATCTCTGGACGGATCGATCATGATCAGTGTGCCGGTCCAGCCCTGGTGCCCGATCGTGTCGGAAGAAGCCTGCGTGCCGAAGTACCAGTCTCTCTGGTGTTCTCCCTGTCTCCACCAGCCGAGACCCCAGTTCGCGGCGTTCTCTTTTTTGGCGCCTGTGAAAGCGTCCATGACCGCCCGGGAGAAGAAACGGTTGTCACCATATCCGCCGGTCAGCATGACGGACGCGAGTTTGGCGAGATCGGTAGCGCTCGCGAACAGACCCGCGTGTCCGGACACGCCGCCCATGCTGTAATAGGCCTTCTCATCGTGCGCGGTTCCCTGAAGAGTTTCCGTGCGGATTCCGGGGAAATCAACCACGCCGTCTCTCGTGTTTCCGTTAAGCTCAGTGGCCGCGCAGTCATCCGGAGTGAATCCGTGGTCCAGCGGCGCATAAGTGATATGTGTCAGTCCCATCGGCTCCAGGAAGGCTGACTTGATGTAAGTGTCAAGGTCAGTGCCGGTGACCTGTTCGATCACAAAGCCAAGGACCATGTAGTCGACATCTGAATAGACGGTCTTTGTACCGGGCTCATACATCAGGGGAGTCATGCAGATCCCCTCGACAGTCGCTTTTTTGGTCTCTTCGTCGCCGCCGTTTCCGACAAACAGTTTGTTGGTGCCATTGGGGTCGAATTCCTGCTTCTCCGTGTTGAGATGAGGGTTAAAATAGCGCGGGTCCGCCGGGAAACCGCCCTGATGGCGGAGGAGATCGCGCAGAGTCAGGGACTTCTTCCACTCCTTCTGCACTTCCATGTCGGGATTTTCACCATCCGTATAGATGATCTCGATCGTATCCTCGTAGAACTGCGGGCCGAGATAATCGCATACGTGGGAGTCGAGGTCCAGCTTTCCGTCTGTGACCAGTTTCTGCAGAGCGTAATTGACGCCGAACATCTTGGTGACGGAGGCGAGATCGTAAATAGTTTCCGTAGTCGCCGGTTTACGCTCTTCTTCGGGGATCGGAGTTCCATCCGGGTTGTAGGAATTGAGGCTTCCCCATGCGTTCTCGTACACCAGGCGGCCATGCCGGATAATTGACAGCTGCGCGCTGGTAAAGCCATGCTCTATGTCCGATTCGATCAGGTCGGATATGAGGCTGATGGACTGTTCCGAGATCCCTGCTTCCTCAAGGGTGCCCTCCAGTACCGTCGGGTACGGGATATAGACGCCGACTTTCTGCGCGTCTTCGGCGGGAAGGATATCGGTGACCTGGATCGTGTTGATGCCGTCAATAGCTGCGCCGGAAAAGTCGATCTCATAGACAGCTCCGGCTTCCATCTCCGAAGTATCCACAGGATGGTCATTTATATAAACACTGAACGAGGCAACTCCTTCTGAAGGAGCGATGAACAGGTTTCCTTGTCCGTGTCTTCCTTCAAAACTCACCATACTGTTCATGGCAAGGCTGTTGTCAGGCTTGCCCTTCCAGTCGGGAAAGGAGACCGCGTACTGCCAGCTGTGCTCCGAAACAGCTTCGGCTTTTGTGACGGGGAAGGATTCCTTTTTGTCGGCGGCAGAGGCTGCGGGCACACTGCTTCCGGCGGCGCATCCGGAAAACATTGTAAGAGTGACAGCTGCTCCAAGGATGGAACACAGAAGTGATGTCTTAAGTTTTCGCATCAGAGTAACTCCTTTTACGTTGTGACCAAAATATATACATATTATGATTATAGCGGTCAATCGCGAAAAATAGAACACCCGCGATCAGGCGGCGGGACCTGCGGCGGAGAATTAACGTAAAAAAGCAGTCTTCTTGACTGTAAATGATAAAAAGACTATTCTATTAAAATAGATCAGAACCAGGGTTTCACGGTATATTTTGCCGGGAAACGATACATAAAAAGAGAACGCTGCAGGGAGGACTTATGAATAAGGAAAAAGTTGCTGTTTTAACTGATTCGGGCTGCGACGTTCCGCAGAACTTCAGGGAGAAGTATAACATTTTCATGCTTCCTCTTCGCGTTATGTACCCGGAGAAGGACTATGAGGACGGAGTGAACATCGATCCCATGATGGTTTACCGCCGCTTTCCTGACGAATATCCCAGTACATCGACGCCGTCGCTGGCGGAGGTGCAGGATATATTTGACGAGATCAAAGACGCAGGGTATGAGAAGATCATAGCTGTGACGATCTCCAGCGGACTGAGCGGGACGTTCAATACGATCCGTCTCGCCGCGGAGCAGCAGGACGAGATGGAAATCTTCGTCTTCGATACAAAGAACATCTCTGTGGCGTCGGGGATCTGGGCGATCTGGGCAGCGACGAAGCTGGAAAACGGCTGGTCCTTTGAGGAAGTGAAGACAGGCCTTCAGAACAAGATCTATGACTCCAAAGTCATGTTCTATATGGACACACTCAAGTACCTCAAGAAGGGCGGCCGCATCGGAAAGGTGACTTCCGTAGTAGGCGAAGTGCTCAGCTTAAAGCCGATCATTTCGTGCAATGAGGACGGTATTTACTATACGGTGGGACTGATCCGCGGAGCCAAGCAGGGAAAGAAGAAGCTGCTTAACGAGATGCTGCAGTTCTGTAAAGGCCATCACTGCTGGATCATCGTGGGACACGGCGACGCCAACGAGGAGGCAGGAAGAATGCTGGAACTGGTGGAGACGCAGCTGACGAGCAAAGAGATCCTCTTTGTCAAGCAGATCAACGCTACGCTGGCGATCAATACAGGCCCCGGCCTGGTAGGCCTGTGCGCACTGCTTGACCCGTAATATGAAAAAAATTCAACAGCTATAGTAAGAAAATTTCATAATTGCACTGGAAAAAACAGAAACAGAGTAATATAATTGTTCGGGAATGCACCACATTAAAGTGATGAATTATATAAAGCTATATAAGTGATCAGGAGGAGACAGTAATGGTTGCAAAGAAAGACATTGATTGGGGTAACCTGGGATTCAGTTATCATGTGACAGACAAGAGATACGTGTCCATGTATCAGGACGGCAAGTGGGATGACGGAGCCCTGATCTCTGACGACAAGATCGTCATGAGCGAGGATGCCGGCGTTCTTCAGTATTCCCAGTCAGTCTTTGAGGGACTTAAGGCCTATGAGACGGAAGACGGCCACATCGTATGCTTCCGCCCCGACCTCAACGCGCAGAGAATGTATGATTCCGCTCTGCGTCTGGAGATGCCGCCTTTCCCCGTAGACAGATTTGTCGAGGCCGTTAAGGAAACCGTCAGGGCCAATGAGGCGTGGGTACCGCCCTATGGTACGGGAGCTACTCTTTATATCCGTCCCTACATGTTCGGTATCAGCCCTGTCATCGGCGTAAAGCCTGCTGACGATTATATGTTCCGTATTTTTACAACTCCCGTCGGCCCTTACTTCAAGGGCGGCGCAAAGCCCATTGTTGTCCGCGTCAGCGATTTTGACCGTGCGGCCCCGAGAGGAACAGGCCACATTAAGGCAGGCCTCAACTACGCGATGAGCCTTCACGCGATCGTAGACGCTCATAAGGAAGGATTCGCGGAGAATATCTATCTGGATCCCGCGACAAGGACCAAGCTGGAGGAGACCGGCGGCGCCAACATCCTTCTGGTAGATCAGGACAATACTCTGGTAATCCCCGCGTCCGACAGCATTCTTCCTTCCATCACCCGCCGCTCCATCCACTATGTGGCTGAGAACTATCTGGGCATGAAGGTCGTGGAGAGAGAGGTCCTTCTTTCTGAGGTTGAGAAGGGTGAGTTCAAGGAGTGCGGACTCTGCGGCACAGCAGCAGTCATTTCCCCGATCGGCAAGATCAACGACCACGGCAAGGAGATCGAGTTCTCCAACGGCATGGAGAAGATGGGCCCCGTCATGCAGAAACTGTATGATACTCTGACAGGTATCCAGATGGGCAGGATCGAAGCTCCGGAGGGATGGATCGTAAGAATTGACTGATAGAGTTGTCACTGAAAGAACAACCGGAATCTGAAAGTGTTTATGAGTGCCTCCCGCAAAGTCCGAAGCGGCTTTGGGGAGGCATTTATACAGAAGCGGGTATCCTGCGCGGCGGAGCATGCAGTGGTGAAGAGTCTGTAAATATGTTAAAATAGAGCGGATATAAACAAATTCGCTCAAGGAGGTTTTTAATATGAAGGCACTTATACTGGCAGCCGGCTTTGGCAAGAGACTTCGCCCTATTACAAATACAATTCCCAAATCCATGGTGGAAGTAAACGGAACGCCGCTTCTGTGCAACGCGCTCAATAATGTGACAGCCTGCGGCATCACGGAGATCGGCATCGTCGTCGGCCACATGGCTGACTATATCAGGGAAAAGATCGGGAACGAGTGGAACGGCGTGCCTGTTCGATATTTTGAAAACGCGAGATATCTCGAGACTAACAACGTAGTCTCCCTTTACAAGGCGGCGGACTTCTGCGACGACGACATGATCATGCTTGAGTGTGATATCTACTATCATAAGGAGATGATCGAGAGACTGCTTGAGGGCAAGGGAGAGTGCTCCATTCTGGTGAGCCCCTTTAATCCCGAGACTATGGACGGTTCCGTGATCCGCGTCGACGGCGACAAGGCGCTGGAACTGATCCTCGGCAAGTGGCAGGACGCTGATTTCGATTACGCGCCGACCCGCAAGACAGTCAATATGTACAAGTTCGAGAAGAACTTCGTGAAGAACAAATATATGCCCCTGATCCGCTGGTACGTGGAATCCATGGGCGAGAACAGCTACTACGAGAAAGTCCTCGGAAGCCTGATGTACTATCGCGAGTGCGATTTCAGGATCGTGGAAGTGCCCGAGGAGATGTGGTGCGAAGTAGATGACGCCGACGACCTCGCGAGAGCGAGAGCCAGATTCGGCGAATAAAAACAGAGAGGTAACGAAAATGAGTGAGAAGAAAATGATGCTCGGCAATGCTGCGATTGCCAGAGGCGTGTGGGAAGCCGGCTGCAAAGTCTCTTCCGCCTATCCCGGAACGCCCAGCACAGAGATCAGCGAGGAACTGGTGAAGTATCCCGGCGTTTACGCGGAGTGGGCTCCCAATGAGAAAGTGGCCGCGGAAGTCGCGATCGGCGCTTCCATCAGCGGCGTCAGGTCTTTCTGCACCATGAAGATGGTCGGTCTCAACGTTGCGGCTGATCCCCTGTATTCCTTCTCCTATATCGGATGCAACGGCGGCATGGTAGCAGTTGTGGCGGATGACCCCGGACTGTACAGCTCCCAGAACGAGCAGGATACCAGAATGGTCTGCCGCGCCGCGGCGATCCCCTGCATGGAACCCGCGGATTCCCAGGAAGCCAAGGATTACATCAAATACGCATATGAGATCAGTGAGAAGTTTGATACTCCGGTCATCGTAAGGACAACGACCCGCCTGGCTCATTCCCAGTGCGAGGTGGAGCTCTGCGACCGCGAGGAGATCGAGGACAAGCCCTACGAGAGAAATATCCAGAAGAATGTCATGATGCCCGGTATGGCGAAAAAGCGTCACCTGGTCGTCGAGCAGCGCATGAAGGACCTGGCGGAATACGCAAATAATGCTCCTTTCAACACCGTAGAGATGGGCGATATGACCCTGAACGGCAAGAAGATCGGTTTCATCACTGAGGGCATCGCTTACCAGTATGTCAAAGAAGTGTGCCCGAACGCATCGATACTTAAGCTGGGCATGTGCCACCCGCTTCCGAAAAAGCTCATCGAGGACTTTGCGTCCAAGGTAGACGAGCTCTATATTTTCGAAGAGCTGGAGCCCGTGGTGGAAGAACAGGTCAGATCCTGGGGAATCCCCTGCATCGGCAAGGAGCGATTCACGATCCAGGGCGAGTACAGCGCCAATATGATCAGGGAAAAGGTTCTCGGCATGGACCTCGGCATCAAAGCGCAGCCGCAGATCCCGCCCAGGCCTCCGATCCTCTGTCCCGGATGCCCTCACCGCGCTACTTATCATGTGCTCAACAAGCTCAAGATCCACGCGGCGGGCGATATCGGCTGCTACACGCTGGGCGCGCTGGCACCGCTCTCCGTTGTCGACACCACAGTATGCATGGGATCAAGCATCTCCTCACTGCACGGCATGGAGAAAGCCAAGGGGCACGACTATATTAAGAACTGGGTGGCAGTCATCGGAGACTCCACTTTCATGCATACGGGTATCAACTCTCTCATCAATATGTTCTACAACCAGTCCCACGGAACGGTCATCATTCTCGATAACCGCACCACAGGTATGACCGGCCATCAGGATCACCCCGCTACGGGCAAGACCCTCTCCGGCGAGATCGTGCCGGCTGTAGATTTCGTCAAACTGTGCAACGGCATCGGAATCACCAATGTTCACGAGGTGAATCCCTATGACATCGACGAGATGACAAGAGTGATCAAAGAAGAGGTCAATAAAGATGAGCTCTCCGTGATCATCTCCAAGGCACCCTGCGCCCTCCTCAAGGACCAGAAGCACCCCTACAAGGTTGAGCCTGTTCCGGAGAAATGCGTGCACTGCGGCGCCTGCCTGCGCCCCGGCTGCCCTGCTCTTACCAGAAATGAGGACGGCTCGATCTCGATCGACAAGACGATGTGCAACGGATGCGGCCTCTGCATGAGCCTGTGCAGATTCGGCGCTCTGAAGCAGGTCAAGGCCTGACAGGAGGTGACACGATGGAAACAAAGAATATTATGATCGTAGGCGTCGGCGGGCAGGGTACACTGCTCACCAGCCGTATTCTCGGCGGCGTAATGGAAAACGCCGGTTATGAAGTAAAGGTCTCCGAAGTTCACGGAATGGCGCAGAGGGGCGGCAGTGTCGTAACCTTCGTCCGCTATGGCGACAAAGTCGCGGAACCCATCGTCGAAGAGGGACAGGCAGACGTCCTGATCGCCTTCGAGAGACTCGAGGCCATGCGCTACGCGCATTTCCTCAAACCTGACGGAGTCCTGATCGCCAACGACTGGCGCATCGATCCCATCAGCGTAGTGATGGGCGCGGCAAAATATCCCGATAATATCATCGAGAACCTGGAGAAGGAGTACACGGTCTACAGGATCGACGCAATGGCAGAAGCGCTTCGCCTCGGCAACTCCCGCGTCTTCAACAACGTAGTTCTCGGAATGGCGGCCCGCCACATGGACTTCACAAGAGAAGAGTGGCTTAAGGTCATCGAGGAGAAGGTTCCTCCCAAGACTGTCGAGATCAACACGAAGGCATTCCTTGCAGGATATGAAAAATAATTGTAACATTTATGAGAAATCCGCTTGCACAAGCGGATTTCTTGTGTTAAACTAAGTTTCCGTGGGATTTGTCCCGCTATATTTTCCTTGCTCTCACATGCGAGTGAGGGCCAGAGACCAGAAGGAGGTAAAGAACACATGAGCAAATACGAGTTAGCCGTTGTTGTCAATGCGCAGATTGACGATGAAGCAAGGACAGCCGTAGTCGACAGATGCAAGAACCTGATCACACGTTTCGGCGGTGAGATCGGTGAGATCGAAGACTGGGGAAAGAAGAAGCTCGCTTATGAGATTCAGAAGATGAACGAAGCGTACTACTACTTCATTCCTTTTGAGGCTGAAGGTTCCGCGATCCACGAGATCGAGAGCCGTATGCGCATTATGGACAATGTCATCAGATATCTGTGTGTTAAGAAGGACGAAGCTTAACAGAAAGCAGAGGTCAGAATGAACAAAGTGATTTTAATGGGTCGACTGACGAGAGACCCTGACATCAGATATACACAGGGCGACAATCCCATGTGCATTGCCAGGTACACACTGGCAGTAGACAGAAGATTCAGCCGCACCGCCGGTAATGACGGAAACAATGCAGATTTCATCCCTTGTGTCTGCTTCGGCAAGACAGCGGAGTTCGTTGAGAAATATCTCAAAAAGGGAACGAAGATGGCAGTCACCGGCAGGATCCAGACCGGCAGTTACACAAACAGGGACGGCGTCAAGGTCTACACCACGGAAGTGGTTGTTGAGGACCAGGAGTTCGCAGAGAGCAGGAACGCGTCCGGAAACGGTAACTTCGGCGGTAATGGCGGCAGCAACAATTACAGCGGCGGTAACAGCGGTTACAACGGCGGAAATAATTATAACAGCGGCGATGGCGGCCGCAGAGCTGAGCAGGTGCCTGCTCAGAATACAGGATCTTCTGACAGCCTTGACGGATTTATGAACATTCCGGATGGAATTGATGAGGAACTTCCTTTCGCCTGACCGGGCTTTTAACGCCAGACCGGCTGTGTAGCTGAAATAATACAGGAGGTTATTATGGCTTATACCGAGAGAAAAGACGCGCCTTTCAGAAAAAGAGGCGGCTTCCATAGAAAAAAGAAAGTCTGCGTATTTTGCGGCAAGGACAATGCGATCGATTATAAGGACATCGCGAAGCTTCGCAAGTATGTGTCTGAGAGCGGCAAGATCCTTCCCAGACGGATCACCGGCACATGCGCAACTCATCAGAGAGCGCTGACCGCTACGATCAAGAGAGCCCGTCATCTGGCTCTTATGCCCTATACAGAGCGCTGAGCTTAGGGCAGCATAGGTGGAATTCAGAGGCCTTCTTCCCTTACAGACTTGGGAAGAAGGCCCTTTTATCTTTTTCGCATAAGCGATTAGTGGTATATTTAGAGTAACAGCGTTAACAGGCTGCGGACAGACTGCGGCGGGACCATATCTGAGAGGAGAAGTATGAAACTGGAGATAGCGGATTCTTTTTATCAGGAAGAGGAAAGGTGCGGGTACCTGGTTTCCGCCCACATGAAGAAAGTCTGGGCGGTGGAACTGGATCTTCTTTATCAGTTGGACCAGGTCTGCAGAAAATATGGGATCACATATTACGCGTCAGGAGGCACGATCCTCGGCGCGGAGAGGCACAAGGGATTTATCCCCTGGGACGACGACATCGACCTGATGATGCTCAGGGACCAATATGATCTTCTTTGTGCTCACGCGGATGAGTTTGAGGAGCCCTACTTCTTTCAGACTTTTGACACAGACGAGGGATACTTCAGAGGCCACGCGCAGCTTCGAAACAGCAATACCACAGGCCTTCTTCTTAGCGAGGTGAAGAAGGGCTTTACTTTCAACCAAGGCATCTTTATCGATATTTTCCCCTTGGACAATGTGGTGAGAAACCGCAAGCTTTGGAAGAAGCAGATGGATAATATTGATAAATACAGAGAGCAGGCCAAGAAGCTCTACAGGACCACTGTCGGGTTTGATCCCGAACAGGCCTCGAGGCTTCGAAAGACGGCTCATCTTTTCATGCCGCTTGTGAGCAAGGTGTATTCCTACAAGGACGCCTACAGAAAGTTTGACAGGGAGTGCCGCAAATACAACGACATTCCGACCAAGTATGTCGCGAAGATCAGCTTCCAGCCTTACGGCATGAAGATGTATGACCTGCGCTCTGAATTTGAGGGCACGGAGTATCTGGATTTTGAGATGCTCAAGGTGCCGGTTCCTTCGGGCTACAAGATCCATCTTCGCCGCCAGTATGGCGACTACAATAAACTTGTGATAGGAACGAGCGACCATGGGGAGCTGATCCTGGATCCCGATACGCCGTACACGGAGTGGATCCGCAAATACCGTGAAGATCCGGAGGGGATGATCAATGAGCAGTCGGGAGAGACGTAAGAAAAAGCTGAGCGTATTTTTCAGAATACCGCTTCTTTTGGGTCTGTTTCTCGCCGTGATCACTGTGCTGATCTATTTCATTTACTGGCCTGTAGGGGTGATCCTCACTGTTTATCTGGGTATCTATTTTATTTTTACACTTTATATGTACCTCAATAACAGCGAGATCCTGCGCAGGGAGATGATAGAATTTGCCACTAACTACGATCAGATGCAGGGCGAACTGCTGAGAAACTTTGATGTGCCGTATGCGCTTTTGGACGACACCGGCAAGATTGAATGGATGAACGACGCTTTCGCGGGCGCCGTACAGAAGGACACCGATTACCGCCGCTCGATCACCACGATCTTCCCGTCCATACGGAGGGAGAGCCTCCCCAAGGACGACAAGGAGATCAGGATCCAGGTGGAGCGGGAAGGCTACAGCTTTATGGCCCAGGTCAAAAAATTGAATATGGAGGACCTTATTCCCTCCAATACAATGCTGGATGATAAGGCCAGAAAGGGTGAACTCTATTCGCTGTTTCTGATCGACGATACCGCGGCCCGGCTGGCGATCCAGGAAGTGGACGATCAAAGCGTTGTAGTCGGATTTGTCTATATCGACAACTATGAGGAAGCTGTCGATACGCTGGAAGACGTAAGGAAGTCCCTCCTTGTGGCTTTGATCGACCGTAAGGTGACGAAATATTTTGCCGCGATCGACGGAATCTGCAGCAAGATGGAGAAGGACAAGTATTTGATCGTCATGCGCAAGAAGGCGCTCAGGCAGCTCGAGGAGGACCATTTCGACCTGCTCGAGGACGCTAAGACAGTAATGATCGGCAATGAAATGGCGATCACGCTCAGTATCGGCGTCGGACTGGACGGACTGTCCTTCACCCAGAATTATGAGTTTGCGAGAAACGCGATCGATCTGGCACTTGGACGAGGCGGCGACCAGGCAGTGGTCAAGAACTCGGACAATATCACCTACTACGGCGGCAAGAGCAGGCAGGTAGAGAAGAGTACACGCGTCAAGGCGAGAGTCAAGGCGCAGGCGCTCAAGGAGATCCTGAACGCCAGGGATACAGTCTTTATCATGGGACACCGGCTCGGAGATCCCGACAGTTTCGGCGCTGCCCTCGGTATTTACCGCATCGCTATGACGCTCAACCGCAAGGCGTATATTGTCATCAACGAGAGGACCGCGACCCTGAGGCAGGTGCTGTCGCTCTTTGAAAAAAATGAGAATTACAGCAAGGAGATGATCATCGACAGCATCCATGCGCTGGAATATGTCTCGGATAACGCGGCGCTGGTCGTAGTGGACGTCAATAAACCGAGCCTCACAGAGTGCCCGGAACTCCTGAAGAAGTGCAAATCCATCGTGGTTCTCGACCACCACAGGCAGGGCACAGAGGTCATCGAGAACGCGACGCTCTCCTATGTGGAGCCCTATGCGTCCTCCGCTTGCGAGATGGTATCCGAGATCCTGCAGTACACAGGTGAGAATGTCAAGGTAAGACCCGAAGAGGCGGACGCGATCTACGGCGGTATCGTCGTGGATACCAATAACTTTACCAACAGGACCGGCGTTCGTACTTTCGAAGCGGCGGCATTCCTGCGCCGCTGCGGAGCGGATGTCACCCGTGTGCGCAAACTGTTTCGCGACGACGTCGCTTCTTACAGGGCCAAGGCCGACGCGGTGTCTCACGCCCAGATCTTTATGGACGTGTACGCGATCTCCGTATGTGACGCGGAAGAGGCGGAGAGTCCTACCGTTGTGGGCGCCCAGGCTGCCAACGACCTTCTGGATATCAAGGGCGTCAGGGCAAGCTTTGTGATGACACGCTATCAGGGCAAAATATTCGTCAGCGCGCGCTCCATCGATGAAGTCAACGTACAGCTGATCATGGAGAGAATGGGCGGAGGCGGACATCTGAACATTGCGGGATGTCAGCTTGAGAATATGACGATCGAACAGGCAATAGAACTTCTTAAGGCTACCATCAGCGAGATGACGGAAGCCGGAGATATTTGATACTTAAGGGGTGTGACCGCTCCGGAATGAGAGGTAAATCATGCAGGTTATTTTATTACAGGATGTCAAGTCACTCGGCAAGAAGGGCGATATCGTGAAGGTAAGCGACGGCTATGCCCGCAATTTCGTGATCCCCAAGAAACTGGGCGTTGAGGCTACGGAGAAAAACAAGAATGAGCTCAGACTTCAGAAAGCGCACGAGGACAAAGTCGCGGCGCAGAAGCTGGCTGACGCAAAAGCAGCGGCAGAGGACCTCGCTTCCCGCAAGATCGTGGTCAAGATGAAGGCAGGAGAGAACGGCAAAGTGTTCGGCTCAATTTCCGCCAAGGAGATCGCGGCAGCCGCCAAGGAACAGCACGGACTGGATCTGGACAAGAAGAAGATCCAGGTCGCGGAACCCATCAAGTCCTTCGGAACCTTTGAGATTCCGATCAAGCTTCACACTCAGGTAACCGGAAAGCTCAATGTTGTAGTACAGGAAGCGTAAAATGGCAGAAGAAGATGCGATCAGGAGGGTGATGCCCCACAATATAGAGGCGGAACAGTCCGTAATAGGCGCAATGCTGATGGATGCGGAGGCGATCGAAGCGGCCTCGGAGATGCTCAAGGAGGAGGATTTCTACGCCCGTCAGTATGGCGTGCTTTTCACGGCCATTCTGGAGATGCACCGAAACGGGATCGCTGTAGATCCGGTGACGCTGCAGAGCCGCCTGCGGGAGAAGAATCTTCCCCCGGAGGTCTACGGCACCGGAGTGCTCCTGGAGCTGATCGAGCAGGTGCCCACTTCCGCTAATATCAGATCCTATGCGAAGATCGTCTCGGAAAAATCACTGCTGCGCAGGATGATCCGCGCCAATGAGGAAATAGCGGGAGCGTGTTATACGCAGAAAGACGACCTGGAAGTGATCATGAACGACGCGGAGAAGAGGATCTTTGAGATCTCCCAGAGAAGGGACTCCAACGGCTTTGTGCCGATCCGTCAGATCGTGATCAATGCCATCGAGAAGATCGAGTACGCAAGCCATATCAAAGGAAACGTCACAGGTCTTTCCACTGGCTTTACAGATCTGGACAACAGGACGGCAGGCTTCCAGAACTCGGATCTCATACTGATCGCCGCAAGACCGTCGATGGGCAAAACGGCGCTGGTCCTCAATATTGCCCAGCACCTGGCGCTCAAAGAGAACCGGTGCGTCGCTATTTTCTCCCTTGAAATGTCCAAGGAGCAGCTGACGAACCGTCTCTTCTCCATGGAATCCCATGTGGACGCCCAGAAGATCCGCACGGGAGACCTTACGGAAGCAGAGTGGGCTGATCTTGTGGAGAGCGCTGGAAATATCGGCGAGAGTAAGCTTATTATCGACGATACGCCGGCGATCACAGCGTCGGAACTCAGGTCCAAGTGCCGCAAATATAAGCTGGAATACGGCCTTGAAATGATCATTATCGACTATCTGCAGCTGATGAGCGGAAGCGGAAAGTCCGGAGAGTCAAGGCAGCAGGAGATCTCGGAGATCTCCAGATCCCTTAAGGCGATCGCCAGGGAACTCAACGTCCCGGTCGTGTCGCTGTCCCAGCTCTCGAGAGCGGTGGAATCGCGGCCCAATCACAGGCCTATGCTCTCTGACCTGAGAGAATCGGGAGCAATTGAGCAGGACGCCGACGTCGTAATGTTCATATACAGAGACGATTACTACAACCAGGATTCCGAGAAAAAGGGAATCGCTGAGATCATCATCGCCAAACAGCGTAACGGCCCGATCGGCACAGTGGAACTGAGCTGGCAGCCCGCGCTGACGAAATTTGCGAATCTTGCCAGATAACAGGCGGGCCGGACTCACAGGGGCTGCCGCGTCAGCCTGATAGCAGGCGGCTCGCGCAGAGCGGGATTTGATCAGACATCGCGCCCTCATCAGGACGTAAATGAAGGAGGACAACGAAAGAACATGGAGCACTATTTTGACCCGAAGGTGGAATGCGCCTCCCGGGAACAGATCACAGCATGGCAGAACGAACGGCTGGTCAGACAGGTCGAAAGAGTTTACAACAACGTCCCTTACTACAAAAAGAAGATGGACGAGCTGGGTGTCCGTCCGGAGCATATCCACGGGATCGATGACCTTCACCTGCTTCCGACACTCAGCAAAGACGACCTCAGAGACCAGTACCCCTACGGACTGATGGCGGCACCGCTTTCGGACTGTGTCAGGATCCACTCCACCAGCGGAACGACAGGAAGAAGAGTTGTGGCTTTCTATACCCAGCACGACGTGGACTTGTGGGAGGAGTGCTGCGCAAGAGCTCTCGCTGCAGCAGGAGCGACGAAAGATGATGTGGTGCAGGTCTGTTACGGATATGGGCTGTTTACCGGCGGAGCGGGTCTTCACGGCGGTTCCCACAAGCTGGGAAGCCTGACGCTTCCTATGTCTTCGGGCAATACTGACCGTCAGCTTCAGTTTATGACGGATCTGGGGACTACGATCCTCTGCTGTACACCTTCCTATGCGGCTTACCTTTCGGAATCCGTTAATGAGAGAGGACTGAAAAACCGCATTAAGCTCAAAGCCGGCATTTTCGGCGCCGAAGCCTGGACGGAAGAGATGCGCCGCGACATCGAAAAGGGTCTCGGCATCAAGGCCTATGACATCTACGGGCTCACAGAGATATCCGGACCCGGCGTGGCATATGAATGCAGCGCGCAGAATGGAATGCACGTCAACGAGGACCACTTCATCGTTGAGACGATCAACCCTAAGACGGGCGAGCCCGTGCCTCACGGCCAGAAGGGCGAACTGGTATTTACCAGCATCACCAAGGAGGCATTCCCTCTGATCCGCTACAGGACCAAGGACATTGGTATTCTCTACGACGAGCCCTGCTCCTGCGGCAGAACGCACGTGAGAATGTCCAAACCTATGGGCAGAAGCGACGACATGCTGATCGTCAAGGGCGTCAACGTATTCCCTTCCCAGATCGAAACAGTACTCATGAACTGCGGCTACCCGGCCAACTACCAGATCATCGTCACGAGAACGGGCAGCAGCGACCGCATCGAGGTGCAGGTCGAGATGACGCCGGAGATGTTCTCCGACTCCCTGTCCGAAGTGGCCGGAAGAGAAAAGCAGCTGGTCTCCGCGCTCAAGGCAATGCTTGGCATTTACTGCGTTGTCAAACTCGTAGCGCCTAAGAGCATCACCAGGAGCGAAGGCAAGGCCAAGCGCGTCATCGACAAGAGAAATCTATATGTCAACAGTGCGGATCCGGCTTCAACCGATCCCGCAGCAAACTGACATGTATTTTCAAACAGCATAACCACTACAAAGCCTCTGAAAGGGGAGAACAGGAGGAGCAAATGACAGTCAAACAGATTTCCGTATTTCTGGAGAACAGACCCGGCGCACTGGCGGAGTTTACCAAGATCCTGGAGAAGAGCAACATTGACTTGCGGGCTCTCTCCCTGGCGGAGAGTGAAGATTTCGGCATCGTCCGCGTCATTGTGGACAACCCCTTCGACACGATCCAGATCCTCAAAGATGAGGGTTATGTCTGCTCCATCACCAAAGTCATTGCAGTGGAGATCGAGGACAAGCCCGGCGCCCTGGTCAACATGCTGAACATCCTGGGCGACAACAAGGTCAATCTCGAATATTCTTACGCATTCCTTGCCAAAAAAGCGAACAGCGCCTTTATGGTATTCCGCGTAGCTGACAATGAGAAAGCGATCCGTGTCCTCACGGAGAACGGAATTAGGCCGATCTGCCATGATGATATGGAGCAATTGTTCAAATAATTGTTGTTTGATGGGGTGAATGGTGCGGAAGCACATGGATCCTGCTGAAACATGTTGAATTCGTGTGGTTTCACTATGATTTTCTGCCGCGTTCCGGGGAGGACCGGCACCTGAACTCAACGGCCGCTCTTTATGAGCGGCCGTTTTCGGACAACGGGCCTCTCGGGCGGTAGGAGCTGCCGCCCTCGTCCTCCCCTTCTCTTGCAGAAAATCAAGTGAAAGCCTGCACTCATTCAAAATGTTTGCATCAGGACCATGTGCTTCCTCCCATTCAGCTATCGAATAGCGGGAAGATTAGTGGCTGTCGCGGCGATTTATCGTCATCCGGTTAGGGAGTCGTGGTGTTTTCGGTACAGAATGATAATTTTAGAAAAATGACGTCCGTGAAAAAAGAATCGAATGATGTGTTCCGGTCAATCTACAGCCCGGGCATTGAAGAATTCGGCACAGGAGCTTAATTTGAAAACACTCTCGTCCCTCAAAAACTAGATTTTCCACTCGGGTGTCAGAGAAAATTCCAGAATCTGAAATATCTGTGGACGCAAATTTCCAATATCGTAGTTCCTGTACCGAATAATATAAAATAAAGGGTTTCATATATAAGAAATTAGTGGTCCAAGCTGTCCCGTAGGGACGATAGTGTAAGCAAACGATGCTTCTGTACCGAAAATCGATCAATGGTGTCCGGAATCAAAAAAGATAACGAAAAAGCCCGAGGCAAATGCCTCGGGCTTTTTATTACTCTCAATTAAGTTATTGAACTCAACCCTCGGAAATAGCTCCAACAGGGCACTGAGCTTCGCAAGCGCCGCAATCGATGCAAGCGTCTGCGTTGATCTCGTACTGAGTATCGCCCTGAGCGATAGCCTCAACGGGACACTGAGCAGCG
>CAMOIJ010000035.1 GCA_946615865.1 uncultured Lachnospiraceae bacterium | reverse complement strand
GAGACAAAAAGAGGACGCCGCCCCTGCTGATTAATCAGCAAGATGCGACGCCCCCCTGATTCTTCTGCTCTTAAGAGACTATCCGGCTCCTTATCACATCAGTTTGCGGAACATTGCCTCATAGTCGGCCAGAGTTGCCTCTCTGGGGTTGCCGGGCGCGCATGCGTCAGCCGCAGCGGACTCGCAAAGGAAAGGAAGATCCTCTTCTTTAAGTTTCTCAAGCTTGGTGGGAATTCCGACGTCGACAGAGAGCTGCCGGACCGCGTCGATCGCAGCCTTGCGATAGGTCTCCTGATCCATGCCGGTCGTGTCAATATCAAATGCCTCAGCGATCGCTTTATATTTCTCTCCTGTGAAGTCCTTGTTGAACTCCATAACGATCGGAAGCATCATAGCGCAGGCTACGCCGTGAGGCGTGTCATAGACAGCGCCCAGGGTGTGTGCCATGGAGTGCGCGATTCCAAGGCCGACATTGGAATAAGCCATAGCTGTGACATACTGTGCCAGAGCCATTCCTTCACGTCCGTCAGGATCGTTCAGTACAGCCTTACGCAGATTCTTGGCGATGAGCTTGATCGCTTCGAGGTCAAGGCAGTCGGAGAGCTCCCATGCGCCCTTGGTTGTATAGCCTTCGATCGCGTGAGTCAGAGCGTCCATACCGGTGGATGCTGTGAGGCCCTTGGGCATGGAAGACATCATGTCGGGATCGACTACTGCCACATCCGGGATATCGTTAGGGTCTACGCACACGAATTTTCTCTTCTTCTCAACGTCGGTGATGACGTAGTTGATCGTGGACTCAGCGCCTGTGCCGCCTGTAGTGGGAACAGCGATCGTGAATACCGTGCGCTTTTTGGTGGGTGCTACGCCCTCAAGGGAACGCACATCGTAGAACTCGGGGTTGTTGACGATGATACCGATGCCCTTGCCGGTGTCCATGGAAGAACCTCCGCCGATCGTGATCATGAAGTCAGCGCCGGAAGCTTTGTAAGCGTCAACGCCTTCCTGAACGTTCTCGATCGTGGGATTGGGCTTAATGTTGGAATATACTTCAAATTCGATTCCGTTCTTCGCAAGAAGATCCGTGACCTTAGCGGTGACGCCGAATTTCACCAGATCCGGATCGGAAGCTACGAACGCTTTCTTAAATCCCTTGGATGCTACTATCCCGGGGATCTCATTGATCGCGCCGTGTCCGTGGAAAGACATTGCGTTAAGCACAAAACGATTTACTGCCATACTTGATACCTCCTGAATACTTAATAATTACGGAATCACCCCATTTATCGATTCCTCAATCATTATTATATCGCAGACTTATCTGAATTATTGTAAACATTTTCTGAACTCAGGAAATTTTCTTCCTTTCCCGGTACTCTTGTGATGCTTCATCTACTTATTTGAATTTTATTAGTCTTTTTGACTATTATTCTGTTGACAGCAAAGGGTTGCGATGTTATTGTATTTATAGTCAATATGACTATATTAAACACAGGAGGACGATAGAAATGAATACAATGTTTAACGGAATGTTTATGAGAGTTCAGAAAGGAATGTGCATGCTGTCCCCCTGCGGGATCGCGGTCAGGACCTCTTCGGGTTACAGGAGCTATGATATTAAGTCCGGAAAACTTCGCAATTGCGACAACCTGGTCTTCAGCTTCGGCGACGGGATGTTCTTTGTGATTCCGTCCACCAAAGTCAAGCCCGGCGACATTATCCTGAACGGCGGTAAGCCCGCCTGCGTGAGGAGCGCCGGAAAGAACAGTATCGAAGTGATCAACTACGAGACATCTGTTGTGGAGACGATCCTACCCGAGCGCCACATTTTTATGGGCAGCACCTGGTTCTACGGCAAGATCGTATCGCTGTTCGGAGACGGATCCTCCATATGCGGCAAAGGCGGCCTCGGCAAAATGATGAAGCTTATGATGATCAGCAGTCTCTTTGAAAACGCAGGAGCATCGGCGGACGGGACACTGGCCGCGCCCGGTGCGGGAAATATGAGCGCGCTCATGCCTCTCCTCCTCATGAAAGGAGGCGGATTTGACGACCTGTTCGGAGGTCTGTTCGATGAGGATGACAAGGATACTGAGGACATCGACTTAGACGCTGAAGACGACGAGGATCTTCTCTTCTGAGCGGTCATTCACTGAAGATGAGTACACTGTTTTGGCAAAATATTATAGATAAGGAGGCTTACAATGGGCGGAGGATATTGGAAAAGAGATGATTTTGCGAGGTATTCTGCAGGAATGGGAAGAAAGGTCCGGAGCGACGGACACATTGATACTTCCGGGATGCGCAGCGCGCAGGACATGTACCGGGCGAGAGGACTGAGCCCGGACCTGGATCCATACAAAGTCACCCGGGAGTGCTGCGACAGTGAAGAGCATCCCCAGACAGTGCCGGTGATCCTGGCGCTGGACGTCACGGGGTCCATGGGCGGAGCGCTCCTGAAAACAGCTTCTTCCCTTGGCGTGATCATGCAGGATATCCTGGATAAGTACAAAGACGTGGAATTTATGATCATGGGTATCGGCGATCTGTTCTATGACAGAGGACCGATCCAGATCTCCCAGTTTGAATCAGACATCCGGATCGCTGAGCATTTGGACAAAATATGGTTCGAGCGCGGAGGCGGGGGCAACAGTTTCGAATCTTATACAGCTGCATGGTACATGGGACTTCACCACACCGCTCTGGACTGCTGGAAAAGAGGACAAAAGGGTATCATCATCACACTGGGCGATGAGCCGCTCAATCCCTATCTTCCCGGCGGCCGGCTTGAGCAGCTGACCGGCGACCGCCTCCAGGGGGACGTTGAGACCCGCGATCTGTATCGGAGCGTGCTGGAAAAATTTGAGATCTTCCACGTTGCCGTCGATGACCCGGGAGACTGCTACAGGCGGTACGCCGGGCAGATAAAAAGCAGCTTCGGCCCGCTTTTAAAAAAGAGGCTTCGCGTCTCCACACTGGACAAACTGCCCCGCACCATTCTGGAGTGCCTTGAGGAGTGCGGGACCTGCAGGGAAACAGATAGAACTGTAACATTCGATACCGTAACGGAGACTGAGAAAAAATCCAGAGGGATATTCGGCCTTTTCAGCGCGCTGGATACGGCAAGCTGGTAAACAGGCCAAAAAAGGAGGAGTCATGCAGAACGTAAAGCTGATCATAGGAGCCAATTACGGAGATGAGGGAAAAGGACTGGCAACAGATTTCTTCGGCGCTCAGGCAGCGGGCAGTTTTAGCACGATCAACGTTCTGACCAACGGCGGGCCCCAGCGCGGACACACTGTAGAACTGGCAGACGGCCGCCGGCACGTGTTCAAACATTTCGGAGCGGCATCCTTTCGGGGCGCCGCGAGCTACTTCGCCGAGCAGTTCATCGTAAATCCGATGGAATTCATGCGCGAGTATGGCGATCTGCGCGCGGTCCATGCGGCTCCGGAAACATATATGAATCCCCGCTGCCGCTTCTCCACTCCCTGGGATATGCTGACAAATCAGTTGTTTTTAGAAAAGAGCGGTCTCCACAACAGCTGCGGATTCGGGATTTGGGAAACTGTACTGCGCTATCTGAAAGGCTTCGGAATTTCCTTCGGGGCCTTTGCTGCCATGAACAGGGAAGATCGGATCGCATATTTGCGGAGGTTAAGAGACGGCTATTTCGCCGATCGGACCCGCGGCCTGGATACGCAGGATTTCTTTTTCCGGGATGAACTGCTCTGCCGCTTTGAACAGGATTTCGCGTCCATGCTTCTTCTCTGCCCTCTCAGGGACGACGGCTATCTTCAGCACTATCAGACAGTGCTGTTTGAGAACGCGCAAGGACTTCTGCTTGACGGAAACTCCCCTGAGGGGCAGGAATTCAGCACACCTTCCACTACAGGCTCCGGAAGGGTCGCAGAGGCCGTAGAACGCATCTTCCGCGGCGCGGACGTCGAGATCCTATATGTGACGCGTTCTTATCTCACAAGACATGGGGACGGCCCTATGGAGAGCGAGTTCACGGCGCTGGAGCTTAAAAAAAGCCTCCCGAATCTGAGAGCTGAAGCCACGAACACTGAAAATCGTTTCCAGGGAAATCTGCGATATGGTATGATGGACGTGGATTTACTGGCGGAAAGGGTCAGGAAAGATTTCAGCCGGACTTCACATAACGCCGGAAACCGGTACCGCTCTTCTGTGATGGTCACACATCTTAATGAATACGCGGGAATCGACACCGAAAGCCTTGCGCGTCGGTTCGGAACTCTGTATCTGTCGGATGGCAGAACCAGCGGTGACATTCACATTTTTTAAAGGACAGGCACACAGCATGCAGTCAGAACAGCAATATCTGCAGAATTATGATCCGTCACAGTTCGAACATCCCTCTGTGACAGTTGACATACTGATCTTTACAGTATCGGACAGAAAACTCCGCCTGCTGCTGATCAGGAGAAATGAGCACCCCTATCTGGGAAAATGGGCGATCCCCGGCGGGTTCCTTAGAATGGACGAATCTGCTGACGAAGCGGCCGCCCGAAGGATCCGGGAGGAAGCCGGTGTTGAAAATGTTCACCTGGAACAGCTTTACACTTTTTCTGCCGTGAATCGCGATCCCAGAACCAGGGTCATCTCCATCGCTTATCTGGCAACCGTTCCCGCCGGAAAACTTCATTTCCTTGCAGGAGCAGGCGCGGAAGAAGCTGCACTCTTTTCAATTGACGGGATTACAGGGGAAAGTGTCGGAGAACAGCCGGAGACTTTGCAATCCCGGACCGCGGAGTCGATGATCCTTACCGGGCCTGACGGAGAGCTGGTCACCGGATCTGACCTGGCTTTCGACCACGCCGGGATCATCAGGACTGCTGTTCAGCGCATGCGCGGAAAACTCGATTACACAGATCTGGCATTCGGATTTTTGGAAGATACTGACTCTTTTACCCTGACCGAACTGCGGTTTATCCACGAGGCGATCCTGGATCGCTCCCTGGACATCGGCAATTTCAGACGCACGATCAAGCGGGAATACGAGGCCTCGGGGAGGATCGTCGAACAGGGACTTGAAAAAGGCTGCGTCGGAAGACCCGCCATGCTCTATAGTTTTATCAGGCCTTCAGGCAGTGGAACAAAAGATTGAAATGCCCCGGAAAGTGTGTTAAAGTTCATTAATATGCTAATTTCTCAGTGTTTCCAAACAATCAATTAAACTAAAATATGAAGCGAAAAGCAATTATAAGAATAGCCGGATTCCTGTTGATCTTCGTAATACTTTTGGAGATCTTCTGTGTATTATTTGATGGCGGCTATTGGTTTGAAAAAAAGTTCATTTATGACCGCAACGCGCGAATGGCCGCTTTTGAACTGGAACAGAAAGGCCAGATCAATGTGCTCAATATCGGAGACAGTCTCAGCACCACTTCGCTGGCTCCCATGGAACTGTACAGAGACTACGGATATACTTCCTATAACCTCGGGCAGGACCTGCAGACTCCGATTGAGAGCTATTTTGCCCTAAAGACCGCTCTGAAGACTCAGCCGATCAAGGCTGTTCTCTATGAGGGGCACAATCTCTTCGCCAGCTCACCGGATTTTGAATTTCCCTCATCGCTCCTCTCAGAAAGCCTTAAGACAGAATTTCCCTTTCTGCGCTTTCATTATGTATGGCTTAAATACTGGAAGCCGCGCAGCATAAGACACTACTTTAAAGGTTTTCTGGTAAATGACGGTCACGACGGTTACACCGGCGGCGAATACTACGACTGGAACAGCACCGAGCGTCACTGGATAAACAAGTACTATGTATCTGTCTTGAAGAAAACTGTAGAACTTTGCCGCCGCAAAGGCATCGTATTTGTTCTCTACAGCGCGCCTTCCCCTGTGTGTTATAGTTCTATCTCTATACACAATACTCTCGCTGACCTCGCTGATGAGCTCGGAGTTCCTTATCTGGACGCCAATTACGACCGGGATAAGATCGAGATGGATTGGAAAACAGATACGCATGACTGCGGCGATCATCTCAATCTGAGCGGTTCGAGAAAGATGACCGATTATCTCGCGGATTACCTTGTGAGCAGTACAGATCTTCCGGACCACAGAAACGATCCCGCTTTTCAGGCGTGGACAGATCTCTGGGATCCTTACGCGGAAGAGATCATTCAGATGAAGAACATTTACTACACGATCCTTGAAGATCAGATGGGATTTTATGACTGAGCAGTACATAATCAAAGCGGTTTCGAAGAAAAGACATTTTTTCTTCGAAGCCGCTTTTTCATACCCCGATTTGGGAAATATTTGTTGTTAGTATTTGTTATTAATAGAACTTCTCTACATCGCCGGTAATTCCGTAAGTCTTCTTGAAGTCCTCAAGATCCTTTGGACTGCGGATCAGACTGATCTCCTCGAACTGCCCCGAGCGCTTGTTGAGAAATCCGGCCACCTGCTCACCTGTACAGATGCTGCAGCGGATCGCAGGTTTGGTCTTCTCCTTGTCATAGGATTTGGCAAAAGAGCGGCCGCCGCCCGACCCTTCGCTCTTCTTATTATCTTTCCGGAAAAAAAGCCCCATCGCACTTGCCCCCTTTCGTCAGGATCTGCTACTTCTTATCATTTGTGAAGCTGATCGAATTCTCGATTGCGTCGATTACCACGCGTGCCGCTTTCTGATTCTTTTTGAGAGCGTAAGCGTGCAACAATCGCTCATCAATAAGAAGTATATCACATTATCCAAGTCCTATCATCATACCAATCAGTCTCACTAAAAGAGCCGCGCCCCAGGCTACTACACACTGCCATACAATGACATACATCCCCCATCTGTGTCCCAGTTCCCTTCTGATTGACGCGATTGCCGCGACACATGGCGTATAGAGAAGGCTGAAGACCAGAAGTGTTGCGGCCGCAAGGGGCGTCATGGCAGCTTTTACGCCGCCCTGGGCGCCGTACAGGATCTCCAGCACCGAGACTACGCTCTCTTTTGCCATAAAACCGCTGATCAGAGAAGTCACGATCTTCCAGTCGCCCAGTCCAAGAGGAGTGAACAGGGGCGAGATCACGCCGGCTATAGTCGCGAGAATGCTGTCCTGTGAATTCTCTACCAGGTAAAGTCTGAAGTCAAAACTCTGCAGGAACCAGACTATGATCGTGGCTAGAAGGATCACACTGAAAGCCCTCTGCAAAAAGTCCTTGGACTTCTCCCACAGAAGCTGAAGCACGTTTCTGGGACTCGGCAGGCGGTAGTTGGGCAGTTCCATTACAAACGGCACCGCCTCTCCCTTAAAGACTGTGTTTTTATACAACAGCGCCGCAAGTATCCCTACAATGATCCCCAGTACATAGAGTCCGATCATGATCAGCGCTTTGTACCTGGGGAAAAACGCGTTCACGAAAAATGCGTAGATTGGCAGCTTAGCCGTGCAGCTCATGAAAGGTGTAAGGAGGATCGTCATCTTTCTGTCGCGCTCGCTTGGCAGGGTCCTCGAGGACATGACAGCCGGCACTGTACAGCCGAAACCAATCAGCATGGGAACAATGCTGCGGCCCGACAGGCCGATCTTGCGCAGTATCTTATCCATCACAAAAGCGACTCGCGCGATATAGCCGCTGTCCTCCAGCATGGACAGGAAGAAAAACATTGTAATGATGATCGGCAGGAAACTCAAGACGCTGCCTACGCCTTCGAAAATTCCGTTTATGATCAGGCCGTGAAGCACAACACTAACGTTAGCCGCTGAGAGCGCACGGTCAACCATGTCCGTGATGGATGCGATCCCAGCCTCAAGCAGTTCCTGGAAAAACAGTCCGATCACATTGAAAGTGAGAAAACATACCGCTCCCATGATCAGGATAAACATCGGGATTGCGGTATATTTGCCCGTCAGTATGCGGTCGATCTTCGCGCTCTTTTCGCTCCCTTTGTTTACCTTGGGCTTGATCACGCAGGCCTCACAAGCTTTCATAATAAAGCTGAAACGCATGTCCGCAATGGCTGCTGTCTTGTCCAGACCGCGCTCCTTTTCCATCTGCAGTGTCAGATGGTCGAGAAGCTCCATCTCATTGGCATCGAGCCCTAGCTTTCCGATGACCAGTTCGTCCCCTTCAATGGCCTTGCTCGCCGCAAATCGGAGAGGAATTCCCGCTGCGGCCGCATGATCCTCGATCAGGTGCATTACCGCGTGCAGGCATCTGTGGACTGCTCCGCCGTGGTCATTCTGGTCGCAGAAGTCCTGTCTCGTGGGCTTTTCCTGATATTTCGCGATATGGATCGCATGGCTCACCAGTTCCTCGATACCCTGGTTCTTCGCCGCGGAAATGGGCACTACCGGTGTTCCGAGGAATGCCTCCATTGCGTTTACGTCAATCACGCCGCCGTTCTCATCAACTTCGTCCATCATGTTGAGGGCAACAACAACAGGCACGTCCATCTCAAGCAGCTGCATTGTGAGATACAGATTCCGCTCAATATTGGTCGCGTCCACAATATTGATGATCGCTTTCGGCTTTTCATTCAGTACGAAATCTCTCGACACCAGTTCCTCTTTGGAGTAGGGAGACATGGAATAAATACCCGGAAGATCCGTGATCAGAGTATCTTCATGGCCGAGGATCACGCCGTCTTTGCGATCCACCGTAACTCCCGGGAAATTTCCCACATGCTGTCTCGCTCCGGTCAGCGCGTTGAAAAGGGTCGTCTTGCCGCTGTTCTGATTTCCGACAAGCGCAAACGTCAAAACAGTGCCCTTGGGCAGAGGATCCCCGCTTCCCTTTGGATGATAGATTCCTTCTTCTCCCAGACCCGGATGAGGTGTCTTTTTGTGCTTTACTTCCTTTTCCTCTTCGGGAGTATGCTTGTTGATCGGCTTCACCCCAATCTTAGCGGCGTCATCAAGACGCAGCGTAAGGGAATAGCCGTGGATCAGTATTTCCACCGGATCCCCTAAAGGAGCGTATTTGAGCACCGTCACTTCCGCTCCGGGTATCACTCCCATATCAAGAAAATGCTGTCTCAGGGCTCCGGTGCCGCCCAC
Source organism: uncultured Lachnospiraceae bacterium (assembly GCA_946615865.1). Classification (GTDB taxonomy): domain Bacteria; phylum Bacillota; class Clostridia; order Lachnospirales; family Lachnospiraceae; genus CAG-791. The sequence continues at coordinate 13,538 of CAMOIJ010000035.1, read as the reverse complement.
CGTCTCAATAATGGCAGACTGCCCGATCCCCAGTTCCTTTAATGTCATTTTATTTATCTCCTTAAATAGAATAATGCACGTCCTTATTATACAAAAAAAGCGTCCCTTTGGAGTATATATTTACTCCAAAAAGACGCCATAATGCCCGTATAACAAAGCTTTTCAGGTCACCTGCTCCACTGCTGTACTCTCTTCTTCATGCCCTCTATGTCCAGCACGCCGTACGCGAAACCTTTACGCACCAGTTCCGGTGGAACAAATTCATCGTACTTCTCAAATACCGGGATTTCCCCTGGATAGACAAGTTCCAGCGGATCGAACTCCGCCTCCGCTTCCTCAGCAGTGATCTTATAGAACTCCTCTTCGGAAGCAGTCATAGTAAACTCCATATAATAAGGCCTCGAGGGACTGATTGTCTTGAGCCCCAGCCGTTTGCCGCAGCGGATCTTAAGAAACCTCTCCAGCGCCAGAAATGCGTAACTTCCAAGCCATGGAAACAGAGCCCACATCTTTCCGCCAAGATGGATCAGGTATCTGCCCTCCATCCCCGCTTTATAGAAAGTGTCCCTTGCGCTCTGCAGTCTTGCAGCGGCATGACGCATCAGATATGGATACCCTTTGTCCTCGCTCAGAACGCCGAACATCCTCTCCAGGATCCTGGTGTGGATATCTCCCGCCACATCGCCGAAATAAGCCGGGATATTGCCTTTTACCAAAGAGCAGTAAACTTCCCGCTTTTTGTGATCCACCTCCTCGACGATCCAGACACGGCCGGCAATCGCTATTTTGTCCCCGGCCGGCGGCGGTTTGACGATCGTACCCAGTTCCTCGGATCCGGCATGAACCTTGTATTCGATGTTCTCCTGAAAAACCGCGTAAAACTTGTAATTATTCGTAATGCGCTCCCCTGTGATCCCGACCACCAGCCCGCCGTTCTCAGTGCGGTTAATGTGGTCGATCTCCAGCAGGTGCCGCAGTAGCAGCCGGTAATCATCTGTAGTGATCCTGTGAAAGCACGCAAGAGGCAGTACTCTTGAAGCCAGTTCTCCCGCCGTCATCTCGCCGCAGGAAGCCAGAGTGCTCATGGTCTGGTGATAGAGAAGACTATAGGGAAGCCGGTCCATCTTAGGCGGCTCCACAAAGCGGTCCTCGATGTAAAGCTGGATCAGCGCGATCCCCTGTATCATATACCACGGGATCAGGTCAGGCAGCATCGCTCTGGCTTCCGCATGTTCCTCCCTCATCACGAACCACATCTCGGAGGGATCGCCTCTGCGTCCGGTACGCCCTAGCCTTTGCAGGAAACCGGACACCGTAAAGGGCGCGTCGATATGAAAGGCCCGCTCAAGCTTCCCGATATCAATGCCCAGTTCCAGCGTCGCCGTAGCGCAGACGCTCATCATCGAGTCGTCATCCTTCATCTCCATCTCCGCGCTCTCCCGGTAAGAAGCCGAGAGATTTCCGTGGTGGATCAGGAATCGCTCCGGTTCATGATTAGCCTCGCAGTACTGGCGCAAACACTGGCAGACGGATTCGCACTCCTCGCGGGAATTCGTAAAGACCAGGCATTTTTTGCCTCGCGTGTGTTCGAAAATATATCCAAGCCCCGGATCCGCCGCTTTCGGCGCGGTGTCCGTAGGCTCCTCCTCGTCAGGTATCTTAACTGTGATCTCCCTGCCCTCATCGGCCTGAGGATCCGTGCTGTAAAAATGCTCCATGGACAGTCGCCACACCTCTTTGCCGCCGTCGAACTTCGGTATAACAGTGGGTCTTGTGCTTCCGGACGCCAAAAACTCACCTGCCAGCTCGGGGTTTCCGATCGTCGCGGACAGGCCGATCCTCCGGGGATCACAGCCCGCCAGCCGGCACATTCTCTCGATCAGACAGAAAGTCTGCATTCCGCGGTCTCCCCGCAGCAGAGAGTGGATCTCGTCAATAACAATGAATCGAAGATCCCCGAACAGTGAAGGGATCTCCATGTGTTTGTTGATCATCAGCGACTCCAGGGATTCCGGCGTGATCTGCAGGATCCCGGAAGGCTTTTTCAACAGTTTCCTTTTCTGCGACTGAGATACATCGCCATGCCAGCGGTAAACCGGTATGCCGGCCTCCTCGCACAGTTCGTTCAGCCGCCCGAACTGATCGTTGATCAGCGCCTTAAGGGGCGCGATATAGAGCACTCCCACACTCCGGGCGGGCTCCTCATCCAGCAAAGTCAAAATAGGGAAAAACGCCGCTTCAGACTTGCCGGATGCGGTGGACGCCGTCAAAAGGACATTGTCGTCAGTTCCGAAGATCGCCTCTCCCGCAGCGTTCTGCACGCCGCGCAGAGTCTTCCATCCCGATCGGAATATGTAATCCTGTATGAAGGGAGCATAACGATAGAAAACATCCATAGATCAGTTCCTCTCACAGCTGATAGTTAAGCAATTCTTGAAATAATACCGGATCAGATCTCAAACTCAGCGTAATTCTTCTCCGTCTTGTCCGAAACCGCGTCCGATTTCGCGTAAGTGAATCCATCGGACTGCATCAGCTCTTCGATGCCCATATCCGGATTCTGGTACAGGATATCCAGAAGTTCAATGAAGTCCCGGATGACCTCTCTGGGCGTGATATTCTGGTCAGCGCCAATCCGTCCGTACTCCAGCTTGATAAAGGGAATGATATCCTGTGTAGTGAGCGTTCTCTGATACCCGTAGAGGTCGGCGTGAATATCCGCCAGTTTCTCGCACAGGACCAGCATTTCCTCCGCGGTGAGCGGCTCCAGCCTTATGACCGGTGCCAGAAGATCCCTTGCGCCCGGTCTTGAGAACTTACCCTCCGCGAGGCGGGATCGAAGCGCTTCATAACTGTAGATTCCCCGGCGCTTGTCCTCCAGCGCCTGAGGAGTAGCGCCCATAATGATCCCAAGATAGCGCGCCTTCCCCTGAAGTGTGTCGTTGTACATGGTCAGTATCTTCTCATAATTGTACTGGCGTGTAATACTGTTCGGGATCTTGTAGATGTTGACCAGCTCATCGATCATGATCATCAGGCCGGTATAGCCCGCAAGGCGGAAAAATGTCGCGAACAGTTTCAGATAGTCGTACCAGTCGTCATCTGTGATGATGATATTGACTCCCAGCTCTTCTTTGGCTTCCCGTTTGAGGGCGTATTCTCCCCTGAACCATCGGACTACTTTCATTTTCCTGTCGTCGTCGCCTTCCACATAGGCGTGATAATAGATGGACAAAAGCCTGGCAAACTCAAATCCGTGCACCAGCTCGCTGACCGCCGAAGTGACCGCGTAGATCTTCCGATCCACTGCCTTTGTAAGCGCCGGATCGCCGGGCATAAGTCCCGTCTCCTGCGCCGCCTCCATCTGCACATTGTTGATCCAGCGGTCCAGCACAAGCGTCAGCGCTCCACCTTCGGGTCTGGTCTTTGTAGAAAGATTGCCGATCAGCTCCCTGTAAGTGGCAAGTCCCTGCCCCTTCGTGCCCTGAAGCCGCCGCTCCGGCGACAGATCCGCGTCCGCGACGATAAATCCCCTGTCCATAACATAATTTCTGATCGTCTGAATCAGGAAGCTCTTGCCGGATCCGTATCTGCCGACAATAAAGCGAAACGACGCGCCGCCCTCCCCGATGATATCAACATCGTGTAGCAGCGCCTCGATCTCGCTCTTTCTTCCCACTGTTATATAGGGCAGGCCGATCCGCGGAACCACGCCACCCTTCAGTGATCCGATCACAGTCTGCGCGATCCGCTTCGGCACCTTCTTCTTTCTATCTGCCATCAACCTTCTCCTTCAAGTGTTCTATTCAAGTATTCTATTCAAGTATTCTCTCCAGGTCTTCTCTGTAGTCCTCGACCAGCATGATCTCATCCCCTTCGCAGGAGAGGACATTGTCTCCGATCTCATCGAAGAGCGCCTCATTGATCGCGTCCGCGACCACTGAGGGCATCAGCGCATTCTGTCTGATCAGCCCCGCGACAGGCTCTCCGCGCATGACAGACAGAAGGATCTGCGTATGTACATCATCCAGTTCGGGAATTTCTGTCGCAGCAGGTATTTCCTCTACCATAGGGCCTTCCGATACTTCCAGGGTCACCGGCTGAACGAACTTCCGCTCCTTTTGCTGTGCGTCAGGACCTGCTGCCTGCTCTAGTGCCTTCTCCGGCGCCTGCTCCCTCATCTCATCCTCCGTCAGAAGGCTGTCCCGGGTGATCTGCGCGTCCCGTCTTATCTTATCAAGCCCGGAGAGGTCGATCGTGATCTTCGGCTTCGCCGCTTCCTCTGCCGCTGCCCTGTCCTTCTCGATCACCGCCTCCACATAGGGAGTGATCCACTCTTCTCCCTTTTTCTCCCTGAGGTAGTGCCCGGTCTTAAGATATCTGCGGATCTGCCTGTCCGCCTCATGTACGATCGCATGGACCCGGTATTTGTCAAAAAACAGTTCGTCATACCTGTATTCAGACCACTCGCCGCTTTTATACACGAACTTCCGGCACTCCGTCACCTTGTACTCGGCATCTTCCCGATTTTCCGGATCCATATAGACCGCGTTTGCCAAAGGATGCCAGGGAAACTGACGCATCTTACCAAAACAGGCGTCAAAGATATCCCATCCGAGATCATCATAGTGCTCCGCCATATATCTCCATACTTCCGCGAACAGATGCATCCCCCTCTCCGGTTCCTTCATGATCGCGGAGGATTTCTCTGTTTTGCCTCCGGTCAAGGCATTAAGGGCCCCGAATACCTCCTCATCTGTATGCTCCAGAGGTTTGCGAAGTATCATAAGCTGTCGATCCCGCTCGATCAGTTCCGGGGCGATCAGGGACTTTACATCCTCCGATAAAGAACCGTTTAACACCGTAAATTCCATGATCCAGCGGTGCAGGTTCTCTCTCATGGACCTGTCCCCGAACCCGCTGTCCAGAAAGCCTTTCTCAAACTCTTTCATTTTTCGGATTGATTCTTCAGGCGTATTCGCCCCGATCATATTCAGCAGCTCGTAGATATACATATACGCCAGAGATGTCGTGATCGGGTGAAACTCTCCTCTTCTGACCCTTGTCCTCCAGGCAAAATATCCCCTGAGCTGATTCAGGTTCAGATCGTGATAAGTGGCAAAATACCGCTTAACTTCACTGTTCCACGGCGCATCGTCCTCATAATCCTCCATGAACTTCCCCTGTCGGACGAAGTTCCTGCACTTGTTCTCGAAAGAGCTGTTCCTGTACTCATAGAGCTGCATCATCTCGAGGATGCGGGTCGGGATCGGACGGGGTTCATTATTCCGGAGGACATGCGTCTGCGGTCCGATCCTCCGCTTCTCTTCCTGCTTCTCACGAAAGCGGCTCTTATCATAATTGCCGCGCATAGCTTCAAGCGGAAGCAATGTGTCTCTGAAAACTTTTCCGCCGGTACCCGGACTCTCCTCTTTTTTCTGCTCCTCCAACACGACTGTATAACTGCCCGCTCTGCCGATCCGTATTGCCTCATCGAACAGTTTGAACACGACCTCCGGTTCCGTCCGGTCATCGAAGATGACTCCGGCCCACTTTTCTCCCCTCATCCTGAATGCGTTAGTCACATAAGGCTCTTTGATTTCTGTCAGGATCTGCCTTCCGCACTTGATATCACATCTGCAGATCTCGTTTCCTGTCTCATAGTCCCACTGGCGCATCATAAGAGCGACCCACTTCCTTGTCTCCGGATCGGTCAGAACCGAGAAACTGCGGAAATCATCCCACTTCTGCTCCTCGCGGATATGATATTTTTTTTCGGCGTAGGCCGTAAGCTCTGACAGGTCCAAATCATTCCTCCAACTGCCTGATCTGACAGTAACACAACATAAATATAGCACATAGCCCCTGTATCGAACAAGAGTTCTTGATTGTTCCTGATCAACTGATACACGGATAAAAAAGAAACGCCCTCAGGCCGATCATGGCCTGAAGGTGTTCCTGTCATAATATCAGATTAACTCTCCCTCTCAATTTTCTCCCTGCTCCAGTCATCGACTGCAGCCCGCAGCTCTTTCAGATAAGGGGAAAACTTCATGTTCTCCTGCCCGTAGGTAAACTGCAGGTCATATTCGAGAGGAAACCAGGTATTGATGTCCGATTCGTTGTGGGAGATCAGCGCTTCCAGTTTGTCCAAAGCCTTATATAACTTGGCTTCTTTGTTCTCCAGCGTCTCCATCTCCGCAAGCAGTCCGGTCCATTCCGCGCGCTGCGGCTCAGGGAATGTGTTCACCCACCGGTGGAAAAGATCGTCTTCCACATCCGCATCATCCCCGGTCTTTTCAAAAGTGGGGATGTCGCCTGTGAAGGATTCCCCCAGATCGTGGATCAGGCACATTCGGATGACCTTATCCATATCAAAGTCGCGGTATTCCTCAACGCCGGTCAGCAGCATAGCCATCAGCGCGATCCGCCAGCTGTGATCCGCGACACTCTCCTTGCGGTCCTCCTCTGTATAACAGTGACGCATCGTGATCTTAAGGCGTGCTGCCTGCGCCAGTATTCTGATAAACTCTTCCGGCTTCATCCCGTTAACCTCTTGTATTCAGTGACTGTCAACAAAGGAACTGCTTCATCAGGCTGCCTGCTCAGCAGCAGCCGCCTGCTCCATGTAAAGCTCAACTCTGTGCTTCACATTCTCCTGAAGATTCTTAAAGAAGAACTGGTAATCATAAAGATGATAAGCCCCCTCAGGCAAAATGCTGATCACCGCGGGATACTCCTCGGGTGTCACATCCGTGACCTTGAGCGCGCCTCGCTCCTCGTCGATATAGCAGCCGCATAACTGCTCAGCTTCGCTCTTGATCTTGCCGCTTGATTTCATAAAGCGGGAACCCATATTAAGAGACTTATCTGCAGGCGTGGAGTCTGTCTTCCAGTTCAGCGGATTGATGCTGTAGGCCTTCTGTCCGGCAGGATTGACGATCGTCTCTGTGACTTCCGGTGCCTCACAGTCGAAGCTGATCACAACGCCCAGATCATCCGCAGACTGCGCGGGCTTAATCTGGGGATACTCTTTCACCATATCCTCTGTGCATGCCCATCCGATCGGGTAGGCCGCCACCAGCTTCTGCTGCATTTCCTCACTGCCAAAATATTCCTCCATCAGTCTGTAGACCATATCAGCGCCCTGCGAAAAGCCCGCCAGAATGATAGGTCTGCCGTTATTCTCATTCTCCAGATAGTATGCGAATGCATCTGATACATCTTTATATGCAATGGCCAGCCTGCGCTCGCGCTCAGTCAGATCCAGCTCGTATCCGTTCATAGCCATCTGGCGGTAATAGGGAGCGTACATTCTTGTACTCTCCTCGTAGAGACCGCGCTCCATTTCCAGGGCGCCGGCAAAATAGCCCTTCATGACATCATTATCCAGAGACATGAACTCTTCATCCAGCGTATCGACAGTGGGGCACACTAAAAACAGATCGACGTCTTTGTCATCCCCGACTCCGAAATACACCCAATTATCTGCGGATGAGTAGTCAACAGAAGCGGAGGCCTCAGCCTCTGCTTCTTTAGTAAATTCAAGTGTTTCCGGGTTTTCAGCCGCAGTGTCTGTGAGATAAAGCATGTCGCCTTCTACGACATACTCATAAATCTGTTCGCTGGTCTGCTCATCAAGGACCTTGCCTTCGCGGCTGTACCAGATGACCTGAACATCGTCCTGCATATGGATCACGCCGGTGTGGTCCTCGTTGAACTGTACATAAAACTCTGCTGTGACTTCCTGGCCGTCAATCTGGTCGGTGACCTCAGCCACATACTTGCCGGGGACATTTGCGCTGTAAGTCTGAGGCTGCTGATCTTTAAGTTCGAAGCTGTCAAGGACCGCTGAGAGCGCGTCAGAAACGCCCATTCCCGTCATTTCATCCGCCTGTTTGGTCGTCGTGACCTGGATCAGCAGTGTACCGCCGTTTCTCTCGACCGCGATAAAGTCTTCTGTGGCATTCTCAGCCGTTTGAGATGCCATGCTGGTCCTGAGGGACCACACGTCTGTTCCTTTGCCAAAATATCCCTCGCTCCTGGTATGTTCCGGCAGTCCATTTTCATCTGCCATGACATTATACAGGACTTCATCGGGCATCTGGTCAGGGTAATACTTCACATTGATCTGATTGACGCCGTCTGCCTTGCCGATATAGCTGAAATAAACGCCGTCGTCCTCGATCACTTCGATGGAATTCTTTTCATATACTGCGCTCCATCCGTCAGCACTCTCATATTTCACGGTTTCAGGAGCGGCTGCTTCCTGCCCTGCTCCGGCCTCTGTCTCTTTTTTTTCTTCCACTGAGGTCGCCTCTGTCTGTGCAGTGTCTGTCTGAGTCGCGCCTGCCTGTGCTCCCGCGCCTGCCTTTCCCGCACATCCTGTCATAAGCATTGCGGCGATCAGTCCCATTGTAATAAGTGTCTTATTATTCATGATCTTACAAGCCTCCGTTACAAGTTTTTGTATTCTATGTTTGAAATCCTGCCGGTCATCCCGGCTGTTTTTGTCTTGACAACATCATATACGCAAGGCGTCCGCAGTGTCCACTGCAAATAATAAATCGTGGTATAATATCATAGAATTGTACAGCAAGTCCGAGGAACTATACCATGAAAAAAAACATTTACATAAACGGCCGCCAGGGAAAACTTGAAAGCATACTGTTCGAACCCGACGAAAGAAACGCCGGCAAAGGCTCTTTTCTCTTTCTCCCCGGCGTTCCGGGGACTGATCAGTATCGCGATCTCGGATTTTTTACGCCAGCGCTGACTAGTGCCGCAAACAGCTCCTGCAGATATTAATAAAACAAAAACACCTCATCGGCCTTAAACCGATGAGGTGTTTTCTGTTAAGGGCTCTTACTGCCCTTATTTCTCTGTTTTGTTCCGGATCGAACTATAGTAAGGTCAAATTATCGGCCGAACTGGCAGTCGTTGTTGCCGGATTCGGTTGTCCACATCTCGAGCATGTTGATGGGATCGTTGAAGTCTGCAAGCCAGCCTTCACGTGCGAAGTCGAAGTTGCCCTGTTTTCTCTCATCCAGGAATACGTTCCACTCACGCTTATCAATTGTCATGTTGATGCCGATCTCAGCGAAATCCTGCTGCATGATCTGAGCAACACCGATGTGGCCTGTTCCGTCGTTGGTCAGGTATGTGATGTTCAGAGGAGTCTCAGCGGAAAGCTTGCCATCCTCAAATTTGAAGCCTGCATACTCGAGAAGCGCGATCGCCTCGTCGACAGCCGCATCCTGAACTTCCTCAGGATAGTAGCCGTCGCCTACAGGGAATTTATAAGCGCCGTTCTCTTTGAATGTGCCGCCGTTGCCGTCAGCCATTCCTGCAGGGATGTAGGAAGTTGCAACCTTCTGGCCTGTCTGGCCGACTGTCTCTACAATGTAGGGACGGTCGATGAGGATCGCGAAAGCCTTTCTCATAGCGATAGCCTGGTCAACAGTCTTGCCTTCGAAGATAGGGCTGTTTACGTTGAATGCCGCATAGTAGGTTCCCAGGTTGTCGATAACGTGGAAATCAGGGTTGCCCATGATAGAAGCGATCTCGTTTGTGGGAACTGTGTCAGCGAAGTCAAGGTCGCCGGAGTTGTAAGCTGAGAAAATTGCTGTGTCATCAGCAGAGAGCATCAGGTCGATCTCAGGGATGGTAACTTCATCAGCTCTCCAGTAATTGTCGTTCTTGGTCAGGACCATGGACTCTTCGTGTTTCCATGCAGTCATGGTGTAAGCGCCGTTGGTTACGAAACCGGCTTCTGCTGCCCATGCGCCGGGGTTGGTCTCCCAGCCTGCCGCTGCCTCAACCTGTGCCTGGGGAACAGGAAGGTATGCGGGGAATGCTGCGAGGTCAAGGAAGTACGCGCAAGGAGCTACCAGCTTAACTGTGAGGGTCTTGCCGTCTTCAGATGCGACAACATCAAGAGCGCCGTCATCGTTCTTTGCGATCGCGTCGAACATGTATCCGTAGTCAGCTGCTGTCTCGGGAGCTGCTGCTCTCTTCCATGCATACTCGAAATCCTTGGCGGTCAGATCTGTGCCGTCGGACCACTTGAGGCCGTCACGAAGTGTGAAGGTATAGGTCAAGCCGTCTTCAGAGATCTCGGTGTTCTCAGCCAGCGCGGGCTGAAGGTTTCCGTCCTTGTCATAGGTGTAGAGGCCTTCAAACATGTTGACTGCGAGGCAGGCGCCGTCTACGGAAGAGTTCAGGGCGGGATCAACCTTTGCGGGCTCGGAAGCCAGGTTGATCTTCAGAACGTCTCTGGGGCAGGTCGCGAACTGGAAGAACTTGAATCCAAACAGGTTGGAATAGATGCCTTCCACGTCTGTCTTCTGCAGATACAGATCGTTGTAATAGTAGATCGGGATAACCGCTGCTGTGCCCATCAGGATATCTTCTGCCTTATGCATCAGAGCTACACGGTTCTCCATATCTGTTGTGGTCTTGATCTCGGTGATCAGAGCTTCATACTCAGACCAGTCGGGAGCGGACTTACCCTCAGCGATCGGCTTGTAGGTAACGCCTTCAGGAGCGGGATAAATGGTGGATTCACCAGTTGCCTCCCCGGCTGCTTCCTGTGTCTGTGTTGATGTAGATGCGCCGGTGCTTCCGCCGCAGGCAGTCAGCAGAGACAGAGCGGTAACAACAGAAAGTACGAGTGCTAATGCGCGTTTTTTCATAACTTCCTCCTTTTGCTGTTTTGCAGCGGATCTGATCACAGTCCTGATCCGCTGCCAGTTACTTTTTATTTATGTATGTCCCGCATGTACAGGTTCAATCCCCTTCTGCCTGAAAGGAGATCTCATGCACTGCAGAAAACACATCGTATTGATTATACTACTTCACACGCGGTTATGCGCGTTAAAGTAATAAAATATCATGATGCCAATGTTTTACTTATTCCAGCACGCGACCATGTGGCCGTTTCCTCTGTCTGTCAGCGACGGACACTCCTGCGAGCACTTTTCTGTCGCGAAACGGCACCTGGTCCGGAAAGCGCATCCGGAAGGCATACGGAGCGGACTGGGAACATCTCCCTCGAGTATGATCCTCTTGGAGCTCTTCGCGATATTGGGATCCGGGATCGGAACCGCGGAGAGCAGGGACTGTGTATAAGGGTGTATCGGGCTGTCATAGAGTTCATCCGCGTCAGCTGTCTCCACAACTCTTCCCAGATACATGACCGCGATTCGGTCGGAGATATGCCTGACGACCAGAAGGTCGTGCGCGATAAAGAGGTACGCGACGCCCAGTTTCTCCTGAAGTTCTTCAAACATGTTGATGACCTGAGCCTGGATAGAAACGTCCAGCGCGGATACAGCCTCGTCGCAGACGATAAATCTCGGATCCACGGCCAGCGCTCTGGCGATACCGATACGCTGTCTCTGTCCGCCGGAAAACTCGTGGACATATCTTGTGGCGTGCTCCGCGTTAAGTCCGACCAGCTCCATAAGACCCAGGATCTTCTCTCTTCTTTCCTTGCTGTTTGAGTAGAGTTTATGGACATCGAGGGGCTCGCCGATGATCTCTTCGACCGTCATGCGGGGGTCCAGGGAGGAATAGGGATCCTGGAAGACCATCTGCATCTTGGGGCGGTACTTGATCATGTTCTGGTCAGTGATCAGTTCTCCGTCGTAATAGATCTCGCCGCCGGTGGGCTTATAGAGACGCAGCAGCGTACGGCCGACTGTCGTCTTGCCGCAGCCGGACTCTCCTACAAGTCCGAGAGTCTCACCGGGCTTTATGCCGAAGTTGACGCCGTCAACCGCCTTGAGGAGCGTTGTCTTCATAAAGCCGGTGCGAATAGGAAAATACTGTTTCAGGTCTTTTACTTCAACTAAGTATTCGCTGCTCATGCTTTCACCTCCGCTTCCTCATCATGAAGATATTTGTTATCCCTTATATTGATCCAGCAGGAAGCCAGATGTGTCTTATCGATCCTGACCTCCTCGGGGACCTGTGTCAGGCAGATCTTCATGGCGTTGTCGCATCTTGCGCAGAACGCGCATCCCTTGGGCATGTTCAGAAGATTGATGGGCGTACCCGCGATGGGAACCAGCTTTTTCTTCATATTGCTTACGGACGGGATGGAACGCAGAAGTCCTTTCGTGTACTCATGGCAGGGATTGTAGAAAATATCCTCTGCCGTTCCGCGCTCACAGATTCTTCCGCCGTACATAACGACGATCTCATCAGACATCTGCGCGATGACGCCCAGATCGTGAGTTACGATGATGATCGCCATACCCAGCTTTTTCTGCAGTTCCATCATCAGCTCCAGGATCTGCGCCTGAATGGTAACATCCAGAGCTGTGGTGGGCTCATCGGCGATGAGGATCGAAGGCTCGGATACCAGCGCCATAGCGATCATGACACGCTGGCGCATACCGCCTGAGAGCTCATGGGGATACTGCTTGAGGCGGCGGGGCGCATCGTTAATACCTACCAGTTCCAGCATCTCCTGTGCTTTCTTTCTGGCCTCTTCTCTGCTCACCTTGTTGTGTGTGGTGATAGCTTCCATGATCTGATTTCCCACCGTGTAGACGGGATTGAGGGAGGTCATGGGATCCTGGAAGATCATAGCGCAGTGTCTTCCGCGAAAGTCCTCCATCTGCTTGGGAGTATATTTGGTGATATCCTCGCCCTTGAACAATACCTTGCCCTGTGTGATATGGCCGTTTCCGTCCAGGATCTGCATGATGGAATAGGCCGAGACCGATTTGCCGGAACCGGATTCGCCTACGATTCCCAGGCTCTTTCCTTCCTCCAGCGTATATGTAACACCGTTGACTGCCTTGACTTCTCCCTTATCGGTCTTGAAGGAAGTATGAAGGTCAATGACCTGCAGAAGCGGCGTGTGCTTTTCTGTATTCTGACTCATGGTTTACCTGCTTTCCTCTTTCAATAATAACAGCGTCTTCTTGTTAACTCTCGTCGATCCGTCTCCTTGCTTATTTGCTTCTGAGCTTGGGATCGAACGCGTCGCGCAGACCGTCGCCGAGAAGGTTGAAGGCCAGGACGATCAGGACGATCAGGACCGCAGGGTAGACCAGCTGCATAGGATAAGTCTGCAGGCCTTCACGTGCGGAGTTCGCAAGAGAGCCCAGGGATGGCATGGGATCGTTAACGCCCATACCGATGAATGACAGAAAGCTCTCCGTGAAGATCGCGGAAGGGATCTGCAGGGCTGTTGTAATGATAATAACCGAAATACAGTTGGGAATAATGTGCTTGCGGATGATATGGGCGGGCTTTGCTCCGATCGATCTGGCCGCAAGGATGTACTCATTATTCTTGATCGTAAGGATCTGGCCTCTGACAAGTCTGGCCATGCCGACCCAATACAGCAGTCCGAATACGATGAAAATACAGATCATATTGGTGCCGAGCGCGTTTACGATCGGGTTGTTGGTATTTTCCAGGATCGGCTGCAGGACAGTTGCCAGCAGAATGATGATCAGCATGTCCGGCAGCGAATATATGATATCGACGATACGCATCATGATCAGATCCGTTCGCCCTCC